>NZ_JAARML010000004.1:0-600000 GCF_011759375.1 Paraflavitalea devenefica | reverse complement strand
ATACAGCGCCTCTGGCGGAGCTGATGCCTGGGACCCTACCCGCTACCTGAATATATGGGTTACCAATATCTCCGGCGGTATCCTGGGATATGCTACTTTTCCCGGTGGGAGTGTAGCGCAGGAACAGGGAGTCGTCATATTATATCGCAGCATGCCAGGTGGCACCGCTGCACCGTATAATAAAGGACGTACCCTTACCCATGAAACCGGCCACTACCTTTTCCTGTACCATATCTGGGGCGATGATGATGGCGCCTGCACAGGCAGTGATGAAGTGGATGATACGCCTAACCAGGCTGACCAGACAGGCGGCTGTCCCAATGGCGTGGTGCTTACCGACGCCTGTGCCACCGCTGCTCCCGGTTTCATGTATCAAAACTATATGGACTATACAGATGATGCCTGTATGATTATGTTTACCAAAGAACAGGCTATCCGGATGGAAGAAGCTGTTACGACTTTCCGTGCATCCCTGCTTACCTCCAATGGCGCCGATCCTGTAGTACTGAAAGACATAAATGCTTCTTTACGGAGTATCAATCAGCCGGCAAGCCGTGTTTGCGATGCCACTTTTGCCCCGTCCATTACCTTGCGCAACCTCGGTGTGCAGACTCTCATTGCTGCTACTATCTATGCCAGCGTAGATGGTGGTACGGCAGTGCTTACACAATGGACAGGATCGCTGGTCAGCCGTGCTACTGCTGATATAACGCTCAATAATATTACAGTAACTGCCGGCAAACACACCCTGAAAATATATGTGACCAATCCGAATGGTTCAATAGACGGCGAATTAACGAATGATACACTCACTTCCACTTTTGAGTATTATCCCCCGGTAACGCCACCGCTCACGGAAAGCTTTGAAGGCACTACTTTCCCGCCGCAGGGCTGGGATATTGTAAATCCCGACAATTACTTTACCTGGGAACGGGTAACCGGTGTTGCCAAAACGGGCAATGCTTCCGTCGTTATGCGCAACCTGCAGTATGAACAGAATGGTCCTAAGGATTATCTCCGGCTGCCGCAGGTGAGCATTGGCGCAGCAGATTCTGCTTTCCTTACCTTCCAGGTAGCAGCGGCCGTGCAAACGGCACCGGGCACCGCCAATAATGTATGGGACACTTTACAGGTGCTGGTAAGTACCGACTGCGGTAATACGTATACCAGCCTGTATAAAAAATGGGGCGGCTCACTCATTACGCGGCAAACGGCCATTACTACTTCCTTTGTTCCGCTTGCCAGCGAATGGCGTAAGGATTCTGTTAATCTTACGCCTTATATCGGCAACCAGCCTATTATGCTTGCCTTCCTCAATAGTTCGGAGTTCGAGAATAATATCTACCTCGATGATATTAATCTATATACGCTGGTGGTTAATCCCAATCTGCGGGAAAAGGGACTGCTGGTAACGCCCAACCCTACTACAGGGGCGCTGAGCGTTCAGTTTTATCCCAATCCTACCAAGCTGAGGGGGATCGCCATTTTTGATGCCGCTGGTCAGAAGGTGGCAGAAAGACGTGTGGGTAACGGTGGCGGTACCCGGTACGACTTTGACCTGAGCCCCTTTGCCAATGGCTTGTACCTGGTAAGGGTGGTGTACACGGATAAAACGGTTACGCAGAAAGTGATCAAAAACAGGTAATTGGTTATCTTGTAAATAGAGAACAACCCGGCTTCCCCGGAATATTGATCCCGGAAGCCGGGTTTTCTCATATAATGGGCGGTAACTGCGCAAATTGTTCATCATCAATCCCTTTTTTCCACAAATCGTTAATATTTCCCGCAAACACCTTCTGAAGCGCTTTTCCTATATTTGCCCGTTCCGGAAAAAGCCCGGCCTGTCATACAACGGGAGGGGAAATGATCGTTTAAGGCTTGCTATGCCTTGAAAATCAGCCCCCTTATTATAGAACACTTGGCAGGCAGAACCTATGGTATAAACCATAAGTAGTTTATAACCAATACTATATAGAAAACCTAAGTTGATAACCAAAAAATGACCCCGCCGCTGATGGTGGAATGGAAATATGGCAAAAGAAAAAGACAGCAATCTTTTTGATTACACCGAAGAATCGATACGTAGTCTTGACTGGCGGGAGCATATCCGCCTGCGCCCTGGTATGTATATCGGTAAGCTGGGCGATGGCAGCAGTCCGGATGACGGGATCTATGTATTAATAAAAGAAGTTATTGATAACTGTATTGACGAGCACACGATGGGATATGGTAAGAACGTGGAGATTACCATAGAAGGTAAAACCGTTACCATCCGCGATTATGGTCGTGGTATTCCCCTGGGTAAAGTGGTGGATGTAGTGAGCAAGATCAATACAGGCGCCAAATACGACAGTAAGGCTTTCCAGAAGAGTGTAGGGTTGAACGGTGTGGGTACCAAAGCGGTGAATGCCCTTAGCCATTATTTCAAAGTAACTGCCTTCCGGGAAGGAAAGGAAAAAACGGCTGAATTTGAACGGGGCGTACTGGTAAAAGAGCATAAGGAAGTGAAGTCTTCTGAAGAGAATGGCACCCTGGTCACTTTTATTCCCGATGATACCGTATTCAAGAACTTCCATTTTATTCATGAATACCTCGATGGGCAGCTCTGGAACTATTGTTACCTCAATGCCGGGCTGGTAATTAACCTGAACGGTAAAAAATATGTGAGTAAGAACGGTTTGCTGGACCTACTGCAACGCAAAACCAATGAAGATGAGCTGCGCTATCCCGTTATCCACCTCAAAGGAGAGGATATAGAAGTGGCCATCACCCACGAAAACCAATATGGCGAAGAATATTATTCATTCGTCAACGGCCAATACACCACGCAAGGGGGTACGCACCTGGCGGCTTTCCGGGAGGGATATGTAAAAACCCTCCGGGACTTCTTTAAAAAAGATTATGATGCAGCGGATATCCGCGCCAGTATCTGTGCGGCAGTCTCTGTTCGTGTACAGGAACCTGTATTTGAAAGCCAGACCAAAACAAAACTGGGCTCCCAGGTAGTATATGACGGCGGTCCTACCATGCGGAACTTTATAGGAGATTTCCTCTCCAAAGAGCTGGATAACTTCCTGCACCGTAATCCCACTACTGCCGAGGCATTGAAGAAACGTATTGAGCAGAGTGAGCGTGAGCGCAAGGAACTGGCTGGTATTAAGAAACTGGCCAATGAGCGTGCCAAGAAAGCCAACCTGCACAACCGGAAGCTGCGTGATTGCCGTTTCCACCTGAATGATGAAGCTACAGGTAAAGACAAGGATACCATTGCGGAAAAGCAGAAAGAAAGCACCATCTTTATTACGGAAGGTGATTCGGCCAGCGGTTCTATTACCAAAGCCCGGCAGGTAGAAACGCAGGCGGTATTTAGCTTACGTGGTAAGCCCCTGAACTGTTTCGGACTTACCAAGAAAGTGGTGTATGAGAATGAAGAGTTCAACCTGTTGCAACATGCCCTCAACATTGAAGAAGGATATGAAGGGTTGCGTTATAACAATATTGTGATCGCTACGGATGCCGATGTGGATGGTATGCACATCCGCCTGTTGCTGATGACTTTCTTCCTGCAATTCTTCCCCGACCTGGTAAAGAACCAGCACGTATACATCCTGGAAACGCCTTTGTTCAGGGTGCGTAATAAACAGGAAACTATTTATTGTTATGATGAAGGGGAGAAGCAGGCTGCCATTAAAAAGCTGGGCGGCAAACCGGAGATCACCCGCTTTAAAGGGTTGGGTGAAATATCGCCCGACGAATTTGCCCGCTTTATTGGTCCTGAAATGCGCAAGGAGCCGGTGATCATTGAACAAGGTGAGCATATTCAGCAACTGCTGGAATACTACATGGGCAAAAATACCCAGGAGCGCCAGGAATTTATTATTGACAACCTGAAGGTAGAACTGGACCTGGTAGAAGAAGAAGAGGAAAAGAAGGCGTAAGGATTGGGTAGTAGTCACCAGCATAAAAAATTCTAGTAATGATCCATATAGTTTTTAATGAAGCTGATGTAGATGTCCTGAAAAAGGCCATTGAGCTGGATGAAACCCTGCAGGGAGAGGTGTGGCAGGTAAAAGATGACTATGCAGTAGGGCCGCTGGCCGGTATTTATACAGCCGAAGGCATTGAAGCCCGCAGGCAATGGTGGCGCGATGTGCTGGCCGGTGGCGATTATGCCGGTAAAGTGGATACAGGAGAAGTGGACGATAATAAACTGGTAACCGAACTGACAGAACGGTTGAGGAATGAACCGGCTGAGATCGTATGGGTTTGGGCTGCCCAGAATAAACATGATGTAAGCGGTTATTACTGGCTTATGAGCCAGTTAAAGGAGTTTCAGGGCAGGATATATATCCTGTATCTCAATAACCTGCCTTTTATCAATGAAAAAGGGCTGATCTTCTATCCGGAGTGGCTGAGTGTTATTCCACCCAAAGAATTCCTGAAGGCCAAAAAACTGGCCCGCCCCATTACCCTCAGTGAATTTGAAGTAGACCCGGATGAGTGGGCTAAGCTTCAGCAGGAAGATAAAGGCGTGCGCCTGCTGGAAGGGGGTAAAAAACTGGGGCAGCAGGATTATAGCTATTATGATGCCGACCTGAAAAAATATATCACCGGCGACTGGCAGAAAGCCTCTAAAGTCATTCATCAGTTCCTGCACAAGAACAAGCAAACCACCGGCGATGCTTATTTATTATGGCGCCTGAAAACCTTATTGGCTACCGGCGAATTTGATGTGCAGGGAGAGGTAAAGAATATGAAGGATTTTGAAGTGAAAGGCAAGCAGGCGCAAGCGCAAGCTGCAGAAACAACCAATGCTTAAGCATATCATGAAACAGAAAGTATGGCTGGTCATCGTGGTGATACTGCAGTTTGCCTGCAGTAGCCATACAGCCTCCGCCCAAACCGATGCCGATAAGATCAATGAGCTGCTAACGACCTATGTACGCCTGTACAAGTTCAATGGAACGGTGCTGGTGGTTAACAAAGGGCAGGTAGTGTTCAGTAAAGGATACGGTTTTAAAAGCGTTAAGGATAGTACCTACAACGATGTGAACACCATTTACCAGTTGGGCTCTGTTACCAAACAGTTTACAGCTACTATCATCCTGCAGTTACAGGAACAGAAAAAGCTGTCGGTGCAGGATAAGCTGAGCAAATACTTTCCGGGCCTGCCAGGGGCTGATACGATCACCATTGAGCACCTGTTAACACATACCTCCGGTATTTTCAACTATACCAATGACGGTAAGTTTATGAGCAGTGAGGCCGTCAAACCAGCCACGTCCGAAAAGATCATAGCGCTGTTTAAAGACAAGCCGCTGGATTTTGAACCGGGCACTAAATGGAACTACAGTAATTCCGGCTATATGCTGCTGGGATATATTATTGAAAAGGTGGCCGGCAAGCCCTATGAGCAGGTGGTACGGGAACGTATTTTCAATCCACTGGGTATGACGCATAGCGGCTTTGACTTTGCCCACCTGGCCGATCTGAATAAAGCCACTGGTTACACTATGTACACCGAAAAGGCGAAAATAACAGCGGGGATTGTCGATTCATCCGTCTCCTATGCTGCCGGGGCCATTTATTCAACCGTAAACGATCTGTGGCAGTGGCATAAGGGGTTGATGAAAAATACGGTCCTCAAACCCGCTTCCCTGGAAAAAGCCTATACACCCTTCAAAAATAATTACGGTTACGGCTGGTTTATAGATACCGTATCTGGTAAAAGAGTGGTGCAACATGGAGGAGGCATCTTTGGCTTCAATACCAATTTAGCCCGCATACCGTCCGACGATGCCTGTGTGGTATTGCTGTGCAATATGAATACCAGCACGCTGGACAATATCAACAAGGCCATTTTATCTATCCTGAACAACAGGCCTTATGAATTGCCGAAAGAAAGAAAAGTCATCACAGTAGACACGGCTGTGCTGCAACAATATGTAGGTGAATATGAACTGGCGCCCACTTTCAAACTGGTGGTGTGGTTGAAGAATGGCAATCTCGTAGCACAGGCCACGGGACAGCAGGAAGTGGAATTGTTTGCGGAATCACCTGCCAAATTCTTTTTGAAAGTAGTGGATGCACAATTGGAATTTGTAAAGGGAGCAGAAGGGAAAGTAGAGAAAGTGATCCTTTACCAGAATGGCCGGGAAACTGCCGGTAAAAAAATTAAATAACATTATCTATGGCAAAATCAAAAATAAACGAACAGGCATTTAATCTTGACAGTGGGTTAACCGGTCAGTACAAGACCTGGTTCCTGGATTATGCATCTTATGTGATCCTTGAAAGAGCGGTACCTGCGGTAGAAGATGGGTTGAAACCCGTACAACGGCGTATCCTGCACGCCATGAAAGAAATGGATGATGGCCGTTACAATAAAGTGGCCAATATCATCGGGCAGGCCATGCAATACCATCCGCATGGCGATGCCAGTATTGGTGATGCCCTGGTTAATATGGGACAAAAAGACCTGTTGATCGATACCCAGGGTAACTGGGGTGATGTACGTACCGGTGATGATGCAGCGGCTGCCAGGTATATTGAAGCGCGCCTCAGCAAATTTGCATTGGATGTAGCTTTCAATGCCAAAACTACTGATTGGGCATTAAGCTATGATGGCCGTAAGAATGAGCCGGTAACGCTGCCTATGAAGTTTCCCCTGCTGCTGGCACAAGGTGCTGAAGGTATCGCTGTGGGACTGGCTACTAAAATATTGCCGCATAATTTCAATGAACTGATAGATGCTGCCATTAAGTACCTGCGGGGAAAGAAGTTTGAGCTGTTGCCCGACTTCCAGACCGGTGGTATGATTGATGCCTCCAATTACAATGAAGGCAAACGTGGCGGAAAAGTAAGGGTGCGTGCGCATATTGAAGAGCTGGATAAAAAGACCCTGGCTATCAGAGATGTACCTTATGGCGTTACCACTGCCCAGTTGATGGACTCCATTGTAAAGGCCAACGACCAGGGAAAGATCAAGATTAAAAAAGTAACAGACAATACAGCCGCTGAAGTAGAGATACAGGTAGACCTGGCGCCTGGCATTTCGCCCGATATTACCATTGATGCCTTGTATGCCTTCACCGACTGTGAAGTGAGTATTTCACCCAATGCCTGTGTGATTGTGGATCACAAACCGCAGTTTCTGGGTATATATGAACTCCTCCGCCTGTCGGTAGACAAAACCAAGGACCTGCTGAAGCGGGAACTGGAAATCAAGCTGGGTGAACTGCAGGAGAAATGGCATTACACGTCGCTGGAAAAGATCTTCTTTGAAGAAAAGATCTATAAAGAGCTGGAGAAGAAACATGAAACCTGGGATAAAGTACTGCTGGCTATTGATAAAGCCTTTGTGCCTTTCAAAAAGCAATTGCGGCGTGAGATTACCCGGGAAGATATTGTGAAGCTCACGGAGAAACCGGTACGCCGTATCTATAAATTGGATATTGATGAACTGAATGAGCAGATCAAAGGATTGGAAAAAGAGATCAAACAGGTGAAACATGACCTGAATAACCTGGTTGATTTTACGGTGGCCTATTATGAAAACCTGCAGAAGAAATATGGTAAAGGCAGGGAGCGTAAAACAGAGATCAAGCTGTTTGAAGCCATCCAGGCCAAACAGGTGGCCATTGCCAATATCAAGCTCTATGTGAACCGTTCCGATGGATTTGTGGGTTCGGGTTTGAAGAAAGATGAATTTGTAGCTGACTGTTCGGCGCTGGACGATATCATCGTGTTTACCAAAAGCGGTAAGATGAAGATCGTGAAGGTGGCGGATAAAGCCTTTATTGGTAAAGATATTATCCATGTGGCGCTCTTCCAGAAGAACGATGAGCGCACTACCTACAACATGATCTATGTAGATAGTAAATCGGGTGTCAGCTATGCCAAGCGCTTTAATGTAACCGGTATCACCAGGGATAAAGAATACGATCTTACCAAAGGCGATGAAAAGAGCAAAGTGCATTATTTCACAGCCAACCCCAACGGAGAGGCAGAGATCGTAAAAATTACATTGAATCCCAACAGTTCTGCCCGCCATAAAGAGATTGAATTTGCCTTTGAAGAGCTGGAGATCAAGAACCGTAGC
Source organism: Paraflavitalea devenefica (assembly GCF_011759375.1). Taxonomy (NCBI): domain Bacteria; kingdom Pseudomonadati; phylum Bacteroidota; class Chitinophagia; order Chitinophagales; family Chitinophagaceae; genus Paraflavitalea; species Paraflavitalea devenefica. Next base: position 591,899 of record NZ_JAARML010000004.1, on the reverse strand, counting down.
AGCATGGGCAACCAGGTGACGAAGTATCCTATCAAGAGCGTTAAGTTTAAAGAGGCCGGACGTTCTACCCTGGGTGGTAAGAAGCTCTGGTTCGATGATCAGTTTGGCCGCTTAAGCACAGAGAACAAAGGGGAGTACCTCGGCAGCTTCCAGCCCGACGACAGGTTGCTGGTAATGTACCACGACGGTACTTATGAAATTACCGACCAGGAGCTTACCAAGAAGTTTGATGTGGAGCAGGTAGTGGAAATTGAAAAATTTGATCCGGAGAAGATCGTTACGGCCATTTACCTGGATAATGATAAGCAGCAGTTCAATATAAAACGTTTCAAGATTGAAACGACCACGCTGAACAACCGGTTTATGTTTATCAAGGAAGGAGAGGGGAACTACCTGGAAGCCGTAACCACTCACCCTGAACCCATCGTGACCATTAAATCGGGCCGTGGCGCACAGGCACGTACCCAGAAGATCAAGATCCATGGTTTTGTGGAAGTGATGGGCTGGAAAGCTGTGGGTAATAAGCTGGCGGATTTCACCAAGAGCACCGAGTTTGAATGGGCGATGAAGGAGATCAAAGAAAAAGATACTGATCAGCCAGAGCTGTTTTAAACACATAATACAGTTCTGATAAATTACATAAAACGAGCGGGGTACTTTCTAAAAGTACCCCGCTCGTTTTATTATAAGATTCTTTCGGAGGTCTTAACTCTTCTTCTTTTTACGTAGCCGCACTACCGCATTTTGCGTAAGGCTGCTGGAGAGATACATTTCATAGCGATGAATGCCATCCGTTACTACCATAAGGGCAGTATTAGGGGGATATTTGCCTAAGTTTTCAGCCATCATGCCCAGTTCGCTTACCGGTTTCTTATCGTCCAGTGCAATATAAATGGTCAGGGCCCTGGCGGTTAATTCCTGGCTGACCAGTATGGGTGATTTATTCAATAATACGCTTACGGTATCATTGTCAACATCGCCATTATCGTAAAAGCTCACCCGTATGGAATCACCTTCTATCTCCAGCTCCTGGCTATAAATGTTTTTCCTGCTTTCAAATTTTGCCAGCAGGCTATTGCTGGCCGTTTCTTCTATGGTAGTTGGTTTTAATACCAGGGAGTCGGGCGTGAGTACGGCTGTAGCGGTTACGGGTTTGTTTTCGGGCGTGTTGGAAACGATCACATCTTCCTGCTGGGGCTTCCAGAACTTCCGGCCCGGGGTGGTATTGCCCAAGGCTACATCCGTCTGAGGCGCTTCATTGTCCAACGTAAAATTTACGCGTATTTCCGGGCAGGTATACTTGTACCTGGGCTCTGTTATGAAAGAGCCCTTCAAAGAGCTTTGCGCCTGGCTTACCATCAGTGTACCGGAAAAGTTCATGGGGCACTCCACTCCATTACGTGTATTGGAACTGTAATGAAACATGGCCAGGTTGGGAATATGCACGGCCCGCGTGCTTTTATTATAAGTGCCGCGTATAAAAAAGCTTTGGTAGCTGTCCTTGAAATAATAACCGAAAATACCTTCTACCTCATTGCCTTTTTGTTTAAGGATGAATTCTGTGAGGTAATTATTTTGATTGCCCTGCGCCACTACATCGGCCCTGCCAAACCAGGAGCCGGTAACTGTTTGTGCACCCAAGCCATGGGCAGCCAAAAGTGATAACAGGAGGAGTGTGTTTTTCAGCATACGTGAAATTAAGGAGAAAAAATCAAGCCAGAAACGGAGGGCTGAAGCCGGAGGCCTGAAGTTTGAAGCTGGTGGAAGAAGGGGGCTTACGTCAAAAGGTTGTTGCGGGAAGTAAAACGTGCTGACAATAAAGTATCGGACTTCAGACGTCCGGCTTCCTACTTCAGGTGCCGTTTCATTTCACGGTCGGTATCCCGCTGTTTAATGGTTTCCCGCTTATCATACAGTTTTTTACCCTTGCCCAGGCCTATTTCCATCTTGGCCAATCCTCCCTCATTAAAGAAGATGCGAAGGGGAACAATGGTATATCCTTTCTCTTTTACTTTTGCCTCGATCTTGCGTAATTCCTTCTTCTGTAATAATAATTTCCTTTCCCGTACGGGGTTGTGGTTGTTGCCTATTCCATGGGAATATTCGGCTATATGCAGACTTTTGATCCACATTTCACCTTTCTGAAAATAACAGTAGCTGTCGTTGAAGCTGGCCCGGCCTTCCCGTAATGACTTCACCTCTGTACCCATCAATACAAGTCCTGCATCGTACTTGTCTTCGATGAAATACTCATGATAGGCCGATTTATTGCGAATTTCTGACATGGGGAAAACAAGAATTCAGGAGCCAGAATTCAGCATCCAGAATAGGAAAGCCTGAACAGCAGCATTCTGGATGCTGGATTCTGAATTCTATATTCTTTTCTAATTTTTAAACAATGAAAGTACAGTAGCCAGTTTATCCCTTAGCTCCTTACGATGTACGATGAAATCGAGGAAGCCATGTTCCAGCAGGAATTCACTGCGCTGGAAGCCTTCGGGCAGGTCTTTCTTGATCGTTTCCTTGATTACACGGGGGCCGGCAAAGCCGATGAGGGCACCAGGCTCCGCAATATTCAGGTCGCCCAGCATACCAAAGGATGCCGAAATACCTCCGAAAGAGGGATCGGTCAGTAAAGAGATATAAGGAATACCGGCATCGGTAAGTTGCGACAGCTTGCCCGATACCTTGGCCAGTTGCATCAGGGAGAAAGCACTCTCCATCATACGGGCGCCACCCGATTTACAGATAATCATTAGTGGAATATGATGTTTCAGGCACAGGTCTGCCGCCTGGGAGATCCGTTCTCCCATTACACTGCCCAGCGAACCGCCAATGAATTCAAAATCCATACAGCCTATCACCAGGTCCAGCGACTTCACTTTGCCTTTGCCCACGCGGATAGAATCGGTAATATCGGTCTTGGCCCAGGTTTCCTGCAGGCGTTTATCGTATGACTTCAGATCGGTAAAGTGCAGGAAGTCTTTGGAGCGGATATTTTCAAACAGGATCTCATACTGGTCTTCATCGAAAATGACATCGAAGTATTCGGAGCTGCCAATACGGTGGTGGTAACTGCATTTGGGACAAACGAATATATTTTCCCGGAGCTCGGTGACGGTACATATATACCCGCATTCCGGGCATTTACTCCAGAGCCCTTCAGGTGTTTCTTTTTTTTCGGCGGTACTGGTCAGAATTCCCTTCTTGATCCTTTTGAACCAACTGCTCTTTGTCTCTTCACTTTGCCCTTCTTCTCCTGCCAGATTGGCCTCAAAATCCTCTTCTTGCTTCATTAGGTCAATTTTAAGGGGGCTAAGATAACAATTTTACAATAAGTGCAAGAAGTACAGGGGAAAAGTGAAGCGGAAACCGGCAATGAACAGCTTATTGTTACCCATTGGTTAATGTGTCATTATTGCAGTAGAAAAAATTATATACATCATAAAATGTGTAAACGCCACCCGACATAACGAAATGATTGCCATGATTTATATAATATCAGGAAATTTTTTACCGAAATATGATATTTCACCTTGCTGCGTTATTTTTGCGGTCGAATTGCAGTCAAATAGATCAATATGCCTCATGATGAAGCCTTATCGCATCCTGAGACTTCGCCAGACAACTAAATAATATTAACAGATGAAACGCAGTTCCATCTGGCTAAAAGGAAATAAATACTAATAGATGAAATGGTCTGCCCTCTTTACGTCCTCCATTGGTAAGAAACTGGTAATGAGCTTAACGGGTATTTTTCTGATCCTATTCCTGGTTGTGCATGCGGGGATCAATGCCTGCATATTTGCCGACCTGTTCGACCCTACAGATGATGGAGAAATGTTTAACCGGGCAGCTCACTTTATGGGCTCAAGCTGGGTGATCCGTGCTGCGGAAATTGGTCTGTTTGCGTTTATCATCCTACATATAGTACAGGGATATTTAGTAGAGGTACAAAATCGCAGTCGCCGTGGGGTAGGGTATCAAAAGACGATGGGCAACAAAGGCAGCAAATGGTATAGCCGTTCCATGGCTTTGCTCGGCACCTTGTTATTGCTGTTCCTCATTATGCACATCTCTCAATTCTGGGTGCCTTCCCGTATTACGGGTTTGCCCGAAGCTTCTTATAATCCTGAGCACCATGATATGTTTGGCAGAATGATGCTGACATTTGAGAACCCTTTGTATGTTATTTTGTATGTATTGGGATGTATTTCCCTGGCCTATCACCTGGCACATGGCTTCCAGAGTGCTTTCAGGACACTGGGTGTATACAACAAGCGTTACCTGGCCCTGCTTCATGGTGTTGGCCTTGGATTTTCCATCCTGATACCATTGGTATTTGCCCTCATGCCCATCAGCATGCATTTTCAGTGGATAGGTTTACAGAACTAAGCAAACAAAAAATTACTCCGGAGTTCTGCTCCGGATACATTTAAAACCATAAACTGGTTATATGTTGAATTCAAAAATCCCAGCCGGTCCTTTAGAGCTCAAGTGGACAGATTATAAAGGCCATTGTAAGCTGGTAAACCCGGCCAATAAGCGCAGCCTTGAGATCATTATCATTGGTACCGGATTGGCGGGCGCTTCAGCAGCAGCAGCTCTCGGAGAGCTGGGTTATAAGGTGAAAACATTCTGTTTCCAGGATTCCCCCCGCCGGGCGCACTCCATTGCCGCGCAGGGTGGTATCAATGCTGCCAAGAACTATCAGAATGATGGTGACTCTGTATTCCGTTTATTTTATGATACCATTAAAGGTGGCGACTACCGCGCCCGTGAAGGGAATGTGCATCGCCTGGCAGAGGTGAGCGCTAATATTATTGACCAGTGCGTGGCACAAGGTGTTCCTTTTGCCCGTGAATATGGTGGTTTGCTGAGCAACCGTTCCTTCGGTGGAACACAGGTACAAAGAACTTTTTATGCTGCCGGGCAAACCGGTCAGCAATTATTGATAGGCGCCTACCAGGCACTGGAGCGCCAGGTGGCATTGGGTAATGTGATACAATACTCCCGCCATGAAATGCTGGAAGTGGTAACCATTGACGGCAAGGCCAGGGGTATTATTGCCAGGAACCTGGTAACAGGTGAGCTGGAACGCCACTTTGGTCATGCTGTATTGCTGTGCAGCGGTGGCTATGGCAACGTTTTCTATCTCTCTACCAATGCCATGGGCAGTAATGTAACGGCTGCCTGGAAAGCACACCGGAAGGGCGCTTTCTTCGGTAATCCCTGCTATACACAAATTCACCCCACCTGTATACCGGTGAGCGGCGATCACCAGTCCAAGCTCACGCTCATGTCGGAGAGCTTGCGTAATGATGGCCGTATCTGGGTGCCCAAGAAACAGGGGGACAACCGCAAACCCAGTGAGATACCGGAAGAGGAAAGGGATTACTACCTCGAAAGAAGGTATCCCGCCTTTGGTAACCTGGTTCCGCGTGACGTAGCCTCCAGGGCTGCCAAAGAACGTTGCGATGCCGGTTATGGTGTAGGTACTTCCAAACAGGCTGTATACCTTGACTATGCAGCGGCCATTGAGCGTTATGGAAAGATCGAGTGCCGTAAGCTGGGCATTGAGAACCCATCCGCAGAGGTAGTGCGTAAACAGGGCGTAGCAGTAGTAAAAGAAAAATATGGTAACCTCTTCGATATGTACGAAAAGATTACCGGTGAAAACCCGTATGAAGTACCGATGCGTATCTATCCCGCCGTTCACTATACCATGGGTGGCCTGTGGGTGGATTATGAGCTGATGACTACTGTACCGGGGCTGTATGCTTTGGGCGAAGCCAATTTCAGTGATCACGGCGCCAACCGCCTGGGCGCTTCTGCCCTGATGCAGGGACTGGCCGATGGTTATTTTGTTATTCCTTATACCATTGGTAATTACCTGGCCGATGAGATCCGTACCAAAGCGATCCCTACCACCCACGCAGGTTTTGAAGAAGCAGAGAAAGAGGTAAGAACACGTATTGAAAAGCTGATGAGTATTAAAGGAAAGCAAACGGTAGAGAGCTTCCATAAGCGCCTCGGAAAGATCATGTGGGACAAATGTGGCATGGCCCGTAATGAAAAAGGATTGCAGGAAGCCATTGTAGAAATACAACAACTGAAAAAAGAATTCTGGAGTGACGTACGCATACCTGGTAATGTCAATGAAATGAATCCTGAACTGGATAAGGCCAACCGTGTGGCTGATTTTATTGAACTGGGCGAGCTCATGTGTAAAGATGCACTGAATCGCCGGGAAAGCTGTGGCGGTCACTTCCGGGAAGAGTCACAAACCGAAGAAGGCGAAGCTAAGCGGGATGACAATAACTTCCAGTATGCTGCTGCCTGGGAATTCAAAGGGGAGAGTGACTGGCAATTGCATAAAGAGTCGCTGGAGTTTGAAGTAGCTAAACCAAGTCAGCGTTCCTACAAATAATCAAAAGAAAGACATTTATACCCGGCATTTTAATACAATACTATGGAGCATTATAACATGAACCTGACCCTCAAGGTCTGGAGACAGAAGAATAAAGATGACAGGGGACAATTTGAAACCTACCAGGTAAAGAATATTTCTTCGGAAATGTCTTTCCTGGAGATGTTTGATGTATTGAATGAAGAGCTTATCCGTGACGGAAAAGACCCTATTACTTTTGACCATGACTGCCGGGAAGGTATTTGTGGCGCCTGCTCCATGTATATTGATGGCCGCCCACATGGTCCCTGGCAAGCCAATACTACCTGCCAGTTGCACATGCGGGCCTATAAAGACGGCGATACCATTGTGGTTGAACCCTGGAGGGCCAAAGCTTTCCCGGTGATCAAGGACCTGATGGTAGACCGTAGTGCCTTTGACCGCATCATTCAATCTGGTGGTTATATTTCCGTGAATACCGGTAACCCGGTTGACGCCAATGCTATTCCGATTGATAAGGATAAAGCCGACCTGGCATTTGCGAATGCGGCCTGTATCGGTTGCGGCGCCTGTGTCGCAGCTTGTAAGAACAGTTCTGCCATGCTCTTTGTATCGGCCAAAGTAAGCCACCTCGCCTTATTGCCGCAGGGTAATCCGGAGCGTAAAGACCGCGCCATTAATATGATTGCACAGATGGACAAAGAAGGATTTGGTGGTTGTACCAATACCGGCGCCTGCGAAGCGGTATGCCCCAAAGAGATCTCCATCAGCAACATTGCCCGTCTTAACACTGAGTACCTGCGGGCCGGCCTTACTATTGATAAATAAGCGTCCACACTGTATAAATTGATGCAAACCGGCCCTATGGCCGGTTTTTTTGTGCCTCAACTTTTAATAGTCGATTGTTGTTATTTTAGCTAATGGAATACAAAGTACCTGCTCAAACCCGTATCGGTCACGTGCATTTAAAAGTGTCTGATATAGATAAGTCCCTTGCTTTTTATCGTGACCTGCTGGGATTTGAGGTCATACAACGTTATGGCGCCCAGGCTGTTTTTATATCAGCGGGCGGTTACCACCACCATATTGGCCTGAATACCTGGCATAGTCGTAATGCCCCTCCGGCGCCGCAAAATGCCCCCGGCTTATATCATACGGCCATCCTGTATCCCACCCGTAAAGACCTGGCCATTATCCTCAAAAGATTGATAGCCGCCAGGTATCCGTTGACCGGTATGTCGGATCACGGCGTATCCGAGGCTATTTACCTGGACGATCCGGATGGGAATGGGGTAGAGCTGTATTGGGATAAACCAAAAGAACAATGGCCGCTCGATGGGGCCGGGAATCTCCAGATGGTAACAGCGCGGCTCAATGTAGAAAGCCTGCTGGCTGAGGCTACCGCTTGATCTTACCCATTTCCCTTGAATTTTTACCCTTTACACCAAAGGCAGCAATACTTGATGGCAGAATCAGTATTTTAAGGCTATTAAACAATCGCTGCATGAAAAATCTATGTCTGTTGCTGTTAGCGCTATGGCTCACAGCCTGTAATCAACCTTCAACAACTATGCAACCATATCAATGGCCTAAGGATATTAAAACGCCGCTTGCCGAAAAGAACCCCAAAGAATTTAAAGTGCATGGCGATACCCGGGTAGATGATTATTACTGGCTGAACCAGCGCGAGAACCAGAAAGTACTGGATTACCTGAAAGCGGAGAATGCTTACCTGGACACCATGATGTCGGGCACCAAAGCTTTCCAGGAAAAGCTCTTTGCCGAACTGAAAGGCCGTATCAAGGAAAAAGATGAATCATTGCCGTATAAGGACAATGGTTACTGGTATTACTCCCGTTTTGAAGAAGGGAAGCAATATCCCATCTATTGCCGGAAGAAAGAAACCCTGGAAGCGCCGGAAGAGATCATACTGGACCAGAATAAGATGGCCGAAGGATTCAAATACTATTCCATTGGCGGCAGGTCGGTAAGTGATAACAATGAATTGCTGGCGTTTACAGTAGACTCTGTAAGCCGTCGCTTATATGGCCTGCAATTCAAAAACCTGCAAACAGGCAGCATCTATCCCGAAATAATTCCCAATGTAGAAGGCGGCGATCTTGCCTGGGCGTCGGATAACAAGACGATCTTTTATATTAAAAAGGACCTTACCACTTTATTGGGCTACCAGGTTTGGCGCCATGTACTGGGCACCGATCCCAAACAGGATGTGCTGGTATATGAAGAAAAAGACAACCGCTTCTATATGGGGCTATTCCGCAGCAAGTCCAAAAAGTATATAGGTATTGTTTCGGATATGAACCAGGTGTCTACAGAATACCGCCTGCTGGAAGCTGCCGCACCAACCGGCGCCTTCAAAATATTCCAGCCCCGGCAGGAGAAGCTTCAATACAGCGTGGAGCATTTCAACGATAAGTTCTATGTGCTTACGGATTGGGAGGCGCCCAACTTCAGGCTGATGGAAACGCCGGAAGGGAAGACGGGCAAAGAGAACTGGAAAGAAGTAATACCACACCGTAAAGATGTTTACCTGTCTGGCCTGACGGTATTTAAAAACCACCTGGTGCTGGGAGAAGTGAAAGATGCGTTGAACCAGTTGCGTATTATTAACCAGACCGACAAGAAGGATTTCTATGTGAAATTTGATGAGCCTGTTTATACAGCATTTGTGAATGTAAATCCTGATTTCAATACCAATGTGCTGCGCCTTTCTTACACATCTATGACTACCCCTGCTTCCATCTATGATTATAATATGGATACCCAACAGAAGGAGCTCAAGAAACAGACTGAAATACTGGGTGGCTTTAAGAAAGAAGACTATACCTCAGAGCGTTTATGGGCTACTGCCCGCGACGGTGTGAAAGTGCCGGTATCACTCGTGTACAAAAAAGGTGTGCAGAAAGATGCCGGTAACCCCTTGTTGCTGTATGCGTATGGTTCGTATGGCTCCAGCTCATTCCCTGCTTTTAACAGAAATGTGATCAGCCTGCTGGACCGTGGCTTTGTATATGCAGTGGCGCATGTACGTGGCGGTCAGGAAATGGGACGCCAGTGGTATGATGACGGTCACTTATTTAAAAAGAAAAATACCTTCTACGATTTTATTGATTGTGCGGAATTCCTGATCAATGAAAAATATACCACCAAAGAGCACCTGTATGCCAATGGCGGCAGCGCCGGTGGTTTGCTGATGGGCGCTATTACCAACATACGTCCTGATCTGTGGCATGGGGTAGTGGCCGATGTGCCCTTTGTAGATGTGATCACTACCATGAGCGATCCCAGTATCCCGCTTACAACAGGCGAATATGAGGAATGGGGCAACCCGGCCGACAGTGCGGAATACTTCTATATCAAGTCTTATTCTCCCTACGATAATGTAGAAAAGAAGGCTTATCCCAACCTGCTGGTCACCACAGGGTTGCATGATTCCCAGGTGCAATACTTTGAACCTGCCAAGTGGGTGGCCAAACTGCGCGAATTGAAAACGGATAGCAATATTGTGTTACTCAAAACCAATATGGAAGCCGGTCATGGAGGCTCATCGGGCCGCTTTGACTACCTGAAAGAGGTGGCCTTACGGTATGCCTTCCTGTTGGCGCTGGAGGGGAAAACGGAGTAAAATTCCGGGTTTCGTGTTCCGGGTTTGGGGTTGCTCCGCCTGGTATACTTACTGAATTGGCAAAGAGCTGGCTCAATGGCCGGCTCTTTCCTTTTAAGTAGGTTGATTTTCAATCAACTATAGGTTGGCAGAGAGTTTAAATCGCGGCAGCAACCCGGAGCCAGAAACTCGTAACCCGGAACTATTTTTATCGTACCTTTGCGCCCTGAAATTCAGTTGTAAAATATGATCACAGTAAATAATGTAACGCTCTCTTTTGGTAAGCGGGTTTTGTTTGATGAAGTAAACCTTTCTTTCACTAAAGGCAATTGCTATGGTGTTATTGGCGCCAATGGCGCCGGGAAATCTACTTTCCTGAAAATATTGTCTGGCGAGATCGAGCCCAATAAAGGCACAATCGATATCACGCCCGGTGAACGGATGGCCGTTTTAAATCAAAACCATTTTGCATTTGATGACTTCACTGTTCTGAATACAGTGCTGATGGGGCATACCAAACTGTGGAAGGTGATGCAGGACCGTGATGCTATTTATGCCAAAGAGGACTTTACAGAAGAAGATGGCATCCGTGCCGGTGAGCTGGAAGGCGAGTTTGGTGAAATGGGTGGTTATACGGCCGAGAGTGATGCCGCTACTTTGCTGAGTGAACTGGGCGTAGGAGAAGAACTGCACCAGAGCCTGATGAAAGACATCAGCGGTGCGCTCAAAGTACGGGTATTGCTGGCGCAGGCGTTGTTTGGCAATCCGGATATCCTCATCCTCGATGAGCCTACCAACAACCTGGACGTAGTAACCATTTCCTGGCTGGAGAATTTCCTGGCCGAATACGAGAACATCGTGATCGTGGTATCGCACGACCGTCACTTCCTCGATTCAGTATGTACACACGTAGCGGATGTAGACCGTCAAAAGATCAAGATCTATACCGGTAACTATACCTTCTGGTACGAGAGCAGCCAGTTGGCTGCCCGTCAGCAGGGGGACAAGAACAAGAAGATGGAGGAAAAGCGTAAGGACCTCATGGAGTTCATTGCGCGATTCAGTGCCAATGCTTCCAAATCCAAGCAGGCTACTTCCCGTAAGAAAGCTTTGGAGAAACTGGTCATTGAAGAAATTACGGCTTCCAACCGTAAATATCCGGGTATCATCTTTAAGCAACTGCGTGAAGTAGGTAACCAGATATTGAATGTAGAAAAGCTGTCTGCGTCAATAGATGGCCGTGTATTGTTCAGCAATGTGAACTTCATGGTCAATAAAGGAGATAAGATCGCTGTAGTGGCCGATGACCAGATGGCGGTAACTGCTTTCTTCGAGATCATCAATGGCAAACTGGCTGCTGCCAGTGGCAAATTTGAATGGGGCAGCACCGTATCCAAAGCCTACCTGCCCAATGATAACTCTGAATTTTTCACCAGCAACTTCAACCTCATGGATTGGCTGCGCCAGTATGTGCCGCCGCATGTAACAGATGTGGATGAGCCTTTCCTGCGTGGTTTCCTGGGTAAAATGCTGTTCAGCGGTGATGAGATCATGAAGAAAACCACTGTATTGAGCGGAGGGGAAAAAGTACGTTGCATGATCAGCCGTATGATGCTGCAGGACCCTAATGTGGTGATCCTCGATGAGCCTACCAACCACCTTGACCTGGAATCCATCCAATCGTTCAACGAAAGCATGGAAAACTTCAAAGGCATCGTGCTGATCACTTCCCATGACCATACCTTCCTGCAAACGGTGGCCAACCGTATTATCGAATTAACACCTACAGGCGTTATTGATAAGCTCATGACCTTCGATGAATACCTCGAAGAAAAGCAGGCACGGAAGCTGAAAGTAGCTTAAGCCGCGAGTGGCAAGTGGTAAATGGCGAGTAGGAGTTCGTTAAACTTTAAGTTGTTAACCTATACAGGCTGGCGTTTTGCCGGCCTTTTTTATTGGCTGATCCGCATATTGGCCCCAATATGGAACCCCATTGCATAGGTGCCGATATTCCATTGGCCAAAAAAGGTTGTACGATTGAACGTAAGCGTCAGCGTCTGACATAAGAAGTCGGAGGTATAATTCGTTGGCTTCCCTTGTTTGTCATATCCTGGCATTTTCCGGAGACTGCCTCCACAAGCTATCTTATAGCTAAGTGATACGTCATCAATTTTGCCTATGAACTCAGTGCTGACGGCAAATGTCAGGAAATGCCGGCTGCGGTCAATCAGGTTGGCAGCCGTATCGGGCAGTTTTCTCCTGAAATCAAAATAATTACCCAGTTCATGTGTCCAGGACACCTCTGCGCCCAATACCCTCCATTCTCCACCTGATTGAAACGATTTAACAAGATTAATGCCGGCGTAGCCGCCTACAGAACCCCAGGATTTCCGGCCAGCTTCTCTGTTGATCAGTGAATCATTGACGGTATTGGCCACATACCTGTTGCCGCCGGGGTTATCCCTGCTGTGGCGGAAAAATGAATCAACCTTATAATTGCCCCAGGAGCCTGAAATGCCATAAAATGCCTGGAAACTTCCAAAATTATGTGCCCTGTATCCACTGCCAAGTACCCCGACATAACCGTCCTTGAGCTTTTCATTGGCACCCCCGGTAGTTACTGCTACACTTGCATAGGTAGCCGCAGGCTTGTTCTCGCTCTTAAGTGGTATTGTTTTGTAAGAATGGGTATTGGTATGCAGGGGACTTTGATAATAGGCATAACGGGCACAACTGGTGAATAAGGTGATAAGGAGGATGCAGGTTACAATTTTTCTCATGGTGTAGTGTGTAAGGTAAAGCGTTGACAGCATTGCCGGCCCCGGCGTTGCACGGACTTCGCGGGTGCTGGTAAACAGCATAAAAGCCTGCGTTCAGGCAATAAAATCCTAATTTTAAACGCTATAAGCGGTGGTCTGCCTGATACTGCTTAAGCAAGTGAAAATCAGCAGACTTGGTGATGGTAGCCTTTCCGGGAAAATGGCGCCCACTTTCCGGAAGGGGATTCTGTAAAAACGAAACTGCATCTTTTTGTTGGTCGGGAGGATCCTGATACTCGCCTTATTGTGTTTACCCTTACTGCAGCCGGCTTTTGCCCAGGCGCCGCAGGGGAAATCCCTGTCTAATCTCCGCAAAAAGATCATATTGTCCAACCAGCCGGTGGTGCAACTGGACACGGTAAGCATTATTCCCAAAACAGTATTCATATTAGGGGCGCCGGATAGCCTGTATACAGTGGATTTTGTCAATGCCCGGCTCACCTGGAAATCCAGGCCTTTACTGGATACCCTCGTGGTCTGGTACCGGGTATTCCCTGCACGCCTGAATGCAGTGGCCAACAGGATGCCTTATGACAGTATCATGAACAACTTCATCGGGCAACCTTTTAATCCCAATTATGCAGGGATCAGTCAATCAGAAAGCTTCTTCAACTTCGGCAATATCAATTACAATGGTAGTTTCGGGCGTGGCATTTCCTTTGGCAATAGCCAGGATGCGGTGGTAACTTCTAACCTCAACCTGCAGTTGAGCGGGTTCCTGGCCGATAGTATCGAGATTGTAGCCGCTATTACCGACAATAATATCCCTATCCAGCCGGATGGTACCACGCAGGAGTTGAATGAATTTGACCGCATCTTCCTGCAATTCAGGAAAAAGAACTGGCAGCTTAGCCTGGGGGATATTGATATCCGCCAACAGCAAAGCTATTTCCTCAACTTCTATAAGCGCCTGCAGGGGATCTCTTTTGAAACCACCACGCAGATAACACCTTCCATCAGCAATAACCTGCTTGTGAGCGGTTCTATCGCCAAAGGAAAATTTACCCGTAATGTATTCAATGGCCAGGAAGGCAACCAGGGGCCTTACCGCCTCACGGGCGCCAATAATGAGTTCTTTTTTGTGGTGCTGGCCAATACAGAGCGGGTATACATTGATGGCGAACTGCTGCAGCGGGGGGAAGACCAGGATTACGTGATCAATTACAACACCGCCGAAATTGCTTTTACGCCTAAAAGGATGATCACCAAAGACAGGCGTATACAGGTAGAGTTTGAATATGCCGACAGGAATTACCTGAACTCAAACCTTTACCTGGCCGATGAAGTGAAGCTGGGCGAAAAGGCGAAGCTACGGGTAGGTTTTTTTAACAATGCAGATGCCAAAAGTTCACCCATTAATCAATCGCTCGACCCGCAACAAAAGCTGTTCCTGAATACCATAGGTGATAGCATCTCCAAAGCATTTTATCCTACAGCCACCCTTGATACCTTTGCCGCCGGTAAGATATTGTATAAAAAGATTGATACCACCTGGAATGGTGCGCCTGCCCGCGACTCCATTTTTGTGTACAGTACTCATCCGGACAGCGCCCGTTACAGCCTTTCCTTTATTGATGTGGGCGTGGGGAACGGTAATTACATCCCGGACCTGAATGGCGCCAATGGAAAAGTATACCGCTGGGTGGAGCCGGTAGATGGCAAGCTACAGGGACAGTATGAGCCGGCTGTATTGCTGGTAACTCCCAAGAAGCAGCAACTGATCAGCATTGGGATTGATTATAATGTTACAAAGAATACCATCCTCAATACCGAGGTGGCCATGAGCAATTACGATGTCAATACTTTTTCCACCAAAGACAAAGGCAATGATAAAGGATACGCGGGTAAGGTACAGTTGAAAAATACCCTGCCATTCAAAGCTTCAAAAGCCGGGCTGCAACTCATAACAGAGGGAGGCTTTGAATATGTGGAAGCAAAATTCAAACCACTGGAGCGGTTAAGGAATGTAGAGTTTACGCGCGACTGGGGATTGCCGCTGCAAACCACCCCGGAAAATGAAGCCATCATTACCGGTGCGGCCGGATTGGTGGATGCTAAAGGCAATTCATTGAAATACCAGTTTACCCGGTACAACCGGGGTACTGGTTTCACCGGCATTCGCAATACGATCAGTCATTACCAGGTGATCAAAGGCTGGCGGCTCAATAATGTATTTATGTATTCGGATGTGAATGCCACGACCGATAAAGGGTACTTTTGGCGGCCCACCATTGATATCTCACGCCCCTTTCCCCGGTTGAAAAACTATACACTGGGATTCAATTATTCCCTGGAATATAATGAGATCCATAATAAGCGATCAGATAGTGTTTTAGCGCAAAGTTTCGCCTTTGAGAACTTTCAGGCATCTGTTAAATCGGATGTTACCAAACCCAACCGCTGGGGCATCATTTACTTCACCCGTACCAATGCCTATCCTTTGGGTAAAGAGCTGGCTACGGCTGACCGCAGTCATAACATTAATGTTTTTGCAGAGTTGCTCAAAAATGAACGGCACCAGTTTCGTTTTAATGGTACCTACAGAACATTGTCTATCCTGAACGATAAAGTAACCACGCAGAAAGCTGATAACAGCCTGTTGGGCAGGGCAGAGTACCTGGTCAATGAATGGAAGGGATTGCTTACCGGTAACGTATTATATGAAGTAGGGGCGGGGCAGGAGCAAAAACGGGATTATGCCTACCTGGAAGTGCCTGCAGGGCAGGGGGAATATACCTGGAATGATTACAACAATGACGGCGTACAGCAGCTCAATGAATTTGAGGTGGCCTTATTCCAGGACCAGGCCAAATACATCCGCATCTTTACGCCTACCAACGAATTTGTAAAAGCCAACTACAATACCTTCAATTACACGGTCGGGCTCAACCCAAGGTCGGTGATCGACCTTACAAAGGCCAGGGGATTTATAAAACTGCTGGCCAATGCAAACCTGCAATCGTCCCTGCAACTCAATAAAAAGGAAATAGCCAGGGGTATTGTGCAGTTTAATCCTTTCAAGGCCCCCCTGAGTGATACCTCGCTTATCACGCTCAATTCTATTTTCATCAATACCTTTTCTTATAACCGTTTTAGCCCCAAATGGGGATTCGATTTCAATAACTCCCGCAACAGCAGCAAATCCTTGCTTACCTATGGATATGAGAGCCGCAAGCTGAATGAATGGAACCTGCGGGGCCGGTGGAATATTACCCGGGCGTTTATGTTGGAGCTCAGTGGTAAAACAGGGGTCAATCAACTCATTAGTTCCAATCCTAAATTTGATAACCGCAATTTTAAGATTGATCAATATGCCATAGAGCCGAGGATTACGCTAACCAGGGGCGCTACCTTCCGGGCCATGGTGGGGTATAAATTCACAGATAAGAAAAACCAAACAGGCTATGAAGAAAAATCATTATCACATGCCATTACTTCGGAAGTGAAATACAATATCCTGCAGAGTACTTCCATACAGGCCCGCTTTACCTACAACAATATTACTTTCACCTCACTCGAAGCCACGCCCAATACCAACTCACCTGCTGCCTACATCATACTGGATGGCCTTTTGCCGGGTAAGAACTTCCTGTGGAACCTCGACCTTACCAGGCGGCTTTCCAATAGCCTTGAAATGAACATCCAATATGAGGGGCGCAAGCCAGGTACTTCCCGGGTGGTACACATCGGCCGTGCGTCGATAAGAGCTTTGCTGTAGGGGCAATAAAAAACCGTTCCGGTAAGCCGGAACGGTTTCAGATAAAATATCCTTATAAAGAATTATGAGAAAAGGCCACCTTTCTTCAGTTCACGTACACTTTCTCCGATCTTGAAGCCATTGTGATAAACTTCAATCTTGTAGTTACCTTTCTTGAATCCGCTGTTTTGTTTCCAGGGATATTCTACGTGTACTTTCTTACCGGTTTCAATGTTAACAGGCATTTTGAAAGTGTAGAACTTATCGCCTTCTTCACGGGTAGTGAAGGTACCGGAACCCAGTGCTTCAACAGTTACTGGTTTTCCTTCGGGATCAGTTACTGAAACATACACTTCAGTAGAACCGGGAGGAGCGATACGGTTGTCAACATCGAAAGAGATAACCAGCTTGTCTACGCGTTTTGCAGTAGTAGTTACTTTTTCTTTACCACCACTTCTTTCATCGATAGGAGTGATAGCAATAGCAGAAGCATTCAGCGTAGAAGCGATGTCTACTTTCTTTTCCAGCTCAACCTTAGCGGTATTGGTAGTTGCCAGGTCTGTAGTCAGTTTTTCCTTGTCGGCTGTCAACTGAGTTTTCTCAGTGGTCAGGACTTGGTTTTCCTGTGTTAAGCGGGCAACTTCCTGCTCCAGGTTGTTGATCTTGGCGTTCAGATCAGAGATCTGGGAAGCAAGTTCCTTTTTCTCTCTTTCAGTAAGCCTTTCTTTTTTCAGCTTAGCGGCGATCTGATTTTTCATTTTCTGGATCTCGCTGTTGCGCTCGCTCAGTTTACCTTCCAGTTCATTGTTGTAACCGGTCAGTGAATCGAGGCGGATAACAGCAGCATCAAAGCTCTTTTGCAATTCATTCTTGGAAGAGTCTACTGCAACATACTGTGTTTGCAGGTTAGTGATCGTTTGATCAGACTTGTTTTTGTCCCACAGAAAATAGCCCCAGGTTCCAAGGATACCAACGGCTAATAAGCCAATGATAAGATTCTTAGAATCCTTTTTGGGAGGTTGATTTTGTGGACTGGCTGATGGATAATTGGTTGTGCTCATAATTAATATGTGTTTTCAAAAGTTTAAAATTTGGGTGCTAACCCCTTGTTCAGGTTTTCGATAATGGGTTAGTCCAAAACCATGCCAGAATTTGTTTAGGGGTATCCGCATGGCAGGGTCTAAAACGCTGAAAAGTAGTATAGTATTGTGTTTTAGCTGTGTATAAATCCTCTTTAACAGCCCCTTTTTTTGGTGTAATATTGCACCAATTTCAAATATTTTACCTCCACACATGTCTGCTGAAAAAATATTGTCCGACTGGAAAAAAAAACAATTTAAACCGATCTATTGGCTGGAAGGAGAAGAAGATTTCTTTATTGATAAAGTGGTTAATTATGCGGAGCATCATATCCTGAGTGAGGCGGAAGCGGGGTTTAACCTCACCGTATTTTATGGCAAGGATGCCAGTTGGCCCGATGTCATCAATGCCTGCCGCCGTTATCCCATGTTTTCCGACAGGCAGGTGGTATTACTGAAAGAAGCGCAGCAAATGCGGGATATTGACAAGCTGGAGCCTTACATTGACAATCCTTTAAAGTCAACGATATTCGTTGTATCATATAAAGAAAAAAAGGTGGATGGGCGCAGTAAGCTGGCCAAAACCCTGAAAGAAAAAGGGGAAATGCTGACCACCAAAAAAATGTATGATAACCAGTTGCCCGACTGGACCAATGACCTGGTACAATCAAAAGGTTATTCCATATCACAGAAAGCTTTATTGCTCCTGGTAGATCATATAGGCAATGATCTCAGCCGGATCAATAATGAGATTGATAAAATGCTGGTGAACCTCGGTGAACGCAGGAATATTACAGAAGATGATATTGAGAAATATGTAGGGGTAAGCAAGGAATACAATCCTTTTGAATTGCAGAGTGCTGTAGCTTCCAGGGACCTGGCAAAAGCCATGCGCATCATCCAGTACTTTGAAGCCAATCCCAAAGCTGCTCCCATACAACTTGTATTGCCTACTATCTACAACCTTTTCAGCAAAACCTATATGATCTTTGGCCAGAGTGGCAAGGACGAGAAAACAATCGCCACCAACATTGGTGTTAATGCATGGTTTGTAAAAGACTATTTATTGACGGCCAAAAACTATGGCTATGAAGGTACCGAAGGCGCCCTGTTGCTGTTACATCAATACAACCTCAAAAGCATCGGGGTAAATGATGTAGGTACTACAGATGCCTCCTTATTGAAAGAAATGGTGGCTAAGATGATGAGTTAAGCCCGAAATAGCGAAGCGAATCTTCTTTGTCTTTTGCCAGTTGCACTTTCAGCGCTTCCAGCCCGTCGAACTTTTCTTCCGGGCGGAGGTATTTTTTTACATATACCCGCAGCGTGCGGCCATAAATATCGGCATTAAAGTCAAACAGGTTTACTTCAATGGTGCGCCTGTTATCCGTGATCGTCGGGCGTATGCCGATGCTCATCATGCCACGGAGCACTGAAATCTGAGGTCTGAGGTCTGAGGTCTGAAACTCCAGGTTCGATTTCTGACTTCCGACTTCGGACTTCTGACCTCCAAGTTCCGCTTCCACCACATAAATACCATTGCCGGGAACCAGCTTTTCTTCATTCTCCATGCGCAGGTTGGCGGTAGGATAACCTAAAACACGTCCCAGCTTATTCCCTTCCACTACCGTTCCTTCAAAAAAGAAATCATATCCCAGCAAGGTATTGGCGGGTTCAATCCGCCCGTCCAGGATAGCCTGCCTGATGCGGGTAGAACTCACTGTATTTTCATCAATTACATGGGGTGGTATTTCCATCAGCCGGAAGCCGGAACGGTCGCTATAAGCCTCTAATAGCTTATAATTCCCTGTTCTGCCCTGTCCGAAGCGGTGGTCGTACCCGATAATGATGGTGTGGGGGTGGAATTTTTCTATCAGGAAATGCTCTATATAGGCTTCCGGGGTTTGTTGCGCAAAGGCAGCCGTAAAAGGCACCACTACCAGGTGGTCAATCCCGTTTTTATCCAGTAATTCAATCCTTTCCTCAATGGTATTGAGCAGGTGGAAAGCCGGCTGGGTGCCGGACACTACTTTACGCGGATGCGGATGGAAAGTGATAATCACCGTTTCCCCTGCTATCCTGGCGGCTTCCTGCTTCAGTTGTTCCAGTATTTGCTGATGACCCAGGTGTACCCCGTCAAACGTCCCTATCGTAAGCACTGCCCGGTTAAAGGCAGGCATATCATCTGTTGAATAATAGACTTTCATAAATGCGGTGCGAAAATACAATATGAAGTCGGAAGTGGGAAGTCTGAAGTCGGACGCCCGAAATCAGAAATCAGCGGCCAAAATCAGACTTCGGACTTCAGACTTCGGACTTCTTTCTTAGTTTTGCCGCATGAGTTTATATTCACAGCGGGGCGTTTCAGCTCAGAAAGAAGAAGTTCACAAGGCCACTGAAAAACTGGATAAAGGCTTGTATCCCTTTGCTTTTTGTAAAATATATCCCGATTATCTTACCGGCGACGACAACTGGGTGAACCTGATGCATGCCGACGGGGCAGGCACCAAGAGCATCCTGGCTTACCTGTACTGGAAAGAAACCGGCGATATCAGTGTATGGAAGGGCATTGCCCAGGATGCCATTGTGATGAACCTGGACGACCTGCTTTGCGTGGGCATCCACGATAATCTGCTGTTTTCTTCTACGATTGACCGTAATAAAAAATTAATTCCCGGTGAAGTGCTGGAAGTTATTATCAACGGCACCCAGGAATTCTTTGATGAACTGAAGCAATTTGGGGTGAACATTCACTTCCTGGGCGGGGAAACGGCCGATGTAGGCGATGTGGTACGTACCATCGCGGTCAATGGCACCATGACGGCCCGCTGGCCCAAACAAAAGCTGGTGACCAACGACAAGATACAGCCCGGTGATGTGATTGTAGGCTTTGCCAGCTATGGGCAAACGGTGTATGAAACTGCTTACAACAGCGGTATTGGCAGTAATGGCCTTACCAGCGCCCGGCATGATGTGCTGGGTAAATACTATGCACAGCAGTTCAAAGAATCCTACGAAAACGCTTTAAGCGATGAAGTTGTTTACATCGGACCGCATAGAATGACGGATACGGTTGATGGCTATGCTGTCGGCCAGCTTCTGCTAAGTCCCACCCGTACTTATGCGCCCTTGCTGAAGCAGTTATTTGACCATCACTTCGATGCCATTCACGGTTTGATCCATTGCAGTGGCGGGGGGCAAACCAAATGCATGAAATACCTGCCGGGCAACTTCCGCATCGTGAAAGATAACCTGTTTGAGCCACCGGTTATCTTCCGGATCATACAGCAGGCTTCGGGCAGTGACCTGCGTGAAATGTACCAGGTATTCAATATGGGCCACCGGCTGGAAATATTTACACCCGAGGCATCTGCCGCTGCGATGATCCAAACAGCAGCAACGCTGGGTATGGAAGCAAAGATCGTAGGAAGGGTAGAGGCAGGAAGTAAGAAAGAACTGATACTGAAGACTGCCGGCGAAGAGATTATTTACTAAGACATCGTTCCGGGACTATTCCCGGTTATACAAGGACGCGATACTTTCCAACGGGAGTATCGCTTTTTTTCGTTACATTACACAAAGACGAGGGGCAGGTGGAAACCTGCCCCGTGTTAACAAAAGTTAACTTGCGTATAGAAAAAAAGTTAGTTACAACTACGTTAGAAAGACGTAAACTGGTTCCAAATGTTTCAAGGCCTATGCCATTTTGTTGTGTATTGATAATCAGTAGTTATTAAAGAAAATAGTATTTCAGAAATGACCGGTTTTGATACATAGTGTGCGTATTTTCGTACGTCACCCTGATAGTCAAGGTAAGTTTGGATGGATATTGTACTACGGTTGTTTCCCCGCGTTATCTACTTCTCCAGCTTAAAAGTGGCCTTATAATAATAACGGGCGGGGGTAACTTTACGCCCTTTAAAAAGGTTGACTCCTTTTGCTAAAACCCTCGAAACCTCAGCCTTTAGCAATTGTTGATTTCTTTCAGTGCCCAGGGAGTTGCCCGGTTGTTTGGAAGCATCCCGAAAGCCTACAATAACGATTTCCTGCACCACGCCTTTTGCCGCTGCAGGCTGCTCGTTATATACTTCATAATCCCGCAGATTACCTCCTTCATCCAGTAAAAATGAATACCAGACAGAACCCGTTCCATCATGGTCCATCAGTTCCAGGGGATATCGAAAATTTCTATTGAAAAAGCGGTGAAGCGTTATTTGAGTAGAATCTTCTGCATAATTAAAATGCTGCTGTACGGCCAACTCATGCAGTCGTTTCTCTTTCAATTCATCCTGCCGTATCTCTTTCAGTTCCTGCTGCCGCACTTCTTCCAGGGCCTTCAGTTTAAGGTCTATCTGAGCCAATAGCTGATCCTTAGGACCATCTTTATGTTGTTCCACATCTTTTCTCATTGTCAACAGGTCATTCTTTTCCTTTTCCAGTTTTGTTCTTTCATCATAATTGAAATGCTGGTTGCCATTGTTATTATGATTAATCGTTATTTCCTGTAACGCCAGTTCCTGTTGCTTCAGCTCCCGTATTTCCTTTTTGATGATTATCTCCTGTTCGGTCTTTACTTGCTCCCGCAACATTTTTTCCAGTACCTGTTGTTTTTCCTGTATAAGCTTCAGCTCTTTTCCTTTATACTCCTTTTCATAGCGGAATTGTTGTTCATCGGCAAATTGTTTTTCGCGGAGCACTTTTAGCTCCGCTTCTTTCCTGAGTTGTTCTTCTGTTTGTAGCTTCCTGGCGGGAATGGTGTCAATAATGGGAAGTTCATTACCTGTATTGGCTTGTGCATACATTTTCTCCTGTTGCAGGTGCTGTTTGTTTTTATTGTCTGCTGCGTATAAAGTAACAGACAGGAACAGGATGACCGAAACGGGCAATACCATTACCCGGCTCCAGTAGCCGTACTTGGATTGATTAAGTTGGGTGATCATAGCAATGCGTCTTTTTAATTGGTTTTGAAAAAAGTGATGGGTGATGAGGTAATGGCGGGCATTCATGACCTGCTGTACCAGCAGCTCGGCGTATTGGTAGCGGTTGCTGCCGGAAGCGGCATACTGGTCGGCCAGGAATTCATGAATGGCCTTCAGTTCTTTCTTGATGAGGTAGAAGAAGGGATTGAACCAGCCCATGATCGTAATAACTTCCGCCAGTAATATATCGGCGGAATGTTTTTGCTCTACATGGAATAACTCATGGCGGAACACCTGTTGCCCCTCCCGGCTGTTGAGGTTTAGTTCAGCATTCCAGAAAATAGAGCGGAAGAAGGAGAAGGGCGTACCGGGTTCCCGTGTGCGGTAAAACTTTAATCGTTCTACCATTTCATACGGGTATTGATGGGATAGCCGCCGGATATACCATAAAGAGCGGCCCAGGGTAGCCAGTAACACCAAAATACCGGCGCTATACAATACCCATATTAAATTGGTAAACGTAAACAAAGAGGTGGTTTGCTGTGCCGGTACTGCCGGCTGATGCGTTAATGGCTGCAGGGTAATCACCCGGGCCGTTTGATATACCACCTGGTTCAATACGCCGGTATCTTCATTAAACACGGGTATTTTGAACAAAGGCAATACTATAGAAAGTGCCAGGGCGCCCAGCAGGTAAAAACGGTTATAATGGTGAAAGCGCCTGTTGCGCAGGAAAAGCCAGTAATAACCAAACAGGATGCCGGAGCAAAGCACCATTTTCCCCAGATAAGTTATAAATATCATGGCTGAATCTTTTTGATATTTTTAATCTGCTGCTGCAGATTTTCAGACTCTTCCTGTCCTAACGCCTTCGCATATTCCTGCAGTAGTAACTCCTCTACTTCCCGGGGCAACCTGCTTTTGTAATCAGGTCTTTGCATCTGGTTCACCTTCTTGATCAGCAAATACCTTTGTTCGGCTGAATGTTCAATCAGATCCCGTGCGAATGCCGCCTGTACATCTGGCTTTTTCGCATAGGTCTTGTATTTTACATCTCTTTTCTCCACCTCAATGACCCACCAGTTGGTGACCAGCGATACATCGAGCTCGCTGCCTTCCTTATGAATGAGCTCTCTGAATTTGGCTACAGGTAACCCCAATACCTCACCTACTATCTCCTGGCCCTTCCTTTTGATTTCATCGTAGTCTTCAGGCGTAAGCGGATCTTCCGGCTTTGCATTTTGCTGTTGAACCGTGGACGGACCAAAATCCAAAGGAACCTTGAGGTTACCATACTTAGGGATCGTATCGGTTAGTGACTGGTTGTTCAGCGATGCTGCATCTGCTGCTGCCCGTTCAGTGTTGACTGTATGTGATTTCCGTTCCTGTGCATGCAGGCTCACGGAAAAGAAAAGGATCACCAGGATCGGCAATGCCATTACCCGGCTCCAATATCCGTATTGGGGTTGATTGAGTTGGGTGATCATAACAATGCGTCTTTTTAACTGGTTTTGAAAAAAGTAATGGGTGACAGACAGCTTACGGCTGGTCATTACCTGCTGTACCAGCAGTTCGGCATACTGGTAGCGGTTACTGTCAGATGCAGCATATTGATCCGCCAGGAATTCGTGAATGGCCTTCAGTTCCTTTTTGATGAGGTGAAAGAATGGGTTGAACCAAACTGCCACCATAATCAATTCGGCCAGTAATATATCGGCACTGTGTTTTTGCTGTACATGGAACAATTCATGGCGGAATACCTGTTGCCCCTGCTGACTGTTGAAGTCCAGTTCCTTATTCCAGAAGATAGAGCGTAAAAAGGAAAAAGGGGTGCCGGGCTCATGGGTCTGGTAAAACTTCATGTTCTCCACTACTTCATAGGGATAGCGGTTCGATATTTTCCGGATATACCATAAAGAACGGCCCAGCATCACCATAAACACCAACACACCGGCGCTATACAGCACCCACAGTAAGTTGGAAAAGGTAAACAAGGAGGCGGTTTGCTGTGCCGGCAAAGCCGCCTGCTGTGACAATGGCTGGAGGGTAACCACCCGGGCCGTTTGGTATACCACCTGGTTCAGCGTGCCTGTATCTTCGTTAAAGATGGGTATTTTGAAAAGGGGCAGTACTATGGAAAGCGCCAGGGTACCCAGCAGGTAAAAGCGGTTATAATGATGAAAGCGCCGGTTGCGCAGGAAAAGCCAGTAATAGCTCAGCAGGATGGCGGAACAAAGCGCCATTTTTCCCAGGTAGGTTATAAATATCATTGTTGGTTGTTTTGGGCGTTCTTAATCTGTTGGAGCAGGCTTTCCAGTTCTTCCTGGCTTAACTTATTATCGTTCACAAACTGCGATACCAGCTTGGCCGGGGAGCCTTCAAAATACCCCTTAACCAGTTGATTAATACTTTTTTGGCCATAATCGGCTTTGCTTACCCTGGGCTTGTACAGGTTATTGCGGCCCTGCACCTCGTATTCCACAAACCCCTTTTCCACCAGGATCTTCAAAATAGTGGCAACCGTGTTGGAATGGGGCTTGGGGTCGGGCATATGCTCCATAATATCCTTCAGGAATCCCCGGCCCAGGTCCCATACTACCAGCATGACCTCTTCTTCGGCTTTGGTGAGTGATTTCATAACTAAGTTTTTAGTTGTACCGCCAAATCTATAACTATTTTCTTAGTTACAAAATATATTTTAGGAGTTATCCACAATTTTTTTTGACTATTTATTGAGTACCACAGGAAAAGGATGGTTACGCCGTCTAATTAGCTGCAATGCGGGTTACAGCTTAACTGTAAACTGCTGGTATAAACGTTTGCGCTGACAGTCAACCCCAGGTCTACCTTTAACAGCTTTGATTTTATCCACAAAAGCTATGAGATTTCGGGATTGCGTGTTATTTTTGCAGACGGTTCTGGACGGATCGGCATCATTAACAGCTCATTTGCAGTTGATTTGCAACCTACCCCGAACATTCTCAGTCTATTTATTGTTGATACTGTACCCTGCCCCCAAAAAGTAATATTTTATACTTAGAAATTTGATATGAGACAGCTCAAAATTGCTACCCAGATAACTAATCGCGACTCGCAGGCAGTAGAGAAATATCTGCAGGAAATCTCTAAAATTCCGATGATCACTCCTGAAGAGGAAACTGTACTTGCCCAGCGGATCAAGATGGGGGATCAGAAAGCGTTGGATAAGTTAGTGCAGGCGAACCTTCGTTTCGTAGTATCCGTTGCCAAGCAGTACCAGCACCAGGGCCTGTCCCTCAGTGACCTGATCAATGAGGGTAACCTCGGTTTGATCAAGGCTGCCCAACGTTTCGATGAAACCAAGGGTTTTAAATTCATTTCCTACGCGGTGTGGTGGATCCGTCAGTCTATCCTCCAGGCTTTGGCTGAGCAAGGCCGTCTCGTACGTCTGCCCCAGAACAAGATCGGCACCTACAACAAAGCCAACAAAGCTTACATGGCTTTTGAGCAGGAGCACGAGCGTGAACCAAGCACAGAAGAGCTGGCAGAGCTGCTTGAAATGAGCGAAACCGAGATCAATAATATCTTCCAGAGCAATACCCGTCATACCTCTCTCGATGCCCCTGTGCACGAAGCAGAAGATGTGGCTATGGGCGACCTGCTGGAAGGTGGCGATGATACCGATGATGATGTGATGAAAGATTCCCTGCGCAATGAGATCCGCCGGGTACTGAAATCCCTCAGCCCCCGCGAAGCAGAGATCGTGAACGCTTACTTTGGCCTGGATGGCGAAAATGGCGTTACCATCGAGCAGATCGGTCAGAAGTACGATCTTACCAAAGAGCGTATCCGCCAGATCAAGGAAAGGGCTATCAAGCGTTTACAGAAAGCCCGTTACAGCAATGCATTGAAAGCCTATTTAGGTTAGTAATAGTACGTTAATCAAATAAAAGCCCGGTATGGTGAAAACCAGCCGGGCTTTTTCTTGCTTCTGATCTATCTTTATGACGTATGATCGCACGCATCAGCATCATAATAATGAGCCTGGTAGCCTTAGCCTCCTGT
This sequence comes from Paraflavitalea devenefica, assembly GCF_011759375.1. Taxonomy (NCBI): domain Bacteria; kingdom Pseudomonadati; phylum Bacteroidota; class Chitinophagia; order Chitinophagales; family Chitinophagaceae; genus Paraflavitalea; species Paraflavitalea devenefica. Next base: position 565,307 of record NZ_JAARML010000004.1, on the reverse strand, counting down.
GAAAAGGCCATTTCTTTTGCTCCCCGGAATGCGGAACCCGTCGTGGTCATAGAGGCCACTATCGAGAGCGACCAGCCACCCATGGTAATCCTTTCCCGCAGCCTCCATTACTTTAGTGAAATATCGCCCGATTCACTGGCTGCCTCCTTTATCCGGAATGCTGAGGTTTACATGTCCAATGGTGCTACCACCCACCGGCTCAAAGAATATGCTTTACCGGCCAATAATGGCTATACCGTCTATTATTACTCCACAGACTCCGCCAACCTGGCTACGGCCTTTGAAGGCGAATTCAATACCAGGTACTCCCTGCAGGTAAAAGTGGACGGAAAGGAGTATACGGCTGTTACTACCATACCAGCGCTGGCCAAAAAGTTTGATTCCATCTGGTGGGAGCCGGCACCCAATAATCCCGACACTACCAAAGTCATCATTATGGGCCGTACCACCGACCCGCCCGGCTTTGGGAACTATATCCGGTACTTTACCCAATCCAATGCAGGCTTCTTTTACCCCGGACTGAACTCCGTATTTGATGACCAGATCGTGGATGGGAAAACCTATGATATACAGATCGAGAACGGAATAGACAGGAATATGTCTATTGACCTGGAAGATTATGCCTTCTTTCACCGGGGCGATATAGTAGCCATCAAGCTAAGCAATATTGATAAGGCCACTTTCGATTTCTGGCGTACCATGGAATATAATTATTCCAGTATAGGTAATCCCTTTTCTTCGCCCGTAAAAGTGCTCAGCAATATAAAGGGTGGGGGCCTGGGCTATTTTGGAGGCTATGCTGTTCAGTTCACCACCCTGGTCATTCCCCGGTAGCCCTTTAAACTTGTTGCCCCGTTATCTGTTATACTATACGCAAGGTTATACACAGTAAATTAAGGTCTTGCCATCCTTGACGCTTTGTTAACCTTTTGACGTTATTTTTGGCAAATTTTCTTTAAGAATACAATATGGAAAGTGAAAAAATACATTGCTTGATTATAGGATCAGGACCGGCAGGATATACAGCGGCTATTTATGCAGCACGGGCAAACATGAAACCGGTATTATACCAGGGCATTCAGCCAGGCGGTCAGTTGACCATTACTACGGAGGTGGAGAACTATCCCGGTTATCCCGAGGGTATTCAGGGACCGGAAATGATGATCGATTTTGAAAAGCAGGCTACCCGTATGGGCGCCGATATCCGTTTTGGATTGGCTACCAAAGTTGATTTTTCGCAACAACCTTATAAAGTCTGGATTGATGATGAAAAGCTCCTGGAGGCGGATGCCGTCATCATTGCCACCGGGGCTTCTGCCAAATGGCTGGGGCTCGACAGTGAGCAACGCCTTAATGGCTTTGGCGTGAGCGCCTGTGCTGTTTGTGATGGCTTTTTCTTCCGTGGTAAGGAAGTGGCCATTGTAGGGGCAGGGGATACGGCTGCTGAGGAAGCCCTCTATCTTTCCAAGCTGGCTACCAACGTACACATGTTTGTGCGCCGTGATACCATGCGTGCTTCCAAAGTGATGCAGGAAAGGGTACAGCGTACGCCCAATATTAAAGTATACTGGAATACAGAAACCGACGAGGTGCTGGGTGAAAATAAAGTGGATTCTGTACGGATAAAGAATATCAGGAATGGCGAAGCGCAAACCATTCCCATCAGTGGCTTCTTTGTGGCCATCGGGCATGAACCCAATTCGGCTATCTTCAAAGACTTCCTGGATATGGATGAAGCCGGTTATATCAAAACCATTCCCGGTACTTCTAAAACCAATGTGGAAGGCGTCTTTGCAGCCGGTGATGTACAGGATAAAATATACCGCCAGGCGGTAACGGCTGCCGGTAGTGGCTGTATGGCCGCACTGGATGCGGAGCGCTACCTGTCGGCCAAAGGATTGGTCTGATAACCAGGGCACTGCTCTTGTGTACCAATGCTTTCTCCGGGACAGAAAAAATAACATTGTAATTCCCTACTTCTTTCTAATTTGGCCCCGTCCTGCAAAGGCGGGGTTCAAATTTACTTATGGTTACTATTGAGCTGCACAACATTAGGTTACAGGCGTATCATGGTCTTTATGAAGGGGAGCAAAAAACAGGGAGCCCTTATGAGGTGAACCTGAAAATATCGTATGACGAGGCCAATGTGAAGTTTGACGACCTGAAGAATACCATTAATTATGTAGACGTTTTTGAGATTGTGAAACAGCGGATGAAAGTGGCTACACCACTGCTCGAAAAAGTAGCAGAAGGCATCATCCGAAAGCTCAAGCACCAATACCCCTTTGCCACAGAGATCATTATCTCCATCTACAAATTAGAGCCGCCCATCGAGAACATACAGGGCAAACTGGGCGTTACCATGCACAAGAAGTTTGATGTTTAGATCTCTTTCTTCTTCCACTTCCCGCTCTTGATATACCAGAAGGAAAGGGAGAACAGCGTACTCCAGTACAGCCATTCCGACATCCAGCCCCAGACAATGGACCATTTGAATACTTCCAGTACGAAGTAAACATAGATGCTGTACAGGATAATGGCCGCCGCTTCTATGGCCAGGTTCACGGAAGAATTACCGGTGCCGGTCACCGCATTGAGCCATACGGTGGCAAAAGACATCAGCACCAGCGCACTGGATACCACCCGTACCACAGGAATGGCATCTGCTGTAAAGGAGGCGCCCTGTCCGTAAACAGACAGCAATACATGCGGGAATACATTCAACAGTATAGCCACCACCACGGCTATGCTGAAGCTGATGCGTACAATCTTCCGTACCAGCGTGATCACCAGGTCTTTTCTTCCCTGCCCGATAATATTGCTCACCATGGTATTGGCAGTAGCGGCAAAAGACCAGGTAAACACGCCAAAGAAACCAAAGAGGTTACGCATGGTATTGGAAACAGCGAGGTCGCGATTACTATGTCCCTGTGAATAACCATGACGTTCTACCAGGATATAAAAGAAGATCCAACTGATCACACTGATGGCATGTTGAAAAATGAGCGGGGAAGACTGTACCAGTATCAGTTTGGAAATATCCTTTTGGTAACCAAAATGCTTGTACAAGGCAAAGCGCTGGCTGATACCCTTGCGGTGGATCACAGCAAAAACCACCAGCATGCCGGTGGCCTCTGCTATAATAGAGGCGATAGCGGCGCCGTTAAAGCCCAGTGTTGGGAAGCCCAGTTTACCATAGATCAGGGTATAATCAAAAAAGATATTGGCCACTGTTTCTGCGATCGTGCCTATCACCAGGTATTTACTTTGATTGGTGCCCACCAGCAGGGCATTGCGCATCTGGTAAATATACAGGAAGGGGAGTCCCCAGATGCGGATATACAGGAAGTTGACAGATTGCTCCAGCACCTTTTCATCATGCAGGGAATAGCGCAGCACAATAGGCGCCACCAGGTAAGTAACAGCAATACCAATCACCGCAATCGTGAGGGCGATCCGTACGCCTTGCGAAAACAGTTTACCGATCTCTTCTACCCGGTTTTCTCCGGCCCTGCGGGCAATCAATGCCTGCAGCCCGTTATTCAATCCAAAGCCAATGGCGGCAAAAATGAGGTAATAAACACCGGTAAGGCCTGCGGTACCCAACTCCTGCTCGCCCAGCCCGCCCAGGAAAATATTATTGGTAATAAAATTAATTTGAGGTACCAGCAAGGCAAAGCTGATCGGCAGGGCGATCTTCAGGATATTCCGGTTTGAAACTTCTACCCGTAAGTCGTTCGGTATAACTGTGGCCATAACTTAATACACTACTCCTCCCTTCTGATCCCTGTTTTGAGTTGTAGAACCTGCAAAAATAGCTTATTGCCGGTAAATCGTGTAATTGGTATAATTCGTGTATTATTGCACCTCCAAATAATATGCTCAAAGCTACATTTGATATCATTCCGGAAACGGCCCGGCAGGAAGAAATGCAGAACAGCCTGTTACTCATGGAAGTGGGTGAAAAGGTATTCAGCTATGTATTGTACAACAAGCAGCAGCAACGCTTTATGGGGCTGCGGCAGTACAACCTTGATTTCATGCCCGGCAAACCGGTAATGGAAGCATTGCAGGAAATATTGGCCGGCGATGAACTACTGCAGTTGGCTTATCGCGAAGCATTTGTGATCTACCATTATACCGATAGCAACCTGCTGCCCGAAAAGCTTTTTCATATTGAACTGAATAAGCCGGTGACGGAACTGATCTTTGGTAATGCACACAAAGGATTATTGCTCAGTGAAAAAATACCCGGGTGGAATGTTTATAATATCTATCGCATTCCCCGTGAGGCCCATACGCTCCTGCAGCAGAAATTTGCTGCCGGCAAATACTGGCATTACTATACCATCATGCTTTCCGGTATTGACAAAGAGTTTTCCGGCGAAGGCGTGTTCAAAGTAATTGTGGCTTCCGACAGGATCGTGGTAGCTGTGTTTAAGAACAACGCGCTGCAGCTTATACAAACCTATGGATACGATACCCCGGATGATGTGTCGTATCACCTCCTGGCCCTTTGTAACCGGTTCGGGCTGGACAATGAGCAGGTCACACTCAGGATATCGGGCCTGCTCGATGAGCAGTCCATCCTTTACCAGGAACTGTTCAAATACTTCTTAAAAATGGAGTGGGAGGAAATGACGGGCACATCCCGTTTGCATGAAGTATTCAGGGCTTACCCGGCGCATTATTTTTCACCCCTGCTGAACATGGCTCTATGCGTATAATCAGTGGTGAGCTGGGAGGACGGCGTATCAATCCGCCGGCAAAAATGCCGCATACACGGCCTACGACTGATATTGCCAAAGAAGGCCTCTTCAACATCATTGAGAATAACCTCGACATAGCCACGCTCAAAACCCTGGATATCTTTGGCGGCACCGGCAGCATCAGCTATGAGCTGGCCTCCCGTGGTGCGGAAGACTGTACCATTGTAGAGAAGGATACAGCCATGTATGAGTTCATCAAAAAAACGGCGCAGGAACTGAAGCTGACCAACTTCAAGGTTATCAAAATGGAGGTATTCAAATTCCTGGAGCAATGTACGGAGCAGTTTGACTTCATCTTTGCCGGCCCGCCTTATGCGCTCACCACCATTGATGAGCTGCCCAAAAAGATCGCGGAAAAGCAGTTGCTGAAACCCGGCGGTTGGTTTGTACTGGAACATACCCCCCGCAATAACTATGAAAGCTATCCTTTCTTTGTCACTGCCCGGAACTATGGCACTACTATATTCAGCATCTTTGTAAATAAGTAGAAAACAGCAAGTGGTGAATGGCAAGTGGCAAGTGGTGAAATAGCGAATGATCAGTTAGCGGGTTACACATAAAGCCCCACTAGCCACTCGCCACTTACTACTAGCTCATGCTTAAACACAACTCACTACTATGGCTCCCATCTTTATTACCGGAATAGGCACAGGAATAGGCAAAACCTTCATCTCTGCCCTGCTGGCCAGGGCGCTGGAGGCAGATTACTGGAAGCCCATCCAGGCAGGGTATGAGGGAGGCACCGACAGCGAGTATGTACAGCATACGCTAACGGGTACTGCTTCTATCGTCCATCCGGAAGTATACAAACTCAAAATGCCTGCATCGCCGCATATTGCAGCCAGGGAGGAAGGCATCACCATTTCCATTCAAAAAATTTGTGAACAGGTTCCGGCAATAAATCGTAATTTGATCATCGAAGGAGCCGGCGGATTACTGGTCCCGTTAAACGGATCGGAATTTGTGGCAGACCTGATAAAAGCCCTGGGGGCAAAAGTCATACTGATTAGTCGCAACTACCTGGGGAGCATCAATCATTCATTATTAACCGCCCGTGTGTGCAGGGAGATGAATTTGCCGGTAATAGGGTGGATATTTAATGACCAGTACCTTCACTATGAAGAAGAGATCGTACACTGGAGCAACTATCCACAGATAGCATCTGTACCATATATGAGAACAGAAAACGGGAATTTCATCGAGGCTCAGACGGCTGCCCTTCAAAAGCAACTGAAAGGATTTCTATGATAAAAAAAACCGTTAGAAAGGATTACCTGCGACGCAGGTTGGACATTCCCGAAGAAGACTTCCACCAGCAAACCGCCCTCATGGCGTTTAACTTTAAGAAATTAACCTTTCCTCCTGTTAAATACCTGCTGTCTTATTCGCCGTTGCCCTCAGCACGGGAGTTTGACGTATCTGTTTGTGAAGACATGCTCAAGCAGCAAAACCCTTCCATGCAAACCACCTGGCCCCGCATTGAAGAACACTCCACTGATATGGAGGCCACTGTAGTGCAAAGAGGCGGGCTCTTCATCAAGAACCGGTACCATATACTGGAGCCTATCAGCGGACCCATAGTGCCCCCCGAACTGCTGGACATCATCTTTGTGCCGCTGGTTGCCTTCGATGAAAAAGGCTTCCGGATAGGGTATGGCAAAGGATATTATGACCGTTTCCTGGCCCGCTGCCGCCACGATATCATACGCGTAGGCTTCTCCTTTTTTGAAGCGGTAAAGGGGATAGAAGACCTCCATCAATTTGATGTACCTTTAAACTTTTGTATCACACCGTATCGTAATTATGAATTTTAATGCTCCACTGCTACGGCCAATACGGATCTTACTGTTTCCTTTCTCCCTGGTATATGGCGCTGTAATATGGTTGCGCAACAGGCTGTTTGATAAGAATGTGCTCAAATCCTCCTCCTTCAACCTGCCGGTCATTTGTGTAGGCAATCTTTCTGCAGGCGGCACCGGTAAATCGCCCATGGTAGAGTTTTTGCTGAGGATCCTGCAAAGCCATATGAAAGTAGCGGTATTAAGCAGGGGATATAAGCGTAAGACCAGGGGCTATGCCCTGGCCAGCGCCGGTACTACGGCACTGGAAATAGGGGACGAGCCCATGCAGTTCCACCTTAAATTCCCGGCCGTCACCATTGCCGTGGGCGAAGAGCGGGTAGTGGCTATCCCACAGTTGCTCCATGATAAGCCGGATACCCAGGTGATCATTCTGGATGATGCCTTTCAGCACCGTACTGTCAGAGCGGGCCTTAACATTGTACTGACCGATTACAATAACCTGTTCACCCGCGACTGGTTCCTGCCCACCGGCGACCTGCGGGACGAAAAGAACAGTTATAAACGGGCCGATATACTGGTGGTCACCAAATGCCGGGCCGACCTGTCCCAGCCCGAGAAGACAACCATCCTCGAAGAGATCAGACCGCTTTCGCACCAGCGTGTTTTCTTCTCTTCCATACGGTATGGTAAACCTTATCATATCCTTCACCGCCATGAACTGCCGTTGGCGGGTTCTATGGAAATATTGCTGGTGAGCGGTATTGCCAATCCCGTACCTTTAAAAAAATACCTCCAGGAGGTATCTAAAACCTACTATGAGATCCTGTACAGCGATCATCACATTTTCTCCATTGATGATCTGAAAGACATGGTGAAACGGTTTGAAAACATTCAGGCCGCCAATAAGATCATTCTCACCACCGAAAAAGATGCTGTACGGCTGGTAAAATTTGAACAACAATTAAAAGAATTGCCTGTCTATGTAATTCCGATCGAAGTGCAATTCCTTTTCAATGAAGAACAGGCTTTTAGTGATATAATCACTAAATTCATCAAGGAATTTACATTCAGGGCTTAAACACTTGCGATGAGTAAGAAACAATCAAAGAAGAATAAGAATAAATCCAAAAAGAAAAAAGGGTTTACTGATCAGGATACCCTCAAAGGCGTGCTGGATATAACACGCTCCGGCGTGGGATATGTGATCATTCCCGACAATCCCAGTGATATACTGGTTCGTCCCGGCGATTTTAATACCGCCCTGCATGGCGATACCGTGCGGGTAAGGGTCATCAATAGCGGCGGCCGGCAAAGCAGCCGCCAGCAGGGCAAAGTGGTGGAAGTAGTGCAGCGTAAGCAAACGGAGTTCATGGGTAAAATTGAGGTGGGTAAAACCTTTGCTTTCTTTATTGCCGATGTAGATAAACCGATGCCCGACATTTTTGTGCCACTCACCAGTTTGCATGGTGCACAGAACAATGAACGCGTTATTGTGCGCATCGTGGAATGGCAACCCAATAAAAAACCGGTAGGGGAAGTAGTGCAGGTGATGCAAATGGGCGATGCCAACGACATGGCCATGAAGGAGATCCTCATGCAGAATGGTTTCCCGCTCTTCTTCCCTGAAGAAGTGCAGGAAGAAACTGCCCGCATGCCCGATGTCATTCCTCAATCAGAAATAAAGGTCCGTAAGGATGTACGGGACACCCTTACTTTCACCATAGACCCGGTAGATGCGAAAGATTTTGATGATGCCATCTCATTCCGGGTATTGAAAAATGGCAACTATGAGATCGGTGTACACATTGCTGATGTAAGTTACTATGTGGAGCCCGGCACAGCCCTCGACCAGGAAGCCTATACACGGGCTACTTCTGTATACCTGCCCGACAGGGTGCTGCCCATGCTGCCGGAACGCATCTCCAATGAACTGTGCTCCCTGCGTCCCCAAGAAGACAAGCTCACCTTTTCGGCCATCTTCCAGATCACTGAAAAAGGAGAAGTAAAACAACACTGGCTGGGGAAGACCGTCATTCACTCCAATCACCGGTTTACCTATGAAGAAGTGCAGGAGATCATTGAGCAGCAGGAAGGTTTGTACAAGGATGAAGTATTGATCCTGAATAACCTTGCCCAGAAATTCCGTAAGCAGCGGTTTAAAAAAGGCGCTATCAACTTCTCGTCCCAGGAAGTGCGTTTTAAGCTGGATGAAACCGGAAAGCCCATTGGCATCATGATCAAGGAAAGCAAGGAAGCGCACCAGCTTATTGAGGAATTCATGTTGCTGGCCAACCGGGTAGTGGCAGAGAGCGTAGCCAAGATCAAGTTCAATAAAAAAGACATTCCCTTTCCTTACCGCGTACATGATACCCCGGATGAAGTGAAACTGGAGCCTTTTGCAGCCTTTGCCCGCAAATTTGGCCACACCTTTGATACCAAATCGCCGGAAGGAATTGCCGCATCATTTAATCAATTGCTGAAAGATGTGCAGGGCAAGCCCGAACAGCATGTGCTGGAACAACTGGGCATCCGCACCATGGCCAAAGCGATCTATACGTCGGAGAACATTGGCCACTACGGACTGGGCTTTAAACACTATTGTCATTTCACCTCACCCATCCGCCGTTACCCGGATGTGCTGGTGCACCGCGTATTATTTGATATTCTCAATGATAAAGTGGAGCCCGATAAAAAGATGGAGCAGAAGTGCAAGCACTGCAGTGAAAAGGAGCGTAGCGCCATGGAATCGGAAAGGGCCGCCAACAAATACAAGCAGGTAGAATACATGCAGAACTTCCTGGGCGATGAATTTGAAGGGGTGATCAGCGGCGTAGCTGCTTTCGGTTTCTGGGTAGAGACCATCGAGCATAAATGCGAAGGGCTGGTAAGCATCAACAGCCTGCTGGAATACGATGATTTCCGTCTTATAGAAGGTGATTATAGCCTCGCCGGCATGCGTAGCGGCCGCAAATTCAGGATGGGTGATAAAGTACGTATCAAAGTCATTGCAGCCAACCTGTCCAAACGCCAGTTGGATTATGAGTGGGTCATTACGGCTACTACCGGCGATGATAAAGTGGAAGCTGGTCTGCAGCAGCCAAAGCCCAAAACATCCTATCCCATACCAAAAGGGAAAAGCAAAGGCAAAAAACGGAAGCAGGCATAAAATATAGCCGGGAAGCTAGGCTAACTCCCCGGCATTCTTCAAATATGTCTTGTATCCGCAGGTACCTGCCTGGTAATTTATTTATTGTCAGTAGGGGTGGCTGCTGCTGTTTTTGAAGTGGTTTCGGTTGTTTTCAATGTAGGATATTTAATACCCAACTGCTCCAGGTATGTTTTAAATTGTTCGGGACGATAATAATATTTCTTCATTTCGGGCCTGAACTCCTCCATGATCTTTTTATTTAACCCAACAGCCGGCTTATCGGTGGCAGAGATCAGCGGAATATATTTCGTGTCTTTGGTTTGCACATTTTTAAAATAACTCCAGGCGCTATCCAGTAGTTGTGGTTTTACCAGCATATCCAACAATGTCAGTGCTTCTGCTTTGGCGCCGGCTGTTACTCCTTTATGGGCAATAGGAGTGGCCATAGAAATAGCATTGGCCCAATGATGTCCCGGCAGGCCCGGTATATTGGAAGGGAACCTCAATACAACTGTAGGAACATTCCATGAAATATCGGCAATATCGTCCGAACCACCTCCCATGGAAAACCTGGCAGGGATGCCCAATGTATCCAGGTGGGTATCCAGGCCATCTATGGGCTTCATCCGCTGATCTGTTTTAGGGGCATTCACTTCTTTCTGTACCGCTCTTGCCAGTAATTGATCTTCTGCACTCCATTCCGGTAAACCTATCAGCTTAATATTTTCGTACATGCGCTCGGCGATGGCTTTATTGAAATGGCCTGGCCAGGCGCTGCCTAATACAGTATACGACATTTTGGTACCGGTCATCAGTTCTGCTCCTTTTGCCATATTGATCGCATCATCATACATCTGCTTGATCTTTGGATAAGTACGTTCGCGGAAATAATACCATACAGATGCTTTTGAGGGCACTACATTCGGTTGATCGCCTCCATCGGTCACCACATAATGCGAGCGTTGTGTGGGTTCCAGGTGTTCCCGGTGATAATTCCAGGCTATATTCATCAATTCAACGGCATCGAGGGCGCTTTTGCCGCGCCAGGGAGCGCCGGCCGAATGGGCCGATTCTCCATCAAAATTGAATTTAACTGAGATCATGCCATTGCCGCCGCCATCACCATACGATACGCCAAGATTGCTCGCCACATGGGTGAAGATGCAGGCATCCACGTTTTTAAAATATCCATCACGGATATAAAATGCCTTCGTACCCAGTTGTTCTTCGGCAACACCGGGCCATAACATCAGTGTGCCGGAAATATGTTCCCGTTCCATTATCTTTTTAAGCGCCAGTACTGCCGTAATATTCAACGGTTCGCCGGCATTATGTCCTTCTCCATGTCCCGGCGCCCCTTCAATAATAGGATCATGCCACGCTACCCCGGGCTTTTGCGATGCCTTCGGGATACAGTCAATATCACTGCCAATAGCGATCACAGGTTTGCCCGAACCCCATTTCGCTGTCCAGGCGGTAGGAATCCCCGCAATGCCTTCTTCTACCGTAAATCCATTCTTCTTTAAAATACCGGTCAGGTACCGGGACGTTTCTGTTTCCTGGAAACCCAGTTCACCAAAGCTGAACACCATATCTACCATTTGTTGGGTAAACACTTTTTCTTTTTCAATTTCAGCCATCAGTTCCTTCTTAAGTGCTTCCAGCTTTTTATCAGTTATTTTGGTTTGCCCCAGTAGCACCACTGGCAATAATGCGCCAAGCAGTAGAAAGGTTAGTGTGTATTTGAATGAGGTTGATTTCATATAAATAGTTTTAATGTATTATTTCTTCTTCCGCTGAACCGATAGGCGCGCCATCCGGTGCAGTTAACGGCGCGAACAGTGTGAGGTCATCCGGCTTCTCTTCAAAGCTTTTTATTTGTGTTAAAGCAAACAGGTAATGCGCTTTCCAGTCAATATCTTTAGCCGGTACACTGGTCATCCATTGCTGCAGTTCTTTTATCTTCAATGCAGCGATGGCCCGTACCTGGCCTGCAGCATTTTTGTTGGCACACAATTTCATGAGCTGCTGCAGCACCTGGTAATTCACTACCCGTTGTATTTCGCCGGCATAACCTGGTTGTGCAGTTGCTTTCCAGGTCGCATTAACGACCTGATCTATTACCTTGTCCAATGCCGGCAATCCGGGATAAAGGGCATGATGCCCCACGATACGTGCAGCCCGTTCCGGATGAAGGATAAGGCCGAGTGTCATAGCGGCTACTGCTTCGGCAGGGCTCAGGGGATCAAAGGTCATTCCCGTATACCGCTTAAATGTTTCCCGTGGATTGGCGGCATAACCAAATGGCCGGGGCGGAATTAACGCGATCACTCCCGGAGGCAGCGACAATGAGGCAGGCTGTAAGGTGGCCAGTAAGGCATCCAGCGCCCGCCATTGCTCTTTTGCGGGCACAATACTATTGGGCGTCTGACCATCGCCCCGCAAAGCATAAGTATAACTAACGCCTCCTAATACTTTTGCGGTAGCCTCTGCCTGGTAGCGGTGAAACAGGTACATCGGTACCAGCACTTCTTCCAGTGTTGCCAGGGGGGCGCCTGCAGGTATCTTCTTTTCCGAAAAGGTGTTCAGTACCGTGGCGCGTATCTTCATCACCCGGTTCAGTTCGTCTATTGCATTTGTTCCATTATCCCACAGGTGCGTACCGGGATGCGCGCTGCCGGGCGGGCGTGCATCCTGGTCTGTAAGAAATTGCAGCCCGGCAGCCATATAATCCTTTACTAATTTGTTCAGTTCTTTTGCTTCATCCGAACCGGGTGTAAACTGCCGGTATGCCAGGGTGATAGCTACCTTGTCCCATTCTCCGATCCCTTTTGCGTATGCATCCGACAGGTCCAGGTGACCGTCTTTATCTGTTTTTACCAGCGGGTGGGGATAATCCATAACAGAGGCCCGGTTGATCACACTGGCAATATAATTATGCGGCAGGCCAAGCGTATGTCCTACTTCATGTGCAGCGAGCTGTCGCATACGCGCCATGCACAGGTCCATAATGGCTGGTGATAAAGGCTTTCCCTCTTCAAAATCGGCTATTAGACCCTGCGCTATTAAAAAATCCTGCCGCACACGCAATGAGCCAAGTGTTACTTTGCCTTTAATGATCTCACCCGTGCGGGGGTCTGTAATGCCCCCGCCATACGACCATCCTCTCGTAGAACGGTGTACCCATTGAACTACATTGTAGCGAATATCCATAGGGTCTGCATCAGGGGGTAACACTTTTACCTGGAAGGCATTTTTAAACCCTGCGGCTTCAAAAGCCTGCGCCCACCAGGCGGTGCCCTCCATTAATGCCGTGCGGATAGGTTCCGGAGCGCCGCCATCAACATAATATACAATGGGCTTTACTGCTTCACTGATGGCTGCAGACGGATCTTTCTTTTCCAGGCGGTGCCGGCGAATAAACTGTTTAATGATCGGCTCACTTACCGGAGTAGCATAATCGAAGAAGCTAATCGACCCTACACCGGCCCGCGGATCAAAAGCCCTTGGTGTGTAATTGCTGTCGGGCAACTGTACAAAAGAATAATGCTGCCGGATGGTAACCGCTTGGGGGCTGGGCGTTACTTCGCGCAGGTAATCGCCGGGCATTTCGCCCACCAGGGTAGTGGTCACTTCAATTTCCGTATTAAGTGGGAAATTTTTGGTGCGTGGCAGGTAAAAAGCGCTACGCTGCGGGTCTATTTTATAATTACCCTGTTTTAACCGGGTGATGGCCTGGGCAGCCCCCACAACATCCTGCATAAAAAAGGAAGTAGCGTCTACCAGTGCACGGTCGTTTTCTTCTGCCACTATATCAAATCCCCAGTGTACTGACTGCGCAAAGGATTCTTCCACGGCCTGCCTTTCCATATTATTATCACTAATGGCCCGGTAATCGTAGTTGGGTTCTGTCATTAATACCTTGTTGCCGGAGCGCCGGAAAACAATAACATGGGAAGGCCCTATTCTACCCCTGTCCAGTCCAATATCATTGGAGCCTACTCCTGTAGCGAGAGAAGCATAATAGAGGATCTCTGTATCCCATTTGTTGATCTCCAGCCATATCTTCCCTTTTTTGGCATCCCAGTACAAGGGGAGGAAGCCGGGCAAATGCTGCATACCTGTAGTGGTAGCTGTAATGGAGGTTTGTGCCCATGCGGGCAGCCATAGCAGTGGTATTGCCAGCCATAAAAAAATCTTTTTTATTACTGCATAATGATTCATTCGGGAATTAATTTCAGTTAATGTATGGTTTTTGGTGTATTACTTCAACAATAACTTATTCGTGAGGATCTCAGAATTGGGAAGCGGAAAGATATACGCTTCCTGTGATGGGGAAACTGCGGGCGAAGTAAGGCTGCTGCTCCCTTTGGCGGGAATGGTAAGCAGGTTACGCAGCAGGTCGTTCGACCGGAAGCCTTCGCCCAGGAACTCGATCCTTCTTTCGATCCATATCGTACTCACCAGGGCTTCAGATGTTCCTGTCTTATCGGGTGTGAATACATACGACGGGTCCGACCGGTTTCGTACGGCCGATAACAATGCTACTGCCATTGGAAGGTCGTTGGTTTTGGCGGCTGCCTCTGCATAATTCAACAGCACCTCGCTATACCTTATTACCGGCACGTAGTCCGTATAGGGCGAAGGCTTATTATACTTCTTTAAAAAAGTAGCCGTTCCGGAAGCCCCTAAAAAGCTTTTTCGTTTATCCGTTGCCTTCCATTCTGCATTACCCATAATTCCGGAAGGATTCACGCTGTATTCTGAATTGCCCGTAGGCGCAGCATTAAAAATATAGCCCAGGGCATTTTGCCCGGTGGAGGAATTCAGGTCTGTCATGGGCATAGAAAAAACAGATTCCGTAGTCGTATAATTAGAGGAAAATACTACAGCGATGTCACTTTGTAATTGGTGTTGTACGCCACTGCCGGCTTTAAAGGGAGCTGCGACGCTCACTATCTTTGATCCTTCTTCTATTACCTTATCGTATTGACCCATATTCAGGTACACCCTTGTTTTCAGTGCAATGGCCGTGTTTCTGTGCGCTCTTGTCGTATTTAGCAGATCGGTAGCATACATCAACGGCAGACCGGTCTCTGCTTCGTTGAGGTCTTTCAATATCTGTGTATATACCTCTGCCACCGTGCTCCGGGCCAGGTCATTGTTCGCGGTAGAAGTTTCTGCCTGTAAGCGTAACGGCAATGCTTTGGAAGCTCCGTTATCTGCCACAAAAGGTTTTGCATATAAAGTAACCAGGCAGAAATAACTGAAGGCGCGTACAAACTTTGCTTCTGCTGTGTATTGTTTGGCCAGCGTGGCATCTACCTTGGAAATATTATCGTTCAGCCCCTTCAGGAATACATTGGCGCTATTGATGGCCGTATAAGCTGCTGTCCATAAATTTTGTACTTCATTCGAGCTGGAGTTTAATGTATGTCCCCAGGTATCATAACCGGTGAAAATATTGGCGGTGCGGTTCAGGAACTCTTCACCCCTGAAGTCGCCATACATTACATACTTGCCTCCGTGGAACTGCGGATCTTTTATACTGGCATACATGCCATTCACCAGGCCCAATACCCGTTCGGGCGTGTCAAAGGCGCTGGCATCAATAATAGATGTTTGAGGAGCAGGGTTCAACAGGTCTTCTTCCTTTTTGCAGGAAACAAGTCCCGCCATTAATAACAGGCATCCCAGCAGTGAGCGGCCTGTTTGTTGGAAAAGCATCTTCATATTAAGTCAGTTTAAACAGTTAGAAATCCAGGTTGATACCAAATGTGAATGTTCTGCCCTGGGGGGCTGAATTCTTATCTACGCCAGGCGTAAGATTGGAATTACCGTTGGAAGATATTTCAGGGTCCGACCCGGTATATTGGGTAACGATAAAAACATTCAATACCTGTGCATACATCCGTAAACCGCTGATACCGGAATTGCCCAGCCATGTTGCAGGGAACCTATAACCTAAGGACACTGTTTTCAGTTTGAGAAAATCTCCTTTCTCCACATTGGCCGAAATAGGCCAGGAGTTACCATTTGATAACAGATCGCCATACACTACACGGGGAATATCGGTTACCTGGCCTGCTTTCGTCCACCGGTCCAATACACCGGTATAATTATTCCAGAAACGCTGATCACGCAAAGTGGCTTTCGTTCCGTTCTGTACATAATTGCCGCCGGAGAAAGTGACGCCTACATTCAAATCAAAATTGTCATAAGTGAAAGTGTTATTAAAGCCGCCATACCAGGTGGGCAATGCATTGCCCAGTATATAAAAATCTTCCGCGGTAATGGCAGGCGCTGCGCTTCCGTCAAAATACGTCCAGCGGCTGCCGCCTGAAGGCACTGCATGACTATATTGAACACGCTCTCCTTTTTTATTAATGAACACCCGCTGACCGGTAGCAGGATTTACACCGTCTGTGAGCGCGCCGTACAGGCTGCCTACGGAATAACCTACCCGGGTAATATTGGAAGTTTCTGCCGCCGTACTGGTAGTGCCCACAATATCCAGGTTGCCTTCTGCCAGCGACGTAACCTTGTTTTTAATAGAGGTGACATTAAATGAAGTGGTCCATGAATATTTGCTTTTCCTGATAACGGTAGCATTTATGGCAAATTCAATCCCGCGGTTGTACATGGAGCCTACATTCAGCAGGATGGCATTGCCGGGAATACCTCTTGACGGGCTTTGCGGTGCATTTAAGATCAGCCCGTTGATATTGTTATTAAAATACGTAGCTTCTATCTGTATCCGGTCTTTCAACAATCCTATATCCAATCCTATATTTGTTTGATCGCTGGTTTCCCAGCCAAGGTCCGGATTACCTGCCTGGGCAAAATTCCAGGTAGGAGCGCTGCCATACAAAGCAGCGTTGTACAGCATTAAGGAGGCATACAGGTTCTGCAGGTTGCCATTGCCTACTCTTCCCCAGCTTGCCCGGACCCTGGCATTGCTGATAATACTGGAGACAGACAGGTTCTTGAAGAAGTTCTCTTCCGATAATGCCCATCCACCGGAAACCCCGCCAAAATTGCCATATTTTTTATCGGCTCCCAGCGCAGAATTCCCATCCCGCCGGTAATTGATCGTAAAGAAATACTTCTTGTCGTAATCATAAGTAAAACGGGAGAAAATAGAAGCATAGGCCTTTTCACTCAGCAAATTATTGGTGATCGGAATAATACGGCCATAGCTTCCTTGAAAATCAGTGAAGAACGGATCGGATAGTTGTGAACGCGTGGCGCCCCACCGCGCATTGTCAAACTTTTGTACATCGTAGCCCAGCAGCAATGATACATTGTGATGTTTAAAGAGTTTCTGCTGCCAGCTTAAGGTATTGATCCAGTTCCAGCTATCAAACCGGCTGCTTGCATTCGTGGCAGTTCCCTTATCTGCAAATCCGGCCCCGTGTACAGGGTTATTAAACGTTTCATTTTCTACCTTAAGCCGGTCTATTGCATAGCTGGTTTTAAATTCCAGCCCTTTCATAAGCCTTACAGTGGCGCTGAAAGTACCAATGAGCCGGTCATTTTCAGAAGTATAGCGGTCCAGGTCCAGCAAAGGCAGCGGGTTATAAAAATTGCTGACCACGCCCTTATTATTGCCCATCCCCAGTGAATTGGTAGTGCTTAGATTATAGGACCCATTGGGATTGAGTGCATATACATTGGGCGATGATAACAAGGCCAGGCGGGCAATGCCGGTTATCTGGAAAGCATTGCCGGTTAATGAACCGGTATTGGGGGATGCATTAAAGCTATTGTTAAAGCTCACATTACCCGACATGCTCAGCCAGTCGGTAACCTTATGGTTGATATTGAACCGTACTGACTTTCGTTTGAAATTATTGGTTTTAATAAACCCGTCCTGGTCACTATAGTTCATCGAGAAATAATAGGTAGTGTTTTCTGAACCTCCTGATATATTGGCGGTATGGTTGTGTGATACAGCGGTTTGATACACTTCGTCGTACCATTTTGTATCTACTATGCTGCTGTCTTCCCGGTAGGTAGGGAAAAACAATGCCGACGCCACACTGGAATTATTGCCGTTGCCGGAGAGTATCTTGGCATTCAGCACTGCTTCATTTTTAATTTCCATATACTGCTGAGCGTTCAGCAATTCCGGCAACCGTATTGCTTTGGTGGCGCCTACCCATCCCTGGTAACTCACCTTTGCTTTTCCTGTTTTACCTTTTTTAGTGGTAATAAGCAATACCCCTGCAGCAGCCCTTGATCCATAAATAGAAGTAGAGGCGGCGTCTTTTAATACGCTGATCGTTTCTATATCTGATGGATTGATATCGGCCAGTGGATTATTGGTGACCACCGTGCTGGATGAAACTTCACCGGTATTGATAGGAATGCCATCCACTACTACCAGCGGATAGGAACTGAGCGAAATGGAATTGACGCCCCTGATGCGGATAACCGGCGCATTATTCAATACCCCGTTGGGCTGGGTAATATTTACGCCCGGCGCCCTTCCTGCCAAAGCCTGGTCAAAGCTTTGCACCGGCATATCTTTTACCTTTTCTTCACTGATGGAAGCAATGGACCCGGTAAACTCTCTTTTTCCCTGTGTGCCATATCCTACCACTACCACATCGCTTAAAGCAGCAGTGGCCATGTTCAATACGATTGCCAGCGGAGAAGCTTTTCCTTTTACCTCTACTTCACTGGTTTTATAACCTACAAATGAAAAAGTCAATATAGCATCTTCTGCGCATCTGATGGTAAATGCTCCCCGGGCATCCGTAGTGGTGGCGCCTGCTGCGTTTTTTACTTTTACCGTAACGCCTTCGAGGGGCTCATTTTTAGGGTTGGTTACGGTACCATTTATCGTTACAGGTACAGGAACATAGGGTGTTCGCATTACTGCAAATGATGCTTCGGGCGCTTTTTTTTCTGTTACTACAATCGTTTTTTCTACAATGTTGTAGGTGAAAGGCTGATCCCTGAAGATTTCGTCCAATACCTTGTTTACATCCGCATTGGTTACTTTAATACTTACTTTTTTAGCCCGTTTTAGTTTATCTATCTTGTACCAGAAAACAAATTCTGTTTGCTTTTCAATCTTCTGAAATACCTTTTCCAGGGGTTCTTCTGTAACGGATAAGCTGATCTTCTGCACCGTATCACTGGCGCTCCCTCTCAGGAAGAATAAGCACAAAAGCAAGGTGATTAGTTTTGGAAGTTGCTTCATTTGCGTTGCTGGTTTTAAACGTTTGACAATTTGGTTGTGCACAAAATGTTGCACGGTTGTCACCAGCACATCATACCGTATGGTTGTTTTTATGCAATAAAAACGTTGACCTTACCGGCATTAGTGCCGGCAGCAATCCTGTGAAACTATAAGGTGCCTGTATTTTTTCTTATGGCAACACGAACCGGGAGCGTATATTATTGTACAATAATTCTTTTGCCTTCTATCTTAAAATGTGCGCCGCTTAATTCGAGTATCTTAAGCAGTTTGGCTATATCTGTATTGCGATAGATCTTTCCTCTGAAACGGTCCTTTGATACATCGCGTTCATAAACTACTTCTACATCGTACCACCGGGCTACCTGGTTCAGAACGGCCTGGATAGTAACGTCATCGAATTGGAACAACCCGTTTTTCCAGGCCATGGTAGCTTCTATGTCAGCGTTGTTTACAACCTTTATTTCGTCATGGCTGTTCAATTGTGCCTGCTGCCCGGGAGAAAGAAGCTTTGAGCTACGAGCTGCGAGCTGCGAGCCAATAGTTGGCGTTACTTTCACTTTTCCTTCTAATAAAGTGGTCTTTATGGATGATTCATCGTTATAGGCATTGATATTAAAATGTGTGCCTAATACTTCAACGCTACCTCCTTTGCCGGTTGGCAAAAGAATATCCACCCGGAACGGTTTATTCGGGTCTTTCTCAATTTCAAAATATGCTTCGCCGGTTATTTCCACCCTTCTCTCATTGCCTGCAAATACGGTGGGGTACTTAATGGAGGAAGCCGCATTCAACCATACCTTGCTCTTGTCGGGTAACGTCAGCATAAATTGCCCGCCCCTTGGCGTTGATAACATATTATAGGTAACTGCGTCCCGATAGTTGCCAGGATGTTTATTGCCTACTGTTTTATAAACGAGCTCGCCATTACTGTTTTTGATAACATTCGTATTTCCCTGTTCCACCAATACGCCATTTTGGGCACTGTCCAGCACAATGACCGATCCATCGGCCAGGGTCAACATGGCTTTATTGGCGCCTGGTGTTATAACAACGGCCTCACTGGAGGAGGATGCCTTTTGTGCAATCTCTTTTTGAGAGGATACCCTGTTGAAGAATACCCAATAAATGCCGGCCATTAATACAATAAGAACGGCTGCTGCCATACCCGCATAAATAAACATGCTCTTACGCACCTTATCCCTGCTGCTAATATTAACCGATAACGTTGCAGGCGTATCTGTATCGGGCAAAGTATGGCTGGCAATGATTGATTGGATGGTTGCTTTTGTTCTCTCTTTTAGGGCTTTGGCTTCCGGGCTTTTATCATCCTCAAAATAAGGTGGCTGACTATCAAAGGAAGCATACCATTCCGCTATCTGCTGCTGTTCGGCTGCAGTGCAGTTTCCTGATAGATACTTTTTCAACAGTTCTTCCGTGATCATGGCATCACCTTATATTGTTTAATAATATTTTAATTTACCCGGTATTCTTATAATATTGACGGATTTGTGAAGCAGAACCGCCATTCTTTTTTAATATTTATTTTTATGAGTAAAAAATGGTAAGGATAAAATGATTAAATTCAATATTGGTTAAGCGATCTTGTGTTATTTATTTAATCCTTATATGATCACTGATTATAGGAGCCTTACTGATGCAGACTTGTTTCAGTTGCTGAAGCAGGATGATATGCAGGCGTTTGAGGAAATCTACGAACGCTACTTCATAAGGCTGTTGAACAGTTCCTATAAGCGTATTCATTCCAGGGAAGATGCCTTGGAAATGGTACAGGACATATTTGTTCAATTATACCTGAAGCGGACGCAGGTAGGGCATACCTGGAATTTGCCCGGCTACCTGCAAATGATGCTGAAGAATAAAATTATTGACCGGTTCCGGGAGCAGTTATCCCGTAAAAGACATTATCATTACCTGCAGCAGGCACAGCCGGTAGCAGTACAGGAAACCCCTGAAGCCAATATGGATGGGAAGCTACTGGAAGAAAAGATAAGGGCGGTTATTGAACAGTTGCCGGAAAAAAGCAGGGAAGTGTTTATCTTAAGCCGCGCCAATAATTTGTCGCATCAGGCCATTGCCGAAAGAATGAATATCTCCGTAAGTACCGTAGAGAAGCATATCGGTAAAGTTTTAAAAATGCTGCGGCAGGAAGTGGCAGGTTTTCACATCAATAGCTGGTTGCTTATTTGTTATAGCTTATTCAAGACGACCTGTTTATTTATGCCGCATTATAAGCTTCCTGCAACTTTTTAATATCGATCTTATTCATCTGCATCATAGCTTTCATCACACTATCGGCTTTCTTCTGGTCCTTGTCCAGAAGCATTTCAACCAGTACAGGAGGTGTGACCTGCCAGGATAAACCGAATTTGTCTTTCAGCCAGCCGCACATGCTTTTCTCTCCGCCTGCAGACAGCTTCTCCCACAACTCATCAATTTCTTCCTGTGTATCGCAATTCACACAGATGGAAACCGCCTCCGTGAATTTGAATTCAGGGCCGCCATTCAGGGCAATGAACTCCTGGCCGTACAGGTAAAAGGAGGAAGTCAAAACAGAGCCTTTGGAAACCCCACCGGCATCACCCCAACGAAGGATATCGCTTCTTTTTAAATTGTTTTTAAAAATAGATTCATAACAATCAACAGCTTCTTCAGCATTGTTGTTAAACCACAGACAGGTGGCCAGTTTTTGTGCGTTTTGTTTCATGGCTGTTTGTTTTTGTGTTTTGTAATGCAAACTTACAGCCATGCACTTACCTGAAAGCGGTGCGGTCGCGGCATTCTGTAGGGGGTAATGCGACAATAACCGGCTATGGCGCAACAAAAATGGCTGCCGGACTGTAAAATGCTAAAGAGGCTGCCTGGAAACAGGCATGGAATGGGTGGGATACCTGGGGTCTATGTGATGGCCATGCAGGGTTCATGCGGGATACACTGAGAAGCCACGGGATACATACCCGGGACCCTACAGGAACATACTGCGCGTAGTGGGTCTCCAGTGGACTCTCAGTGAACTCTTAGTGGACTCTTAGTGAACCCGGCAAGATGCCGGTGGCGCGAAAATGGGTTCCGGAGACAGGCTTCGCGTTAAAAGGCTTTGCGACGCTTTTACGGCTTGCTTTGTTTGAGCGAGTCTCTGGTGCGGTTAAATTGAGATCGGGGCGTAATGGGGCTGTAATGCGGTTTAATGATGGGGTGAGGTTGATTGAGCTATTACCCCCCCAATAGGCAGAGAATGGGTACACAGTTGGCGCCGGATGGGCGTCTACTTGCCTGGGTATTGTCTGGGAGTGGTCTAAGAGTTGTCTAAGACTTGTCTGGGAATGGTCATGCAAGCATATGTTTCTGTAGGCTTTCCAGAGTAGTCCGCTAGCCTTTTGGTAGGCTTTGTGTCCATGCTGAGGCAGCGTACCCCCTTGGTACCAGGATGGTAGGGGGGATGAGGCAAGGATTACAGAAAGTCCAGGCTTAACTTTTGCTATGTTGGTTTGCAACGAATCTGAGTTCCTGCCAGTTAAGATTTCGCCCATCAGATTTATCAATTTATGTCTTTAAATTGTTGATTGTTAGCATTATAATTGCTACCTGTTATTTTTTCAGGCAGTCCTGGGGCATACCGGAATTGTTTAAAAAGAAAACATCTTCAGTTATTTCTTCAAATTTTAGTAATCTCGGTGTCAGAAGATCGTTAGGTTAGAGCTTCACTTTAATAATATTCCATAGGGTATGATCAGTTGCCATGCTGTGACTGATGTGGCGAAGCTATGTTCTAAACACTTTTCGTCATCCAAAAACAAAAAAACAGGAACAGGGATACGGTTGTATTAAAACCAATTTTTCACAGGAACAGGGCATAGTCACCTTATACCATGGCCGGACAACTCAAAATATTTCAGACAGCAAAAGACAAGGCGGGGGTAAAAAGAGGTAGGTGTACACTCGCTCATACATAGTTTGGCCACTCATTTACTTGAAAAAGGAACAGGGAGATTTGTTGGGGCATTTTAACATTAAAACTACCGGGCGGTATTTGCACGTTAGTAAGAAGGCGCTTATTAATATTGAAAGTACTTTGGATGATCTGTGGCGTAGAGGAAAGGGTTGACCGGTAACAATATTTATTTTGTATTTGCGCCGTAACAATGAGAAAGGCGAATGCTAGTACTTTGATTATCAATAATGATTTTTTAGGTTAAGGCCTGTTAACGGCATATATTTAAGTGTTGGCTGCAATTATTTGACCACCATGCAAAATCATAACTGTAGAGACTTTGAATTTGACGTTGCTCTTTCCTTTGCCGGAGAAGACAGAAAATATGTTGAGGCAGTTGCTTCTTTTTTATTGAAGAGCGGGCTAAAAGTTTTTTACGACAAATATGAAAAGGCAAATTTATGGGGTAAAGACTTATATCAGCATCTTGACAACGTATATCAAAATACGTCTAAATATGTGGTAATATTTATTTCTCAGAACTATGCAAAAAAACTTTGGACAAGTCATGAATTAAAATCGGCTCAGGCGAGAGCTTTTACTGAAAGTAAAGAATACATACTTCCAGCAAGGTTTGACAGCACAGAAATCCCAGGAGTTCGAAAAACGCTTGGGTATATTGATTTAAATGAACATACTCCAAGCGAATTGGCTAAATTAATTATTCAAAAATTAGAGAAACATAAACTTGAGAATGTTTTACCAAGAGATGCAAAACGGCTGAAGCAACTTTTGGCTTTGCAAGAGTGGGATTTTGATGATGAAGAAATTGACTTTATATGTCATAATATTTTTACTAAGCTTAAATTATTAAGCCAAGATGAAAAATTCGTAATTGGAAAGATTCTAATCGAGGGTTGCGAACACGACCTACCGAATGATATTCACATAGAGATGAAAGTTTTAGAAAGACATACCCAGATGTCAAGAGAGGACATATTAGCCACGCTGAATAACATTACAGGTTTGGGCTTTGAGTATAAAATTAAGAAGGTGACCCATGGCACTAAAAGGCAAGGCAATCAGCATAAAGAAGAACTATTGTCTCTAACTTTTACACCTTTGACAGAAGCTGTAAAGTATGACAATATAACTCTTTTCTTAGTCAAAATGTTTGCTGCAGCATACGGTGGTTATTGTCTTAATTGTGCATTTAACGGATTTCTGAGGCTAGACTTTAGCAACTTAAAAAAATCTTTCACAAAGAAGGAATTGGCTGAATTTGCAGAGGACGAAGAAGACTAAACTTCAGCCAACAAAAGTATTTGCAAAAGCAGGGCCGGAGAATGTAACATCAGCTATGTGCAAGCATCAGCAATAGTCCGGGCTCGACGTTCAATGTTCAGCTTTAGTTCTTAACTTCAACATCGTATTTCAATTGGGCACTTGTACCGGGCTGGACAATCAATGAATTCCCTGCCTTCGCAAATACTCGAACGTTGTATGCAACCAGTAGACAGCTTACGTTCTAAACAAGAATTACGCAGTATAGCTGTTTGACAAAAAAAATAGACATGAAAGCAATCGTAAAAAAACTCACTGATGAAATAGGTAGTTTATTAGAACAAGCCAATGGTTTTACAGACCGCTATAACTACGAGGAACAGCATACAATTACACCGAAATTAAAAGAGGATATACTATACTTTCATAAAAGGGCAGAGTATATTTTTAATGCTGTCAATGACAAGTCATGTATTGGAGCTTTAAAAGGTCTTTATGTTAGACACTTAATGAATGGACTTAACAAAAGCAGTATTGACCATATTGACGAAGCTCTCATAGAAGTCAAGGCAAGACTTAGTATTTTAAAAAAAGAACTTGAGAATGGACTTCTCTTTAAAACATCAGATTTAATTGAAGCCGAAGTCTTTTCTGATTTTTTAGAATACGCTAAATACTTGCTTGACAAAGGGTATATACATTCCGTACCTGTTATTGTTGGCAGTGTGCTGGAACAAGAATTGAGAAGCATTTCCGAGAAAAATGGTTTACCAACAAAAACAGACAAAGGAAAAAATTTGACATTAGAGCCATTAAATGAAAATGTTGGTAAAGCTGGTATTTATGACATGAAAGTTCAAAAAAGAATAACATCATTAGCACAAATAAGAAACGACGCAGCACATGGTGATTATGAAAAGTTCAATAAAGAAGACGCAGAAGACTTTTACAAGTTCGTTTTAAATTTTGACTACTAATAATTGCTGGACTATTTCGGCGACATGAATGGCTGCATACAACATGGGGTTTGCTGCAAGTGTGGCGGGACGTTCTTAGCTTCAGCAGCAGTTCGCTGTTGGGCTTCAGTCCAGGCTTGACGTTCAATGTTCGGCTTTAGTTCTTAACTTCAATCTCAGTTTTTCAATCAGCAACGGTTCTTGGCAGACGAATACTAATTCCACACCTGCAGCAAGCCCTCAACGTTGGCTGCAATGCTAATCATACACCCTAATATGCTACAATACTCGACAAATAGTTCACCGATTGAAATTCAACTCGTATCAGGACATTTATTACTTATTGATCCACTATATTTTCAAGATATCATCGACAAATTTCAGAGTATCGATATGCCTTCAGTTCCTAATGAAAAAGAATTCGTAAGATTTCTAGAAGACAATATTTTTCCATACGGTGGAGGTGGACTTTTGGGATATAAGTATGTGAGTGAAAAGAAAGGTTCATTTAAATTTAATCCAGCGTCGTTGAAAAAATGGGATCCAAGTAAAGAATCTGATAGAGATCTAGCAAAATCGAAGGATATTACCACGATCGGAGTTGACTCCGCTTCATTTATTATCATTGACCTGAAAAATTTTGAAAAACTCACAAAAATATTGACATACGACGATATTACAACCGCACAACAGTATGACAAACTAGATATTTATTTTGATGCTATAAATAAAATAATTGGCAACAAGGGCTGGGCCCTCATTTTCAGTGAAGGCGTCGACACTCAAACTGAGTTCGATGGCGATGGCTCGTACATCATTCCTTAACAGCACAGCAGCCAACATGGGTTTTGCAGCAAGCGGGGCTGACGAACAAACTTGCAGCTTCAGTAATTCTAATCGGCATCGGCTTGGGCAGACGACATAATATGAAGCGTTCGAAAAATCATCAACATTTGTAATTTTAACGGGCTGACGTTGTGGGGCGACGGCAATACTAATCCCCCGCCTGCGCAAAGCCCTCAATGTTATAAGCCATTTTAATGACAACCTTCAACTACATAACAATTGGGCTATCACTGACTTCTCTTATTGTTTCCATTTGGACCTTTTGGCTTACCAGAATAAAAAATGGACAGGTTAAAATGACTAAACCGACTATCATTTTTTTCGGACCGGATGGTGGCGGGGAGCGACACAATAAAGTATTTATTCGGACTTTGCTATACAGCACTTCCGACAGAGGTCAGTATGTTCAAAATATGTTTATTCGCCTCAGTAGAGGTGAGTCGGTTCAAAATTTTAACGTGTGGGTCTATGATGACAAAGGTCTTGCAAGAGGCAGTGGTTTATTTATTAGCAAAACGGGTATTGCATGCAACCATCACTTTTTATTGCCAAAAGACCAAGACAACTATCCATTTTTAGCGGGAGACTATTTATTACAAGTTTTTATTGAACCCGTTAATTCTAATCCTCAACAGATTTTTGAGCAAACCCTAAAGTTGACAAAGGAACAATCAGATGAGATGAAAGTAAAATCTGCGGGTACATACTTCGACTGGGCGCCAAACTCACAAACTTATTTTTCACACGTTGACGTTAGACCAAAAGAGGATAAAGAAATATCAGACTTAATAAAAGTTCTAACTGGTAGCAAGAAATAAAACGGCTTATAACATTGCATTGGCAATATGGCGGGCGACGAATATATTCTCAGCTTTTTGTTCGCTAATCAGCTTCAGTTTCGGCAGACGAATAACGCCAAGCAACAGAATAAATAATGAGCTTTTGTATCTTTAATCAGCAGCGGCACCGGGCGGACGGAACACAGAATGCCGCCACATCGCCAATGCTTGAACGTTATGTGCTATATTACAAAGCAACATCATGAAAGATAGACACAGTTTAAAAGTCCTTTTTAATCCGACACAGGAGGAACGACTTGAGCGGGAACCATTGTTAGCATTTTCATTCTACTTATCAGGCAAAAACAACATCCTCCTATCTCTTTCTGACACAATAATTGAACAGCTAAACGAAGGTTTCAAGGATCCGAGAAATTTAAACATCAATCTAATTGGTGAGGCTTCAACATCTTTTTGGTTTTGGTCATTAGGTGCGTACGAAGTTGTTCGAACAATTAGCCAAGCCAAAGATTGTTTCTCTACCACGTTCTTAGACAAAATCAATATATTGAAAAAACAGTTAAGCATTGTAAGAATGCCAAGCGCAAAAATGGAGGAGCAAGGAAGGAAGAAGCCTGTAAATTCGAACAGAAGCCCAGATGACTGGAATATTGAATCGAAAGACCTCTTAGTTGGAAGTCCAGATAATCCGCTATCGGCTAGAGAACTTATTGAGTTATATGACCAGACTTTATGCTCTTTGACACCAAGTGACGTAGTGAAGCGTCATGACGAGTCTTACTAAAATACAGCACATAACATTGCATTGGCAATATGGCGGGGCGACGAAATTTATTCTCAACTTTTTGTCCGCTACTCAGCTTCAGTTTCGTCAGACGAATAACGCCGGGCAACAGAATAAACAATGAGCTTTTGTATTTATAATCAGCAGCGGCACCGGGTTGACAGAACACAGAATACCGCCACATCGCCAATGCTTTAACGTTGGCTGCCATTTTTTGACGACCACACTATTCAAACAAATCATAATTTAAATATGGAGGAACAAGAAGAAAAATATGGTATAGATATAGACAATGCACATCCTAAAGCCATTGAACTTATACCTGAAGAATTTTTTTGGAGTTGTATTGACGAACTTGCACCTTTTGGTTCAGACGAAGGTGATACAGCTTTGGCGGAATATAGGGATTGGCGAAAAGCAAATCCGAATACACCGACATTAGAATGTTTAAAATGGGTTATTGAAAGTGTGGGAGAAATGAACTTTGCCGACTACAATCAAAAAATAGTAGACAAGAAATTGATAAAATCCCAATTGGAAGACGACGATTTTGACGACCAACAATATATTTACACGTTAGACAACTCTGTTATTGCAACAGGTTTAGCTCAATTAGTTGACGAAGGAATTATCGAGCAACAAAACAAGTCCATTATTCAGCTTGCAATTGACAGACAAAAAAATTGGGCTGAACTTTCAGAAGGATGGGAACATTCAAAAGAATATATTGACAACTTACAAGTGTTGGAAAGAGCATTAAATCAAGCGTGACGAATAACTATTGCCAACATTGGGTTTTATGCAAGTTGGGCAGGATATTGTAACATCAACTATTTACAAATCCAAGCTGTGGTTCGGTCAGACGAATATCTATCAACCTTTATGCTTAATTTCAACTATATATTTTCAATCAGCATTGGGCATTTGTGCAAATGTTGGGCTGACGTTTTTCAAATGCCCACCATCGCCAATACGTAAACCGTAATATGCCACCTTTATGAGACTCTTTACACTTCTTTATGAATAGGGAAAAGGATTTTAGGTTTTTGAAATAAATTGACTGCTCTCCAAAGCATCAGCCACGGTGGAGTTTACTTACGATGCCACCGGCAATAAACTAAAACAGTGGATGACAGGTAGATAGTGTATGGATAGTGTATGGATGATGTATAGATGCTGTATGGATGGGGTATACTAAAGGCGCAGTTTCATAAAAAAATAACAGGTTAAACCTACCTTTCCTGCCAATCCCAAAAATCCAATAAATCGCGGTTCAGACAGAATAAACCGGTCATAACCAGACATTATAAGACATTACCGGCCATGCCGCACTTTTTTCCCGGTAAGCCCTCCCTAACTTTATGGGCAAACCAATTCGTATGGCTAAACAACTTGGCCCCATATTCCTCGAATGTACCTTCGATGATCTTACCTTCTATAAAATGGATGGTAAATACTATGCCCGCAAAAAGAGCCGCCTTACCCGCGAAAAGGTGCTGAAACATCCCGCCTTTGAAAATACCAGGTTCTATGCCGGCCAACTGGCCTGTGCCTCCCAAATTGCTTCCTCTATTTACAAAGAACTGCCCCTCTATTGGCGGCAGTTCTGGATGTACCGCTCCTTTACCGGCGAAGCCCTCACCATGCTCAACACAGGCTATACAGCCCAGGACGCCTATACTAATCTGTGGAAGACTTACGTTGAGTACTGGGTCCTCTGCCAGCAGAAAACGGGCATTCCCCTCAAGACCGGCAGGAAGGACAAACCGTTCCGGCGCGGAAAAACTTACAAAACCCGGTTAAAGCACCGTACCTCCAATTCCCAATGCCGGCGTTATGGGAAGATACTTGGCAAAAATCACTGGAAAAGCAGTTACGATCATGCAGCCGGCCTCCTGGAACAGGAAAAGAAGCACCTCGCCCGCCAGGCAAAACTGGCATGGATGGAAGAACAAAAATTCAAAGAACGGCGGAAAGAACAAGACCTGGCCGCCACAGTCCCCCGACCTCCAAAGCCCCGGCGCAGGTGGTTGGCGAAGGAGGCGGAACGATGGCGCATCATGCAGGCATCCGCACTGGCGCCTCCACAAAAAGCTGCCTGATAAACCAGTATTCAATAATAAGCCTTGGCAATTTGAACATCAGTCATGCACACACCTATACCAGTTGCCTGGTCGCAGGTAAAGTATACCCCTTCGGGTATAGAAACGTGTTAATATCTGCCGGCCGGAGGCGTCATTGATCTGAAAATGCAAATGGGGGAAGGCTGTATAGCCGGTATTACCTGATGCACCAATAAGTTGTCCTTTTTGAACGGTATCGCCTACCTGCACATAAACACCCTCTTTTTCCAGGTGCCAGTATTTGGCAACGCTGCCATCATAATGCCGGATGATAATATAATTGCCATCGGCCAGGTTTTCTTCTTTTAGTCCGCCTTTGTCACTGTCACCCCGCGCCTGTGTCACAATTCCTTCCCGGGCAGCACAGATCTTACTGCCTTTCTTCATCTTAAAGTCCAGCGATAACTCCTCTTTATGGCTCATCTTGCTATTCGACGCCTGGATCAGCAGAAAGCTTTTGCTTTCTTCGTAAGGCAACCAGTATACATAACTGGTATCATCCTTCCTGCGGCCCGATTTCAGGTCCATCACTTCCCGGTCAGATAACTGTGCAAGACAGGGGAGGGAGGAAAGGAGGAAGATAGAAGAGATGAATAGTTTCACGAGTAGTAAATATGAGGTGTAAACACATATCCAAAATCCATTTGCCTTTTCTTTTAAGTGTTGTCTAAAATAAGACGCCTTCTAAAAATAATAACTCCACCTTAATTTTCCTAATAGTTTTTGAATCTTTGGATATTAGCTCGTTTAGGATTAAAACTGCTCTCTAAGCTATCGAAGCTTTTGGTTTTAATAACTCTGCAAGGACGTGAGGTAAATAATGTTCATTTTTAGAGGCTGTTCAGCAGCCATTTGAGTAAAATTGGACAACAATTGTTGAAGTGTCTTTAAAAAAGTTGTTAGGTGTATCTTAATTTTACACCATTGTTTCAAATGATTTTCATTTTTAAATGTTTCATTCTTCACTTTTCCAATCTCGTGTTGGTAATTTGTATTTATTCTTTCGATTGCCTGTTCCATCACTCTTTCTTTCATTTACTGTAACTAATTTATTTGCAAAATACCCAAATGCCAATGGCGTCCAAAATGAAAATATTGAATAAATAAGGATAGGTTTAACCATTTCTTGATTGCCTATTATTGTTCCTGCAATGAGAAGAGCCAAAGGTGTATTATGAACACTTGTCTCAACAGATGTAGTAATGGCCGTTTTGTGGTCTAAATGGAAAAATTTAATAAATATATAGCCCAATATAATGCACGTTAGATTAAATATTACGCAATAAGGTAGTATAGAAATATAATCTGCTTTTTCGATTTTAGCTCCTCCTTTGTCTTCACTTGCAAAGAATTTGATTATGAATATTGTAATCAGAAGAATTATCATTATTACCTTTACTATTTTCTCTGTCTTAATGGCAAATGAGGTTTTATAATGACGTATCAATAGTCCAGTCATCGTCGGTATAAGTATTGCTGATATAATTTGAATAATTGTCGGTAGAACTGGGAGGCTCAAATTGGCCGATTGAGCCATAAATGCTTTCAGGCCCATTGAAACTACCAACGGGATTGAGATTAAAGTTAATAGACTGTTTATTGCAGTTAACGAAATAGACAATGCGACATTAGCTTTCAGAAGATATGTAATAAAACCAGACGTTGAGCCACCAGGACTACAAGCCAAAATAATTAAACCCACCTTGAACTCTGGTTTAATATGGGCAGAATAGCAAATGTAGAATGCTATTATTGGCAATGCGACCATTTGGAAGAATAATGGCACGCCAACAATCTTATGATTTATGAAAATACTTTTGAAATCTTTAATAGTTAGAGTTAACCCTATTCCAAACATTATTAGGCTGGTAACAAATCCTATAAGAATATCCATGAATCCTACGTTCATAATGATTTGTTATTTGAGGTATGCCAAAATATATTAGAACCTATGTTAGGGTTTAGCTTTGAATAATCTAAAAGCGCACAAGCGGCTTTAGATGCATAAGTATCGTCTAAGTAAATGCTTTCTCTCTCTCTAAATAATTTTTCGATATCTGTTGATTTGTCTGTTGGAATACGATAGCCTTGGCCTTTATATTTGCCTGTCAACTCAAATGAGACGTTTGATAAGTTATAAATGGTTTCTTTTTTGCTATTTTTTAGGACAAGTTTAAGAGTTTGTTTTGCTAAATTAAGTATTGATCGTCGAGAGGGGCCCTTAGAAACATAAACACCGACAATGTGAACTGGATATTGAAGTAATGTAAAACCTGCAATAAGTCCTGCAATAGTTCCCCCTGAACCGACAGGAAGAAAGATTGTAAATGGTTTTTGTGCACCACAATTCTGTATTTGCGTATAAAGTTCAATTGCAGCATTAATATGCCCAAGGCAACCAGTGGGAGAAGCTCCGCCTATAGGTATAATATAATTAGAGCATGGAGAGTAGAGTGAAGTAATATGATGTTTCGAAAGATGGCTCTCGAGAAAGCACCTTCTTTTGGAAACTATAAACACTTCTGCACCAATTTTTGACAAAAGTGATAAATGCTTTTCCAAATCCTTATTTTGTGAGTTTGATAGGTTGCATAAGTATAATTTTACTTTCAAGTTGAATGCTTTACCATATAAAGCAGTAGCGATAGCATGATTACTTTCAATAGAGCCAAATGTTATTAATGTAGAAGCTTTTTTTCTTAAGGCATCAGGAATTAAAAATTCTAAATTTCGTATTTTGTTCCCTCCAAAAAGATTTCCTGTTTCCCCATCATTTTTTAACCAAAGGTTATTACAATTGGTTACATTCCCAATTGTCTTTAGTTGAAATATCGGAGTAGGTGAATTAACAAGTCTTAACCAAGGGATTGAGAAGTTAGGTAATAGCTGAAATATCTGTGGATTCTCATTCATTTAGAGGTAGCTAAATTGCTTTAAATTCGGCTTACAATAGTATAACTTTGTAATGCCATTGTGTTGTGAATTTTCTCCGATTGAGAACAAAGCTTCGTATAAATGATATTTGTCCGTTTCTTTTAGAATTTTTATTTTAACGTTAACTGTTATTTTACTCTTAGCATCATACATAACTGGTTTCTCATATTCTATGTGAAAGTCCCTTACAATGACTTCTCCGTCTTTTTTATCTTTTTTAAGAGTATAACCAGCTCCAACTATTGCAGCAATGAATACAAGTCGAAAAGAACTATAACCCGAAATGGGAAACCCTTTTTTATAAAATAGGCCTAAAAATGAATATATGATTTTGAATCTTGGACGAAATGTTACAGTTACAGATGATTCCCCCGTTGGGATTACTTGTGATATTTTAAAGTCTTTAAACCACCAAAGAAATACAAGCGAGTTAGATTGATGATTTTTAAAATTGAAGGGAGTTGTATTCATTTTGGCTTTAAAAAATTAAAAAGAGTTATCAAGATTTTATCCTGTTGATATAACTTATATTGCTTCAACAAAATGCTATAACTGACCAACGATATCAGATCGCATAATAAAGTGAATCAATGAAACTGTGGTTGGGAAAAATTTATTGAATAAGCGTAGAGAAAAGGATAGAAACACTTGCTTATAGAACGGGATTTATGATCTGGTCACTGTACTAAATTAGCATTTTCTTTAAACATGAGCAACAAAGTGCATAAGTTGGCTCCATGGTTCGAACTTAATTTTCCAGACACTGTCTGGAATTTCTTTTTACTCTTCCGGCTCTGCTAACTTTTCAATCTATCACCTTTTCAACGTGTTAACCTTTCAACATATCAACCAAAACCCCCTTCCCCGGCTCAACTTTTCCACCTATCTTGCATTCCTTACTTCATAGCCATGCATTCATTTGAGGAATTATCGAAACAGTTTACGGAAAAATTCAGCACCCGTCATTTCCCGGAGCAGCCAGCCTCCCTCTATGATCCCAATGAATACTTCCTGAGCCTGGGGGGCAAAAGGGTGCGGCCCATCCTGTGCCTCATGGGCAATGAGCTTTTTGATGAAATTGTGCCCGATGCCTGGCTGGTAGCCACTGCCATTGAGCTCTTTCACAACTTTACCCTTATTCATGATGATATCATGGACAAAGCCCCGTTGCGCAGGAATATGCCTACGGTGCATGAGAAATATGGGGAGTCAACTGCCCTGCTGGCCGGCGACGTGATGCTGGTAGTGGCCTATGATTACCTCAATAAAATAAAATCTGAGCACCAGCGAAAGATCATCAACCTCTTCAATAAAACAGCCAAAGAAGTATGCGAGGGGCAGCAACTGGACATGGATTTTGAGCAAAAAGAGAGCGTGCACCTCGATGAGTACATTCACATGATAGCCCTGAAAACCTCCGTGTTACTGGCCGGCAGTTTGAAGATGGGCGCGCTTCTTGGCGGCGCTTCCAAAGGCAACCAGGAGGATATATACGCTTTTGGGCGTGAACTGGGTATTGCCTTCCAGGTACAGGATGATTACCTCGATGCCTTTGGCGATCCCGCCAAATTTGGCAAGCAGGTAGGCGGAGACATCATGGCCAATAAGAAAACCTTCCTCGTTATCAAAGCCCTGGAGTCGGGTACGCCCGCACAGGTAAAAGAGCTCCGGCGGCTCATGCAGGAGAACCCTTCCGACAAGGTGGAGCGGGTACTCACCCTTTTCCGGGAAGGAGGGGTTGATAAATGGGCTTTTGACCTCAAAGAACAATATATCAACAGTGCTTTCGGGCACCTCGACAACATCGCTGTATTGTCGGGCCGTAAACAGCCCTTAAGAGACCTGGCCCACTTCCTGGTGCAGCGGGATTATTGATGCTTCCGCTAATAGCTAACTGCTAACGTCTGACAGCTAATGGCTAAATCCTACTGGCTAACAGCTCCTTTTCCCATTTTTTCCCTAATTTCCGTCCCTTAAACCCAACACCTGCATGGCTAATTCACTGTTCCGTACCAAAAAAGTTGATTCTATACTGGCAGAAGGCGGCGATGGTGAGCATGGCTCCGGCTTAAAGCGCGTACTCAGTGTAAAAGACCTTACTTTCTTTGGTATTGCCGCCATCATTGGCGCCGGTAGCTTTAGCAGCCTGGGGGAAGCCTGTTTTAAAGGCGGTCCCGGGGTAGTGGTATTATTCATCATCTGCGGTATTGCCTGTGCATTTACGGCCTTTTGTTATTCTGAATTTGCCAGTCGCATCCCGGTGGCCGGCAGCGCCTATACGTATGCTTATGCTTCTTTTGGAGAGCTCTTTGCCTGGATCATTGGCTGGGCGCTCATCATGGAATACTCTATCGGGAACATTTATGTAGCCTTTTCCTGGAGTGATTACTTCACCTCCTTACTGCATAAGATCAATGTACACATACCCGACTACCTCACCTGCAGCTACCTCGAAGCGAAAAAGGCGGTGGCCAATGCCTCTTCCAATACAGAGTTGATCAATGCCTGGAATTCGGCGCCGGTTATGGGTGGTCTGCGTATCATTTTCGACCTTCCTGCCCTTATTATCAATGGGCTTATTACGATACTGGTATACATCGGCATCAAGGAGTCCCGCAACTTCAGCAATGCGATGGTGATCCTCAAACTGGCGGTAGTAGCGCTGGTGATCCTGGTAGGGGCTGCTTATATCAATACCGATAACTGGTTCCCGGCCAACGATGCAGGTGTGCCTTCCTTCATGCCCAACGGCTTTGGAGGGGTGATGGCAGCAGTATCGGGGGTATTCTTTGCCTACATTGGTTTTGATGCCGTGAGCGTACTGGCGGAGGAAAGTAAAAATCCCCAGCGCGACCTGCCTAAAGGCATGTCTTATTCACTGGTCATTTGTACGGTGGTGTACATTCTGCTTGCCCTGGTATTGACCGGTGTTGTGAACTACCGGCAGTTTGAAGGGGTAGGGGACCCATTGGCTAAGATATTTGAAGTAAAGGGCGTGGGTTGGATGCAAATGCTTGTAGCAGCCTGTGCCGTTATTGCTATGACCAGCGTAATGCTCGTTTTCCAGATGGGACAACCGCGTATCTGGATGAGCATGAGCCGGGACGGACTGCTGCCACCTGTATTCCAGCGTATCCACCACAAATTTAAAACACCCTCTTTTGCTACCATTCTTACCGGTGTGGTAGTAGGTGTTCCCATTTTATTTACCGACAAATCGTTCGTGCTCGATTTCACCAGCATCGCTACCCTGTTTGCTTTTGTACTGGTATGCGGTGGTGTGCTGCTGTTGCCCCGGAGGGAAAAACAGCCCGGCAGGTTTAATATGCCCTATATCAACGGGCAGTTTATCTATCCTGTCATTGTACTGGGCGCGCTGGTGATCCTGCTGGTGTTTGCCGACAATTATTTCGCCGATCTGTTCAATTATGATTTTTCTGCCAATGCAGATTATAAGGAAGGCAGTGTAACCTTTATGGACCTGGCCATTCCTAAAATATCACTCATCATCTTCTGGCTCACCTGCCTGATATTGAGTGCCATGACAGTGGTTAAAAAATACTCCCTGATCCCGCTTATGGGCGTCACCACCTGCCTGTACCTGCTTACCGGCATGACCAAGAGCAACTGGGTATGGTTCCTGGGCTGGCTCGCAATAGGGCTTATCATTTATTTCATGTACGGCTATCGCAAAAGCAAACTGGCTACTGCCCCATAGAGCCTGCCCCGCTTTGCGGGGGGCTACCCATACAGACATTTCCGGATTTCTCCTATTTGCAATAATTTTGCCCCATGAAGTTTCAGATAGGCGATAAAGTGGTGGTACTGCACTCCAATGATGACGGGGAAGTGGTAGATATAATCAACGAGAAAATGGTGCTGGTAGACGTACGGGGCGTAAAATTCCCGGCCTATACCGACCAGTTGGATTTCCCTTATTTCAAACAGTTTACACAGAAGAAACTGGTTCCGGACAACAAGCCCAAAAAGGAAAAGAAATACATAGATGACCTCCCCCGCGAGAAGAAGATCGTAAAAGATAAAGTGGTGGATGGAGTATGGCTCACCTTTATTCCCGTGATGGTGCCCGATGAGTTTGGCGATGATGTGGTGGAGGATCTGAAAGTGCACCTGATCAACAGAACGCATACGGGGTATAAATTCACCTATAAGCTCAATTATTTCGGTGACACCTCCTTTGACCTGGTGAATCACCAGGTACATCCTTTTGAAGACTTTTACCTGCATGATGTACCTTTTGAGAACCTGAATGACAGTCCCACGTTTTCCTTTGAGTTTTCCCTGATCAACCCGGATAAAAATAAGGCGGAATATTATGAGGCTTCTGTTAAGCTCAAGCCCAAACAGGTATTCTCACGTATTGAGGAGTTGAAGAAAAAGGGAGAGGCTACTTTCTCCTATAAATTATTTGACACTTATCCGCCCCGGATGGAAGACCCGGGTATTGACATCAGTGCACTGAGCTCCAAAGGCTATAAAGTATATGATGCGTCCCAAACGCGCCAGCACCTGGAGCCTGCCAAAAATGAGATAGACCTGCACATTGAAAAGCTCACCCCCGATCCGGATGCGCTGGACAACCTGGAGAAGCTGGACCTGCAGTTAAAGACCTTTGAAAAATACCTCGACCTCGCCATTCTTCACCACAAGCCGGCTTTCATTGCCATTCATGGCGTGGGCAGTGGCAAACTGCGGGATGAAATACATGAGGTATTGCGCTTGCGGAAAGAAGTGAAGAGCTTCTTCAACAAGTACCATCCTGCTTACGGCTACGGCGCCACGGAGATCTACTTCCAGTATTAATCGTACCTTTGTACCAACTACAAACCGGGTTATCGCTCTCCATTTATGGAGGGAGGAAAGTCCGGACAGCGAAGAGCAATGTACCGGTGAAGAGCCGGGTTCAATATGGTTCGTGGCAACACGGACCATGGCGAAACAGACAGTGCCACAGAAAATAACTACCTGCCGTGGTTCGTGGCGACACGAACCACGGCGGAAAAGGTGAAAACGTAGGGTAAGAGCCTACGGTGTTGTACAGCAATGTATAGCAGGGGTAAACCTTACACGCTGTAATGCCATGTATACCAGCGGCCGAGGGCTGCTCGTCCGATTATTCCCGATGTACATCGGGATTATCCGCTGGGTGGGTAGGCAGCAAGAGCCTGTCAGCAATGGCAGGCCCAGATAAATGATAACCGTTCCGCTTTCAGCGGGAAACAGAATCCGGCTTACAGGTTTGTAGTTAATTTTTTTCTACTGAAGTCAGGCGGTAATATAACCGGTCAGTTCCATCAGCCAGGCAATACCCAGGTGAACGATCAATCCTCCCCAGATGCTGCGGGTATGAAACACCACCACGCCTAAGATCATACCGCCAAAATAAGAGCTGATACATTCAAAGAGTGGCTTGCCAAAATGGATGCTGCAATAAAAAGCGGCCATGGGCAGGATGGCCCCCTTACCGGCATACCGTACAAATGCCAATACCAGGAATCCGCGGAAAAAGAATTCTATGGTGAGGAAATCGATGCCATAGGAAAGTTCATACAAGAGCTTCCAGGGCCCGGCAGTGGTAGTATACGCTGAAATAAAGGCAATGCGCTGTACTTTGGGATAGGTTTGCTGGAAATCGCTTTGTGTGGCGGCTAATGCCAGCAGGGGAATCATACACAGCAACAAGAGGAAATAAGGCTTCGCATCAAAGCCTTTTAGTTGCATGCCGGCTACCGGGCCTTCATATTTACCCATCCGCCATACAAGGGCTACCAGCAGGAATACCAGTACGCATTTTACCGGCCAGTTCAGGGCCATATAGCCGTACCGGTCCCAGGGAATGGTAAGGCCAGAGGTGAGCCAGGCGGCAATATCATCGGCCGATACCTTAATGGCAAAGATCAGGGGGGCGGCCAGTAAGAGGAAATAGAAGAAACGGGGCGGGGGATAGGCCCTGGGGGCAAACAGGTATTGCAACAGCCAGGCAACTCCAAAAACAAACAGGTAGAGAAAAAAGAAACCGGCCAGCCGGGGCAGGGCGCCCTGGGTCATCAGGTGTCTTTCAATACCACTGGTATAGTTGATATAAATGAGTATAGCCATCAACAGGCTCACCAATGCCCATAATTTGGCATTGAGCCCACGAATGTATTCCCGTAAATAACGGAGGATAGGTATCATGTAAAGCGTGCAATGAAATGAATTAGCCTACAAAGCTCTGCTTCATCTTACTCATCAGGTCTGTTTCAATCATTTTCTGTGCCACTTTGATCATATTGGAAAATGCCTTGGCATGGGAGATGCCATGACCAATGATCACGGGCTTGGCTACACCCAGCACGGGGGTGCCGCCATACAGCTCAAAATTGAAGCGGTCGAAGTACTCGTGCTTAATCTCTTTGCGGTGGGTAATGTCGTAGATGGATTCAGCCATTTTCAGGATCACATTACCGGTAAAGCCTTCGCATACCATTACGTCGGCTTTATCTTCCAGTACATCCCGGCCTTCTATGTTGCCGGTAAAGTTGATCTGGCTGTTTTCTTTCAGCAGGGGATAGGTATTCTGCGCCAGGATATTGCCCTTGCCTTCTTCTTCACCAATATTCAGCAGGGCTACCCGCGGATTGGTAATGCCCAGGATATGCTGTGCATACAGGGAGCCCAGGATGGCAAACTGGTTCAGGTTTTCCGGCTTACAGTCGGCATTTAACCCTACATCCAGTAATAACCCGGTTTTACCGTCTTCTTTGGGAATAATGGTGGAAATGGTGGGGCGCTGCACACCTTCTATGGCCTTGATGCTGTACATGGCGCCTACCAGCATGGCCCCGGTATTACCGGCGCTGATAAATGCTTCTGTTTTGCCTGAGGCGAGCAGGTGAAACCCTACAGCGATAGAAGATTGTTGCTTTTCCTTGAGCGCTTTGGTGGGATGTTCATGCATGTCAATAACCTGTGGCGCATGCACTACTTTCACCCGGTCGGCAGGAATATTATATTCCTGCAGCAGGGGATTGATCTGTGCTTCATCACCGGTTAGAAACAATGTTGCCGGACTATCAGTTTCCGACAAATATAGCTGGATACCTTTCACCGCTTCCAGCGGTGCAAAATCTCCACCCATCATATCTAAACCAATTATCATCCGGCAGGTACGTTTGTATTAAAAAGGGTTTATTTAATGGGAGCTTTTTCTACTACCACTTTACCTTTATAATACAATTTACCCTCACTTACGTGAGCACGGTGGCGAACATGGATCTCACCGGTAGTGCTATCCTTGCTCAGCGTAACTTTCTCAGCTTTATAGTGAGTTCTTCTCTTCGCACCCCTTTGTTGGGAATGTCTGCGTTTGGGATTTGGCATGACCTCAAAATTTATATACTACTAAAAATCAATTGTCTCCTAAATCTTTGAACTTTTCCAACCCTTTCCATAAAGGGTTTTTGGGTTCATTGTTCTGTGCATCCAGCTTTTTCAGCATGGCCAGCACTTCTTTATTGCAGTGCGGGCCTCCCATCTCTTCTTCTGTACACATCCGCTGCATGGGTATGCTCAGGTTGATAAACTCGTAGATCCAGTCTGATACCCGTAAGTGGCTTTCTCCACGTGATATATAATATACGTCGGGATCTTCTTCCTGCTCATTCATTTCTTCCGGGTTTTCCACCATCTTTACTACGATGTTGAAATCATCCCAGAGTTGCAAAGGCAGGTTATTGCCACAACGGTCGCAGGTTACTTCCAGTTTGCCGCCTACTTCAAACTTCAGCAGCATAAAGCCTACTTTCTTATCGAGCGTGAGCTTTACCTGGGCGATGCAGTTGCGGAAGTCCTGCTCCTGGTAGTCTACAAAGAACTTATCGTCGATTTCATACTCAAACTCATGAATTCCCGGCTTTAACCCTACGAATGCAATATCAAAATTCCTGCGGCTACTCATGAGCATCCCTTTTAAAGAGTTTGCAAAGGTAGGGATAATCCACTAAAGATTAAGCCCTAAGGACAAAAAAGGCGTAAAATATTCCCACATATCTGGATAGCCCTCTATGGGCCTGTAAATCAAGGCTACAGCAATTGTTTTTCCGCTTTCGTAACCTAATCTGGTGTGATTTATGCACCTTTGTAGTCTAAAATTAAAGAAGGAAAAACTATATGACACGCCAGTTCCATCTGGCCAAAATAAACTAAAAAATAACAGATGAAACAGCTTTTATTATTAGTGGTTGCTGCCACTACCTTATCCCTGGCGCAAGCCCAACCTCCCAAAGGCCCGGCCAATCCTGGCGACGTTTACGGCGCCAAAACAACTTCCAATGGTGCTGTTGATATTGCCACCCTGCCAGCCAAACTGGCTAAAAAAGACAGCCTCCAAACCAAGGTCATTGCCAAAGTACTGGATGTATGCCCTAAAAAAGGCTGCTGGATGAAAGTACAGGTGAATGATTCCACCACCGCTTTCGTGAAAATGAAAGATTATGCTTTCTTCGTTCCCCTGGATGTAATTGGTAAAACCGTTGTCCTGGATACCGAAGCCAAGATGAAGACCACTTCTGTAGATGAGCTGAAGCACTATGCAGAAGACGCTAAAAAGCCACAGGCCGAAATAGACGCCATTACCGAGCCTAAAAAGGAGATCCGTCTCCTGGCCAATGGGATATTGGTGCTGAAGTAAGATACTTAAAAGGTGGGCCGCCCTGCAGTGCTGCAATAGGCTGCCCGGCAGGGCGACTCACCTTAATATATAGTAAAGCGCAGCAATGCCGGTTAATCCGGTGTTCTGCGCTTTTCTTTTATACTGCAGCGTTATACAGCCATGCTGCCTGCAAAATGCTGCAACCTCCTGATACCCACCCACCTTTAATTCCTCTTTGCGTAGGCTGTTTTCCTTTTCTCGAAACCTGTTTCTCCCGGTGAGGGGCACCTTTGCGGCCCAATCCATTCAAGCATGAGCCCATCCCTGCCCAAACCATTACTGGTATTACTTGCTTTGTATATGCATGTGCACTTGCATGCACAACCTGGAAAGGAATTCAGGGGAAAGATAACAGACGAGGCAGGCGCCCCGCTTTCACTGGCTACTATCAAAGTACAAACGCAGGATATTATTTATTATGCCGGCAAAGACGGCTCCTTTACCATTACCCTTCCTGCCGGTGCTACCGAGCTGACCCTTGTTATTACCCATATAGGCAAAGAGACCATTACCCGCACCTTTACCGGAGAAGCCTTACTACAGTTGCAGGTCATGCGGATGCAATCCCTGAGTCTCAAGCTGCCGGAAGTAGAAGTCAATGGGGTACGCCGTAAAACCAGCGCCTCCAATTCCTCCATCGTATTTGACCGGGAAGCCATCGAACAAACCCAGGCGCTTAGTGTGGCGAATGTATTGAATTACCTGCCCGGGCAAACGATCCTTAAGCCCGGCATTACCGTACAAAGCACATCCGTACTCACTCTGCGTACTGCTGTGCCCCTGAACAGCGAACAGGCGCTTAACCAGGCTTTTGGTATTGCTATTATGGTGGATGGCAATACGCTTTCCAATGATGCCAATATGCAGGCCATGAATCCGGGCAGGCTGGGCTTTTTCTCCGGCGCTCAGATAGAGCATCCGCAACACACCAGCTTTATCCGGGACAGGGCTTACCGAAATGGCACGTTGTACAGTAACTATACAGGCGATGCAGCCAATAATGGTCTTGACCTGCGCCAGATACCGGCGGAAAATATAGAAAGCATAGAAGTGATCTCCGGGGTAGCTTCTGCACGTTATGGTGATTATACGAATGGCGTTTTAAATGTGGAGCGGCAGGCTGGTTTAACCCCTTTGCGGGTGAGCATGCGTACCAATGAGGGCACACAAAATATTGGTATCAATAAAGGTTTCAGCATCAGCCCGTCTTTGGGTGTTATTAATATTAGCCTGGATTACCTCAATAGTAATGATGATCCCCGTAATAAGATCAAGGCATTCCAACGTGTTGGTGGTAGTATACTATGGACCTATCAGCAACAAAAAGCGGTGCGCTTCAGGAACACGGTAAGCCTTGATTTCAATACCACCCTGGACAGAACGAAACGTGATCCTGATGATGGGCGGGAGTTTATTTCCAAATTCAGTAACCGTACTATTCGCCTCAGCAACCGCAGTGAATGGGTAATAAAGAAGCCCTGGTTGTACAACGTGTCGCTTCAGGGTAGCTATAGCTATGGCCGGCAGGAATCGTATGATCAGCAATATGTGAACAGCAATGCAGTGATTGGTATATCCAATGCATTGGAAACCGGTATTAATGAAGGATACTATGCTCCGGGTTATTACCTTTCCACACAGCAGATCATTGGGGAACCTGTTACTGCCGGCGCCCGGATAGAAGCCCACAGTATATTCAAAGGCAACAAAATAGATTATCAGTTAACTGTCGGCGCCAACTATAGTTACAGTGCCAATAAAGGACCTGGCGTAATTGTAGACCCTTCCCGTCCGGCGCCTGATGATGGGGATAAAAGTGATCGTCCACGTCCCTTCGACAAAGTACCGGCGCAAAGTAATGCAGGCGTTTACATAGTGAATAATTTCACTACCAGGTTGCTGGGTCGTGTATTTAATACCGATGCTGGTATCAGGGGAGATATTCAAAACAGGCATTTCACCTTATCGCCACGCATTAACAGCAACTGGAAATTATCAAAGAACATTACCTGGAACGTTGCGTATGGAATAGCTACCAAAGCACCCGCCTTATCACAGATCAGTCCGGGTAATGTATATGTGGATATCCCGCTTGTGAATGCTTACAATGGCTACGCGGCAGAAAGTGTATACCTGGTACATACACAAGTAATACAGCCCAACAATCCCAATCTCCGCCCATACCGGAGTTATACCTTCGAAACCGGATTTAATGTAGATCTCAAACCTGTAAAGCTGTCCCTGTTTTATTATAACCGGGTAAGTAATAATGGATTTGCTACCACATCACAAATATTGCCGGTTACTGTACCCAATTACACAGTAACAGCAAGGCCTGGTCAAAAGCCTTTGTATGAGCCCAATGGCACTTATAAGATCTACCACCTTACCTATAATAAGATCAGCAACGACAATTATAGCCGCAGCAACGGATTGGAACT
The DNA here is from genome assembly GCF_011759375.1 of Paraflavitalea devenefica. Classification (NCBI taxonomy): domain Bacteria; kingdom Pseudomonadati; phylum Bacteroidota; class Chitinophagia; order Chitinophagales; family Chitinophagaceae; genus Paraflavitalea; species Paraflavitalea devenefica. The sequence goes on along the minus strand of NZ_JAARML010000004.1, from coordinate 521,547 downwards.
TATGATGAGCACCAGCAAGATCAGGGCATTGCAAACATCTTTCAGTGCCAGTACCTCATTCAATCATAGTTACTTTTTGAATGGGGCATCGGCAGTGCATTTTGGCTCAACCGGACAAAGCACTGTTGATACCAATAAAGTTTCCTGGTATGGTGTATTTAAGGACCAGGCCAACAAAGCTACTACCATTAAGTCTACCATTGTTACCACCACACATATACCAGCCTTACGGATGGCTATTATGCTTTCCGGTGAGTTATTCTGGATGAACCGTTTGGAATACCTGTATTCAGATATTTATCCGGTAGGATACCTGAACCGGGAAGGCCGGTATTTTCCACTTACTGTTGAGCAGGCCATGTCGGCTGAGTATGCTCATCTGCTCAAAAAGCCACAGTCGGAAAGTGTTGTATATACTCCTTCTATGGTGTATTCCAATGTGAGTATGCGGGTGAGTAAGGAGATCGGTAATCTGTTACGGTTCTCATTCAATGCCTACAACGTATTCAATATCCGGCCTGAGCATACCAACTCTTCCGGGATCCAGTATTACAATGGGCAGCCTTCTTTTGGTGCAGAATTAATTTTTACTATCAAATAAACATACATGAAAAAGGTTTCTGGTATTATAGTCTTATTAAGTATACTGGCAATCGTCAGTTGTAAAAAAAACGATGGCCCTTCTGTACAGCCTATCAATATCATTGTTAAAGCAATATATGATACGACCAGCGGCAATTATAGTTTCCCGCTGAATGGCATTACCATAAAGATCAAAAATCAGTTGAATAGTTCAGAGCTTACGCAAAGTTCCGATAATAATGGCCTGGCTATTTTTAACAGTGTAAGTGCCGGTGTGTATAATATTGAAGCCACCATTTCGATTCAAAAAGCGCAGTATGAAACCATTACCGGTCTTCCTTTGGACAGGGACAGTGTGGTGTTCAATGCCTCCCTTAGCAATATCATGTTGAATAACAGTACCAACAATACACTGGAACTTAAATTGCAATTTGGTAAGATTGGTGACTGGGTAATCAAACAGGTTTACTATGCAGGTAGCCATACTACCAATGGTGCGGTGTACCGTGATCAGTTCATTGAAGTATACAATAACTCCAATACGGTTTTATATGCAGACAGCTTATACATTGGAGAGGTAATGGGTAATAACACTGCTAATCCTAATTATGCTACCGGGTATTTTATCAATGATGGACCATTCAAAGGACAATATGACTGGAGTAAATCTATTGGTATGCCTGCCAATAGCAACGCAGTAGAGAGTTATGTATATGCCAAATCGCTATACCGTGTGCCCGGCAATGGAACTACCTATCCCATCCAACCGGGGCAAAGCTTTGTTATGGCACAAACAGCGCTCAATCACAAAGCCCCTTATACCAGCAGCACCGGTACTACGATCAGTATCAAAGATCCAACACTTACTGTTGATCTGAGCGGGGCAGAGTTTGAAGTATACGTAGGGAACGTAATTTCTAACCCACTCAATTCTGATATTGATAATCCCAATGTGCCTAACCTGGTGCCCCTCACCATTTTTGGAAGAGACTGGTTATTGGACAATCCCGGCCGGGATGCTTTTGTCATCTTTAAAACTGCCGCTGATATTCCTGCTGACTGGAAAAAATATCCCAATCCCACGGTGACAGCTATTGATGCGAATACAGATTTCCATTATCAGATACCCAACACCCTGATCATTGACGCCATGGAAGTGCAACATGCCACTCCATCCAGCCGGGTAGCTAAAAGGCTGGTAGGTACACTGGATGCAGGTGCTTATAATGTGCCGGCCGGACAGTATTCTTCACAATCAGCTATCCGTAAAACGGCCAAAACAGTGAGTGGAAGAAAGATCCTGATGGATACCAATAACTCTACCAATGATTTTGATTATTTCGAAAAGGCCAATCCAAAAGGGTTTAAGTAAGGACCATGAGGGAATACAGCATGCTAAGAAATGTAATGATCATAACAGGCTTGTTTTTTTATACGGGTATCCTGCACGCGCAGGATACCTCGTATAATTTCCTGACAGAACGTTTTGGACAGCAATATGACTTCTATTCAAAGGAAGTTATCAGCCAGCCCTTATTGCAACTGCATCAATATGCCCGGGTAGAAGGCGGCTATCGCTATACTTCCGGCGATTACAGACTAAGCCAGGATGCACCCAAACAACAGGATATATTTTTTTATACGGAAGGGACCAAACGGATCAATAAGTTCCTGGTAAGCGGTTCTTTTTCCTATCAACATACCAATCAGGATAGTGTAGGGTATACCCTGCGCTATGGGCTGCATGATGCGGCGCCTTATTACTTTTATGCTGCCGCTAAAGGAAACTGGGAGATAGGGGAGTACCGTTTGCAGGGCATCATCAGTCACCCCTTACTGGATGATAAATTAACTGTTGGCGCCGGAGGTACTTACCATGCAGGCAATGCCTGGAGAAGCAATGATCCCCGCCCTGATTATTTCTTCTACGATGTGCAGGCACAGGCTACTATTCATTATTGTTTGCTGCCCCGGCATACTATTGGGGTGGCTGGAGGTATTGCCCGTAAAAATACCGATTCAGAAATTGATTTCAGGAATGATAATTACGAGCAAAGCCTGTTGTATGAGCAATTTCAGACCTATATGCAATATGGGTATGGCTTTGCGCAACTCATCAGCGGTAGCCGGTATGTTCGCAGTAAAGGCTCCGGGTGGGACATACAAGGTATCTATGATGGACAATTTAACCGGTTGCATGTTACTGCTAAAGGCGGTTACGCCTCCCGCTCATCTGTTTTCTCCAGAAGAGGTGAGCGTACTTCCCTGGCATTTAAGTATGGTGAGTTTTACGAAGATATTATCAATGCAGCTATATTGGGAGAATATAGTCAGGGCAATAATTCCTGGACTACCGGTATCTATTACCTCTACCATACCGGCCAGGATATGCATACCATCCTGAATGGTAATAACTACATGTATACATTCGACAGGTTGAGCATAGAACCCCTGTATACCCGCAGGCGTGATGGTAAAGTGCGATACGAACTGGGTGTGCAGGGAACTGTCAGTAACCTGTTTCAGGCTGATGGTTCTGCCAGTCAGAAGATCAACTACCAGTATGCCGATGCGGATCTATCAGGCGCTTATTATCATTACCTGCCTGCTGCGGATACATACTGGAAAGCATTTCTTAAAGTGGGCGCCCGGTTGCCACTGTCGCCGGAATTGACCACTTCTTCCCAGCAAACGACTTTTGCAAAAGGGGTAATCTACCCTGATTATTATTACTACAGCGCCTCATCGGTAACAGCCACCGCGGCATGGCAATACAATTTCCCGGTAAAGAAAACGAATACCTTCTTAAAGCTCAGTGGCCAATACCAGCAGGCTTCCATCAAACAGGATCATGATTATCCGGCTATTGCCAAACCCGGCAATAACAGGTGGTACATTCAAACCAGTATCGGTATATCTTTGTAACGTATGAAAAAATTAGTGGTCATTGCCCTGATGACAGGATTAGTAGCCGGCATGGTATCTTTTACCGGTAATCATCCCGCGGCCGTTCCCCTTACCTTCAACGATAGCCTGCGTGCCTTATATGCACGGCCGGTTGATCAATGGCCCAAGCCGCTCATTGACGCCGGCGTACAATGGAAAGAGTTATCTGCCTTACCGGTGGATTCTAATATCGTAGTTAAGTTAAAAGACCCGAAGATCCAACTGGGAAAGTTATTGTTCTTTGATCCCCGCTTATCGGGCTCCAACCAGATATCCTGCAGCAGTTGTCATGATCCGGACCTTGCCTGGACCGACGGTCGCACGGTATCACTGGGCAATAATCACCTGCAGGGCACCCGCAATACTTCCTCTTTATTGAATGTGGCGCAGGTGAAAGAGCTGTTCTGGGATGGCAGGGCTGCCAGCCTCGAAGACCAGGCCATTAATCCCATGGCCACCATGCATGAAATGAACCAGGAACCGCCTACCATCCCGTCTGAACTGGCCACTATTCCCGGTTATCCGCCTTTGTTTGAAAAAGTGTATGGCGATAAACGCATTAACCTCGACCGCATATTGGAGGCCATTGCTGCCTTTGAAAGATCGCTCGCCAGCCGCAGGAGCCGGTTTGATGATTTTGTAGGCGGTAAGTACAAGCAGCTTTCCGATGTGGAATTACAGGGGCTGCACCTGTTCCGTACCAAGGCAAGGTGTATGAACTGTCACAACGGGACGTATTTTACCGACAACCAATTCCATAATATCGGTCTTACCTATTATGGCCGTAAATACCAGGACCTGGGACGCTATAATGTTACCAAAGAAGCCGCCGATGTGGGGAAATTCCGCACACCCTCCCTGCGGGATGTAATGCGCACGCGGCCCTGGATGCACAATGGCCTCTTTGATAATATAGATGGCATTATGAATATGTACAGTGCGGGCATGCCACAACCCAAGCCTAAACCCGACCAGGTGAATGATCCGCTGTTCCCGAAAACAGATCCCCTGATCAAAAAACTGGACCTGACGCCGGAAGAGAAAAAGGCCCTTATTGCCTTCCTGGAGGCTATCACAGAGATCCCTTATAAGATGGACAGGCCGCAACTGCCCAACTGATAGGGATTAATGCGTAATATTGCCCTCTCATTTACTTTCAACAAAGCATATGAAATTTTTTTACTCCCTTCTCTGTGTAGTATCCTGTTCAGGCGCCCTGGCGCAAACTGTCGACAGTCTTGAAGTCATTGTGGTAACCGCCCAAAAGAAAGAAGAACTGCTGCAAAAGATACCGGTAAGCGTATCGGCCATCACCGCAAAGAAGGTGCTGGATTACCGTTTGTGGAATACCCGTGAGATCACTGCCGTAGTGCCCAACCTGTATTCAGCCGATCCCGGCGATAACAGGAATGTTACCTCCATCCGTGGTATTACCACCACTTCCTACGATCCGGCGGTGGCTACTTATATAGACGGGGTAAACCAGTTTGGACTGGATACCTACATTGCCCAGCTTTCCGATATTGAACGCATCGAGGTATTGCGTGGCCCGCAAGGCACCCTGTATGGACGCAATGCCATGGGGGGCGTGATCAATATCATAACCAAACAACCCGGCAATACGATCAATGGATTTGCTGAAGGCAATATCGGCAATCACGGCCAGCAGCGTTATGCAGTAGGGCTTCGTGCGCCGGTCGTTAAGAATAAGTTATATATAGGGGTTGCCGGTGTATATGACCAGCGCGATGGCTTTTACCATAATGTTTTTAATAATACAGATTTCGACCGCCAGCATAGCCTCTCCGGCAATTATTACCTCAAGTACATCGTGAATCCCCGCTGGCATATCACTTTCAATCTGAAGCATATTGCCAATCGCAACAATGGCACTTTCCCCCTCGTGAATGGCGTAGAAGATGCATTTGCCAAGCCATTCGAATTAAACCAGAATGCGGTTACGGAGATGATTGATAATACTTTCAATACCTCCTTGTCTGTTAACCATACAGGACATGCCTTTAACTTTAGTTCTCAAACATCCTGGCAGTCCAACCACCGTTATTATACAAATCCTATTGATGGCGACTTTTCACCCATTGATGGTGTGACCATTATCAATAATTATGGTGATGACTGGAATAAAGTAAAGGTGTTTACACAGGAGTTTAAGTTTACTTCTCCCACTACTTCTACATCTCCCTTTAAATGGACGGCCGGCTCTTATTTGTTTGTGCTTGATAACCCGGTGAAACAGGCTACTCATTTTGGAGAGGATGCGGAGTTGATTACCAATTCTCCCGAAAAGAATTATTCACTCATCGGTACTACTACCGCTAAAGGTTTTGGATTAGCGGTGTACGGAGAAGCCGGTTATGCCATCAATAAACAATGGGAAGTAATTGCCGGTATCCGGTACGACTATGAACGCAAGAAGCAACAGGTATTAGGCGAATACCAGCCGGATGGATCACCCGGTCCCATCTTCGAATATCAGCCCGATACTTCCGCCAAAGCCAGCTTCAATGCTTTCTCTCCCAAAGTGGGGTTATTGTTCCATGCTGCTGCCAATAATGACCTGTATGCCACGTATAGCCGTGGTTACCGGGCAGGTGGTTTAACACCACTGGCTTCTGATCCTTCTGTACCACCCTTGTATGCTTTTAAACCGGAATACAGCAATAATATAGAGGTGGGTAGTAAGAATACTTTCTTCAATAACAGGCTGCGGGTGAATGTGGCCTTGTTCTATGCCACCATCACAGATGCACAGGTACCCACACTGGTATTGCCCGATGCGATCACCATTACCCGGAATGCCGGTAAACTGGAAAGCAAAGGAGCGGAGATAGAACTGGCAGCATTACCGGTAAGGGGACTGGAAATCAATTACCAGGCAGGTTTTACCAATGCGGAATATAAAACTCTGAAGGTATCCCAGAATGGGGGAGAGGCCGACCTGTCGGGCAAGAAGCAACTCTTTACCCCTGATATGACTTCCATGCTGGCCCTGCAGTACCAGTTTGACCTGTTGAGAAAGCCTGCGATTCAACTGGTGGCCCGCGGTGAATGGCAGTACCTCGGTGAGCAGTATTTTGACCTGGCCAATAATATCAGGCAATCACCTTATAACGTGCTCAACAGCCGTGTGGGCATTGTTACCAAATATGCAGAGCTGTATTTCTGGGGACGTAACTGGAACGATAGCAAGTATATCAGCTATGCCTATGATTTTGGCGCTGTACACCTGGGCAATCCCAAAACCTGGGGCTTTACACTGCGCGTAAAATGGTAGCAAGGAGTACCATTATTGCATGAACATTCATAAAGGTTTGATCATGACAGATAAAAAGAAAGAAGTGATTAAAAATGAGCCGGAATCATCTACCGGCGCTGTGCTGCCTGATCCGGAAGAAATAAAACTTCCCTTTCCTAAAGATGAAGCGGAACAACGTACTGTTGTGGATGTGAATAAACCAACGGACAGTAATGCGGTTGACGATACAGATCATTCGTCTTTTGATTACCGGAGAAATAAGTAAATATTAATCTCCCCATCACAGGGCGCATTGTATATTTACAGCTATAACCATGTTCTCCATGAAACACACGTTGCCATTACTGTCTATTGCTATCATCATTGCAATAATTAGCCTGTTTTCCTGCAAAACAACCCAAAAATTGTCTTCCACCGATCAGTTTCCCGCATTTTATAAAGAAGGCCATCGCGGCACCCGGGGACTGATGCCCGAGAATACGATCCCTTCCATGAAAAAAGCCATTGAAGTAGGGGCTAATATTATTGAAGTGGATATTTATATTACAAAAGATAAGCAGGTCCTGATCGCACATGACCCTATGGTCAATGTGAACCATTCCCTGTATGAAGATGGCCGGGAGATTGCCAAGGAAGATGCGAAGAAATATATATGGCGGCAGATGAACTATGCCGACATCCGCAAATTTGATGTGGGCTCCAAACCTTATAACGGCTGGCCGCAGCAAGAGAAGATAAAGACTTATATGCCCTTGCTGGGCGAACTGATAGATTCTGTGGAAGAGTTTACTGCTGCCCGTAAGCTGCCTCCGGTGATTTACAATATAGAAGTAAAGACAAGTCCCCGCTTTGATAGTCTTGGTTATAACGCAGGTCCTGAAGAAATGATCAAGTCCGTCATGGATGTGGTGAACAGTAAGAAGATCGGCAAACGGTTCTATATTCAGTCGTTTGACATGCGTCCGTTGCAGGAAGTGCATAAGAAATATCCCGGCGTTGCCATTGGTTTCCTCACCGATTCCAAGACCTCTTCTGTGGAAAATAACCTTGCCCTGCTTGGTTTCACCCCCGACATTTACAGTCCGCATTATAAGCTGGTAACGGCTGATATGGCTGCTGCCTGCAAGCAACATAAAATGAAGCTGGTGCCCTGGACTGTCAATACCAAAGAAGAAATGCAGGCCCTCGTAAAGCTGGGCGTAGATGGCATTATTACTGACTACCCCAACTATTTCAGCCAGTTATAGAACGTTTTAAGCTTACTCCCTACTGCTTTTTGCATACAAAATCCGTTTGTATTTGTAGCAGAGGTGTATATTTCATATTAGCTTTTAACAAATATCATCCGGGTTCTTTTTTATAAATAAATAATTATAATATTGAACCGTCTTTAGAACATTAACTGACCTTGAATAGCACCATGAGTAGCCACCGGTTAAGGCAACTGTTATTAATTGTATATTGCCTGTTGCAATGGCTGCAGTCAAAAGAGCAGTCTGTCGCTAACCGTTATACAATAACCCACTACAACAGCGATAATGGCCTTCCGCAGAACAGTATCAATGCAATGGCATTTGATAAAAATGGGTTTCTGTGGTTGGCCACAAGAATGGGTATAGTCAGGTTTGATGGCAAAAATTTCAGGGAATATAATAGCGGGAATTGCCCTGCTTTATTATCGAACTATTATTCGATCCCACAAAGAGAGCCGGGGACAAATAAGTTATTTTTTAAATCGGTTTTTGACAGCACGCATATTTTCACGGTAAACGATGATTACCAGATCGTGACGGATAGTGTTCGGTCGGCTACACCACGCCGGCATTTCATTACATCAAACAACCATTTGTTTTTTTATAACGGTCTTTACAACACCTATAGCAATGCCTATAAATCACTGTTCGATAAGCTAGCTAACGGCACCTATGCGCCGGTTACGCTGAATGAACGGCAGGCTTACTTTTATGACGACGGCCTTTGTTACTTCCTTGATGAAAACACGCGCAGCATTAAGGAACTTCGTGAAATAACCGGCCATACACTGAAGCTTCAATTCATAACAGGTGACGTTTATTTTTTTATTGATGATCAATATCACGTATATGCGTACAAAAACGGGGTATTGCAAAAAAATGTCGGGTATGTCAAAAACCTGCAACAGATTTTCATTAGAGCCGCCGCCGCAAATACCGATCCGGTACAAGCTTCATTAAAAACAAGGCGCGATGGCAACCACACCCTGATGTTATGCAACGATACGATCCTGCTGCTTCGGGTAGTCAATAACATATTAGATTATAAAATACTAGCGGCTGATATTCCCATAAGGGATATCAAATGCATGATCTATGACGAAGGCTACCAGGCGCTTTATGTAGGTACCATTACCAATGGGTTCTATGTGCTGAAACTACATGAATTTGAACGGCTTTTTTTTAATGATCCAACGTTCATGGTCAATAGCCAGTCGTTGCAGATTGAGTTACCTGGTTCGAACATACTTACGAGCACCGGCATTCTTAATTACTCCAATTACAATCATACTTTTTTTTCGGGTACACACGATTTCGACAAACAGGCCTGGCTGCAAGCCTCCGATGGATCGATCTGGCTGTCGGAATTTAATTCCTTAAAAAGAACCGATATTCATCTTCGTTCTTTTGAAACCGTAAAGTCACTGGGATATTATCTTACCGGCATTATTGAAAGGGATAATAAAGATATTATCTACAGCAATAAGCACCAGGTATTCAGGCGGCATGGAACAGAAGATACTATTTTAATAAATGAGAACGACCTGATGCATGCAGAGATACATATTCTCAGGGAAGTTGATAGAAATAATTTATGGATTGGAACATCGGCAGGTATATTTATTTATGATCTGTCGAAGTCCCGCGCGGGATTAAGCAGGCTAAGCGGCCTTGAAAAAATGTCTATTAATGTCATTCATATAGCAAAAGATAGCAGTATATGGATTGGTACTTATGGCCAGGGCTTTTATAAATTCTATAAAGATCATGTCATCAGAATGCCATTGGACGCCAGGAAAAGCCTTGTTGCCGCTCATTGTTTCATGGAGGACAGGCAAGGTTATTTCTGGATCCCCACTAACAAGGGGTTGTTCAGGGTGGCGAAAAAAGAATTGGATAATTATGCCGCCGGTAGCCAGTCATCCGTTTATTATTACTATGTTGACAAGTCATATGGATTTAGTACCAATGAGTTTAATGGCAGGTGCACACCCTGCGGAATTGTAACACGTGATAATTATTTTTCGTTACCCTCTCTGGATGGCCTGGTACGGTTTAACCCCGATAGCGTACATACCTCTTTGCCTGATAAACCGATATTTATTGAGCTTTTAATCGCAGACGATAAAAGGTTGCTGGTGAAAAACAAACTGGAGCTAACAAGGGATTCCAGCCAATTGATCTTTGAAATTTCCTCACCTTATTTCGGCAACAGGTTCAACCTGCACCTTGAATACACTATAAAGGAGTTGAACGATAAATGGTACCCGGTGAATGATGACGGTAAATTCATAATACCAGTCCTGAACAGCGGTACCTACACGCTTACAGTGAGAAGTCAGAATCCTGGTGCGCACTATATCTATAATAATCTCTCTTTGACCATACTGCCTTACTGGTATGAACAGTGGTGGTTTAAATTCCTGTTGGGCGGACTGGCAATAGGCACATTTTTATTGTTTTTCCGGTTGCGGTATAACTACCAGGTACAAAGAGCACAATTGCTGCAGCAAAAGGTAGATGAGAGAACAGCGCAATTATCCGAGAGCAACCGGGTAAAAGAATTGATGATCTCTGCTATCCTGCATGATCTTCGGTCGCCACTTCGCTTTCTGCACATGTTAGCCCGGCAAATGTACAATGACCATAAGAGTTCGGCAAATAAGGAACTGTCACAGATCCTGTTTCAATTCGATAACGCAACCAATGAAATATACGATTTCACGCAGGACTTTTTTGTGTTCACCAATATGCAAAAAGAGGGCTTTGTCATTAAACCGGAAAAAATAGCGCTGCGGAATATCGTGGCTGAAATTATCTCCTTTTATGAAATGGGAGCCCACGTTCAAAAAAACACCTTTAGCAACCTGGTGCCTGAAGACGTTACCCTTTACACAGATGCCAGCCTGTTAAGCCTGGTTTTGAGGAACCTGGCCGACAATGCCAATAAATATACTTCCAAAGGAATTATAACCATTGAAGGCATCCGGGATGCATTTACCACCCGTATCATTATGACTGATGGCGGTAATCCCATGAATAAAGAACTGGTAGCCTGTATTCTTGATAAAAGTTATAATCCTTCCCTGCACGGGGGTTGGGGCTACAAGATCATTATTGAGATACTGGACAGGTTACATGGGGCACTTGACATTGTGCCGGGCAATGACAAGGGTAATATAATAACCATAACATTTGAATCATGAATCACCTGCCACGCTTGCTGTGCGCGGGTTGCCGCCTCGCAGCCTTATGCCCGGGCCTGCGGCCTCCTGTGTCTGAGTAGTCTCATAGTACTCCGGTAGTACTCCCCCGGATCTCCCCAGGCAGTCTCACTGCAGAAGTAAGGGACAAGTAAGCCAGTAGTAAGGGAATAGTAAGGGAATAGTAAGGCAACAGGGATCAAATTCAGTAGGGACGCGGGTTTGTATTGTTTTGGATTGGTAAACCCAGTCCCCGTAAGGGTTTGATCGAAAAGGAGATTTCAAAAATGATATGCCTGCTCATGTAATAAATAGAAGATCAGTGTTCTTACAATTTACTAAAAAAGCCCGCCGAAACCTAAAAATATCCCGGAGAACTTCCTGAAAAAAGACGCATTGACCAACGTCGTTTAGTGAAGACAATGAAGCGACTATTTCCTGTTTGCGTAAGCACCTTTTACTGAAACCGTAACAGGTTTGTTGCCTTTCCGGAGCACATTTGCATTAGTTCTTTGTAATGCTGGTGGGGCCCTCCGTCATGCTTTTTAGCGTTGAATTAAACGGATTATGTGGACCTGAATTGACATCATCATCGCTCCACCTCTTTTACTATTAATAACTATATATAAGATAATAAGTCCTTTGAATGGTTCCATTTACCTATGAAGAAAGCTAAACCGGTTCCTTTAAAGGCACTAATCATTCACAGAAGCCCTCGTTTCCCCGGAGGGCTTCTGCCTGTTTAAATAAATCACACCATACCTGATAAATTGACTCCTGCAATATTTTAATGGTATCATCGTTGGGTGAATTCCTCACTGTGGCGCGGGGCTTTGATATTTTAAATGTTTTAATGTCTTTGAAATACACAAAGGGCTATCTATCTTTCGCAGAATAGCCCTGTAACTGATTGCAAAAATAACCCATATGCACAACCCTTTTCTTATGAACAAAACCCGGCTGCCCATTCTGCTTGGCGTGATCATTACTGTTCTTTCAGCTTCCTGTGAAAAGAGAGACCACGCTGGTATCATTTCCAATCTTAGCAAACCTGACCTGTCGATAAAAGTAACTGCCGCCATTGCTGGTTTTATTACAGATGAAAGTAATGCTCCGCTGGCCGGAGCACAGGTAAAAGCAGGCAATAAGCAAACCATTACAGATGAGTATGGTTATTTCTCCATCAATGATGTATCCCTGTCCGAAGTGGCCGGCTTTGTGAAAATAGCGAAGGCCGGCTATTTTGATAACTACAGGACATTCCTTGTCAATAAAGATCAGGAGACCTTTGTACGTGCGAAAATGCTTCTTAAAAAGGAAGCAGGCGTGGTAGATGCTGTTACCGGAGGTACCGTTACTTCAACGGATGGTATTAAACTGACCTTGCCTGCTAATGGTGTGGTAAAGGCTGATAACGGGGCCGTTTATACCGGCGATGTTCATGTGAATGTGCGTAAAATAGATCCTTCTAATGCAGAGGAGGTCCAACTTACATTGCCCGGCGATGAAAGGGGCACTGATGTCAACGAATATCTTAAGCTACTGAAGTCCTATAGCAGTTTTGCTGCAGAGTTGACTGGCAATGCGGGAGAGCGTTTGCAAATAGCGCCGGGTAAGCAGGCAACAGTAGATATGCCTGTCTCCGCAGCTCTATTGTCATTGGCGCCCACTACGTTGGAATTATGGTCTTTTAATGAAACCAATGGATTATGGAAGCAGGAAGGTCAGGCCACCAAGACCGGCAATAATTACAGGGCCACGGTAAGCCATTTTTCTTATTGGAGTGATGCCATAGGTTATCCCCTGGTTAACTTCACGGCCAGGGTAGTGAACAGTACCGGGCAGCCATTGGTCCATGTTCCGGTCATGATCACCATTGCCAACCAGCCAATGAATGCAGGCTTTAGTAAATTTGCTTACACAGATGCAGATGGCTATGTTTATGGTGCTGTATTGTCTAATACCGGCCTGGTATTGGACATATTGACTCCTTGCGCTACATCGGCCTATTCACATCCTTTTACAACTACCAATGTCGATGTAGACCTGGGCACACTTACCGGCAACCTGGGCCAAAATACGGTGACCATCAGCGGTACAGTTTCCAATTGCGATAATGCGCCTGTTACCGATGGCTATATACAAACCTATGATAATGGGTTTTATAACCGTATCAACATCGTTAATGGTAGTTTTAGCTTTACAGGGCTGGCATGTACCAATACAGAAGTTAATTATGTAGCTGTTGATAAAGCCACCAATCAGCAAACTGCACCGCAGTCGCTTACATTGATTCCAGGCGTCAATGACCTGGGCATGTTAAATGCCTGTGGGATCAGTACAGTGAGTACCGTCAGCTATACTATTAACAATGGTGCTACAAAGATCTTAACGGCACCTGTTGATACCATCGGTGGTTTTTTTACAGCACAGCAAACTGGCTGGACTACCGTATTATTGCTGGATGCAGGGCAGAATACAGTGCCTGACTGGAACTTTCAGTTTAGTGGCGCGGATGTAGCCGGGAATGACCATAAGTTAACTGAAGTATTTTCTACCAGCTTTCCGGGCGCCCGTGCTTATGCGCCGGTACCATTAACAGTTACCATTACGGAGTTTGGTAAGGCCGGAGGGTTTATTACCGGCAGTTTCAGTGGACTGATGTTGGGATTTTCGGACAATAGCATCCAGAACATTGTCTGTAATTTCAGGGTGAAGCGGATGAATTAATGCCTGTATATCACTCATTCAGGGTATGAAATAGCTCCGTATACTGCCATCCGTTGACACTTATCAAGAAAATATACCACAAAGAGGGAATTTTTTATATTTAAAATTCTCTCTATTTTTATATCACCTTATAAGATACCCCTTAGTGATCCCAACCGTTAGCGACCTGTCCTCATTGCTCTGATGCCGATACGTAGTGGCATTGTAAAGATCAAGCTTACGCCTGTTGTAGTTGATTCCCTGCCTTCCATAGTTCCGGATTGTTCCGGAGCCTTGCGGATATTGTATTGTATCCGGCTGAATGACGACTGTTCCTGCATATGCCTGTATGCAGCTTAGGTTTTGTTTGCACCTATCCTGACGATCATCCTGTATTCACTGACTGTACATAGTGGATAGGGCCTTCTATGTATTATTTAACCTTTAAAATATCTCCTGCTTATGGATAAATTGTACAAAGCATGCTGCCTATTACTACTTGTATGTAGTACCTGGCAGGCGACCGGACAAAGTGCAAAGCCTTTTGCCTTCAATGCTGCCGGCGGATCGTATAATGATCCCTCTTCCTACTATCATTTTGAATGGAGTATCGGCGAGCTAACGCTGATCAATGCCTTCGCTCCGCCTGATAGTATTATCCTGTTTACGCAGGGCCTGCTACAGCCCTGTACGGAATTTGTCAATAAATCATTTCTCTCGCTGTTGTTTGCCCCCGGTGAATACCGGCTATTTCCCAATCCTACAGCGGGCAGGTTTGAGCTGGACTTCTTTGTGCGGGAAACCGGGCGCATGGAGTTGCAGTTGACAGATAATTATGGCAAAGTACTGGAGCGGCGTGCATATGATTATGATGGTTGTTGCCGTATCGAGTACTTCGACCTGTCGCGCTATCCTTCCGGTACTTATTATGTGATTGCCCATTTAACGCCCGACAGAAGGCGTGCCGGTGATAATAAAGAAGTGATACGGCACAGTGGTTTCCGGGTAATCAAGATGGACAACAAATAATCAGCTTACAGCCGCTGCAGGCCTAACTAAAAAAAGCATCTCTCTAACCATAAAACAAACCAAATTATGAAGCGATTTTTATGCATACTGTCCGTATTGCAATTGATAGCTATGGTCACCATAGGGCAGGCTCCCGGCATGTTGAATTACCAGGGGGTAGCCCGCAATTCTGTAGGAAATGTGCTGGCCAACAAAACAATTAAATTACGGTTAAGCATCCGGGAAGGATCGGCTGCCGGCGCCATCGTTTATACGGAAACCAGATCGGTGGTTACTAATCCTGTCGGGCTGTTCAATATACAGATGGGAAGCGGGGGCGCTACCAATGTGAGTGGTACTATTGAGGGTGTTAACTGGAGTACCGGCGCCAAGTTCATGCAGGTGGAAGTAGATCCTAATAATGGCAATGCTTTTATTGCTATTGGTGCTACACAATTGTTGTCTGTACCGTATGCTTTAAATGCTGCAGGTAGTCCGCCTATAGGGCCTGCCGCCGGAGATCTCACAGGTACCTATCCCAATCCAACGATAACGGCGAATGCTGTTACCACCGCCAAAATAGCCAATAGTGCCGTGATCACCGATAAGCTGGCAGATGGTTCAGTAACCCAGGCGAAAATAGCGGCCGGCGTAACCCTGCCTCCCAGTGGGGCAGCCGGTGGTGATCTCACAGCCAATTATCCCAATCCTACTGTAGCAGGGATCAGGGGAATAGGGATAGATGCGGCAGCGCCTGCAGCAGGACAGATCCTGCGATATGATGGCGCTAACTGGGCCCCGGCCAATAATATTGCCGGTGGACTGATACTGCCTTATGCTGCTACAGAAAATAATGCGGCTACTTTATTTTCAATAACCAACAATGGAAACGGCACATCCCTGGAAGGCGTTAATAATACTGTTTCCAGTAGTATTAGCGCCATAAGGGGGGTGGTATCATCTACCACACCTGGTGGTTTCTCTTCTGCTGTGCGTGGTATTAACAACGGTACCGGCGGCCTGGGCATTGGGGTATGGGGCGCCCAGAATGGTTCGGGCTGGGGCGTTTACGGCACCACGCCTAATGGTCTTGGCGTATATGGCAGCGCCAGTGGCGCTGGTTATGGTGTGTTTGGCAACAGCGCCACCGGTGTAGGTGTATATGGCACCAGCAATAACGGTACGCCCGGTAGCTTTGCGATCAACAATAACGCTAATAATAATCCTGCACTATCTGCCAGCACCATTAGTGATGGGGATGCGATTTGGGCTACTACCAGTTCAACTACCAGTAGTGTGAGCGCTATACGGGGTATTGTTTCTTCTACTTCACCCGGTGGTTTTTCATCGGCTGTGAGAGGTATCAATAGTGGTACCGGTGGTCTTGGGGTTGGTGTATATGGCTCACAGGATGGTTCCGGCTGGGGCGTATATGGTGTTACGCCCAACGGGCTTGGTGTATATGGCAATGCCTCTGCCAATGGCATCGGCGTATATGC
Source organism: Paraflavitalea devenefica (assembly GCF_011759375.1). NCBI lineage: Bacteria > Pseudomonadati > Bacteroidota > Chitinophagia > Chitinophagales > Chitinophagaceae > Paraflavitalea > Paraflavitalea devenefica. Next base: position 505,070 of record NZ_JAARML010000004.1, on the reverse strand, counting down.
CAATAGTAATACTGGTACCGGTTTGACAGCCACTTCCAACAATGGTATACCGGCTTCTATGTCTATTTTCAATAATGCCAACAATAACAATGTGCTGGTGGCAAATACGGTAGGTGATGGTACCGTGATCAATGTTACTTCTACCGGTAATGGTGCAGGCGTACGGAGTAGTACGGGCGCCGGCTTTGCAGTTCATGGAATTACTTCTGCCCAGACCTCTGCAGGGATCATAGGAGATAACAATGGCAGTGGTGAAGCAGTAGTAGGCCGTACCACCAGTGATATAGCCGGCGCTGTAGTGGGGCGTAATGATGGCGGCGGTTATGGTGTACGGGGATTTGTGGCTACCAATAACACGGGTACTGCAATAGGCGTATTTGGACAGGTAGGTCTTAACAATGGAACGGGGCGTGCCGGAAGATTTGAAAACCTCAATAATACCAATACAGATGGTAATACGCTGGAAGTAGAGACCAATGGTAATGGTAATATTCCCGATAATACACAAGGCAATGCCGCTTCTTTCCTGGTGGACAATACTAATAGTGTAGCTGCTGCAGTAAGAGGAGAAGTGAAAACGATCTTTGGCAATTTTGGCGCGGCAGGTATATTCGGTATTTCTTCCGGTACCGGTGGTTTTGCCGGTTTATTCCATGCTTCCAATCCTGCCGGCAATGGTCCTGCACTGGTGGCCCTGAATGATGGTAATGGTAATGCCATTACTGCCAATGCAGAAAATAGTGGCAATGGTGTAGAAACGAATATTAATGGCGATGGCAATGCCCTGTATGCCTGGGTGCCTACCTTCGCTACCGGCAGGGCAGGCCGTTTTAGTATATTTAATGAAAGCAACACCAGTGATGTTATCACCGTTAAAACCGTAGGTAATGGTATAGCAGGGAACTTCACGGTAGATAAGGTGACCGGAACATCACCCGCAGTAAGGGGGGAAGTGAATTCCCAGTTTGCCAATTTCGGCACCGCAGGTATTTATGGTATATCCTCCGGTACCGGCGGTTTTGCGGGGCTGTTCCATGCTTCCAATCCTGCCGGTAATGGTCCGGCGCTGATAGCCCTTGCTGATGGTAATGGCAATGGTATTACCGCCAATGCATCCAACGGCGGTGATGGCGTGGAAACCACGGCTGATGGTACCGGCAATGCGCTCTATGCCTGGGTGCCCAACTTTGGCGATGGCAGAGCTGCCCGTATGGTGAATTATAATACTGGCAATACGAATCCTGTACTTACAGTAGAGCAACATAGCAATGGTTCAATTGCCCTCTTTAAGAGCGGTAATCCCGGTACTGTGAATGTGGCGAGGATCAACGCAGCCGGCAGAGGATTTTTCAACGACGGTACGCAGAACAGCGGTGCGGATATTGCTGAGGCTTTCGATGTACAGGGCCATACCAATCAATATGAACCCGGCGATGTGCTGGTGATTGCCACTGATAAAGACAGGGCGGTTGAAAAATCCGGCACTCCTTATTCAACACTGGTAGCCGGCGTATATGCGACCAAACCTGGTGTATTATTAACCGAAGAACATATTGATAGCGATCTGGCCGGTAAAGTACCAATGGGTATTGTAGGTGTTATCCCCACCAAGGTATGCTCAGAAGGTGGCGCTATCAAACGCGGCGATCTCATCGTTACTTCTTCTATGGCGGGCGTAGCCATGAAAGCAGATCCTGATAAAGTAAAAATAGGACAGGTTATTGGCAAGGCCCTGCAGGATTACAATGGGCAGGGTATTGGCAAGATCAATGTATTGGTAAGCATTAAATAATTTAAACCTAAAAATCTTGTTATGAAATATATCCGTAAGTATAAGGGAATAGCAATGCTGGTGATTGTATTGGTGGGTATGATGCAGGTACGTGCGCAGGACTTTAATACCCATGAAAGCATCAGCAGCCAGTTAAAAAAGGGTCATACGCCGGGCTTGAAATATGCACCGGCTACGCTTAAAACAGCCCCGGCTGCGGTAACAGATAAGAATGAGGGTAAGGAAGGCGTGATTGACCAGATCAGGAAAGGCGCCTTAAAAGGCATGCGTTTTGCCGGTGGCGGCGGGGAAGCGAAGGCATCCCGTAGTACGTCTAAGGCACAGGCGGCCAACGTAGCTTTGCCCAGTGATGTGAAGAGCGGGGAATTAAAGCAGGCCCCTGTTAAAGCTCCTGTCGTTCCCCTGCAGGAGGGTGTGGCAGAACCAAAGCCGGAAGCCATTAAGAAGGCCCCTGTAGTTCCCATTCCTACGCAGGAAGAAGAAAAGAAAGAAGTTCCGGCAAAGAATAATAACTAACCACTTCTCTTTAAAAGTTCAGCTGTAGTGTTGCGGGGCCATGCGAATGGCTTCGCAACTTTTTTTATGCGGGTGCTATACCACTTCCATCCAGGTATGATCGGCCAGCAGTTTTACAGCAGCTACAAAGCGTTTGTAAGGACCAGCGCCGCCACCCCATTCACGCGGGCTTACGAGGGATAAGAGGTGGCTGCCATCATTTTTCTCATACAAGTAATAGGTCTGGCCAATTACCGGTGCAAAATTGAGTTTGGCATTATAGATCAGCAGGGACAGTTCTTTCCGCTTCTGTATTTCCTGCGCCTGCAGCGCCAGCAGTTCTATTTGTTTGCGGATCTGTCCCAATTGCATATTGGTTTGCTCTTCCATAGCAGTAAGCGCCTTATGACGGATCACCCCTTCTTCCGTGGGTTTGATCAAGGCGCCTGCCACTGAAGCAGAATAGGGCAGCACGCTCATTTGTTTGTGGTAATACTCCACATTGGTATATTCCCGCTGTGCAGGCGTCAATCCCTTCTGTGTTATCTTCAGGTAACCATTGGGCATTAACTCATTCAGCACCTGCAATACAGGGGCGCCTTTCTTATAGAACTGTGTTTCGAAAGTAATGCCGTCAATAAAAGTAGCTTTGCTGGTATCTGCGATCTCGGGATTGTCAAAACTGTGCTCCTGTCCATCCGGCACCAGGATGTATTTGGATTCAAAGGCCTGGTTTTCCAGGGTTACCCAGTTCATGCTCACAGCCAGTAAGCGTTCATTCTCTACAGCCTCCATTTTATAGATGCCCGACCGGGGGCGGTCGCCAAATTCATAGATGCCTTTCTCGGGAAACAATTGCCAACTGGCCAGGAAGTTATATGCTTGTACCATGAAGCAAAAATATAAAACCTGCTGATCATTGCAGGTATAGTGCTTCAAAGATAGCCAGTACTGCCTCTTCCTTCAGCAGTTCCAGCTTAGTGCCTGTGATGCGGTATTTATTGGTGTTATTGAGTGCCTCGTATAGCTTGCTCTCTGTTTCCATGGCGCCTTCGCAATACATTTTGGTGCCGCCCACGCCGGTGAAGGTAAGGGTAGACGCATTGGTGATATAATTGCCAAAGTAACTGTTACAACCGGCAAAGCCTTTGATACGACCGGTATCCAGTTGCAGGAATACGTCTTTGGATAATTTGGGTAATCCGTTGGGAAGACTGCTCAGCGCTGTCAGTTTCCACCGGGTATTGGTGAGTGAACTGTTGGCTGTTCCGTCTTTTGCAGGTATTGTTTTAGGTGCACAGCCGGCCAGGATGCCAAGGACCGCCAGGAATAAAAAAGCCTTTTGCATAGTGTATGTTTTGTTGATGAATAGATGCTGTAATAACAGCCTATACATACTACGGTAAAGGGTTTAACATTTCCTTGAACCCTGTCAGGGCTAAAGAAAAAGCGCTTCTGCACAGGGTAGGGCAGAAGCGCTCAATAATTTTAAGATGTGGGATCAATTAAGCGGCGTCAAATACTACCAGCAGAGCGTAGATCACACCAGGAATCCAGAAGATCAGGGTAAGAATAAGGCTGATCCAGAATTTACTGTTGATCTCTTCTTCTTTCAGGTATACAGCCAGTGGTGGCAGTAAGATGGCCAGAATAGCCAGTAATACCTGGTCGGTTTCTGCTTTCTTGCCTGCTTTTTTGTCGGCCTTGTACTGTTTGAACAGCTTTTTAGCTTCTTTAAGACGGGACTTTCTCTCACTGCGGGGCAGTGCTTTGAAATCTTTCATTGCAGCTTTTACAGCTTCAGGATTGGGTTCTGAAGACGGTGCTGTAACTGGTACAGGTTCTGACGCGGTGGCCGCCATGCTAACAGGAACTACTGTACTGATCAGGATCAAGGTTGCTGACAGGTGTAGAATAAGTCTTTTCATAGTGATTAATTTTGGCATTTAATGCCGTGAAATTAACATAAAATTTTGATTTCCAAATAGATTTTACTGTTATGGGAGGGGCGCCCGGGCATAACGGGGGAGGTAAACCCACCGGGAAATGGCATTAGGAAATCGTTAACGGGCTTGCAAAACAAATCTTTTATAACTACCTTCCGTTATATATACCAAAACTCCTAACCCTGATACGCTTGTATAAATTCAATCCTGCGAAATTTCCCGTAATGCAACCGTTAGGCCAGGCATTACTGAACTACTGGGTTTTTATCAAATCCATCGGTGTTACCAGTACCATGGAGGAGTATGAAAAGCGCAGGCTGAGTATTTTTAACCAACTCAATATTTTCAGCATGGTGGCCGGGCTGGTATTAACCCTGGCCGGTCTTTTCAGTAATGATCATTTGCCACCGCTGGTATGGTATGTTGTATGTTCTCCACTTGCTATTGGTGTTATTATTCTGTGGCTTACTTACGAGCAGTATTATGAAGCTTCCCGCTTAATTTATTTCAGTGTATATCCTATTGTTACCTGCCTGGTATACCTGGGTAAGGTAGATGCCGGTGTATCGCTGTTCTTCATCCTGTATGGGGTGATGGCCGTTTTCTTTTTACAAAAGGTGACCAGTATCATTTTTGCTTTCTGCTGGTCGGCCGCCTGTTATATCCTGGCGGTAGTAGCGCCCCATGATTATTATTTCAGGCTGGCCACCGTGAATTACTGGCTGTATGTATTCCATCATGTTACCGCACTGGGTTTTATCTTCTATACCTTGTTCCTGATCAAAAAAGAGAATACAGATTACCAGTTCGGCCTCCTGGCCAAAGGAAGGGAGCTGCACCGGCGTAACCTGGAAATAGAAAGGCAGAAACAGGAGATTGCTGAAAAAGCGGTGCTGCTGGAGCAGCAAACGCGTGAGCTGACGGAGCTGAACCAGGTGAAGAATAAGTTATTCTCCGTTATTGCGCATGACCTTAAAACGCCTATGTATGCTTTGCGCAACCTGTTCCACAATATGCAGCGGTATAAATTATCGTCGAAGGAGATCATGAACATGGTGCCCGGCATAGCCAGTGAAATGAATTTTACTACCAGCCTGATGGAAAACCTGCTGCAGTGGGCAAAGACACAGATGAAACATGCCACGGTAAATCCCGAGGTGCTGGACGTGCAAAGGATGGTACTGGAAGTGTTGCAACTCTTGCAGCTTCAGGCAGAGAATAAAGAGGTATACCTTGAATCAAAGCTGGATGAGCCGGTATATTGTTATGCCGACCGGGAGATGGTGAACCTGGTGTTGCGCAACCTGCTGTCCAATGCCATTAAGTTTACGCCCAAACATGGAACGGTGTATGTGGGCGCCACCGAAAAATCGAAGCAGGTGGAGGTTTTTATACAGGACACCGGCGTTGGTATGAGCCGGGAAAATATGCAACGTATTTTTGGCGATAGTTATTTTACCACCAAAGGCACCAATCATGAAACCGGTACCGGCCTTGGTCTTAAACTATGCAAGGAGTTCCTGGAAAAGAATGGCGGTCATATTACTGTACAAAGCGAACCGGGTAAAGGAAGCACCTTCTCCTTTACCCTGCCGCGTTATGATAACCAGGTAGCGTAAGTTTATAAGTTAGTTTTAACCCCCAATCCATAATACTTCCGGGTACCTGTGATCTTAAAATCTTTGTCCTGTGCCAGGTTCCTGCAGTCTGCATACAGTTCCAGCCCCTTTGTTCCTTTCAGGTTGAGTTGATAGCCTACATAAACATTCGATAATGACACTGCATTTATTTTGCTGTTGCCGGGCATGGAGGGAATCTGGTCAGGATTGAAATAATACACCAGGTCTACACCGGCAGAGAATTTTTTCCAGGAAAAGCGGTTTACCCATCCGCCTGTCCAGGAGGCTTTATCGCTGTCAATATCGCCCAGCACAGTATGAATAGCGTAAAAGCTGATCGAATCTTTGCTTTTACTTTTTAAGCTGGTGGCATTGATGCCGGTACGCCAGTATAACGCTTTTTTGTTCAATACAGTAGCGTTGATGCTTATATGATGGGAGTTGGAAGTGAGATCAGGATATATTAATCTGTAAGTAACACCGGTACCTATGGCTACAGGTACATACATTTCGGTGGTAAAATTCCGCCGCTCAAACAGGTAGTTGACAGAAACCAGGTCATTCAATACGCCCAGCCGGGTACCTGCCTGCCATGCCTGGAAAGACTTATCAAGGAAAGTACCGGTGGGAAGCAGTACACCACCGGTGGTGAAGCCGCCTGTAAAAACTGCGGAGCTGTTATAATCTGCGAAGCTAAGGGTAACATCCCCGGCATTGGCAGCCTGCGCGAAGGAACCGAAAAATTTCAGGCTGGTAGGATTATCAGGGCGGGCTAACCGTAGTACATCAACACTGGTCGTAACAAAGGGGAATGCTTTTTTTACTTTTTGTCCGTAGGTCTTGGATAAATTAGCTAATAATCCGCCCTGCACATTAAAGCTGTTTTGATAGGACAGATTAATGGAAGGCGTTAGTATAAATAGTCTGCCTTCCTGGCCGGATGTGTATTGGCTGATAGTTGTTACATTGCCGCTATTGAAAGTTGCCTGGCTGGCGACAGTCTTGTAATCCAAATACCTGAATGTAAAGTTTATTGCTGGCTCAAGAGACCAGTTATTACCCAGGGAAGTATGATAGCTAACCTGGTCCATGAGCAGTACCTGTTTGGCTGTAATAGAAGAGTTGATGAACTGTTTATATTCACTTGTTGGATTGGTATAGGTCACCTCGCTTTCACCGTTGCCTTTCGCTTTTGAGAAGCCATAGCTGGCGGTAAATTCATTACTAAATCCCTGGGCTAATGTTGATTTAAAACTAATAGAGGGATTAAAAATAGTTTGTTTATTACGGTATTTACTGTGCGTTGAATAATCATAGGCGGGTGTTTGTTCTGTATAACCTCTTTCATTATCGAGCACCTGTGGTACTACATTTACCCGCAGGGAAAGCTCATGCGCAGGGCCCAGCCTGGCTGTCAGCCAGCCGTTTAGGCGGAAGCGGTCATAATTATTGGGAGTAATAGTTCTCACTTTAGGCTCTTTCATAGCTGGCAACACATCCCGCAGGTAGTTGGCCGATAGACCAAACTGGAGGTTTTTGTCATTCTTCCAGGCTGAAACATGGTATTGATGATAAAAATTATTCTCAGATGAGGTAGAAGAAGGAACGGCTGTTACCTGCGTAGCTTTGACCAGGTAACTTTGACCTGCTACGGTGATGCCTTGTTGGCCGGTTCCACCTTTCCGGGTGGTTATGACTGCGAGTTGTTGCTGGCGGGTAGCTCCGCTTACCTGGACCAGGGCATTTTGTACCAGGGTCACTTCTTTAATATCATATACACTCCAGGCATTTACGTCATTCACGATGATGCCATCTATTACATAAACTATACTGCTTTTGTTGGTATAATAACCATAAGACCAGGCATTGATGGCTTCATGCAGGTTGGTAAAAGGCATTCTTTCCAGTTCTTCACCTTTGATGGTAATGGATTGGGTAAAGTCTTTTTTGAGTTTTATCCTGCCGATGTTGAAGTTGGAAGTATCAGTTTGCGCATAAGCGTTACAGGAAAGGCATACGGCTATGCAAAGCAATAGTCTGGTAGCAGCGTTCATGGCTTTAGGGGTGTTTGGGATGGCAAGATAGGTGAATCCGGCAGGTATGCAAAGCCGGGAGTGTTAAAATTGGCTGTATAAAAAAGAGAAGGCTGTGATAACAACCTGGGTTGTCATCACAGCCTTATGGTAAAAATTAAATATATACCGGCGTTGTTATTTGAATATCCGACCGAAGAACTCCTGCATGTCTTTCCAGGAAGCTGTATCGGCTGCCGCATTGTATTTTATCGGTATACTAAAGCGCTGGCCTGTTTCTGTGGCTTTGGGATTGGTAAAGGCATGGGTAGCATCTGCATACGCTTTAAAGGTATAATCCGCTCCAATGGAGTCCATTTGTTTTTTGAAGGCATCTACCTGTTCCTGGGGCACAAAGCTGTCGGCTGCCCCGTGGCATACCAGTATTTTGGCTTTCAGCAGGTTCTTGTCAGCCGGTACGCCGCGGAGGTCGCCATGAAAGCTCACCACCCCATTGAGGGGGGCGCCCATTTTGGCGGCATTCAACACCATAGAACCGCCAAAGCAGTAACCAATGGCTGCTATGCGGGTAGTATCAACCTGTGGAAAAGTTTTCAGTTTATTCAGTGCCGCCATGAAACGGGTGGCTGCCAGGGTTGAGTTGCTGTAAAAGGGTGTGGCATACTTTTGAGCAAGGGAGGGACTATCGGCTATTGTTCCGTTGCCATACATATCGGCTGCGAGGGCAATGTATCCCAGTTTGGCCAGTTCACGGGCGCGCATTTTGGGGTAATCGGTCAGACCCCACCATTCCGGTATTACCAATACGGCCGGTCTTTTAGCGGAGTCTGCTTCATTATAAGCCACAAACCCGATGCATTTGGCCGTATCCGCGGTGTAATTAACGGTCTCTTCTTTAATAATGACTGTATCTCCTTTGGGGGTGTCGGCAGTGCCGGCCGGCTGGTTGTTACAGCTTGTAATGACCAGTATGTTTACTGTCAATAGTGCCAGGAATAAAAGAGCATGCTTCATAGTATTGCTGAATTTTGATGGTTAATATCAATCGGTTGCAATTGGGGCCCAAAGTTCGGGTAAAAGAGAAACATTCCGTATTCTTTATCCGGGATTAGTCAGTAGTTAACCATAATTATTATGCCTTGCTTAACGGGGTGGGGCCAAATAAACTAATCCTTATCTTTGCGCCCTTATGACACAAGAATCAATTAAGGCTATGAGGGACCGTGTGGTGGTCCTGAGGAGGTTTCTTTGACGTCGATAACAGGCGTGATAAGATAAACCAGGATAAACAATTGTCTTTATCTCCCGGCTTTTGGGATGATAATAAACGTGCTACCGAGATTCTCAAGAACATTAAGCTGAATGAATACTGGGTAAGGCTGTATGAGCAATCGGAAGCTTCTGTAGAGGATTTTGCCGTGCTTTTCGATTTCTGGAAGGCCGGGGAAGCCTCTGAGGAAGAGACCCGGGAAGCTTATGAGCGGTCGTTACAACAGTTGGAAGAAGCTGAGTTCAAGAGTACCCTGAACCAGCCGGAAGATGAATTGCCGGCGGTGTTGCAGATCAATAGCGGGGCAGGGGGAACGGAAAGCCAGGACTGGGCAGAAATGCTGGCCCGGATGTACCGGATGTATGGTGAAAAGCAAAGCTGGTCGGTGACGGAGCTGGACTGGCAGGATGGGGATGGGGCCGGCGTAAAGAGCGCTACCCTGCAGTTTGACGGGCCTTTTGCCTACGGCTTTCTGAAAGCGGAAAGCGGGGTACACCGGCTGGTGCGGATCTCCCCGTTTGACAGTAATGCCCGCCGTCATACCTCCTTTGCTTCCGTGTATGTATACCCACTGGTAGATGACAGTATTGAAGTGGCTGTAAACCCTGCCGACCTGGAATGGGAGTTTTACCGCAGTGGTGGTAAGGGCGGACAGAACGTTAATAAGGTAGAAACGGCTGTGCGGCTGAAGCATATACCCAGTGGTATTATTGTAGAATGCCAGAAAGCGCGTACGCAGGGTGAAAACCGGGAGATGGCTTTGCAGATGCTGAAGAGCCGGTTGTACGAGGAAGAGATGCGCAAGCGGGAGGCCCTGAAGAATGCTGCCAATGCCAATAAGAAGAAGATAGAGTGGGGCAGCCAGATACGCAGCTATGTGTTCCACCCGTACAAGATGATCAAGGACCACCGTACCGATTTTGAGGTAGGCAATGTGCAGCCGGTAATGGATGGTGAGCTGGATGGGTTCATCAAGGCCTACCTGATGATGGAAAAGGAAACGCAGAGTTAATTACTACATAATAAACTACATGAACTATGAGCTTAGGTTATTTTTCATATCCAATCCCTGTCAATGAGCCGGTGCTGGCTTATGCGCCGGGTTCGCCCGAAAAGAAAAGGCTGAAAGAAGTACTGGCCGAACTGAAGGGTAAGGAAGCAGATATACCCATGTACATAGGTGGAAAGGAAGTACGTACGGGTAATAAGGTAGCCATACATCCCCCGCATGAAAGAGCCCATACACTGGGATATTTTCATCATGGCGAAGAGCAGCATATTAAACAGGCTATTGATGCGGCCCTGGCTGCTAAAGATAGCTGGGCTGCCATGAGCTGGGAAAACCGGGCCAATATATTCTTAAAAGCAGCCGACCTCATTGCCACGAAATACCGTCCTTATATGAACGGTACCACGATGCTGGGGCAAAGCAAGAATGCTTACCAGGCCGAGATTGACAGCGCCTGTGAGATCATAGATTTCCTGCGGTTCAATGTGCACTATTTAAGTGAGATCTATAAACAACAACCTATCAGCAGCCCGGGCATTCACAACCGCCTGGAGTTTCGTCCGCTGGAAGGTTTTGTGCTGGCGGTAACACCTTTCAATTTCACGGCTATCGGTGGTAACCTGCCCACTTCGGCAGCGATGTGCGGTAATGTGGTGGTATGGAAACCAGCCAATACCCAGGTGTATTCTGCCCAGATGTTTATGCGCATTATGCAGGAAGCAGGCCTGCCCGACGGGGTGATCAACCTGGTGTATGTAGACGGGCCTACGCTGGGGAAGGTATGCTTTAATCACCGGGAGTTTGCTGGTGTGCATTTTACCGGTTCTACCGGCGTATTCAATAATATGTGGGAAACGATCGGAAAGAATATGGCTTCTTACAGGTCATACCCAAGGATCGTAGGGGAGACCGGTGGAAAGGATTTTGTGGTAGCCCATAAGAGCGCTGTTCCGGATGTGGTGGCAACAGCCTTGCTGCGCGGCGCTTTTGAATTCCAGGGGCAGAAGTGTTCTGCTGCCTCCCGCGCTTATATCCCTTCCAATATCGCTGCTGAAGTAAAGCAAAAGCTTATTGAAGGGGTAAAGAGCTTTAAAATGGGAACGGTAGAGGACTTCAGCAATTTTATTAATGCCGTGATTGACGAAAAGAGCTTTGATAAGATCAAATCCTATATTGATAATGCCAAAGCAGATAAGAAAGCCGAAATATGGGTGGGTGGTGATTGCGATAAGTCAAAAGGTTATTTTGTGCAGCCTACCGTGATAGAAGCCAAAGACCCGCAGTATGTAACCATGTGCGAAGAGATCTTCGGGCCGGTATTGACGGTGTATGTATATGATGCCGAAAAGTTCCCCGAAACCCTGGAGCTGGTGAACAATACTTCTCCGTATGCACTGACCGGTTCTATTATTGCACAGGACAGGGCGGCGGTAGAGCTGGCCACTAACCAGTTGAGGAATGCGGCCGGTAATTTTTATATTAATGATAAGCCTACCGGCGCGGTAGTAGGCCAGCAGCCATTTGGCGGGGCCCGTGCTTCCGGCACCAATGATAAGGCGGGTTCTATCCTTAACCTGTATCGCTGGCTGAGCGCCCGGACCATTAAGGAAACATTTAATCCCCCGACCGATTATCGCTATCCATTCCTGGCAGAAGCATAAGTAGCCAGGCACTCCAATAAAGCATTTTACCTGAGAGCTGTACTTTAATGAGTACAGCTTTTTTTGTCCCTATATGCCGGGTATATTACAGTTCAGGGTCCTTTTTTAGCTATTCCTACCTCATTTATGGCTTTACATCCGATAGGTGATTTACAGGCCTGTGAACTGTTCTACTTTTATGTTCCAGCCTGTAGCAATATCACCCTCCTCTTGTTACCGGTGGAAGCATGTCCACTCAAACCGGGCTAAGCCTGCTTTGATATAGCGTTTTATGGGACAACGCCGAAATCCGGAGAAAGTCAGGCGGAGGAAGCTGAAAATCCTAAAGAGTAAGCGCAAACCTAATCATCTTTTTTTATGAAGTTTTTTAAACCCTTTGCATTCCTGGCTGTCGCTGCTGCTGCGCTGGTAGTATTTACTGCTGCTACTCCTTACAGTGAGAAGCCTGCCCAAAAGGCTACTGTTAACCCGGCAAATGTTCAGAAAGCGACACTGGCCTGGGAAAAAGCAGCCGTAGATGGTAATATTACCAACAAGGAGCTGAAGACGATCGCTACAGAATTAAAAGGCAGTAAGCTGACCTTAAAAGAGAAAATCGGCCTGAAGCTTTTCGGCAAGAAGATCGCCAACAAGATGGAAGCTGCGGCTCCCCAGCCTGGTGAAAAATCCCAACTGGTAGCCCTGTTGCTTTGCGGTTTCCTGGGTTGTCTGGGTATTCACAGGTTTTACCTGGGTTACACCTGGCAAGGTGTTGTTCAGTTGCTCACTTTAGGTGGTTGCGGTATCTGGGCGTTGATTGATTTCATCCGTATCATCACCGGCAGCCTGCAACCTAAGAATGGTCCCTACGATGTAACTTTATAATTCCTGTACCATGCAGTTCCGCTATTATTTTACTATTGCCAGGCTGGTCTTTATTGTTGCTACGCCGGTTGTTCTGCTATTATTGCCGGCTGATTTTTTTGACCATGGCGAATCTATCTGTCTCTCAAAGGTGTTGTTTAAGGTGGAATGCTTTGCCTGTGGGTTGACCCGCGCCTGTATGCACCTTATTCACGGGGAGTTTGAAGAAGCATTTGCCTGGCATATGTGGTCCTTTATCGCCTTGCCTGCACTGGCGATCTTTTGGGCGCGTTGGTTTTTTATGGACTGGAAGGCCTTTTTAAAGATGCGTGCGTTGCGGCAGCCACAATTGCAATAGGGAAGAATATTTTGCGGAGGTAATGATAATAAAACAGGCTACCGGAACCGGTAGCCTGTTTTATTATGTGAGTATTATTCTGTCAGAAGCTTACTTCTTTCCGCCACCCAGGTGGATCTGGAAGCCGACTTTAAAGCCGAAAGTGTTCAGGTTGTCATCACCGTAAGCATCTCCGCCCATAGAACGGTACTGCAGAGCGAATTCAAGTGCAGTGTTAGGGCTTAAGAATACTGCAGGACCGGCAGAAACGGCAAATCCATTTTGGCTTGCGCTTTCACCATCTTCTTTCACAGAGCCAAACCCATAGCTGGCATCAGCAAAAACATTTACTTTTTGTGCAGCGTCCAGGAAATAATAACGTACGAATGGTGCAATTAAAAATGAGCTGGAAGCATCATCAGCACCTTTGTACTTTACACTGGCCAGGTCTACACGAAGACCGCCTGCGAGCTTGTCAATGAAGAAATAGCCAGCATTGGGGCTGAACGTAAACTCCGTAGCTTTAACTTCACCTTGCTTGTGTGATTCAAAGCCGGCGCTACCGCCAACCAGCCATTGGCCTTTGTTTACCTGTGCGAAAACTCCCTGTACTGCAATCGTCATTAATGCTGCGAATAAAACCTTTTTCATTTTTTGTTTTTTAGGTTAATAAGAATTTGAATGCAAAGCTAATTGTAACAGTTTGATATAAAAAAGGAATAAATAAGTTTTTATTGTATAAACGCTGCAAATTATTTTATACAACTATGCCGGATTGTTAGTGTAGGTGAAACATGGTATACTATTATATCCGGGTGGTTTGTGTAGTTTATACTCATTATTCTTCAATTCATGCAGTATATGTATAGTTGAACTTTTCATGTATAGGTTGGGGTGGACGCTTATATAATACATTGAGCCTTACTGATCAATATTTAACAAGTGGGTTATTATTTGGTCGGGAATCCTAACAGAAACCCGCACGTATACGGGTATTTTGCCCTGCCTGCCATAATATTTTACTTAGTTTCCCGTTATTGAGGCGGTTTGTTTGCTTGCCATTAGTAAAATCACCTTATTGTATGATACAGTAGGTTTTTTACTATAGTTTTGCGCCTCAAATTCTTAACCATTCCGGAGATAGTGCTCCGGATAAATAAAAAGTCATGAAAAAGGTTTTCTTATTGATCGTATGTGCGGTTGCTTTTATGGCAGGGCAGGCGCAGGTAAAGTTTGGTGTAAAGAGCGGATTTAATTTTGCCAATATTGTTGGTGATGGGGATGACTTCAATGACATGAAGCTTAGTTTTTATGCAGGTGCTTTCGCAAATTTCCCCCTGGCCAATCATTTTAGTGTGCAGCCTGAGCTGGTATTTTCCCGCCAGGGTGCCAAGATAGAAGATGAGGGAGATGATCATAAGTACAGGCTTAATTACCTCAATATACCGGTGCTGGGCCAGTATAATCATCCTTCCGGGTTCTATGCTGAAACAGGCCCCCAATTTGGTTTTTTGATCAATGCCAAGTTGAAGGAAGATGGCAGGGTACATACTGTCACCGATAATTATAAGGGCTTTGACCTGTCCTGGGCATTTGGCGCCGGATTCCAGTTCACGAAGCAGGCCAGTGCAGGTATCCGCTGGAACCTGGGGCTGACGGACATATGGGATCATCCTGGTACTGGGCACAACAGGGTACTGCAGATAGGCGTGGCTTACAGGTTGAATTAAAAAGAGGCTACCAAAGCTTATACATATTCTTTTAGAGAAAACCACTGCCAATGGCAGTGGTTTCTTATTTTTATGGAAATTTTTCTTTTTAAGGGTCCTGCCGTAATCCGGGTGGCTTTGAAGAGATTAATATTTATGACATGAAAACGGTATTGAACGAACAGCAACTGGCTATTACCATCAAGCGCCTGGGCCACCAGATACTGGAAAATCACATAAACCTTGAGAATACGGTGTTGATCGGTATTCAGCCCCGGGGGATTTTTGTTTCTGATCAGATCGTACGGGAGATACGTGAGCTGGTACCT
The DNA here is from genome assembly GCF_011759375.1 of Paraflavitalea devenefica. Lineage (NCBI taxonomy): Bacteria > Pseudomonadati > Bacteroidota > Chitinophagia > Chitinophagales > Chitinophagaceae > Paraflavitalea > Paraflavitalea devenefica. Next base: position 490,027 of record NZ_JAARML010000004.1, on the reverse strand, counting down.
GCCGGTGTAGTGAAGTATGGTAAACTGGACATTACTTTTTACCGGGATGATATCCGCAATTCCCTGCATGCCCCCAACCATACAGATATCCCCTTCAGCATAGAAGGCAGGAACGTGGTGATTATTGATGATGTACTGTACACCGGGCGTACGATCCGGGCGGCATTGGATGCCCTGCTTGGTTTTGGACGGCCTGCCAAGGTAGAGTTATGCATCCTAATTGACCGCCGTTTCAGCCGCCAGCTTCCCATACAGGCCGATTATGTGGGCAAATCCATTGACTCCATTGTTTCGCAGAAAGTAAAAGTATTCTGGAAGGAAAGGGATGGAAAAGAGGAAGTTGTGTTGTTATAAGATGTTAGTATCCTGTGCGATACCTTATTTTGTACCTTATTGTATTTTGCCCTAATTTTGCTGCCCGACATGCAACTTTCAGTTAAACATCTGCTCGGCATCAGGGATCTTACCCGGCAAGACATCCAGCTTATCTTAGATACCGCTACGGAATTCAAAGAAGTATTGCAGCGGCCCATCAAAAAAGTTCCCTCCCTCCGGGATGTGACGATCGTTAATTTATTTTACGAGAACTCTACCCGTACCCGAATCTCCTTCGAACTGGCAGAAAAACGCCTCAGCGCAGATACGATCAATTTTACAGCGAGCGGCTCCTCTGTTTCCAAAGGCGAAACGTTGCTGGACACCGTGAATAATATATTATCCATGAAGGTGGATATGGTGGTGATGCGGCATAGCGCCAGCGGCGCCCCCCACTTCCTGGCCAGGCATATCCCCGCTGCCATTATCAATGCCGGCGATGGTATTAATGAACATCCTACACAAGGCCTGCTCGACGCTTTTTCCATGCGGGAGAAGCTGGGCAAACTGGAAGGACTGAAGGTGGCCATTATCGGCGATATTATGCACTCCCGTGTGGCGATGAGCAATATTTACCTGCTTAAAAAGATGGGTGCAGAAGTAATGGTAGCAGGTCCGCCCACACTGATCCCCAAATATATTAAAGAGGCCTTTGATGTACGGGTGGAATATAACCTGAAGAAGGCGCTGGAATGGTGCGATGTGGCCAATGTGCTGCGCATACAACTGGAACGGCAGAACCAGGTACTCTTTTCTTCCCTGCGTGAATACAGCCTGGCTTATGGTATTAATAAACGTCTGCTGGACAGCCTTAATAAAGAAGTGGTGGTAATGCACCCCGGGCCTATTAACCGCGGCGTGGAGCTGGACAGTGATGTGGCAGACAGCAAGCAATCTATTATCCTGCAACAGGTGGAAAATGGCGTTGCTGTACGCATGGCCGCTTTGTACCTGCTGTCGGGCGGAAGGGGAAGCATGAATTAAGTATATTGCGTTCTGTGCCCCGGATATGGAGCGTTGAGCCACCTGGTCCTTAAAATCTACTTATGCAACGAATTGCCTTATTTCCCGGTACATTTGACCCCATCACTATTGGTCACCTAGACATTATTAACCGGGCATTGCCTTTGTTTGACAAGCTGGTGATCGGTATCGGCCGCAATATCAATAAGACTCCCATGTTTTCGGATGAACAACGGATCAGTTGGATAGAGGAGATCTATAAAGATATGCCCAAGGTAAGCGCTGTATTGTATGAAGGACTGACAGTAGAATGCTGTCAGAAGGTAGGGGCTAATTTTATTGTGCGGGGTATCCGCTACGTGAACGACTTTGAATATGAAAAGGCGATCGCGGATATGAACCGCAGCCTGGACAATAATATAGAAACGATATTTCTTACCTGCCTGCCACAATTCACCTCGGTAGCTTCCACGCTGGTACGGGATGTATTAAGGAACGGCGGCGATGTGATGAAGTTCCTTCCCGATGTAGTAGCCAGAACCCTGGAGCAAAGAAAGAAGTACGAAATCTGAATCCGGAAACCTGCATGATCTGGTTCAACAAATCCATACAGCCCCACGATATTCAGCCTTTATGCAATAATACCATTGCTGAACAGATAGGCATTGAATTTACAGCCATAGGCCCCGATTTTCTGCAAGGGCGTATGCCTGTTGATCATCGTACGCACCAGCCTTATGGCCTGCTGCATGGCGGCGCTTCCTGTGTGCTGGCCGAGACTTTGGGGAGTGTTGCTGCTGCATTGGTCATTGATCAGTCGAAGTTTATTTGTGTAGGGCTGGAGATCAATGCCAATCATGTACGCGGTGTGCGTACCGGGTTTGTAACAGGAACGGCGAGTCCCATCCATATCGGCGCCACTACCCATGTATGGGATATCAGGATCCAGGATGATAAAGAGAAACTGGTGTGCATCAGCCGGCTTACCGTAGCTATATTACCCAAAAAATAACCCGCCTTATTCATGAGAACTTCTATCCTTCTGGCACTACTTATGATGGCAGGCATTTGTTTTGCCCAGCCTACCCAACCTGCTGATTATGGTCTGAAGGCTTTCAGCATACCCGATAAACAGTTAGGCACGATCAATTTTTATGTATCTGCATCCGGTATAGATTCCACTAAACCTTTACTGCTGGCCTTGGACGGTTCGGGGCATTTTCCCCTGGCTACGCTGATACGCCTGAAGAAGCAAATGCTGGTATACAATTCATTTGATAATGATGTATTGCAACTGGCCGACAGGTTCCATGTTGTATTTATCAGCAAACCGGGTGTGCCCTTCTGCGATACCGTGGATATTGATGCCGATAGTGTACATTTTGGAGACATCGCGGAGCGCCTGAAGCCTTCTGCTGAATATACCAGGCGCGCCGGCCTGTACTGGCGGTCGGAGGCGGCTTCCCGGGTGATCAATTATCTCTGTAAGAAGATCCCGGTGAATAAACAACAGGTAGTGGTGTATGGCTATTCGGAAGGCGGACAGGTAGTACCCCGGCTGGCTGTTATTAATAAGAGAGTGACACATTGCGCCAGTATTGTAGGAGCCGGCTTAAACCAGTTGTACGACTGGCTTACAGCGCAACGCGTGCTGGCTGCCAAAGGAGAGATCACTCACCGTGAAGCACAAAGGAGAATAGATTCCCTGATGGCCGTCTTTGCTGATATTTACCGTCATCCGGCAGCTACGGATAAAGAGTGGGAGGGGCATTCCTACCTGCGCTGGGGCAGCTATTGTACCACTGTTCCCATGGACCAGTTAACCCAACTTACGATCCCTGTTTTTATGGCGGTGGGCAGTGATGATAAGAATTCACCGATCTATGGACTTGATTATGTGCCGCTCGAATTCCTGCGGCTGGGTAAGCAGAACCTCACGTATAAGGTATATCCTACAGACCATTTTTTTAATGAAGTAAAGCTGGTGAATGGCAAGGAGGAAGTAGTCAATCATAAGCAGGAGATGATTGATGATCTGCTGAAGTGGCTGGAGAAATGATCTACAGGAAGCCGCCTGCTTTTAATACGTCTATGATAGAAGGGAAGGTGTTGGTGATGTATTGTTTCACTTCGGCGGCAGTTACCCATTTTATTTGCGTGATCTGCTCTTCCGACTGGGGTACCAGTTCCTGTTTGCCGGGTGCTTTCATGCCGTACCAGTGCGACTCTTTCAATATATGCTTGCCACTCTCATCGTAGGTATGATAGGTTACGACTAATGGCTTCTGCAACGTTACTTTTTTAAGCCCTGTTTCCTCCTGTACTTCCCGTACGGCGCAGTGCTCCAGCGATTCTCCGGGGTCCAGTTTTCCTTTGGGAAGGTCCCATTTACCACGTCGCAGCATCATTAATATTTCCCCTTTGTCGTTCAATACGAGACCACCTGCTGCCTGTACCAGGGTAAATTTCCTGCGGAAGGTCTTTTCCAGTTCGGCGAGGTTATGGTGCAGGAAGATGCCGGCATGTATTTTCTCCTGCCGCATTTCATGGATCATGGAATTAACGCCTGGCGTGGAGAATTCATCTATTAATACTGCATCATCATGATGCGCGTAAGGCTCAATATCGGCGGAGATTTCGTCCGTCAGGAACAAAGGTTTATCGTTGAAGTAGATCTTGATGTGCATAAATAATTTTCCATTTTCCCGGTTCAACCGCCAATTTCGCCGGACTGACTAAAATCGTTTTATGTCCCAGAATGAAAAGGCGGTAGCCGAAAAGCTTTTACAAATTAATGCTATTAAATTAAATCCCGGGCAACCTTTTACATGGGCTTCGGGTTGGAAAAGCCCGATTTATTGCGATAACCGCAAGGTGCTGTCTTTTCCGTATATCCGTGATTTTATTAAATCGGAGATGTGCAATGTGGTCTTTGAAAAGTTCCCGGATGCAGGTTTGCTGGCCGGGGTAGCTACTGCGGGCATTGCCTGGGGAGCGATGGCCGCCGATCAGTTGAAGCTGCCTTATATATATGTACGTCCTAAACCCAAAGAACATGGCATGGGCAACCAGATTGAAGGGTTTTATACCCCCGGTCAGCCTGTAGTGGTGATTGAAGACCTGATCTCTACGGGTAAAAGCAGTCTCCAGGTAGTAGATGTACTGAAAGCAGCCGGATTGAATGTGATCGGTATGGTATCTATTTTTACCTATGGCTTTCCGGTGGCTGCAGCCGCCTTTGAAAAAGCTGGTGTTACCTACCATTCCCTGACGAATTACCCCGTTTTGATTGATCTGGCCATTGAAAAAGGACTGGTATCTGCCGATCAGCAAGCCGTTTTGTTAAAGTGGCGTGAGGACCCTGGCAACTGGAGCGGGAATTAGTTATATTTGGGAAAACTATGTCTGTATGAAGAAACTTTTCCTTTTGGCTGTAGCTATTACCGGCATCCTGACCACAGGATTTGGACAGGTAAAGAAAGCTGTTCAAACAGTCACGATCAAGACCCCCACTGTTCAGTGCGAGAGCTGCAAAAAGCGTATTGAAGACTTCATGAAGCGTGAAGATGGCGTGCAAAAGGTGAATGTAGACTTTAAGAAGAAGGTTACGAAGGTGACTTTTATTACCGACCGGACCAATATAGAGAATGTGAAGACCGCCATTGCCAATGCCGGTTATGATGCTGATGATGTAACCGCAGATACAGAGGCGTATAAAAAACTGCCTAAGTGTTGCCAGAAACCCGAAGACGGGGGAGGCGGTGACCACTAAAACAGCGCCGATAAGACAAGCAAATAAACGTCCCGAAACGACCATTTTCATCCCGAAAATGGTCGTTTTTTTATGCCCTGGATGCCCCCTTTTAGTAAGTCTTAAATGTCCTTCTTTTTGCCTTCCCTTAATCAATTATTCAGCGGTCAAAGTTGACCATGTCGTTACCTGCCTGAAAGGCTGAACGAGGTGGTCGAAATAGACGTATAAAACAGCCCTGTTTTTAAGGCGTTTTTTGAGGTCAAAATTGACCTTTCGAAAGGGTCTCCCGGGAGGGTCAAATATGCCCTTAACGGGGCTGCTTGCCGGCGCTGCTGGAGAGGTCAAAATTGCCCCTTTTAAGGCCGGTTTTTCCAGGCGGTTTTGAATCAAATATTCAGGGCCAGGGGAAAGAACGAATGCTTTTATGCAAATCTCAGGCGGTTCAGGAGGGCTGCTTTTAGGTGCTTTGGCCTGTCAAAATAGACGTTGACAGGAAGCCTGGGAAGCGCTTATGCTCTGGTCGAAATAGACCTGATAGGTTTTGTTGCGGCCGCCGGCAGACTGTCAAAATTGACCTTTTTCGGAGGCTTTGTTGGAGACATTTAGGAAGGAAAAACAAGGAGGATGGGAGCGTGTGTGGTAGATTTCCAGTTTGTAAAATTGGTCAAAGTAGACCTGCTAAATCCTCCTTTTTGCAGACCTCAGACCGGTCAAAGTAGCCATCTTTTCCAAGGGAGACTTTATAGTAATCTGTACCTAAGTTTCTATTTATTTAGGATATAAAAAATAATTACTATTCTAATATTCCAGAGATATTCCACACCTTTTAAAGGTGGTATATCTCTGGAATATCTCTGGAGTATATGTGGATTATCTCTGGATTATCCTACTTCTTACTGGCGAACTAATATAGAGTTACCAGGGATTTAGGATAACCACTTGCTGTAAAGCGGTTCCGGGGAGGTGAATAGGCTGGTCAAAATAGACCTGGCAAGGGCGGCGGGTTTGACTGTTTAGGCAGGGCAAAGTTGACTTCCTGTGACCGTCGATTTGGGGGCTGTTCAATCCGAAAAAACAGGGAGGTTCCAAGGTTTCGTGGCAGATTTCCGGTTTTTAAAACGGGACAAAATAGACGTTGTTTGAGGAGCTGTCTGACGGCTTCCGGGAAGTCAATATTGACCGTCTTTGGCTGACCTTTTCAGCCGTAGAGGAAGGGTAAAAAGGAGGTTTTTGAGCAGTAAAGGAGGCTCCCGGGAGGTGAGTAAGCTGGTCAAAATAGACCTTCAAAACTACCGGTGTCAGAGACTTCGACAGGGCAAAATTGACTCCCTGAGACCGTCGATTTGGGTGCTGTTCTGGCCGAAAAAACAGGGAGGTTTCAAGGTTTTGAGGAAGATTGCTGATTTTAAAAATTGGTCAAAGTAGACGCTATCGAGGAGCGCCCTTAGCGAAGTCGGGGAGGTCAATATTGACCTTGTCAGAGCGGCTTTTTCAGGCACCAGCGCGCGCTAAAAAACGAAATTCTGCGTGGAAATGGAGGCTTCTGAGCCGGTTTATGGAGGTCAAAGTTGACAGCTATCGGCTATATTCCAGCCGGAACAGGGCGGTCAAAATTGACTGCCGATTGGCCGCATTCCAGTGAGGTCGCATAGTCAAAATTGACCGTCGTCTGGCTATGCCCTGGGTAGGTCAGGATGGTCAAAAATGACCTCCTGTCCAGGCGGTTTCTGAGCGCCCCGGACTCCGGAAAACGAACAAAAAGAATTCTATTTGCCTCCCGGGTAACTGATTTGGCAAGGTCAGAATTGACCTTCTTTTGCCTTTCCTTTCAGTGGCCCCGAATGGTCAAAAATGACCGTGGCCTGCCTGCTTGTATTGCCCGTTGCGATCCCGGAAAACGTAAAAATGGAACGCAAACTGGCTGTCCGGCAACCAGTTTAGACAGGTCAAAATTGCCCGTCCCGGGTGGTGCTTTTAGCGCCTTTGGGCTTCCCTCCCGGAGCCTGGTATGGGCAAAATATTGCTCCTGACCTGTTTTCAATGCAGGTCAAAATAGACCGTCCGACGCTCTCTTTTTGAAGATCCGGAATTATGTAAAACGCTCTTTTAAGTGAATAAAAATGATTGGTCGGATGTGTCAAAAATGACCATGAATCGACTGCCTGAATGGTTAGCTGGTAAGGTCAAATATGACCTTCGTTCGGGGCAATTTAGCGCGCCACTTTTTGGGGGTGTGAAGAAACGAATCTGCCGGCGAGGGCAGCCATCAATTTTGGGAAAGGTCAAAAATGACCGTGAACCACTCCTTTTTTGAAACCTTTCCCGGCATAAAAAATGGATCATTTTTGGTAAAATGACCCATGCTGCTTTTAAAAGATGTAGGTGAAAAATGACCGGTTGCATCAAAAATCCGGCGAGCGATATCCGCCGGTGACCGATATACATATATAATAATACCGGACGACCAGGCAATTTTTGGGAGGCTTTTTTACCCAAACCGCTCTTTTTCTATTATTTAAAATAGGTCAATTTTGACCTCTCGTGCTTGTGTTTTCAGAACCCCAATTTCTGCGGTCCCTCATATTTTATCGGGTAGTTGATAAAGAATCCGCCCCTCCCGATCCTGGCTTTTCCCTCCAATTTGATCGTCACTTCCTGTCGTCCACCTCCCATGGTTTGCAAAAGTCCGATGGCTGTATTTGACATATTGACAGTCATCTGGACCGGTAAATAGAAGGTGTCTTTTCGCGGAATATGGATGGTTGAGTCCAGGAGACTATGCCCAAAAAAGTTGTTATCCACGTATACATCCACCTCGGCCCGCTTCATGGTGACCGGATATTTGTTCGGATTGTAGTATCCAACCTCGGCCGAAATGGTCGATTCCTTCAGGTCGAATTTGACCACTTTTATGTTCCTGATTCCCAGGTAATCAAACCCTGTGGGCTTGGCGCAGGCGACGAACAGGATGGGGAAGAAGGCCCACCAGAGCTTTTTATTCATGTCTATTTTTTGTGGACACAAAGTAGGGGATAAATTTTTTCTGCCAAAAACGGGGTTGTACATTTAGGAAAATCTTTGCTAAAAAGTTTAGAGATTTTTGAGCGCTGGATGGGCGAAAGCATTCAAAATCAGTAGCTAATTTGTTTAGCTTGTAATTTTATGTTTATTAAGTTAGTTTAAAACATTTTAAGGCCAGCTATATTTAATTTTTATTCCAACAAAAACGACCCTAAAAGGCTCATTTTCCCGGAAATTCCGGCCAACCTTAAACGGACTGTATAGTAAGTGTTATTGTATGAAAGTGATTGTTGAAAGTCAATATTTTGCACCTGTTACCTTGTATAAAACGGTAAATAGATTTTTAAATGTTGAATTTGATGTATGTGAAGGGTATCAAAAAATGAGTTTTCGGAACAGATGCATGGTTATGGGGGCCGGCGGGCCGGTGACTTTGAGCATCCCCCTGGAGGAAGGCCGGGGACAACGGAGGCTAATGAAGGAGGTCCGGATCGCCAACAGGTACCCCTGGCAATCCCAACATTGGAAAACAATTATGTCCTGTTACAACCGCTCACCCTGGTTCGAATTTTACCGGGATGAGCTGGCTGTCCTTTTTCAAAAGCCGGTCAATTTTTTGGTGGACTGGAACCTGGCCTGTTGGGATTGGTCGGTCCGGAAATTAGGCATGGAGGTTTTTACGGGAACAACGACAGCGTACCAGGCCGAATATGATCTGACAGAATGTCTTGATTTCCGGAATAAGTTATTACCAAAATCTATTATGCAAAATTTCCCCGGGCCGGTTCCTTACCGGCAGGTTTTTGAAGAACGCACCGGTTTTGTTCCTCACTGCTCGATCCTGGACCTGCTTTTTTGTGAGGGCAAAAATGCCCGGTCCATTTTAGCCAGGGAACCCGGTTGAGCGACCGGCCAATTGCAGCAGGTGTTATCGTGGATCCCGAAAACCAGCCCCCTTGATCATATTAAAAAATAATCGTTCCTCAAATGGTATGTTGGTTTTTTTAATGCGATCCTGTGCCTTCAAAATACCCGCTGGAAACAACTATTGCCTGCCGTTATTTTCTTATATTGCGATAACCACTCCTGATAAAAACAGGAGGCTGCAATGAGGAAATCTATTCTGCTTATGAGCCTGGTCTGCGTCGCCTCCTTATCCTGGTCGCAAGACTTTACGAACAAAGGCAAGGAGTTCTGGCTGGGGTATGGCAACCACCAGCAGATGTATGATCCCAACCGTGCCAATCAACCTGGCATGGACGTTTATGTTACTTCGGATGTTGACACAGAAATCACCCTTGAATTACCCGGCTTAGGCATTTCGCAGACCTATATGATTTTCGCCAACCAGCTCCGGCAAATCACCATTACTTCCAGCGCCTTCCTCGATACCGAGGGAACTTTTAATAAAGGCATTCATATTACCGCCCTGAAACCGGTGGTGGTGTACGCTCATATTTATTACGCGTCGGTTTCCGGCGCTTCCCTCTGCCTGCCGGTCGCTACCCTTGGCAGGGAATATTATGCGGTCAATTTCAAACAGGAAGCCCAGGCCAATATCACGAATGCCTGGTCCTGGTTTTTTGTGGTAGCCACGGAAGACAATACGGAGATTGAAGTAACGCCGGCTGCCAATACCCACACGATGACGGCCGGACAAACGTATACCCGCACTTTACAAAAGGGACAGGTGTTCAATGTGCTTTCGGCCACTGACCTTACGGGGTCGGTTATCAAGTCGGTGAACAATGGTACTGGCTGTAAAAAGATCGCGGTGTTCTGTGGCAGTGGCCGGATAGGGATCGGTTGCCCAACAGGTGGCGTGGGATCATCCGATAATCTCTTCCAGCAGATGTACCCGAACAGCACCTGGGGGAAAAAGTACCTGACGGTTCCCAGCAGTACCCGCCCGTTGAATTATTACCGCATCATCCGCCCCGATGCTTCGGCGGTGGTGAAACGCGACGGCGCCATTATTCCTGCCGGCAGTTTTACGAATAATTTTTATTTCGACTTCTCCGATGCCAATCCCCACGTTATCGAATCTGATAAACCGATCCTGGTGGCCCAGTATTTCACTACCCAGGATTGTGCGGAGATAACGAGCAATGGTGATCCGGAAATGATCTATCTCAGCCCGGTGGAGCAAACAGTGAACAAGGTGACGGTGGCTTCCATGCGGCTGATCAGTTCTGCCCGGAATATGCACTTTATTAATGCGGTGGTGAAAAACAATCCCGGGGCTATCAACTCATTCAGGATTGATGGCGTTTCGTATGCCACCCGTTTTATACAGCATCCGACAGATGCCGCTTATGCCTATGCCCAGATCGGGGTGAGCGGCCCCTCGGCGCATACGGTCACCTGCGACACTCCTTTTAACGCGACCGCTTATGGTTTTGGCGGATTTGAATCTTACGGCTATTCGGCAGGCAGCAACCTGAAGGACCTCTACCAGTTTGTATCACTTCAGAATCCTTATGCGGTGGTCCATTTTCCGGCCAGTTGTAAAAGCACCCCCTTCCGGTTGGCCATGACCTTCCCGTATCAGCCAACGGAGATCAAGTGGATCTTCGGGACGGTATTGAATGCCGCAGGGATAGCCGATGTAACTATCACCAGCCCGGTAGCCGATTCGACCTGGGTGGTAGATGGCCGTACTTTGTACCGCTACCGGCTGCCCGGTTTTTACTCCATCAATTTACCCGGCACTTATCCCATTATAGTGAAGGCCAATAATCCTACGGCCGATGGTTGTAATGGGGAGCAGCAGATAGACTATGACCTCGAAATATTTGACCGGCCAAAAGCTGATTTTTCTTTCGTGGCAAAATGCCTCGGCGACCCGGTGACTTTTACGGATAAAATTGACGGCCTGGGACGGAGTGTGACCAAGTGGTTCTGGGACCTGAAAGATGGCAATACCAGCACCCTCCAAAACGTGACCCATAATTATGCGGCTGCCGGCATTTATGAAGTGGCCCATTGGGGTATCACGGACGTGGGGTGCCTGAGCGATACGATTAAAAAAAATGTGGAGCTGTCGCAATTGCCGGTTGCCGGGTTCGGCATTTCTGCAGTGCATTGTGAGGATACGTTGATCACGTTTACCAATCAATCTACCGTAGTAGGAGGCACCCTGGCCAAGTGGACCTGGGACTTTGGCGATAATACGGTCTCAACAACGGCCAATGGCAACCCGCTTACGCATGCCTATGCCAATACAGGTACTTATACCGCCAGCCTGGTGGTGGAAACCACTTTTGGCTGCAAGAGCACTGCTTTCCAATTACCGATTACGATTCATCCCAAACCGGTGGTTGATTTCAGTTTGCCCGGCAATGTTTGCCTGCCTGCCGGTACTGCCAGCTTCAATAGCCTGTCTACCATTGCCGATGGCACGCAAAACCTGTTTACTTATGCGTGGGATTTTGGAGATGGGCAAACGGCTGCTGTAAGCAATCCTGTATACCAGTATACAGGGGTGGGGCCTTATGATGTGAAGCTGACGGTAATATCGAATAACCAATGTGCCGGCAGCAGGGTAAAAACGGTCAATACGATCTACCCGCGGCCGAAGGCTGATTTCGATGTAAGCGGTGAAGTTTGCCTGGCAGCGCCTATCCAATTCACGGATAAAAGCGATGGCAAAGGCAGTACTGTTACGCAATGGCGTTGGGATTTTGGCAATACCCAAACGGCTACCCAGCAAAACAATACAGTAACTTATGCTACAGCCGATACTTTTGACGTGCAGTTGTCAATCGTCACCGATAAAGGCTGTATATCTGATACAGTAACGAAACAGGCGATTGTTCATCCGCTGCCGGTGGCTGCCTTTACTTTTTCCGCGCCTACCTGTGAGGGGGCTGCCGTGAATTTTACAGATGCTTCTGCACCCAATGCCGGTACACTGGCCAAATGGCAATGGTCGTTTGGCAATGGTAATACTTCTGCTGCCCAAAACCCGGCTACTACTTATGCCACTGTCAATACGTATACAGCCAGCCTGGTAGTGGAAAGCAGCAAAGGATGCGTGAGCCCGGCGGCGTCCCAGTCCATAGCTGTTCACCCCATGCCGGTACCTGATTTTACATCGCCGGAAGTGTGCCTGCTCGATGCTGCCCAATTTACCAGTACCAGTACTATTGCTGATAACAGCGAGGCGCAGTTCAGGTATAGCTGGAATTTTGGCGATGGCGGTACTTCTACCCAAAGCAGTCCGCAGCATCCTTATGGCACGGCGGGCGATTACCAGGTGAGTCTTACCATTACCTCTAAAGACGGATGCGCTAAAAGTATTACCCATCCCTTTACAGTAAATGGCGATGTGCGGAGAAGCGCCTTTGCGGTAGATAATGCAGCTTCCCTTTGTGTGAGTAAGGAGGTACTGGTCCGGGATAATTCGGAGGTGGTATCGGGTAAACTGGTCAAGGTGGAGATCTATTGGGACTATACCGGCGACCCTACGGTGAAGACGGTTGACGACGATCCCGCTATAGGCAAATCCTATACCCATAAATACCCCGATTTTGGCACGCCGGCTACCCGTGCCTACCAGGTGCGTTATATCGCTTATTCGGGCGAAAATTGCTTTAAAACGGATGTACAGACCCTTACCCTCAAGGCGAGCCCGGTGGTTGAATTTACCGCCCTGCAGGCCGTTTGTGAGGAGGTGGCCCCATTCCCTGTTAATACAGCGCGTGAAATATTCGGTTTTGGCGGCACAGGCAGCTTCAGTGGCCCGGGTATGAGTCCGGATGGTACTTTCAGTCCCGGGGCGGCCAAACCCGGCCTGCATACGCTGCGGTATGATTTTACGGCCGATAATGGCTGTACGGCATTTAATGAACAAACGATCCGGGTATATCCCACACCGGTGGTGAATGCGGGCGCTGATAAGGGGGTACTGGAAGGTGGTTTTGTGTTGCTCGACGGGCGGGCTACCGGATCCGGTCTGCAATACCAATGGACACCCAATACGGCAATGGATGATGTTACGAAACCCACACCACGGGTGAGCCCCACTGAGGATATCACTTATACGCTCACGGTGGTTTCGGGTGATGGCTGCACGGGCAGTGATGATGTATTTGTGCGGGTGCTGAAGGCCCTGGTAGTGCCCAATACGTTTACGCCCAATGGCGATAAGATCAATGATACCTGGAAGATATTGTACCTGGAATCTTACCCGGGTTGTACGGTTGATGTGTACAACCGTTACGGGCAGCGGGTATTTACTTCAATAGGGTATGGCCGTGAATGGGATGGTACGGTGAATGGCAATCCGTTGCCAATAGGCACTTATTACTGGATCATCAATCCCAAGAATGGCCGTCCGCAGATGAATGGGTCGGTAACGATAGTTAGATAGGCAACGAGGCGTTGAGAGAACAAGGGGGCCAAATAAATTTTAAACCAAAGAACCTGTGACATGAATAGATTAATGTCCTGCTTATGTGGAGTAATGCTGTGTTTATGTGTACAGGCACAACAGAAACCGCATTATACGCAGTATATACTGAACCAATATATACTGAACCCTGCTGTTACCGGCATTGAGAATTATATTGATGTGAAGGCCAGCCACCGGCATCAATGGGTAGGCTTTGATGGTGCGCCGGTTACTACTTATTTTACTATTCATGGGCCTATTGGTAAGAAAGATTTTCGTACTTCGGCTACCTCTTACCGGGTTCCCGGCGAAAATCCCCGTGGCAGGAGCTACTGGGAGAATTATGAAGCAGCAGAACCCCATCATGGTATCGGACTGCAGGTGATCAATGACCGTACGGGGCCACTCAATCATTTCTCCGCTTATGCTACGTATGCTTATCATATTGGCATCAGCGCCCGAACCAGCCTGGCGGCAGGCTTTGGCGCCGGGTTTACCAATTTAAGCCTCAATACAAATAAAGTATTCCTGGGTATACAGGCCCCCGTTGACCCCGCTGTTTATATGAGTGGTGAGATCAATAATTTTAAACCGGATTTCAATGCCGGTCTGTATCTCTATTCTGCCGACTATTTTGTTGGTTTATCAGCCCAGCAGCTCATTCCGCAGAAGGTGAGTTTTTCCAACAGCAGCGTGGTGTCGAAGGATGGCAAGTTTGTGCCCCACCTGTTTGCTACTGCCGGGTACCGTTTTTTACTGGATGATGATTTTAACCTGATCCCTTCCACGATGGTAAAGTATATTAATCCTTTGCCGGTACAGGTTGATCTGAATATGAAGCTACAGTACCAGGACCTGGCCTGGGTGGGCGTTTCGTACCGGACAGGAGAGGGCTTTGCCGGTATGCTGGGCATGAATATTTCCAATACCCTGAATGTGGGGTATGCGTATGATTATACTACTTCCAACCTCAATACAGTAAGTAAGGGCACGCACGAAATTATGATCGGCTTCCTCATTGGCAATAAATACGGCGACTGGTGCCCGAAGAATGTGTGGTGATGGTATAGCAGGATTAAGTGTCTATCCGACAGTAAACTCACTTTGTGGTTTTCTTCCATTTGTTAAATAATTCATTAATCGCTTATACGATATATTGATGCCGGCAGGGTATTCTTACATTTGGTAAACCTAACCTTTTACCCTTCATGACGGCTCTACACCGCCTAACCAAAACGTACCTGTGTATACTGGCATTGCTGTCTCTGGCCCTGACTGTACACGCACAAAAGAATGCTCTCAAGGGAACTGTTATTGACACCGCCGAAAAGAAGAAGCTCCATTATGCTATTGTAGGTTTGATTGATAAGGCCGACAGCACGCTGTACCGCGCTATCCGGACGGATGCAGAAGGGATGTTTGAGCTGGTCAAGATACCGGCCGGGCGTTATACCCTGATGGTCTCTTATCCCAAGATGGCTGATTTCCTGCAAGACCTTACTGTTACCGACACTTCCAAGATCAACCTGGGCGATGTACCGATGGTGACGGAAGCCAAACTGCTGGAAGAAGTGGTGGTGCGGGCCGGTGTACCCATCCGTATGCGGGGCGATACACTCGAATATACGGCTGATAGTTTTGCCCTGAAGCCCAATCAAACGGTGGAAGAGTTGCTGAAACGCCTGCCGGGCATACAGGTGGAACGGAATGGCAAGATCATCGCACAGGGGCAGGAAGTGAAGAAGGTATTGGTGGATGGCGACGAGTTTTTTTCCGACGATCCCGGGCTGGCCCTGAAGTACCTGCAGGCAGGAGCGGTGGATAAGGTGCAGGTATTTGACCAGAAAAGCGAGCAGGCCGAATTTACCGGCATAGATGATGGCACCCGTAATAAAACGATCAACCTGAAGCTGAAGAAGAATAAGAAGAACGGTTATTTTGGAAAGCTGTCGGCAGGTGCCGATGGTAAGGACTATTACCAGCATGAGGCTATGGGCGCTTTGTTTAGCGGAACACAAAAGATATCTGTTTTTGGTATGGCGGCCAAAACAGGCAAGGCGGGGCTGTCCCATGAAGATATGAGCAAGTATGTTTCGCAGGATTATGAAGTGATCAATGATGGTACCGGTGGCATTACTTATTATACCAATAATGGTGAATATGAGAATGATACCTACTACGGCAATGGCTTACCATCCATATTGTATGGCGGGGCGCATTTCTCGGATAAATGGAATGGCGATAAGCAAAAGCTGTTTGCCAATTACCGGATTAACGAGACAAAGGCCAATGGCTGGAGTAATTCGAACAACACGAATATTTTACCTGATGGCAGTGGTTTTTTCAATAAAAATGACAGCCGGGAAAGTTCTTACAGTTTTAACCAAAAGGCCAGCGGCAGCCTGGCCATCAAGCTTGATTCATTTGCCACGTTGAAGATCACTGCCAACGGGGGCTTTGGTGAAAATAATAATTATAACTGGTCCAATTCCGGATCAAACAATGAAAAAGGGTTCCGTGTCAATAGCAGCGAGCAATCCAATAAGAGCCTGTCGGAAAACAGGCGCTTTGGCAGCAATATCACTTACCAGCGGAAATTCAGGAAGGAGGGAAGAACGCTTTCGCTGACGTTTCAACAGGATTACAGCAGGCGGCTTTCGGATGCGTATGCTTTTTCGGCGATCAATTATTATGATCCTGCTTCCGGTAGTTTTAAGAATGCGGATACACTCGACCAACTTCAGCAAACGTTGATGCCCCTGGAGTCGTATGCTGCCAAGGGCGTTTATACGGAGAAGTTTGGTAAAGCGGTGAGCATTTCGGTGGAATATGGCTGGAAAACAGCGCAATCGGCCAATGTATTCAATACATTCAATAACCTGAACGGGAAGTATGAAGCGCGTGTTGACAGCCTCAGCAATGATTATGACTTTACAGTGAATACCCATATTACCGGCGCTACTGTTGGCTGGGCTACGAAGAAGATCAGTATTTCGGCCGGGAGCAAGGTATTTATCACCAACCTGGACCAGGTAAATAATGATCTGAAAGACGTCACCAACCGGCGCTTTATCAATGTGGCCCCACAGGTGAACCTGACCTTTAAACTGCCCAAGAATGCCAGCTTAACCGCAGGTTACTCCGGACAAACCGTGCAGCCTTCCATAGAGCAATTGCAACCCCTGCGCAGAACAAATAATCGCTTATATGTGCAGGTGGGTAATCCTGACCTGAAACCGGCTTTCCAGCATTCGGCCAACTTGTATTTCAGTAAGTATAACTGGGTGAAAGGAACCTCTTTTTATGGTAATTTTTATTTCCACTATACTGATAATGCCATGACCATGCAAAGCACTACAGATGCGCAGAACAGTACGGTAAGCCAGTATATTAACCTGGACGGGGTGGCCAATCTCAATGGTTATATGGGGTATAATTGGGAATATAAGAAGCTTCACCTGCGGCCTGGCATTTCTGCCAGTATTGGTAAGGGAGGCGGTAATTTTATGCAGAACGGGCAAAAGATCAGGAATGAGTCTATATACTCCAGTGTGCGTGTTTCGGCCACGCACGATTGGAAGGAGGTGATGACCACGTCTTATTCAGCTTCTGTTAATTATAACGTGGGCTGGTCTAATGTTGCCACGAATAAAACAAACCGCACGATCTCACATACGCATAGCCTGGACAATACTTTTTTCTTACCGTGGAAAATAGAACTGGTGTCGGATTGTAATTTCAATTTTCAGCCAAAGAACAGCTCTTTTAATTCGAGCATTAATAATGTGCAGTGGAATGCGCATGTGCAGAAGAAGTTCCTGAAGAATGAGCAGGGTATTGTTAAGTTTTCGGTGAATGATATCCTGAATAATAACAATGGTTATCGTCGCGGTGTTTCGGGCAATAATGTGTATGAGTCCAACCGGCTTGTATTGAAGCGGTACTGGCTGCTGACGGTAGCCTGGAATTTTATGAAGAGTTTATAGAAGGCAACAAGGCATAGAGGCAAAAAGGCAACGAGGGAGAAGGTAAGAAGTATGATTTAAAAAACTGTGGAATAATATGAAACAGACAATTGTTTTCTGTGTGTGGTTATTGCTGGGAGCGGGAATGGCCCATGCACAGGATTTTGTGACCCGGGGAAAGATAGAGTATGAGATCAAGCGCAATGTCAAACGGATGATGGCCGAAAACGACGAGCCTAGCAATTCTTTTTCTATGGCTATGCCGGAGTTTGATGTGGTGTACCGGGAATTGATCTTTTCCTGGAACCGCTGGATATACCAGCCCGGCCGTGCGCCTTCAACCGCCTCCCGTTTCGTTAATGAGAACGTGGCTTATATTGACCTTGATAAAAAGGAAAGGATTGCAAAACTGCAATTCCTGGATAATTATTTTGTGTTTGAAGATAGCCTGCTCCCCATTAAATGGAAGATTGAGAATGAAACCCGGAAGATAGCCGGGTGGGAGTGCCGTAAAGCAGTAGGCCGTGTCCAGGACAGTATATATGTGGTGGCTTTTTACTGCCCGGAGATCATTCCCCAGGGAGGGCCTGAGTTCTTTTCCGGGCTGCCCGGTATGATATTGGGACTGGCCATCCCCCGCCATTATACCACCTGGTTTGCCACCCGGGTAGAGATCGCCAATATTGACGAGTCGAAGATCGTGCCCCCTGCTGTGAAGAAAAGTAAGCAATACACCAAAAAAGACCTGGCTGAGATCCTGCTGAAACAATATAAAGAAGCTGGCTGGTGGCCCGATGTGACCCTGGAAAAGGTGATAGTAGATATGGAGGGCTATACATTCTGAAAATACCCTGCTCCGCATTATATTTGCGCCTAAACTTTTTTACATGCGTTTATTCAGTATCGGTTTAAGTGTGGTAATGGCCCTGTCCCTGGCCATTGCAGGATGTAGTAAAAATAAAGACAGTGGCGGCTGTAAACCTACTTCTGCTGCGGAAGATGATGCCAAAATGCAGGCTTATATTACGGCCAATAGCATTACTGCTACAAAACACAGCAGTGGTATGTATTACCAGATCATTGAACCCGGCAGCGGTACTACGCCAACGGTCAATTCTACGGTGGTAGTGAAGTATTCGGGCAAGCTGACCAATAATACGGTATTTGATGAAAGCAATAACCTGGAATATCCCCTGAAACAACTTATTCCCGGCTGGCAGATAGGTATACCACTTATCCAGAAAGGAGGAAAGATCAAGCTGATTATTCCACCCTCTTTGGCTTATGGCTGCGAGGATATTAAGGACAATACCGGCAGGGTTGTACTGGCGGGCAACTCTGTACTGATATTTGATGTGGAGTTACTGGATGTGAAATAGGGGAGTGAGCTTAACATAATTAGAAAAGGTCGCTTGTGGCGACCTTTCTTTATTTTATCAGATGATGACGATCTTTTTCTTCCTGACATTTTTTTGTTCGGTGCATTTCTTTTCTGCTTCACAGGCGGCGGGCTTTTCATTTTCGCCCAGGCGGTCCATGAGTATCTGGTATTGCAACTGGCTGGCCTTTTCCTGTTGTTGACGGCGGGTTTGGCTGTAGCGTTCCATTTGTAGTTTCAAAGCTGCCTGTTCTTCTGCCAGTTCCCTGCGGGCTTCGAGCAGGGCAGTCTCTGTTTCCTGGTTGATCTTCTTCCAGTCTACTTCCTTCAGTGCCTTTTTGATCTCGTTTTGCAATTGTTTTATATCTACCTTATTGCCGGCTGCGGCGCTGAGTTGTTTTTGTACTTTTTCCCAGTTAATTTCCTGGATAGCCTTCATGGTTTTATCCATAGCCTCCTTGGCCTGCTTTTCGGAGAAGGTCATGGTGTATTTTTTAGGCAGGAGGGTATCTTCCAGTGTCTGGACCAGGAAACTGTTGCCCGGAATGTAAGGATGTGTGGTGGCAGGGGTTATTGCTTCGAGCGCCTGCTGAGCCTGCATGGAATAATCGCGCATTTCGGGCGAACTGACAAAGGCTACCACGTCATTGGCCAGTGCTTTTTGCTGCAGGGCCATTGCAGCCAGTTGAAGCTTTATGGCAGCATATTCCGCTTCATCGTTGAGCATTTGTTCAGCGTGTTGAGCAGCTTCTTCCTGTGCTATAGCATCTTCCTTATCTTCCTGGCCGGGTTGGTCAGCCGGTGCAACCGGTCCGGCTGCTGCTGCTGTGGAAGGTGCTGCCGGTGTGCTGATGTCCATAGGCAGGTCGTTTACGGTGTTTTCAGGCACTGTAACGGTCACTTCCTGGATGGTGGTAACGATGGCCTTGCCGGGATTGTACCAGCCAATAAACCCTATCAGAAGGGCTGAGAGCATCCAGGCTACCAGTTTCTGGTTGAGGGCGATGGTAACAGGCTCTTGGGTGAGCATGCGTTTCACCCGGTTCAGTAGTAAAGTATTGCTTTTGCCGGTGGCGGCCACTGCGAGTGCGGGGGCAACAGCCGAACGGCTTTGCTCCAGCGTTAAGAGGGCCCTGGCATATTGGGAAGCATCGTAACGGAACTGCAATACCATATCATCACAGCTATGCTCCCGCTCGCGGCGTATGATGCCGGAGAGCAGTTGGGCAAAAGGATTAAAGAACAGGAGAATGTCGGTAAAGGCAATGAGCAGGTTCACCAGGTAGTCATTGCGCCTGATGTGATTGAGCTCATGCAATATGATGGCTTCTGTTTGTTCAATAGTGAGGTTGTTCACAGCGGCAATGGGCAGCAGGATCACTGGTTTCCAAAAGCCGATGGTGAGGGGCGTATCCACGAGGGAAGACAGCCAGATATTTACTTTTTTGTGGATGCTCATGTGCTGTACAGCCTGTTGCAGGAATACCCGTAGTTCGGGATTTATTTTCTGCAGGCCCTGGTGGAAGAGCTGGCGCGTAAAGCGGTATTGCCGGTAGAAACGAACGAACAGCAGGGCTGTAATGAGCAGGTAGGCCACCGACAGGAAGGGGAGTACCGGCTCCAGCCAGGTAACTATGCTGCCCGTGGAAGTGACAGGCAGGAGAACAGTTTCCCCGGCTCTCACAGTGAGTGTAACGGTTTCCGGTGTGGCGGCTGCCTTGTAAAAGTTGATAACAAGTGTTACGAGGAACCACAGGGATCCTCCGGCCAGCGATAAGAGGGCCAGTGTATGACGTTGGCGGGCGTTAAATTTTTTTCCATTGGCAGTCAGTAAAACATAGATCAGCCACAAAACACCCATTTGCCACAAGCTGTCTAATAATGACCATCCCAATGCCTTAAGGAAAGCAGATTGGTTGACCAGATTCATCGGCTACTGTTTTTTTAGGTTGTCTAACATTTTCTGGATCGCTTCCAATTCATCGGCGGATGCTTTGTGATTACCCAGGGCCTGAATGACCAGTTCAGTGGGTGAGCCTCCAAATAATGTGTCGATCATTTTTCCCAGCAAATGCTTTTGTGTTTTCTCCCGGCTGACAGCGGCCTGGTAGATGTGCGTTTTGATGGAATCATCACGTCTTACCAGTCCTTTTTCATACATGATCTGCATCAGCTTCAGGGTGGTGGTATAACCAGCATCCTTGATCTTCAACAGCTCTTCATGCACTTCACGTACACTGGCAGTACCTTTATTCCAAAGTACCTGCAGGATCTCCAATTCACTCTCAGTAGGTTTAATACTCCTGGTTGTAGACATAGTGGAACAACATTTGCCTTAAAAATACGACATATTTCGTAATGAATTGTTAAAGGAAGGTAAAGAACTCCTGCTTTTTAACCGCTCATTAATCAATGAGTGGGGATAAAAAGGGGCCGGGCGGTTTCTCCAACGCTGAGCTTTCACCGATGGTATGTCAGTTGCCGGATACGTATCGCTTCCTGAAAAAATATGTGAAAGTTTGTATTTGTTGGCAGGATAGTCCTAAAAAGTAAAGACCCCATGTGGAAACATGGGGACTTTGGTATTTGGTATGATATAGTGCCTTTAGTTATGAGCAACAAAGATAATTGCTGCGAGTGAAATTCTACGCGTTTTCACGTAATATTTCCTTAGAATTTTTCCGTTACCGTGATATTGCTGGCATGGTCGTTCACCACGATCACCTGTTCACTCTTTTGAACCGGTTTAAACACTTCTGGTTCAGGATTGTAAATCTCTTTCAGGGTAGGTGCAATAACCAGCGATACAATGGACATCAGTTTAATAAGAATGTTCATAGATGGGCCGGAAGTATCTTTAAAGGGGTCACCTACAGTGTCACCGGTAACAGATGCTTTATGAGGTTCAGATTTTTTATAATAAGTCTGACCATTGATCTCCACACCTTTTTCAAATGATTTCTTGGCATTGTCCCAGGCGCCGCCGGCATTATTCTGGAACATACCCATGAGAACGCCACTTACGGTAGCGCCTGCCAGGAAGCCACCCAATGCTTCGGGACCGAACAGGAAACCAATTGCCAGGGGAGATACGATAGCGATAGCGCCGGGCAGCATCATTTTTTTGATGGAAGCGCCGGTAGAAATAGCTACGCACTTATCGTATTCCGGTTTACCGGTACCTTCCATGATACCAGGAATGGTGCGGAACTGACGGCGTACTTCTTCTACCATTGCCATGGCCGCCTGTCCTACAGCGCGGATGGCCAGGGAAGAGAAGATGAAGGGGATCATACCACCTACGAAAAGACAGGCCAGTACATCTGCATGATAAATGTCTATTCCCGTTATACCGGCTACGCCTACAAAAGCAGCAAACAGCGCTAATGCTGTGAGGGCAGCAGAAGCGATGGCAAAACCTTTACCAGTAGCTGCTGTGGTGTTACCTACGGCATCCAGTACGTCGGTTTTTTCGCGCACTTCTTTGGGGAGCTCGCTCATTTCGGCAATACCACCGGCATTATCGGCAATGGGGCCGAAAGCGTCAATGGCCAGTTGCATAGCGGTGGTAGCCATCATACCGGCGGCGGCGATAGCCACGCCATATAAGCCGGCGCAGTAAAAAGAACCATAGATACCCGCAGCCAAAACGATAATAGGCAGGAAGGTAGACTCCATACCTACTGCCAGGCCACCAATAACGTTGGTAGCATGACCGGTGGAAGACTGGCGGATGATGCTCTTTACCGGGCCTTTACCCATAGCGGTATAGTATTCTGTGATGATGCTCATAAGGGTACCTACAGCGAGGCCCACACCAATAGCGCCGAGCACACCCCATTTGGTGAATGTTTCCCCGCGCAGTTCCATGGTTTCGGGAAGAATATAATATACCAGCCCTACAGAAGCGGCGGCTGTTAAGACGATAGAGCCCCAGTTGCCCATGTTGAGGGCTTTCTGGACTACGTTGGTGCTGATACCCGCGCTGTCGCTGATACGTACAAACAGGGTGGCAATGATGGAGAAGATGATACCTACGCCGGCAATGAGCATGGGCAGCAGGATGGGGGCAAAGCCACCAAATTCATCTCCGGAGATCGTTTCCTGTCCCAGTACCATGGTAGCCAGTACGGTAGCTACGTAGGAGCCAAACAGGTCGGCGCCCATACCAGCTACGTCACCTACGTTATCACCCACGTTATCGGCAATGGTGGCCGGGTTGCGGGGGTCATCTTCGGGGATGCCGGCTTCTACTTTACCTACGAGGTCGGCGCCTACGTCGGCCGCTTTGGTATAAATACCGCCGCCTACACGGGCAAAGAGGGCGATGGATTCAGCGCCCAGTGAAAAACCGGTTAATACTTCTATGGTTTTCAGCATTTCTGCAGAAGAAACTTCTGTAGCGCCGAAGAAAGATTTTAATAAGATGAATAAGCCACCGAGGCCAAGTACGGCCAGACCGGCTACACCCAGTCCCATAACAGCGCCTCCGGTGAAGGATACATTGAGGGCTTTGCTTAAACTTGTTCTGGCAGCGTGTGCGGTGCGCACATTGGCTTTGGTAGCCACTTTCATACCGATGTAACCGGCAGTGGCGCTGAATACGGCTCCAATGGCAAAGGCAACCGCGATGGCCCAGTGTGAGTGAGGATTGGCTTGTGCCATAATACCCAGCAGGATACCCACGATCACTACAAAATAGCCCAGTATTTTCCATTCCGCTTTGAGGAAGGCCATGGCACCCTCTGCGATGTAGGTGCTGATCTCCTTCATACGGTCTGTACCAGCATCTTGTTTGGATACCCAGTTGAATTTCACCAGGGTGTACAGGAGGCCAATAACTCCCATCACAGGAACGAGATAGAGCAATTTGTCCATAAGTAGTTGATTCTTATTTGAATTGTTTTTAGGGAGGGCAAAAATAGGGTAAAATGCCTCAAGATCAATATGGGAGCGTGTTTTTTTGGAAAGGCGAGTGGTAAGTGGTAAATGGCGAGTGGGCCGTAGGCGGGGTGACAGGCAGGTGGAGACAACAGGTAGTGTTATAGTGGTTGAGTTGTCTGGGGGTGGTCTAAGAGTTGCCTGGGAATGGCCTGAGAGTGGCCTAATGTATAGTGCTATCTTAGGGCTATCCCAGTACTATCTTAGAACTATCTTAGGGCATTCCCTGCCCATTAGACTACAGTCCGGTGGCATCCCCAGGCAATCAGGGTAGGAGGTGTGTTCAGCATGCAAAAATCCCTGACCCGGTGAAGGTCAGGGGATTTTAATTTCTCTATAATGCTTTTAACCGTGCTATCCATACGGCCGGACCGGTGCCGTGCACCAGGATGGCGCCATTGGCAACGGGCGCCAGGTAAGTATCATTATTATCTTGCGCTCCGGGTATGGTAAATGTTTGTTCCCAGCGCTTGTTACCGCTATAGGTAAACTGGCCTGTCCATGCACTGGTTGGGTATATACTGCCGGAGGCCCAAAATCCATCCGGCATGGCTACTACAGAAGTACCCCAATCAAAACCAGCGCCGCCTATGGATTTCGTCCAGGCGCGGGTGCCATCGGCATTCACCTTCATGAGGAGGATATTATTGTCATTGGCAGCCGCTGTATGCTCATAGCCGGCCACCAAAACACTGCCATCAGGCGCCACCGCTATACCGGCCGCTTCATAATAAACCCCGTCTGCGCCGGTATACCTGTGTTTGTTGATGTGCACCCCTGCGGCATTGATGGTGGTAATTTCCACTGCCCGGGAGGCGCTGGTTAATATGGCCAGGCTTTTATCTGGCGCTATGGCCATACCAATGAACCAGCCATCGTAACCCGCATACGTGTTACGGGCGGTAAATACGCCATTGTTGCTTAGATTTTGCACCACCAGGTTACTGTGATTGCTATTGTCAATACCTGCTATCTTATAGCCGTCGTCAGCTCTTACAGCGGCTGTACCGTAGTCGGCATCAATACCTGTAAGGGATGCTTCCCAGGCGGTACCTCCATCGCTTGCGCGCAGATAGGTAGCTTTGTTGCCCTGGTTATACCACAATAGCAATACACCGTCCGGGCCTGCTGCCAGCGTGTTTTTACTACTGAAATAAGCCTCGGGATAAAAGCGTCTCCAGGCTTCTGTGCCATCGGCGTTTATTTTCAATACAAACGATTCACTATGCTGGGTTTCCATGTTATGGGTGGCGCCTGCTACGATGGTACAGCCATCGTCCATAGCGATAGCGCCGACTACCCAGGGGATTGCTTTTAGCGTAAATTGCTGTTGCCACTCAGTGGTATAACCGTATTTTTTTTGCCGGATGGTGATGGTAATGGCAGGCGCTGTGCTATTGTTGGTGGCTTCCACCCGCACGGTGGCTGTCCGTTCTGCTTCCGTCGTATTCTCCGCAATGGTTAATTGCAGGGAGTCATTGCTAAGACCACTTAATTTGTCGGCGGTGATCCAGTCGGGGAGTGTGATCTTCCAGTTTACATTGGCCTTGATCTTCAGTTTTACCTGATCACCGGCCGCTGGTATGTCGAAGGTGGTTTGATCGGCCGAGAGGGTAGGTGGCGGATCATTCTTTTTACAGGCTGCGATAAACAACAGCAGCGACATGATCATGTGTACATACAGGTTACCGGTATGTACAGGGGCATAATGGTTTTTCATATTACGGGTTTAGTTCACAGCAATGATATTGTATAATGTTATTGCTGTGAACTAAACCTGTAGCAAGTGCATAACCGGATGAGTGAGTTGCATTAGTGCTTTGTACTATCCGTATTCTTATTCTTCTTTTTGAAAATGTTATTGATTAACCCTTTGCCGGTCTCTTCCAGCCCTTTCTTCGCATCTTTAGTACCACCGGTACCCGTAGTGTCTTTCTGTCCGGAGAGTTGTTTGCCCAGTTCATCTTTGAGCCCTTTCACCACCTGGCTTTTCGCAGAAGCAATGGAATCCTTTGTTGCTTGTTTGGCTGCAGCTACTGCACTGTCGGCAGCGGCTTTCTTGGCTTCCACAAACTGGTTGGCCTGTGCTTTCATATCCTGGGCCAGGCTGCTGCCGGCATCTTTAAGATCGGTTTTGATGGCCGGGCTGGTGATGCTGCCACCAATGTTTACTTTGAGGTTCACCACATCGCTCAGCTTTACCGGTACTCCTTTGCTGCTGGCTTGTGAGGCAAGGTTATCGACAAACTGGTTGGCTTTTGCACCCAGCTTCGCCCTTGGTACTTTGAGGTTCATTACATAGTCCAGCGATTGGTCCAGCCCGTGCATACCACCTATTTCCATGTCCATGTCTTTCACCTTTACGTTAAAAGGCTTTACGAGTACTTTACCATTGGCAAATTCAAAGTAGTTCTTAATGTCTTTGATAGAGATGGCTTGCAGTTCATTGATGTTGAGGGTGGAGGCCAGCTTTTCCAATGGCTGGAATTTGCTGAGGAATCCCTCTATCAGGAACAGGGTGCCATCACCGGTAAGGGTGCTCAGATCGGGCATCATGTCTTCGCCCAGTTTACCCTTCATGGTCATTTTGGAAGTGAGCTTGCCGGCAATGAATTTACCAATGGGCATGAGCTTTTGCACGGTATTGAAGGCCATGAATGTTTTCTGTACGTCCAGGTTCTGCACATCATAGGCCAGGGAAATATCCGGCTTTGTTTTGCTTAGTTTGGTAGAGTAGGAGCCATTAACAGCGATGCTGCCACCGAGGGCATTCATTTTTACATCTTTTAAAGCCACTGTTTCATCTTTCAGTTGCAGGGCGCCGTTGATGTTGCTGTAGTCAACCTTATCATATTTTACATTGTCTACTTTTGTATTCAGGGTAAGCTGTATGTTTTTAGGAACAGCAAAGGGGGCTGTGGTGCCGGCGGCTACAGTAGCAGTATCCGGTGCATCGCTGGTAGCGCCCATGAGCTTGTTGAGGTCTACTTTATCGGCAGATACATGGAGGGTACCTGTGAGCGGCTCATCTTTCATGGCATAACCGATGAGGTTATCGAAGCTGCCATTGGCATTGAAGTTGGTTTCCATGAATTTACCCGCCAGGTTGTTCAGCGTTACATTCTTAGGCGTAAAGGTCAGACCACTGTTGCTGATGCTTACGCCATCCGGATAGTCTTTGGATTTATAAACCACATTGGAAGCCTTGACAGTGCCGGCTGTTTGAAAAGCATCGTACTGGCTTTTATCAATGTATGATTTTTTGCCTTTGAAAGCCACATCGGCATTGACCAGGCCGGCCAGTGAAGTGCCCGGCTCAAAGGTGTAGAACTGGGCTATATTGGCCAGGTTCAAAGAGCCTTTCACCGTACCATCGAAAAAAGGATCTGAAGCCGGCGTCTTTAACAACAGGGTGAGATCGGCGGCATCTTTACCTACTTCCACGTGTGCAGCCGGTATTTGTACAGTGGTATGATCGGGCACGCCATCCGGGTTATCAATCTGGATCTTTGCACTGGTATTTTGAATGGGTTGCGGGAAATCTTTAGAAGAATAGAAAAGATTGGCAATGTCTATAAATCCTTTGGCGCTGAATTCACCGGGCTTTTGCTGACTGATAACGGCGATATTACCTTTCGCCTGTACATCAGCGCTTACTTGTCCGGCCAGTTTGGTATCGGGCAGTTTTACAAATTGCGTAATGCTGGCCAGGTTCAGCTTGCCTTTGGCGGCTGCATCAATGTATTGATCGGTAACCGGCTTTTTCAGGAGAAGGTGGAAGTCGAAAGGATCATTACCAAATTCAATATGCGCTTTCGGAATGTTGACTACCGTATTATCGGTTATGCCATCCGGGTTGTTGACTTTCAGCTCGAGGTTGATGTTCTTGACCGGCTGCGGCAGATCGGGATACTGGAAGAAACCATCCTGTATGCCTAAGTTGATGCTGTAGGCAGGGATCTGTGTGGGGCTGTAAGTACCTTTCACGAAGCCATCGAACAGGGCCTTTCCGCTGGTTTTGATGTTGGCAAAGTCCTGCTGGTATACAGCAGGCACCAGGGATAGGATGCTTTTAAAATCAGTAGAGGGCGCTTTAAAGGTAACGTCCATGTTGTAGGTGCTGTCATTCACCAACTGGAAGAAACCGGCTGTGCTGATCTTAAGATCATTGACAGCGATCTCATCTGTTTTAAAGCTGTATTTACTGTTTTTGTTGTCTATCTCGAAATCGGCATCAATAGATGTTTTTGTTTTGGACAGGTAGGGGATACCACCATAGGTGAAAGTAACGGCATCGGTAGTGGTGGCTGTTTGCAGGGTAAACAGGTCGGAGGTAAAGTCACCGCTGCCTTCATGGTTGAGGTTGACGATCTCACTGCTCATGCCGGCGCTGGCATCTTCATAGTACACGTAACCATTCTTAATAGCGTATTTTTGCAGGTTCAGCTTAAAGGGACTGGCCGGCTCTTCGGGTGTTGTAGCGGTACTGGTATCGGGCATAGCAATGTCCCAGTTGGCCTTGCCTTCTTTATTGACCAGGGCATGAATGCGCGGCTCATCAATGCTGATGGAATACACTTTCATGTCCTTGGTGTTGAAAACGCTGAAGAGGTTGACCGCTACATCAATTTCTTTGGCACTGATGAGGGTGTCTTTGGCAAATTCATTAAGCCCGACTACCTGCAGGTTTTCCAGGGCCAGGGATACCCGGGGGAAATGGCGGAAGAACGACAGGCTGACGTCCTTGAAGTCGGTCTTCGCATTGATGTTTTTGTTTATTTGTTCTTTTACGATCTTAACGATCTTGCCTTTGAAGATATAGGGCGCTGCAAAGAGGATCACGATCAGTGCCAGTAGGGTAATACCGGTGATCTTGAGGACTTTTTTAAGCATAGGTAATTGGTTTGCTGTGGTTAGAGGTTGCAAAAATAGTTTATTGTACTTTAGCTTTCAATATTTTACAAATATGACGCCAGAAAGACGGGAAAAGTTGTTGTCAGTGCTAAATAAACGGCAAAATGACCTTACGATTGTCCTGGAAAATGTATTTGACCCCCATAATATATCCGCGGTGATGCGTACCTGCGACGCTATTGGTATACAGGAGATCTATGTGCTGAATACCCGGATAGCCCGCCATAAGAAATGGGGGGCTAAAAGCAGCAGCAGCGCCGCCAAATGGCTCACGATACATCAATACACGGATGCACAGGAATGCTTTACCAGGCTGCGGTCGGCCTATTCCCGTATTTTAACGACCCACCTCAGCAGTGATGCTGTAGATTTGTATAGCATTGATTTTACCGGCTCTGTAGCCCTTGTTTTTGGCAATGAGCATTCGGGTGTCAGTGACGAGATCAGGGCCATGGCCGACGGGAATTTCATTATTCCCCAGCAGGGCATTATCCAATCGCTGAATATCTCCGTGGCCTGCGCCGTGACGCTGTATGAAGCTTACCGGCAGAAAAAGAATGCAGGACATTATGAGCAGCGGAAGATACAGGAACCCCTGTTGGGTGCGTTATTGAATGAGTGGGGATTTTATGGGGAGGAGAAGGAGGTTTGAAGTCTGAGGTCTAAAGTCTGACATCTGCCGTCCGAATACTGGAACTGCTAAAACTACCCGGTTCAAAACTATGATCAAGCATTAACCATGAAACGTACTATTCTGACTTCATACTTCCTACTTCTGACTTCCCTGCTTTTCGCACAGGTAAAGAAGATCAAGATCACCGACCTGGAAGCCCATATACAGAACAGCGATCATCCGCTGGTGGTCAGTTTCTGGGCTACCTGGTGCGCCCCTTGCGTGGAGGAGATCCCCTGGCTACAGGAAGGGGTGGCTAAGTTTGCCAACCAGAAAGTAGAACTGGTACTGGTGAGCCTGGACTTTCCGCGGGATTACCCAAAAGGTATTGATACTTTCATTAAAAAGAAGAACTTCAGCGCCACCTTCTATTGGCTGGATGAAACGAATGCCGATTATTTCTGTCCCAAAATAAATGCCCGGTGGGAAGGTGGTATTCCCGCCACTTTATTTGTGAATCATAAAACCGGTTACCGCCGGTTCTTCGACCGCGCTTTAACTGACCGCCAGGTAGAACCGGAAATTAAAACCATGCTGGCCGAACCCAAAGCCGCCAGCCGCTAAGTAGTGTAAGTATTGGTGGTTTGTTATACCACGAAAGTGGGATTGTCGCTTTCCGGGAACTATAGTAGCTTTACCCTATTAATTTAATCACACCGTATACGGTACTTCTGTTACCCGATTTCCACTATCCTGTTTCCACCATACCCAATAAAACGCCGCT
This sequence comes from Paraflavitalea devenefica, assembly GCF_011759375.1. Taxonomy (NCBI): domain Bacteria; kingdom Pseudomonadati; phylum Bacteroidota; class Chitinophagia; order Chitinophagales; family Chitinophagaceae; genus Paraflavitalea; species Paraflavitalea devenefica. The sequence continues at coordinate 459,924 of NZ_JAARML010000004.1, read as the reverse complement.
ACTACCCGTGGCCTGACATTTGATTCGTTAATCCTTAAACTTACTTACTGTATGAAAAAAGTCTACCCTTACTATCTGCTTTGCGCCGGCAGCATCATGATTGCTTTTGCGGGCTGTAATAAACTGGAGGATGTGTTGGACGATGATCCTCTCGCTACCTTAGATAAATGTCAGGTTACCAACATGACCTATTCCTTTTCTTCTACTCCCGTCGGTGTTACAATTAACTATAATAAATATGGCGATCCTGTAAGTGTGATACAAACCCAGCCCGGAACCGGGCATCCGGATGGTATTTTCCGGTATGATAATAAACGCCGCCTTACGGATTATATTGGTATGTACAGTGGTGGTGGCTTTGAATTCTGGCACCGGTATGTATACGATAAAGGCCGCGTGGTACGCGATACCACTTATTTTTTCGGAATCGTGGTTGATGATGAACCTGACTGGTACCTGGATGGGGCGGTGATTACTTATGAATATGACCACTATGGCCGTATTATACATACTTCACAGGATTGGTTCAGCAGTCCGGGTTTTCCGCTGGATACGTATTATTCTTATGATGCCAAAGGCAACCTCGTTATTCCGGGTGTTACCTATGACAATAAAGTGAGCGTGCATCGTACCAACAGGATATGGATGTTTATCGACAGGAATTATAGCCTGAATAATGCTTATGCTACCGCGTGGAATGACAACGGGTTGCCCACCAGCATGGGATTGAGTGACCAGGGTGGCCAGTTTGCCGGTTTTTATTATGGCAGCCTGGATACCCTGCATTACCAATGCAAAGGCGGTACAGATTCACCTTTTTAATAGAAAAGGGTGGGGCCTGATTAAGATGCCCACCCTTTAAGATTTTAAAAACGGGGTGCTTATGATTTTAGTCTTTTAATGCTGCATCCTACAGAGCGGGATTGCTTTACTGTCACATCCTTGCCGGTACTCGCTTCATTGATGGCCTCCTGCAGGTGTTTACGGCTTACAGCGTCTGCATTATTGGGATTATCGTCTATGGCGCCATGATAGACCAGTTTACCTGCTTTGTCGAACAGGAAGCATTCCGGTGTACGGGTGGCGCCAAAAGCATCGGCCAGTTCATTGTTCTTGTCTTCTGCATAATACCATTTAAAACCCTGACCATCGCCATATTCTTTCATGGCCTGTAAAGATTCTGAACTGCTTCGGTTAGCCTCGTTGGAATTCAGCAATACCACACCTACATTTTTATCCTGGGCATATTTGCATATTTCATTGGTACGTGATTGGTTGTTGATCACCACGGGGCAGGTGTTGCAACTGAACATGACGAGCAAGCCATTTTCTTTCATGGCGCTTTTGAGTGTGAGTTCTTTTCCGGTGATGTCTTTGAGTTTATTGTCGGCCTTGGGCAGTGCAGCACCAATGGGTAATGGATCATTGTTGACAGTGAATGCCAGTAAAGCGACTACCGGCAATACCAGGCAGGTTACGAGCTTTTTCATGTGAAAGTGTTTTAGTACTTACAAGTTAACGAAAAATCACTTCACCAGTTCACCGCCTGTCTCGTGTTTGACCCTTTCGTCAGCAAGGGCTTTGAGGGAATGGATACTTACATTGAGTTCATAGCCGATCAGTAGCACCAGTGAATTGATGTATATCACGATCATGAGCACAATGATGGTGCCAATTGAGCCATAGAGTGCATTGTATTTGCCAAACATGCTTACAAACCAGGAGAAACCTATGGTAGAAAGGATGCTCAGGAAGGTGGCGAGGATGGAGCCGGGGGATATGATTCTCCAGCGTTTTTTGATGGCAGGGGCATATTTATAAATAAAACCGTATGCGTAAAAGATTAACGCAATTAAGAATATCCAACGTAGTATACGGATCACTGTTTTTACAAAATCGCTTTTAATACCCAGCCAGCGTAATACCTGCCCTTGCAGAGAAAGCAGCAGCAGACAGGCAAAAATAAGTCCCATCATGAGCAGGGTGAGCTTAATGGCCGTCCAGCGGGTTTGAATGCCTGTCCTTCGCTGAAAGCCAATGTAGTTTTTGTTGAAAGAACGCATCAGTCCCATCATACCATTGGAAGCGAAGAAGATAAGCATGACGAAACCAACAGAAATAAGCCCTATCCGGCTGCTTGCCCAAAAGCTGTCTACAAATTCTATGATGCTGGCATTGTATTCGGGAGCGGGGATCATTTCTGTAATGAGGTTCCTGAGCTGCCAGCGGATGGAACGTTGGCGAATGAAGGGCAACTGTGGAATGAGCGTAAACAGGAACAGGCACATGGGCGGAATGGCCATGATAAAGTTGTAGGATACGGCCGATGCCCGCTCTGTTAATCCTACCTTGTTGACCTGCTGGATAAAGAAAGCGCCTACATCATACAAGGGCACCCTATCAAAGCCGGGTAATACGATGTGTTTACTTCTCTCCGTTACAAAACGGACGGGCGGCAAATTCAGTAGTATGCGTTCCAGCTTGATCATTGTTTTAATATGAAGCCTGAGGTCTGAAGTCTGAAGATGCTGTCTGTACACATTACTTTTGGGCTTGCTGCTTCAGTGTTTTCCGACTTCTTACTTCTTCAGTTCTTCTCCTGTATCTTCTTTTGCTTTTTTCTGTTTGCTTGTCCTTTCATCCATCGATTTGTGGAATTCCCGGGCATATATCATGTGGTCTTCATATTTCTCCGTGAAAATATGCCGGCTAAGGTCAGGACTTACAACAAAATACAAATATTTGGTTTTCGGTGATTGTAATACTTTATCCAGCGTAGTGAGCGAAGGGGTGCAGATGGGGCCGGGGGGCAACCCTTTATGGCGGTAGGTATTGTAGGGCGATTCTACCGTCAGGTGTTTTTCATAAATGCGTTTAAGGCTAAAGTCGCGCAGCGCAAATTTTACGGTAGGGTCGGCCTGCAAGGGCATACCTGCGTTATAACGGTTGAGGTAAACGCTTGCCATGGTGTCTTTTTCGCTGTTATTCTGGGTCTCTTCTTCAATGATAGAGGCGAGGGTATAGGCTTTTACCGGGGTTAAGCCCAACGCTGTTGCCTGCTGTACGCGCTCGGGTGTCCATACGGTTTTGTATGCTGCAAACAGTTTTCTGAAAATGGCAGAAGGGGTGGTATTCCAGAAGTAGGTATAGGTGTTGGGATATACCGTTGCCATGATGGTATTGGTATCAAACCCATAGGCGTTGAGGGTATCCGTATCGCTGATATAGGCCATTACGGAGGCGGAGTCGCACTCGAATTTCCGGCCAATAAGCCCTGCCAGGCTTTCTTTGGTGCGCAGCTTGGTGATGACGAGGTTAACCGGCGACTGCCGGCCATTGCGCAGCATACGTATGATATCGGACAGGCTCATGCCTTTTTGGATCTCATAACGGCCGGCCCTGATCTTTTCCGGCAGGTCCATCCGGTGGGCCAGGAAATCAAAGGAACCGGGGTTTTTGACGAACTGGCTGTCTTTGATGGTTTGGTATACTTCATCATAGGTAGCATGGCCGGTACGGATGTAGAGGTATTTGCTTTTTTCACTAAAAGCGGTGTTGGACATAAAGAATCTCCAGCCGGTAAAAGCAGCGCCTGCCAAAAGGATGACCAAAAGTATAAGGATCAATTTCTTCCACATAGGTATTAAGATTGACGCTGTAAAATAGGGAAAGAATCCAGAATTCAGAATACAGAATATAGAAGCTTTTGCTTCGCGTGATCCGGAGCAGGCGACAAGAAAAAACCCTGCCGTTATTGACAGGGTTTGAATATGTTGGATTGGTATCGGCTTACTTATTCAGCGGTACGGTTGTGCCACCGGGTGCGGGTGGGTTGGCAGCGGGCGCCTGTTGTTGTGTGTTGGGCCGTACGTTTGAATCTTTTACGTCGGAAGAACCGCCGGAGATAAAGAAGGCAGAACACAAGCTCAGCAGGGCAATGGCTACCGCCATGATCCAGGTACCTTTTTCCAGTACATCGGTTGTTTGTTTCACACCCATGAACTGGGTGTTGAAACCGGCGATATTACCAGCCAGGCCACCACCTTTGGGGTTTTGGATGAGGATGAACAAGCCCATCGCTACACTCGCTATAATGATCAGTATCAGGAACAAAATCATATCACAAAGCTTTTATTTGGTCAATTCGAGTTGCAAAATAAGGTCTTTTGGCGGGATTGAGCAAACTTAATTTCTCGTAAATAGCAATGGCTTTTTCCTTGCTGCCCTGCTTTACCCATACCTCTGCCATGGCTTCTGTAACGACCTCTTTGCCTTCCACGGAATGCCCGGCAATTTCCTGTATGGATTGCTGGGTTTCGTCAAATGTATTGGCTACCGGGGTTTCTACTATTACCGGTGCTACCCGTTTCATGCTGCGCAGCCATTCGGTGAAGCTCTTCAATTGCATGCCCAGTTTATCTTTCAGGTCTTCCTGCCTCAGCTTAATACCCTGGGATGCAAAGTAGTCGATCGTGTGGTAAGGTTCAAATACGGGTTCCTCACTTTCACTGATCACCGGTTTAAAGGAGCCTGGTAATGCTGCTTCCGGGACAGGGGATGCTTCGGCTGCTGCCGGCAGCGCTGTTTCGACAGCAGGGGGTGGCGGAGCCGGTGGTTCTTCTATCAGGCTTACCGGTTCTGATACGCCGGGGATCAATATTTCTGTTTCGGTAAAGTCGGTATCGTCAATCGCCGGTGTTGTTGTAACAGGTTCGACGGCAACGGCTTCTGGTGTTGCTGTAATAGTTATTGCTTCAGGTTCCTGTGCAGGCGCCGGTGCTGGTTCCTGCGATACCTGGGGCCGCTCCCATACAGTTACCGGTGGCGCAGTGTTGGCTGCTGCCGGTATGCTCACCGTTTCTGCTACGGGTTCATGGTCCTGCAAGGTCCAGTGTAACCAGAGAGGATTGTGGAACCAGGGTACTGCTCCGGCCGATTGTGCGGTTGCCCGCTCCGGCTCTGTATCATGGATTTTTTTGGCCAGCAGCCAGTGGCCAACAGCCGAATAAGGATGTTCTTCTGTAAACTGCTGCAGCACCTGTTCAGGCACTTCCCGGAGGGTATCTTTCTGGAAAAAGTATTTTACAATCGTGTGGATGTGTTGTTGCATGAAACAGATTACCAGTTTGAAAAAATGCGGTTGAACACTTCATCAACCATGTTCTTGATGATGCTTTCATTCAACTGCGGTTCGGCCTGAGCCAGCGCTAAGTTAGCATCAAAGTCGAAATTACGGGAAACACTGGCTTTAAAATTCGTCTTCGGGTCCTCGGGATTCAGGTTATTTTTTAATTCCACTTCTATGGCAACAGTCAACCGGCTGATGGAGGCCTGCTGTCCCGAAATACCGGAGGTGGAGACGTTGTATTCGGTGATCTTACCGCCGATCTCGTAATGGGCGTTATCTGTTTGTACGGGCGAAAGCCTTGTCTGGTTCACGATCTTCTGGCGCAGCTTGTCGGTTATTTGCGGACTTAGCTGCGGGTTTACGTAACGGGCTTTGTTTTCAATATAGTTTACGCGGAAGGTCTTCACCTCCGGGGGAATGCTCACATCTTTGAATGAATAGCAACCACCGAACAGCAATACAATAAACAACAGGCAACCGCTAATCAGGAATTTACTGATTGCCGATTGCCGATTGCCGATTGCCGCATGTATTCTTTTACTCTTTAATATCATATTCTTTAAGCTTACGGTATAAGGTCCTTTCGCTAATACCAAGGTCGGTAGCTGCATCTTTCCGTTTTCCCTTGTGTTTTTTCAGGGCTTTCATGATCAGGTCTTTCTCCATGTCCATGATGTTCAGTGAATCTTCCACTTCCTCATGGTGGTGGATGGCATCATCATGGTGCAGCATGACCGGTTGTGCACTGCCTGCTGCCGGCTGGGGCATGATAGCGGGCGCCATGATCTCCTTACTGTTCTTGAGTTCATTGATCAACGCCTGGTTCTGGGCTGCCGCCATACCGGGATTTTGTAAGATCTCCACAAACATCTTCTTCAGCTCTGTCACATCTTTCTTCATATCGAAGAAGAGCTTGTACAGGATCTCCCGTTCATTGGCAAATTCATGACCGTTAACACCACTGTTCCCCGGATGCGCCAATACAGGTAAGCGATTGGACAGATCCCTATCCGGTAAAAAGCGTCTTAGCTCCTGTGCTGTTACCTGTTTATCACTGACCAGTACAGACATCTGTTCTGCAATATTCTTCAATTCGCGAATATTACCCGGCCAGCCATAGTTAATTAACACTTCTTTCGCCTCCTCATCCAGTTGGATTGGTGTTGCCTTGTATTTCTCTGCAAAGTCTACTGCAAACCTTCTGAACAGGAGGGGAATATCTTCCTTGCGATCGCGCAGGGAGGGTACCCTGATGGGTACGGTGCTTAACCGGTAATAGAGATCTTCCCGGAACCTACCATTCTGGGTGAATTCCAGCAGGTCTTTATTGGTAGCGGCTATTACCCGCACATCTGTTTTTTGTACTTTGGACGAGCCTACGCGGATGAACTCACCGGTTTCCAGTACCCGCAGCAGGCGTGCCTGCGTGCCGAGGGGCATTTCGCCGATCTCATCCAGGAAAATGGTGCCGCCATTAACGGTCTCAAAATAACCTTTGCGGGAGTCTACTGCGCCGGTGAAAGATCCTTTTTCGTGACCAAATAGTTCAGAATCTATGGTCCCTTCGGGAATGGCGCCGCAGTTCACGGCGATAAAGGGATTATGCTTGCGGTTCGATAAAGCGTGAATGATCTGCGAGAAGGCCTCTTTGCCGGCTCCGCTTTCACCGGCAATTAAAACGGTAAGATCTGTATTGGCTACCTGGCCAGCCACCTGCAGGGCAAAGTTCAATGCAGGCGAGTTGCCGATGATGCCAAAGCGGTTTTTGATTGATTGGATATCCATAATCACAATTCTTTTAACTCAATTAATCTGGTTTCTCAATTCCTGCCATCATTATATATGCAGCGGGGTTACTCAACGACCCTGCCCAGCAATGTACCGCCGGTGCAAGTGTCTATTGTAACCATCGCATAATCACCTTTGTTCAGTGAATGTCCGGCTTTTGGAAAAACAACCACTTTATACTGGCTGGTGCGGCCCATCCAGTCGTGTTCACTCTTCTTTGAATCTCCTTCAATTAATACTTTCACGGTGCTGCCTATGTCTTTCATATTACTCTCGTGGCTGAGCTTTCGTTGCAGGTTGATGATCTCATCCAGCCTTCTTTTTTTCACCTGTTCCGGTATATCATCCTGGTAACGGCGTGCTGCCAGGGTGCCCGGCCGCTCGCTGTAGAAGAACATGTAGCTGTAATCGTACTCACTGTATTCCATGATGCTCAGCGTATCCTGGTGGTCTTCCTCTGTTTCTGTACAAAAGCCGGCAATGATATCGGCGCTGATGCTGCAATCGGGTATGATGGCTTTGATGCGGTCTACCTTTGCCATGTACCACTCCCGGGTATAGGTGCGGTTCATGAGCTGCAGGATCCTGGTTGATCCGCTTTGCACCGGCAGGTGTATGTATTTGCAGATGTTCTCGTATTTCGCGATCATATGCAACACATCATCTGTGATGTCCTTGGGATGAGAGGTAGAGAAACGCACCCGTAACAGCGGACTTACCATTGCTACTCTTTCCAGCAGTTGGGCAAAGGCGACCGATTCGGCCCCGCTATCGCCGCTGTTCCAGTAATAGCTGTCCACATTCTGGCCCAGCAGGGTTACTTCGCGATAGCCCTGGTTAAAGAGGTCCTGGCATTCGCGCACGATGGAATCAGCATCGCGGCTCCTTTCCCGGCCCCGGGTAAAGGGCACTACACAAAAAGAGCACATATTGTTACATCCCCGCATGATGCTCACAAAGGCATTGATGCCATTGCTGTTCAATCGTACAGGGGCAATATCAGCATAGGTTTCCTCGCGGCTTAATAATACATTGACGGCTTTCTGACCGTCCGCCGCTTCTTCAATTAAGCCGGGCAGGGTGCGGTAGGCATCGGGACCTACTACCAGGTCTACCAGCTTTTCTTCTTCCAGCAGCTTGGCCTTCAGGCGTTCTGCCATACAGCCCAGTATGCCGATCAGGGCGCCGGGATTGGCCTCCTTGGCAACCCGCAGGTCGCTCAGCCGCTTGCGCACCGTTTGTTCAGCTTTTTCCCGGATGGAACAGGTATTGATCAGTATCAGGTCGGCTTCCTCGTAATTCCGTGTAGCGCCGAACCCGTTCTCATTCAATATGGAAGCAACGATCTCACTATCGGAGAAATTCATGGCGCAACCATAGCTCTCAATGTAAAACTTCTTACCGTAGGCAACAGGGGCATTCACAAATGGGCTATAAGCCTCTCCCTGGCGAGTTTCGTCCTGTTTGGTATGGGTAATCAGATCCGGCATTAATGATTCAAAATTTGGAAATTGCAAAGATAGCTAAAATGGGGGAGAAATAATGACAGGATGGCAGGGAGGGAGCTCTAAAACCCAAACCGGGCGTTCATCCGAAGGACTTAGCCTGAAAAAGCGTCTTATAGGACGTGCCGGAGGGATTTGCTGCCCGTTCATACCATAAATTCCCTGGTTGGACCAAATAGACAGTAGATAATTTTCATGAAAAGTTAACTTTATCCCTGCATGACCCTATTATACCGAACCTTTTTATGGATATTTTTCATAATAACAGCCTTTTCTTTGCAGGCGCAGGAAAAGGGCGCCAATGATGCCCCCGGTATTTTAGCGGGCAATATCCTTGATGAAAAACAGAAGCCGGTAGGCGATGCCACCGTAGAGCTGCAGTTCCTCGCCGATACCCTCACTAAAAAGGCCACGATTACCGATAAGAACGGCAATTTCTCCATTTCCTCCATTGCTTTTGGCTGGTACCGGCTGAAGGTCACCTATGTGGGATTTCAGCCCCTGGTGATTGACAGCCTGCATTTCCGTACAGAACGGTTCGATTTTAATATGAGCGACCTGGTGATGAAGGCCGGCACCAGCGACCAGTTGCAGGAAATTGTGGTCTATGCCGAGAAGCCCCTCATCCAGAGTAAAGATGGAAATATCACTTTCAATGCAGGCGAGTCAGCTTTAAGTGCAGGCGCCAGCGCCAGCGAGCTGCTGAAGAGCGTACCCCTGGTGGCCAATGATCCCGATGGAAAGGTGGTAGTGCGTGGCAAGGAACCCAAAATATTGATTGACGATAAACCGGTGGAGCTGAATGCCCAGCAGTTGCAGGACTTCCTGGAATCCCTGCCGGGCAGCATGATCGAGCGCATTGAAGTAATGACCAACCCGCCACCCCAATATGCCAATGAGCAGGGGGGCGTGATCAATATTATTACCCGCAAAGGCAGGGTAGGGGCCGGCGCCCGGGTAGCGGTGATGGCCGGCACCAACGGCGAACGCAGCATCAGCGGCAATATTAATTACCGTAAAAAAGGACTGGCCATTAACCTCAATGTAAATACCGGCGATAACCGGGTGAATGGTTACGGGTATTCCAAACGGGAGAATATTTATAAAGACTCCACCAACTATTTCAATACTACCAACAGTTACCGCAACCGCAATACCCGGCCGGGGGCACGGCTGAGCATTGATTATGATATAGACCGTTACAATATTGTGAATGTACTGTTGCTGTTCAACCACAATGATTTCAGGAACCGCAGTGAAAATGAATATACCAACCTCAACCGTTTTGAAGAGATCTATAAGCTGAGCAACCGGTATATTGAAACAGAAGGGCAGAACGTAAACCCTGCCATGAACCTCACCTATACGCGCAGGGGTAAGAAGCCGGGAGAGTCTTTACGGCTGATTGCGGGGGCCAATTATTCGTATAACCAGAATGACCGTACTTTTTTCCAGCAGTTCCTGAAGCCCGACCGTACGCCTACCGGTGTGGATTCAACACAGCAGCAACTGAATGATAGCTGGAACCATGGCTATAGCCTGCGCATTAATTATGACAAGCTGCTGGACAATAAAACCACTTCCTTTTCTACCGGTGTGGCTACGGTAAACGACGCCAGCCATGTAGTGTTAAATACGCAATACATGAAGAAGCCGGAAAATGAGTATGTGAAAAACGATCTGTTGAGTAATGATTTTGGATTTAAACAATCGGTACACAGCGTCCGCTTCTCTATGAAACAGGTGATCTCAGAACAAATGAGCGTTACGGCCGGTATTACGGCAGAGCTAACGGATATTCAGTTTGACCTGAAAGATAAAACACAGGTGAATAATGATTATACCACCTGGCTGCCTTTTGCCAATTTCAATAAACGCTGGGAAGATGTGTTGAACCTGAGTGTTGCCTATCGCAAAACCATCCGCCGTCCGGGCATCGGCAACCTGAATCCCAGCATTGACTATGGCGATCCCAATAATATCCGCTATGGCAATCCTGAACTGGCGCCTTCTACTTCCCATAATTTCGACCTGGTGCTGGGCCGTAATGGTGATAATTATTATACCAACCTGGGCTTCGGTTATAATATTGTGCAGCATATTTTCAGCCAGATCAGGAACCTGCAGCCCGATGGTAAAACGGTCACTACCTGGCAGAATATTGATGACCGCCATGAGTATGAAGTGAGCACCTGGAGCGGCTATACGGTATCCAAACAGTTCCGTATGAATTTCAGCGCCAGCTATACGTATAATAAGTATAGCCGGTACGACAAGGAGAAGAACAAGTACCGGGATGGCGGCACTTTCACCACCAGCTTTAATACCAATTATGCACCCAAGGACGTGTGGAATATTAATGGCAATTTCACGCTCAACCGCTTTGCCAATCCCCAGGGAACGGTGCGCAGCAATATCCGCATGAACCTGGCCCTGCAGCATAAGCTGTTCAACAAACGCCTGGTGCTTACGCTGAATGCCATTGATCCCATCTTCCAGCAGAAGTATACCAGCTTTACATTTGGTCCCAACTATAACCTGGAATCTTTCAGCAATGCCCGTACGCTTAGCTACCGCCTTACTGTTAGTTATAGCTTTAACAACCTGGTGGGGAATAAGAAGAAGGCGGCGCCTTCTAAACAGCCAGCATTAAAGACTTTACCGGGTAAGCAAAGCAGCAGTAAGCCTGCGGTGAAGCAGTCAACGAGGCGTTGAGGCAACAATAACGAGATAGAAGCAGTTATTCTGTTCTCAGGCTTTTTACGGGGTTCATGAAAGCGGCTTTAACCGCATGGAAGCTTACAGTAAGTAAAGTGATCAATATGGCACCGATGCCTGTGACGGCAAAGAGCCACCATGGGAGGTTGCTCCGGTATTGATAGTTCTCCAGCCAGTTGTGCATGAAATAATGTGCTGCCGGAATAGCTATCCCTAAAGCGATCATCACCAGCACCACAAAGTCTTTCGACAGCAAACGCCATACATTGAATGCAGAAGCACCCAATACCTTGCGTACACCTATTTCTTTGGTTCGTTGTTCTGCGGTGAATGATGCCAAACCAAAAAGCCCCAGGCAACTAATGAAAATGGCCAGTGTGGCGAAGAAGGCAGCCAGCTTACCGATGCGTTCCTCCGCCGCGAATTTTGCCGCATATTCCACATCCGCGAATTTGTAATCGAAAGGAACACCGGGAATGATCTTTTTAAAAGTGGCTTCTATGGCAGACAGCGCTTTCCCGGCTGCTACCTGGGGATCCAACTTAATGTTGATCCAGCGCAGCTCCTTCTCCATGCGAAATACAGTAGGCAGGACCGGCTCAAAGGGCGATTCCATTACCATGTCTTTTATTACGCCAATGATCTTATAGTAACGGGCTTTGCGCCAGGCTGTTTCCCATCGTACAACTTCTCCCACGGGATCCTTTAATCCCATTAGCTTAACCGCCGATTCATTCAATACGATGGCAGCGGAATCTCCTGCCAGCTCTCCCGAGAAATCCCTGCCGGCTACAAATTGCCAGCCTACTGTTTTGCCGTATTCCTGGCTCACGGCCAATGTACCAAAGCTGGGATCAAAAGAAGGGGGCCTGCCTTTCCAGTCGAACCCACCATTCGATTGCCATATACTGGTAACCCGCCCACCGGATTCAGCTAACTCCGCAATAGTGCCTGTTTTCTTGAGTTCATTCCTGAGCAGTACGGACTTCCCGCGAAAGTCGGCCGATTTTTTCCATACCATGAGCAAGCCTTCCCGGTTATAACCCACCGGACGGTCTTTGGCAAAAAGGATCTGCTTATAGACCACCATGGTGCAGATGATTAAAGTAACGGATACGGTAAACTGCATTACCACCAGCGCTTTACGGGGAATAGCGGCAAAACGGCCTGCCCGGAAAGTACCTTTCAATACTTTTACTGGTTTGAAGGAAGATAAATACAGGGCAGGATAACTGCCGGCCAACAGGCCGGTAAGCAGTATAAAAGCGCTACAGCACAACCAGAAACCGGGGTTAGACCAAAGCATGGTCATTTCTTTTGCCGCCAGTTCATTGAACCAGGGTAAAGAAATGGTAACTATAAATAGGGCCACCAGAAATGCCAGTATCGTGGTGAGCAGCGACTCTGTGAAAAACTGGATGATCAGTTGACGTCTTACCGAGCCCACCGCTTTGCGGATGCCTACTTCCTTTGCACGTTTTTCAGAACGGGCCGTGCTCAGGTTCATAAAATTGATACAGGCCAGCAATAATACAAAACCACCGATGATGCCTACCAGCCATACAAATTGAATAGCCCCCCCTTCTATAATACCTTCTTTAAAAGAAGCATACAAATGCCATTTGCTCATGGGATATAGAAATACCTGTGGTTTCCGGGCTGCCTGCTCTTTATAATTATCCAGGTTTTTAGTGATGTTGATCTCTGCGTCTTTAATATGGTCCGATACTTTTTCGAAATCAGCACCCGGATTTATTTCAGCATATACAAACAGGAATTGGTTATCCCAGCTCTGTTCTTTTACCCAGGGGTTCATGATCATATACAGGTCGAAAGGGGCAAAGAACTTTGCTTCCTGGAAATGGGTATTCAGCGGCAGGTCTTCGTATACACCCGTCACTTTTACGGATGTGCTGTTATTCAGTTTGATCGCTTTACCCATGGGATCTGCCTTACCAAAAAGTGCTTTAGCGGTTGATGCTGCCAGCAAGACGGAATGAGGCTCCTGTAAGCCATGGTAGTTGCCTTTCAGCATATTCAAGGTGAGCATTCCGGGAGCGCCGGCATCTATAAACTGTCCTTTAGCGGCGAGTTGTGTTTCACCGCCGGACAGATTCACCTCTTCCGGTGGCCTGGCTGTTACTACCTGCTTAAATTCCTGGCGCCAGGTTGTTTTCAATTCCATCGCCAACGGGTAGGGTAAATAGTAATTGCTGTTGATGGTTCCATCCTCCATCATATGCTTCATTACCCGTGCGATACGGTCATAATTACGGTGGTATTTGTTGAAGGACAGTTCATCCCATATCCACAGTCCGATCAGCAGGGCTACCGACATGCCGGCGGCTAAGCCGGCGATATTGATCAGCGAATGGACCTTGTTCTTGACAAGGTTGCGGAAGGCGATGGTAAAGTAGTTTTTGAGCATAGTGGGAGGTTTAGGCAACCGGATAGTATGGTCAATGGCTCCAATAAGGTGCCAGTTACCAGCTAATTAGCGTTCAATATATTACATAAGATGCTTTTTTAAAAGCGTCCGGTTTTGATACGCCTGATGTCCTTTTTCAGGCAGCGGTAAAAAATCGTTAAATAGTGCTACCTGCTTGCAAGGCTGCCCGGCGCTGGATATTTTTATTACATGAAGCACTTACTGGTATATGCAGTTGTAACCCTAACCTCCATGGGGACTGCCTTATCGCAGCAAACAAATTATAAAAACCTCGTATTGGAAGGCGGCGGTGTCAGGGGCTTTGCCTATGCCGGCGCTTTTGAGGTATTGGACAGTCTGCAGATCCTGTCGAACATAGAAAGAGTGGGTGGTACTTCTGCCGGAGCCATTCAGGCCACCTTATTGGCGGTAGGCTATACACCCAAAGAAATACTGGATTTAACGGCCTATATAAAACCACAGGAATTCAATGATGGGTCCTGGTTTATAGGATCGGGTGTGCGCAGGCTCACCAAAGAATTTGGCTATTATAAAGGCGATAAGATTGCGGTGTGGATAGAAGAACAGATAAGCCGTAAGACAGGTAATGGCCGTATTACTTTTGCCCAACTGCACCAGCAACGGAAAGCAAAAGGATATAAAGATTTATATATAACGGGAACGGATCTTACCTATCAATCCATCCGCATATTTTCCTGGGAGCAATACCCCGATATGTGTATTAAGGATGCGGTGCGTATTTCCTTGTCCATCCCGCTGTATTATAAACCGGTATTGATAGATGACCGGGGCAAGGTGTATGAGAAAGCGGCGCCCGGGCAAACCCTGCACATGATGGTGGATGGGGGTGCACTGAGTAATTATCCCTTGTTCATGTTCGACTCTACCCGGTACTTTATGGCTGATGCCAAAAGGACTAACCAGTATTGGGAAAACCCGGAAACGCTGGGCCTGATGATGGAAACGCCTGAACAGATCGCTTACAATCAAAGACGGTCGGGTAAGTATCCCATTCCCATCAGGAGTATTAAGGATTACATGAAGGCTATGTATGTAACGCTTATTGATAAGGCCAGTCCGGAAGCAGAAGGAAATAATCAATACCGCCGTACTATTACCATCAGTACGCTCAACTATTCCGGCCGGGTGCGTAAGCTGCCCAAGAAAGTGGTGAATGACCTGCTGGAAAGTGGGCGGGAAGGGGCGAGAAGGTTCTTTAATGTGAATGCTGGTAGCGCGTCTGCCGCCAACATGACTGTAAGGGCACGTTGAGTGATTTACCCAGCTTTCTTGGCCGTAATAGCTGCAATGCGGTGGATATTACGAACCTTACCACTTTCCTGTACCTTCCACAAATCATATTTGGTTTGAAGATCCAACCAAAAGCTGGCTTCTACTCCAAAGCCTTTCTCAAGGCGTAAGGCCATCTCTGCGCTAATGCTGGCAATTTCATTGACTATTTCAGAAAGCTGTTTGCGGCTGACTTTTAAGTCTTGAGCTGCCTTTGTAATAGTAAGATTCATTTCTTTTAAAATGTCCTCCCGGAGGATTGCCCCAGGGTGAACAGGTTTCATATTACGTTTCATGGTTTGTAGTTTTGATCTCATTAATGATAATCAACATAATTCACCAGGTGTACATCCTCTTTTTCAAACCGGAAAATGATGCGATAATTTCCGGTTACAGTTACCGACCAAAATCCCTTCAAGCTACCTGATAAGGCATGGAGCTTATAGCCAGGGATCCGGCGTAGTGGCTCCAATGTTTTGGCTGTATCTAACGCCATCAGGATTCGTCTTATTTTTTCCACCTGTTCAGCCGGAAGTTTGGAAGGGTCGTCTTTTTCCCAAAAGAGTTTCAGTCCTTTGTGCGCTATGGAGGCAATCATTGGCAAATATACGTCGTAACCCTTAGGGTTACAAATATTTTTCTAAGCTACTTCAGGCAGGCTGCGCAAGCTGCCTAAAAAGTGACCTGCTGGAGAGTAGTAGGGAAGGGGCGCGGCGGAAAACAGCTTCCCATTCTTATTGCCCCTTTTTAGCAAGCAATGTCTTGATCCGTTGCCTTAATTTTTCAATTTCGCTGTTGCGCTCAGTTAATTTTGTTTCTAATTCAATATTGTAAAGGAGCACTGAGTCCAAACGGGTAAGAGCGACATCGAACATAAGTTCGAGCTCTTTTTTGGTAGAATCCAGGCTTGCATAGGCTGCTTTCAATTTTGCGCAATCCTGATCTGTTGGTATAGATCCTGTAATGGAAGCGGCAGTCAAATGGTTGAGTATTGTTTTTTGTCCAACAGTATTTACCTTATTGTCATGGCAGGAAAGGAGGGAGATAGTTATTACTGATGACAGTAAAATACCTTTATTCATAAGAGTAGTTTGGGGTTGTAAGGGTACAAGAAGCGTGACGCCTGGAGCGGAAAACGGGGCTCGAACCCGCCACCTACGGCTTGGGAAGCCGTCGCTCTACCAAATGAGCTATTTCCGCTTATTGCTATAAAGATACAGCATAAAAAGATTCCCTGTATTATTATCCCACAATACCGGTTCGGAGGCGGGTAATGTCAGTCTGCCCATCTTTTATGTCAACTGGTACGCAGGGCAGTTTTCTCCCTACCACATTTCATTAGCTTTACGGCCTCATATCTATAGACAGCCAGGGCACCACCCATCTGCTCACGGCTGTCACTGTGTACTTTTCAATCCAATGATCTGCGAAGGTGCTGCTGATTGCAGGCGGGTATTTTACCTGCCCGGGATTTTTCATGTATAAACTAAACACATATTGTACAATTTTTTTACAATGAAGACTACACTGAGGTTTGTGACGTATGGCCTGTTGCTTTTCTTCCTGAGCAACCTTTACGCAGGCGCCCAAACCGGAAAACAACTTTCCGATTATTCACCCGGCAGTGCTGCCTGGAAGGCACTGATCAGGGAAAAGATCAAAAGTAAAGCGCCCCAAAAAAAGACTGCCAGGCGTATGGCGTCTGTTGCTATGCGCGAAGGGGCTTCGCTGGCTGCGCCGGCCTGTTTCGTTCCGGTCGATTCTTCCTATACTGCTTTGCCAAGGAATAATGACGGCAGTTCGGGGCCTATCACCCTGCCATTTTCGTTCAATCTGTATGGTGTGCAGTATAACCAGGTTTACATCAATACCAATGGTGTGCTGTCTTTTCTTGATCCCATCGATGCGGGCATTGCGCTTCCTCTTCCTACCTATGAACCCGTTATTGCCCCTTTCTGGGCCGATATTGACACCGAAAATCCTGTCAGTGGGCAGATCTATTATAAAGTAACTCCTACGCACCTGATCGTTACGTGGGACCATGTGGGTAATTCTTATGATTACGATGGTCCGGTGAATACTTTCCAACTGATCATGGGGGTGCCGGGCGATGAACTCCTGGGGCCTGGCGTGAACCTGAAAATGAATTACGCCGATATGCAATGGGCTACGGCTTTTGAAGGCGACTTTCCTGCACTGGTAGGTATCAATGGTGATTTCAATACGAATTACAGGCAGATCGGCCTCTTTGATACAACGGATAATAGTTATGACGGGCCTGGTGGCCAGCGTGATGGTATTGGATACCTCGCTAATAAATGCTTCGCTTACGATGTAACCACGCTCACCAATATTCCGCCCCGGTTAAATTTCAACAATTCAACAAGGCTCATCGAACTCAATGTAGGTGATACGATCGAGGTGGAGCCTGCTTTCACGGCTCCCGAGCCAGGCCAAACCGTGACAACGCTGGTGCAGATCGATGGTGAAGAAATATGTAATCTCGAACATTCGGTGACCAATGGGGCAATTTCCAAAGTAAAGATCCGCATTATCGGTGACGTGTGTAATGCAGGTGTTCATATCCTATGGCTGGTCGCGTCTGATAATGGCAATCCTCAACAGTGTACAACCATCCCGCTGATCATCTGGGTGAAGCAGGATGTGCCGGTGATCGATTTCCCCACACCTGTTGATGAAGATGGTGATGGCCGCTATCCGCTCAAGGCTACTGCCAGCGGCGGACAGTCCATCGGTTATGAGGTGGTGTCAGGCTATGGGTACATAGAAGACGATACGTTAGTAGCAACCGGGGTTGGTTATATCCATGTTCGTGCTAGTGTTGAAGGTATCGAAACTCATGTTTTCAAAGATGTGCTTGTTTGTGTGCCGGCTAAAAAGCCGGGACCGATTGCCGGTGATACCAGGGGATGCCTTGGTTTCAAATCGGTCTATGAAATACCAAAAATTGAAGGTGCGCTCAACTATAACTGGTCGGTGGATGGCGGTATCATTGAGTTTGTTGATAATAAAGCCACGGTGACCTGGAAATCGCTTGGTAGTCACCAGGTATCCGTTTCCTATACTACTAATTGTGGTCCGGCAGCGCCATCCGCTACTTTTGCTGTAGAGGTGATAACCGATACGCTTACCGGATCTTTCACCAAAATGCTTCCCTCCGATGGTAATATCAATGTTACTTTTCCGCTTACGTTCTCGTGGTTCCCGATTGAAAAAGCGATCACCTATGACATTTATATATGGCCTGAGGGTGAGGCACAGCCTGAGGAGCCGATGATCGACAATATCACCAATATTAATTACACGCTTTATAGCAGTGACAACCTGGAATATGGTAAATCCTATCAATGGCGGGTAGTAGCCAGGGCCAATTGCGCCCTGTTGGAAAGCCCGGTACAGACTTTCCAATTGCGGTTCCTGCCCGACCTGGTCCCTTACAATATTCAAATACCGGCTGATGCTTTCTCTGGTCAGCCGATCACCATCAGTTGGCAGGTGAAAAATACAGGTCCGGGCTCTACGCTCGACAGGGAATGGATCGACAAGATCTATCTGTCTATTGATGAAATATTGGACGAACGGGACATCCAGGGTACTGTCCGTTTGAATCCAGGCGCGCTGAACAGTGGAGGAAGTCATCTCAATTCGGCCACTTTCAAGCTGCCTGATGGTATCAACAACAAGTACTATGTTTTTGTGGTGGCCGACTATTATGGCCAACTGCCTGAAAAAGACAAGTCAAACAATACTGCCAGGAGCGCCACGACTGTCCATATTCAACTGACGCCGCCGCCCGATCTGCAGGTGAGTACAGTAACGCCTCCCAATAATGCCTTTTCGGGCCAGCAGGTGGAGGTGATCTGGACGGTTACCAATGCCGGCACGGGCAAAGCCAGTAGCTTTGGCTGGAACGATGTGATCTATCTTTCCAAAGAAGAGGTACTGAATACAGGCAATGCAACCCAACTGGGAGTTGCATTTCATAGCGGTGATATAAATGCAGGCGGCTCTTATACCCAAAGGACCATTGTCCGTTTGCCTGATACCATTTCCGGCAACTATTATGTTCATGTGGTGACGGATTGGAACAATTCGGTCTATGAACATGCTACTGAAGACAACAATACCGGCAGGAGTGGCTTGGTGAATATCATTATGGCGCCGCCTGCAGACCTGGTGGTGACCAGGGTAGATATTCCTGGTACTGCCCAAACGGGTGGTAAACTGGCGATGAGCTGGCGTGTGGAAAATGCGGGCGGATCATCTACCAGGGGTACTTACTGGCAGGATGATGTGTATCTTTCCCCAACACCCGAATGGAACAAACAGACTGCTATTCGTTTGGCCGAAGTTATAAGATCGTCAGGCCTTGGCGCCGGCGATGAATATTTTGTTGAACGGGAGTTTATAGTACCTAACAATATTACCGGTTCCTACTACGTGATCGTGAAGACAGATGCGTTCAATGACATCTATGAGCACCATGCAGAAGATAATAATATGGGGCGTCCTGCCCAGCCGTTGCTGATCACTACGCCCGACCTGGTCATATCTAACATGGTGGCGCCTGCTGCGGGTATCTCCGGTCAGTTGATGAACATGGAGTGGAGGGTGAAGAACAATGGTGATGGTGTGCTGGAGAATACCAAAGTAACCGACCGTATCCTGATCAGCAAAAGCCCTACGTTTGACGAGGCCAACAGCCAGGTAGTGAAGATGGTGGCTTATCAGACCGGGCGCATTCCGGCCGGCGGGGACACTTTGCAAAAAACTGTGGTTGTTTTGCCGGAGGGAATTGCAGGTAGCTATTACGTATATGTTCAATCAGATTATAAGGACACGGTGTTTGAATCGGGCGGCGATAATAATATCCGCCGCAGTGCTTCTCCTGCTGTGATCACCCTCGGACCCTGGGCCGATCTGCAGGTAGGAACTGTGCAGGCGCCTGATACGGCAGCAGCAGCTGATTTTGCGTCCATTTCTTACACTGTTTACAATAAAGGCAACCGGGCTACGAATGACAGTACCTGGACCGACAAGATATTTGTTTCCGTGAAGTCTGTGTGGGACCCAGCCAACAGCGTCATGGTGCGCGAGATCATACAAAAAGCCAATATTGGCAAGGATAGCTCTTACAAGGTTTCCACTACTGTTGCGCTGCCTGGTAATATCGGTGGTGCTGATTACTATGTGTATGTTCTTACCAATGCAGGTAAGCAGGTGTATGAACATAGTGATTCGACCAACAATACCGGCAGGAGTAATAAACTATATATTAAGAAGTATCTACCGGTTGACCTGGTGGTGACTTCGGTAACTGCGCCAGCGGCTGGCAAGTCGGGTACGCTAGTTACAGTAAAATGGGCTGTAAAGAATGCCGGTGAAGCCATTACGCTTCCCAATCAATGGAATGATGCTGTTTACCTGTCGGTTGATACGATATGGGACAGCAACGACCAGTTGGTGAAATCATTTACTCACCGTGGACAACTGCCTGCCAATACTGCTTATACGAATGAGCAGGAGATTATGATCCCCAATGGGCTTTCGGGCCAGTATTATTTACTGTTGGCAACCGATCAGCAAAACCTGAATTATGATGCCGATACTACCAACAATTATGGATTGGTGCGGCCCCAGGGTGGCGGTAATAATGATCCTGTACCTATTGGTATTGAACTGACGCCTCCTGCCGACCTGGTAGTGACAAAGTTCACCTCACCCGATGAAGGTTTTGCAGGTCAACCGGTTGTTGTAAAATGGGCCGTTAAGAATAATGGCGCTGGGATTACCAATAAAGGTAGCTGGACAGAAAAGGCCTATCTGTCTAAAGACGTTAACTGGGATAATGGCGACGAAGTGCTGGGTACTTTCATCCGGAAGGAAGCTTTGCCTGCTGGTGCGCAATATGAAGACAGCCTGGAGATATCCCTTCCTTCCTCCGCCATCGGTAATCATGTACTGATCTTCAGATCGGATATCAATGACAATGTTTATGAACATGGTGCAGAAGAGAATCTTGCTACAGCTTTGATCACCATCGTAAAAGACAATTTATCGGACCTTGTGATTACCGATGTGCAACTGCCCGGAACTGGTATGGCCGGTGGGGAAGCTGTTGTAAAATGGAAACTGAAAAATGTGGGTGTCAATCCGGCCAGGGGTTTCTTCAAGCAAAGTGTTTTTCTCTCCACGGATACTTCCAAAGATATTTCGGATGTACTGGCAGCCACTGTTACGCTGAAAACCAACCTGGCGCCCAATGCGGTGCTTGAGCAATCGCAAACGATCAGTCTGAAAGGCGTATCACTGCGTGATTATTATGCGTTGGTACAAGCTGATGTGTTCAATAATATCGCTGAAACGAATGATTCCAATAATCTTACTGCTTCCCTGCTGCCACTGCGTGTAACAGTGGAGGAATTAGAGCCTGAAAAGGAAAAACAAGGTGAACTGCGTGTCGGCAGGGACCTGTACTACCGGATCGAGATCCCTGATTCGCTGGCCGGTGAGTCGTTGCTGGTTACCCTGCAGGGCGATACTACAAAGGGCGACAATGCGCTGTACATCCGTCATGGCGAGGTGCCAAATATGGCCATTCATGATTTTGCCAGTGAAGTACCCTACCAGGCCAACCAGGAGATCATTATCCCTGCCCTGGAGGTAGGCACTTATTACCTGATGATCAACGGCCGTATGCGCTCCAATGAAGTGCAGCCCGTGAAGGTAAAAGCATCTGTGCTTCACTTTGAGATCAGGTCGGTAGAAGCGGCTGAAGGCGGCAATACGGGTGCGGTCACCATCCTGGTGAAAGGCTCGAAGATGGGTGGTGTAACGAAGCTTCACCTGCGCAATGCAGCGGGTAGCATCATCGCAGACCATATCGAGACCATCGATCCTACCAGCCTGTATGCACGTTTTGATCTGAATGGTGCTGCTGTAGGTGTGTATGATGTTGTCGCAGAGAATGAAGCCGGTGATACTGCTATTCTTGAACAAGGGTTCACGGTTGTAGCAGGAGCTGTTCAACTGAGCACCAATGTGCTCACTCCGCCTAATACAAGGCCTTCCAATATATTAAGCATCCAGGTTGAGTTTGCTAATACTGGTAATACAGATATTATCAATCCGGTGGTACGGCTCACCAGCCTGGGCGGAGCGCCCATTGCGCTGAAGCCGGCCGACCTGACCAATGCCGGTAAAGAGCTGACGCTGACCCTGCAGGAAGTAGGCGGACCAGCCGGTCGGCTGCGGCCCGGTGCCAAGGGTACCATCATCGTGTATGCGAAAGCCACTACCGTGCTGGGCTTCATGCTGGTGGACAACGAAGAATAACAATCTAAACATCATTCAATAAAAGATCAGTCATGAAAACGATTCTTATAACCAGGGTTATCTCATCCGCCGGCAAGCGTGCTATTGTTTGCTGCGGGCTTATGCTGGCAGGCATGTTGTCGATGGCCCAGGTAAAGCCGGTGGCAGGTTTTGAGGTCATCAGCCGGCAGCCAATGGCCAGTGGCGAAGCTGGCAGGATGGCGATAAACGCAGGCAGCAATGTAATAAGGGTAAAACCTGATACCAGTGCAGGAAAACGGGTATACCGTGTTGAAGGCAAAGGCATGAAAGCCATGGTGCCGGCTTTGAGCCAGGCAGATGTGGCAACAGCAGGCGGCAGGATATGGGTGTATGGCGATTCTGCTTTCAGGCATTCGGCCCCCTTTGCTTATGCAAGTGTTTATAATGCCAGCGGCACTCTCATCAGATCACTGGGCCTGTTGGGCAAAAAGCCTTATGTGGCGGCAGTGGCGGATAATGGTTCGATGGCTTTTGCCGGTAATACCGCTAAAGACGGGCCGCCCGTTTATACCATTTCGTTATATGATTTGAACGGTAATAAACGCTGGAGCGCCAACCTGCCCGGCGCCTGGCCTACGGAGGTATTCATTGCGCCCGATCATCAATACATAGCAGTGTCCATATTCATCCCGGAAGAGTATACCAGTAAATTACTGGTGTATGATGCTACGGGAAGACTGTTGCATACACTCCGCAGCAGTGTTTCGGGCGTTGCTTTCCTTGCCTCTAAAAAAATGGTCGTTACTACCAACCAGGCGTGGGTAATATATGATATGAGTGCCGGTTTCAGGCAAATACAGGTGGGCGCATTGCCTGGCGTAACGGTTGGCCGGTTTCCGGTGATCGCTCATCCTTCTGCAGATATATTCCTGACACTTTCATTGAGCGCCTCTAAGCAACAGGTAAGCTTGCAGGCGTATGATGCGCGGACAGGTGCGCTGTTATCACAAGGTGAATTTGCCAGCAAAGGATACCTGCAACCTTACCGGCAGCTGGAGATCGGCAAGGATGGAAATATACAGCTTAGCACAGAAAGTGAAGTAGTAACATTAAGGTTGAAATAACACAATACAATTCTGAATATATGAAACATATTATACGCCTTCGGTTGATGATCTGCCTGCTGTTCATGGGCGCCATGATGAGCAGCCTGCCGATGTGGGCGCAGGTGCCGGCACAATTCGAGTTATTGGCTACGATGCCCCATATTGGTAAAGCATCGATGGAAGTGATATGGACTAACTCGCCCGGCGCTACTGAAACGCAAGTACGGCGCAGGGAAGGAAGCGAACCCTGGAGTAACTGGGTTAGCGTAGGAACGCTTACCCGGTTCACAGACTTTGCTTTGTCTGAATCGAAAACATATTATTACCAGCTCCGGGAAAAGGTAGGAGGTGTGTGGAGCGTCCCTTCCAATGAAAAGGGAAACGGGTTCACTAAAAAATGGCCTGTACTGAAACCTGGTAGCACCACCGGCGAAAGCCTTGAAGTGTTGAACGGGTTCGGTGAAGCGATCAAGGCGGGCGGTGATAAATATTTTCATGAAGGAGTAGATATGAACGGGGAAAGCGCCGTGCATGGTGAAACAGTACGGGCGCCTGCGGGTGGCATCGTGGCAATCAGCGGCGGCCAGGGTAGTGATATCGGCGTTGTCGTCGTTATATCGATCAATGGTGCATTTCAGGCATATGAATTTAACCACTTGCAATCCATCGATCCCGCTGTGAAAAAAGATCACTCCGTAGAGGTGGGTCAGGTACTGGGCACTATATACAGCGGCGGCTGGACCATCATGTCTTCTCATACCCACTTTGGTTATTTCGATGATCTCGTTGATCCTTTTGCCAGCACGAAAAACCCTTTTACTTTCTTTAATGCGCCTGCACACAGAGATCCGCAAATGTCTCCACCGTTCGTACTGGATGTGAATGATGACGGAAGGGATATCAGCTTCCTGAAAACACCGGGTGAAATCAAATATTTTGAGCCGGAGAAAGTACACAACGGAGTTGACATCGTAGTAGAGGCAGTAGACCAGCAATCGTCGGATGCGCCCTATACCAGTCCCGGTTATGTTGGATATTTCATCCAAAAGAATGAGAAAGGCGCCTGGAAACAAGCTGTCAAAACGGCTGCAAAACCTTATGTGGTATATGATTCGAAGATATTTTATAAATCAGATGCAGACAATGAGAACACTGAATTTGTATCCAAGATCATGGATTTCCGGGAAGAAACAAAGAGTAAGAAACCCACCAGCACACCGAATGGATACGACTGGGAGCAATGGTTCTCTTATATAGTCACGAATACCAAAGGAGAGGGGGGGCAGATCGCTGAGATCGACGATAATGAATGTTTTGCTACCGATGCCCGGGAAACAGTGTCGGAACCCAATGGCTATACCTACGGTTATCTGCTGGCAAGATGTATCGACGAAGCTAAATTTGCCGATGCGAAGTACCGGGTGGGTATTGTACTGAAAGACCTGCTAACACAAGCGCCCATAAAATACAAAGAATTCAGGGTCGATAATTTCCGCCCTTATGCCAAGATCGTGCAAATAGAAGGTGGTGCTTTCAAGTACAAGGCTACCTGGAATTGGAAAGCCAGCGCCGATCAACTGATATTGCAGGAAGAAAAGAACGACAAGAAGGCCTGCGGCGTTATCCGGATCAAGATCACGATGAGTGAAGAAATGAAAGATGTTATACTGGAAGTGCCTTCGCTGGGTTATAAGGAACAATCATCTTCAGGAGGATCCGACGGAAAGACATTTGAATTTGAGATACCGGCAGAGTTAACGAAAGATGGACCCGAGGGACCGCATAAGCTGGAGATCGACGGGCATGATATGAACGGTAATGCGCTACAGGGTTTTACCGATAAAAGCCCCAGGTCGGGCGAAATGGTCGATAAACGTCTTATCGATGGAAGTTGGGTATTACCCAATGCTGCAAAAAAAGATAATATCCACGAGTTTAAGCTGCTGGTGATTCTCATCGATGTGGTAGCCAAGCCTGCTTCTTCCTGTGGTAAAAAAGATGGCCAAGCCACGATCAACGCATATGGCGATGAAGGACCTTTTGAGTATAGTGTAGACGGTTCAAAATTCCAGTCTTCCAATGTGTTCAAAAACCTGGCAGGTGGCTGGCACCAGGCCATCGTTCGGAAAAAGGATACTGACTGTGAGTACACGCAGGACTTTCACCTGAAGGATGGTAACCTGGAGGTACAGGTATCGGGTTTTGGTTCTGTGGAGTTCTGTGAAGACCAGCGTCCTACGATCACTTTGTCGGCCTCGGCCAACGGCGGTTCGGGCGATTATGAATACAGCTGGCCGGGTGGAGTGCTGACAGTGAGCGGGTCGGGTTATTATACGGTAACGGTGACGGATAAACAAACCGGTTGTAAACGGACAAAGGGCGGTAAAGTTACTTTCGTACCTATTGTATGTTCCCGCGACCCCAATGATATTGTAGGGCCTGAGGGTTATGGTCCCGGTAAGATGGTGGCTAAATCTCAGCGTCATACTTATATGGTGCGCTTTGAAAATGATCCGGAATTCGCTACTGCCCCGGCACAGGTGGTAAAGATCAACCACCCAATTGATAGTAATGCGAACCTGTATTCTTTGCGCCTTGGTGATTTTGGCTTTGCCGGCATGACCTTCCCGGTACCTGCTGACAAGACTTATTATTCAACGCGCCTCAATGTGATGGATTCTTTGGGCGTGGTGGTAGATGTTACGGCGGGTATTGATGTAAATAAGAAAGAAGTGTTCTGGATCTTTGAATCCAAAGACCCGGCCACCGGGCTGCCGCCTGCCAATGCTATGCTGGGCTTCCTGCCCATCAATGATTCCACCGGCAGGGGAGAAGGCTTTGTAACTTATACTATTAAAGCAGCCAATCATACGAATACAGGCGACAGCATTCATGCCAAAGCCAGTATTGTTTTTGATGTCAACGCAGCCATTGAAACCCCTGTTATTTTCAATACCATTGATGCCCTGCCGCCGGTAAGCCGGGTGAAAGCATTGCCTGCTACCAGCAAGAACACCGATTTCCGCGTAAGCTGGAGCGGACAGGATGATGCAGGTGGCTCGGGCCTGCGTGATTATGTGCTGTACGTGTCGGAGAATGGCGGCACATTCAAGGCTGTACAAGCAGCCACCACCGATACGGCGATCACTTTCAGCGGTACGCCCGGCAGCACCTACAGCTTCTTTACGTTGTCATCTGATAATACGGGCAACCTGGAAGGCATCAAGCATGCCGGAGAGGCTACCATCAAAATAGAAGACGCTTGTCCGGCAGAGATCTGTAATGGTGTGGACGACGACTGTGATGGTGAAGTGGATGAAGGCTTTACGAAATACACGTATTTCAGGGATACTGATGGGGATGGTTATGGGTCAACACAAACCATTACTGTTTGTGAAACTACAGCGCCCGCAGGTTATACCACTGTACAAGGTGATTGCAATGATAATGATAATACCGTAAACCCGGGTGCTACTGAGATCTGTGATAATAACAAGGATGATAACTGTAATGGCGAAGTAGATGAGAACTGCGGCATCACCCGCTGGTATTACCAGGACATTGACCGGGATGGCTATGGCCGTGAACAGGGGGCCCGCTTGTCTGATAAGCCGATACCCGGCTGGGTACTGGTAGGCGGTGACTGCGCCGATTGGGACGCTACGGTGAATCCGGGTGCTGCGGAAGCTGCCAATGGCCGTGATGACAACTGTAATGGCCAGGTAGACGAAGGATTGCCGATGCTGCGGTACTATATGGACGTAGACCGTGATGGATATGGCCGTGATGATAATTCGAAACTATCAGCTATTCCGCTGGCCGGTCATGTACTGGTGAATGGTGATTGCAAAGATTGGGATGCTACGGTATATCCTGGTGCTCCTGAACAGGCCAATGGTTTTGATGATAACTGTAATGGACAGGTAGATGAAGGATTGCCCATGCTCCGGTATTATATGGATGTAGACCGTGATGGTTATGGCCGCAATGATAATTCGAAACTATCAGCTATTCCGCTGGCCGGCCATGTGCTGGTGAATGGTGATTGCAAAGATTGGGATGCTACGGTATATCCTGGTGCTCCTGAACAGGCCAATGGTTTTGATGATAACTGTAATGGTCAGGTAGATGAAGGATTGCCTATGTTGCGGTATTATATGGACGTAGACCGTGATGGTTATGGACGTAATGAGAACTCCAAGCTATCCGCTATTCCGCTGGCTGGCCACGTACTGGTGGGTGGTGATTGCAAAGACTGGGATGCTGCGGTGAACCCTGGTGCTGCGGAAGTAAAGAACGGCCGTGACGACAATTGTAACGGTCAGGTAGATGAGCAACTGATCACCAGCACACAGGGGGCCAGAGAAAGTGCCGGCAAGCAGGCGCCTGAAAGCCCTATTGCAGCAGCAGGCGAGTTCCATGTAGTGGTATCGCCGGTGCCCAGCTATTATACCTTTACTGTGCACCTGCAACAGGGAGAACCGTTGGAAAAGATACGTATCCGCGTATATGACCAGGTGGGCAGGTTGGTGGAAGTAAGAGAGAACCTTGCCATTGGCGCGAGGATCACACTGGGTGGTAATTATGCAAAAGGGCATTATATCCTCGAAGCAGTGCAGGGCCGCAACAGGAAGCTGATCAAGTTGATCAAATTGTAGATAAGGAAAGGAGAGATGTTTTTCCGCAGAGTCCCCTTCGGGAGACTCTGCGGAGAATAAATAGCAAAAGGGTGAGCCGCCTTAGGAAGGCGACCCACCCTTTTGCTATTGTAACACCATTTTGGCGATCTCCCTTTGATCTTTATTGATATATACCAGCAGGTAAGTGCCTGCGGGCAGTTTGCCCAGGTTTAAGCTGGTTTGTGTGGATTTGTAATCCACATTTTGTTGCAACACGGTCCTGCCCTGCAGGTCTATTACCTGTAAGCGGGCATGCTTCGCTGCGCGGGCATATTGAACCCGCACCGGCGCCTGGCGGGGAGCAGGTACCGGGTATACCCATAACTTTCCTTCATTAGATCCCGCGGATGAACCGGGCCTGTTACCGGTTGGCCTTTCGGCTAATAGGATGCACAGGTCCACACGGATCGTAGTATCTCTGGTAGTAACACAGCCATTAATATTGCTGGTGATGGTCAGCTTGTAATAGCCGGTATCAAACTTTGTGATTGGTGAGATATACAACAATGGATTGCTACTAACAGTGCTGTTGGGGTATTGCCAGGTTGGCGTATAAAAACGGTTATAGGCAACATCTCCCAGGACATAATCAAACTGACACTCATAGGTGAGTGATAAACCTGTATTGATCATGGTGTCAATAGCTATATTGTTGGAATAACTGTTTCCGCAGGCATCTGTCATTTGTATCGTATACATTCCTTTGGGCAGATTATTGAAAACAGGATTGGATTGTGCAGGGGCGGCCCCTGGTCCTGCAGTGATCTGGTATTGAAAAGGAAGTACGCCTCTGTTGCTGTCGGGTTGCAGGCTCACGATCCTGTCCGTTCCGCAATGGCTCACGGCTGTCTGAGGCTGCAACCATGGCTGCTGGTAAACAGGGATATGGATGTTGCGGGAGATGACATCGCAACCAAAATCTGCCATTCCCTGTAATAAATAATTGGCGGGACTGCCCCCATAATTATAATCTACCTGGTAAAGACCGGGCTGCAGGTTAACAGCCGAGTCTTTGAAATCAGTTTGGGTAACAAGCTGCGTGGCAGTAATGCTTCCGTTGATGGTTATATAATCAAAATCGGCCACGTTGCCAGTACCGTTGTAAATGATCTTGTTATCATTTACACAACCTTTCACCAGGTTGGCGTCAAAAGTTACCTGCTTAACCATGGAGGGAGAGATCACCATATCTACTGTGTCTTTTTGTCCGCAGGCATCTGCATAGTAAAGTGTGTAGGTACCTGCGGTCAGGTAGCCAAGGCTAATAATGTCGGCACTGCCAAACAGGTTATGCAACGTATCCGGATAAATATAGTTGTGTACCGAGCCATCGGCAAAGGTAATAGCGGCAGGCCCCGAAGCCACAATGAGTGTACCGGGTACTTTGCTGGAATTCAGGATCTGGGCGAAGGCGGTGCCTTCCTTACAGGAGGGCTCCAGGGAATAGTCCAGGGTTAACCGGGGAATTTCCTGCCAATTGAAGATCAGGGAGTCTTTGGCACAACAATCTTCGCGGATTACTTTATAACCATTCCCCGCGGGAAAGCCTGAAAAAGTAGAATTATTCACCTGCGAGGCTACCACCACGCCTGTAGGATTGACCAATGTGTAGGTGATGGTGCTGCAATGTACCGGTATAGGAAGCGGGTAGGTGGGATTGTTATCCCTGCCCAGGTCAAAGGTATAGTTGTATTGACTGCTGCATCCGCCGGCCGGAAGTCTTGTAATCGTCATGTCAGGACTCATATAGGTGGATACACTTTTGGATGTTCCGCAGGCATTGAACACCGTGAGTGTAAGCCAGGGGTTCACCAGCGGTGTATGTTTGTACCTGAACCAGAAGGTATCGTTCATGATAGCGGTGGGCACCGGGAAGGTATGCGTGATCACTATACCATTGGGCAATCTAAGCTCGGCCCGGAAAGGGGCATTGAAGCTGGCGCTTGCAGGGGAAGTGATGCGATAAGCATAATAGAAAGAGTCGCAGGCTACCCATTGCAATTTTATAGCAGTAATGTTGAAGGTATTGTTGGTATTCTCCAGCAAGGTCACAGTCCTTGTTTGAAAATTACCACAACTGTCCTGTACCCGGTAGGTATATACGCCTGCGGGCAGGTTGCTGAAAACATTGCCTGCCTGGTTGGTCACAATCACCGGCGATGGCGCTATGAGTGAATACGTAAACGGCGCCCTGCCGCCGGTTACCTGGATGGTCATGGAACCATCGGCAGTACCCTGACAAGAAGGCGGGATAAGCGTTTCAGATGTATTGGGCGTGGTATAGGTACCACCGATGGTAAAGTTGCGGGTTACTGTATTGTTACAGTTATCAGTAACCTGTAAGGTATAAGTGCCATTGGCCAGTGCTTCAAATTTGTCGCCCGATTGGGGAGGCGCCGTTACCGGTCCGGCAATGATGGAATACGTGTAGGGAGCAGCGCCGCCTGATGCCTGCACCTGAGCAGTGCCTGATGACTGGCACCGGCTGTCGGTGGTGAGCACCCCATCAATTTGTAAAGGTGTGGCCGGCGGGCATTGGGCCGCAGCGGTCTTTATCAGCAATACCAGGCAGCCCCACAGCATTTTCCGTAATAATGGATACATAGGGATGGATATTATATCCTGATCTAACGGGCGCCGGAAGGGGTTATTTTGAGGGCCTGGAAGCCTTATGCATTAAGTGCCGGCAGGGGAGGGGTGAGTTGAAAGGAACCGGGTTTTAATTGCATAATAAAAAAGCGATACAGGCTTACCCTGTATCGCTTGATATAATAATTGATCGTATTACCACATCATTTTTCCCTGGTAATAGTCCAGGATCTTTGTACGCAGTACATAATCATACCGCTGAATAATTAAATTGGTATTGGACCTGTCGAGGTTGTTTTTAGCAAGCAGGTATTCTACGGAAGTAGAAGCGCCTTCATTGAACCGTACTTCAGCTATCCGGAAATTTTCTGTATACGAACCTACCTGGTCTACCAGTGCCTGGTACTTGTTGAGGGAGGCTTCCATATTGAAATGGTCCCGCTCAATGTTCTGTTTTAACTGTATCTGCGTGGTTTGGGCAGTGTATTCAGCCTGCTTTTGATCAATCTTAGCCAGCGCTACCTGGTTCCTCCTTTGCAAGCCGTTCAGGATGGGAATACTAACACCAATACCTACACCAGTGCTGTAGTTATTACTAAGCTGGTCGTAATAGGATACCTTGCCGCCCGAAGTATCTACACCGGTACTGGAAAAGCGGGTATCTATGCCACCGCCGATGCCGATGGTGGGGAATAAGGCGCCCCGGGCTGCTTTCACATCTTTTTCGGCGCTTTTTTGCCGCAGGTTGGCTGCTTTTACCAGTGCCAGTTGTTCCGTAGCTACCTGGTATATGCTGTCTGGAGTAGCCTGATAATCCATGGCAAACTGTTCGGCTGTCAGTCTTTCCACCTGCAGCGCGTCATTATAGGGCACATTCATCAATTGAGCCAGCCTGAGCTTGGCGGCATTCAGGTTATTCCCGCTGTTGATGATGGCCAGTTTATTATCGGCCAGTTGTCCTTTCAGGTCATACAGGTCCGATGGTTTGATAGCGCCTTCTTTATGCATTATTTCCAGCCGCTCCACCTGTTGCCGGCTTACCGACTCCTGCTTTTTTGCCTGCTCCAGCAGGTCTATATTGGTCAGTATCTCCAGGTAGGCCAATATTACATCCAGCGTCAGGTTATCTTTCTGCTGTTGCAGTTCCAGGCGGCTGGCTTCATAGTCATATTGCCTTGCTTTTAAATTATTGATCAGGCGAAGGCCGTTGAACAGGGTGAGGTCGGCATTTAGGCTATAAGTAGCAGAAGTATAACTCTGGTTCACATAACTGTTGGTAGTAGGATCAATACTACGTCCCTGGTTGAGGTTGTGGTTCACGCTGCCATTAAGGGAAGGCAACAGGTTGGCTTTGCCCTGCTTCCAGCCTACGGCTGAACGCTGCATCTGCAGGTCGCGCTGTTTCACATCTATATTATTGGCAATAGCCGTTTCTACACACTGCTTCAGTGTTATGGGCGTAGTTTGCGCAAGACTGTTCAGCGACATCAATGCTACCGCATAACAGGTCAACATGGCTTTACCTGGTTTCATTATTGTTTCTCCTTTTGATTAGGTTTTATATACTGAATGCCGGATGCTTAGTTGTCAATCCTTCCATCCAGCAGGTTAATAATATGCGTGCCATAGCCTGCATTCTTTTCCGAGTGGGTTACCTGTATAATGGTCACGCCTTCATTGTTCAGTTGTTTGAACAGGTCCATGATATCTTCCCCCTGTTTGGAATTGAGGTTACCGGTAGGCTCATCGGCCAGCAGTAACTGTGGTTTGGCAATCAGGGCGCGGGCAATACCTACCAGTTGCTGTTGTCCGCCGGAAAGCTGGGTAGGGAAGAGATCTTTCTTGCCTACTATCTGGAAACGGTCCAGTATATCGGCTACCATTGCCTTACGTTCAGAAGCCTTGATATCCTGGTAAATGAGCGGGGTCTCAATATTCTCATATACGGTGAGCTCATCAATGAGGTGATAAGCCTGGAATACAAAGCCGATATGTCTTTTGTATAACTGGGAGCGCTGTTTCTCTTTCATGCTGTGCACTGCCTCCCCGTTAAAATAATATTCGCCTTCATTGGCATCGTCCAGCATGCCGATGATGTGCAACAGGGTGGATTTACCGGAACCGGAAGGCCCCATGATGGATACGAATTCACCTGCCTTAACCGTGAGATTAATATCTTTTAACAGGAAAGTAGGTTTGCCGCCTATCGTAACCCATTTGGAGATGTGCTTTAGCTCTAACATTCTATAGTTTTTAGTTTATTGTTTGTTGTTTATGGTTCATTATTCGCTTCGCAGGCTTTCCACCGGATTGGCTACTGCTACCCGGTATATCTGGATGATCATGGTGAGCAGGGCTATTCCTAACATACCCATAAAGCTGATCAGCAGGATATCCACGCCGATGGAAATACGGTTTGCAAATATGTTTAAAAAAAAGAAACTTAACAGGTACCCGATGGGTAAGGCTATACAGCCCGCAATCAGCAACAGCTTCCCAAAATTCCTGCTTAATAAGGTCATCACTGCTGCTACACTGGCCCCCATTACTTTCCGGATGCCAATTTCCTTGCGGCGCGTTTCTGTGGTATACATTACCATACCCAGCAGGCCCAGCGAGGCAATGGTGATGGTAATGAACGTGAGGAAGCCCAGCATGCCCACGGTACCGGTGGCGCTGTACCGGTTCTTCCATTCTTCCTGCAGCCAGCGGCCTTCAAAAGGTTGGTAGGGATATTGCTTTTTCCAGGCACCTTCTACTGTTTTCAGGAAAGTAGCCGGCAGGGAAGTAGCAGTGCTTACCACCAGGTAATGGAAGGCAGATGGTTTGTTACGTATCACCAGTGGAATGTACGGAATATCCAGCCCGCGATGGGAAAAGTTTTTGATCACACCGGCTATCTGTACCTGTACGCTGTCGTCGATCCAGATGGCTTTACCAATAGCCTGCTGCGGCGAAGTGATATGCAGTGGCTGCAGGGCCAGTTCATTCAGGATCACATATTGTTCGGTCTGCACGCTGTCTGGCGCAACGGGAAAACTGTTGCCTGCCACCAGGGTGAGGTTCATGGTATTGATAATGGCGGCATCTGCATAATAATAGTCCATGCTGATGGGGTCTGTTCCGGGGCGCGGCCTTACCCTGGTAGCGCCGGTAGCATCTTTACCGGGAATGGTAGAGATGGCTGCCACACTGGTAACGCCGCTCAGTTGTTCCAGTTCATGCTTCAGTACGGGCTGACCGGCTGCCGTTACAGGAATGGTGATGATATGGTCCTTTCTGAATCCGGGATCAGCATTGGCCATATAATCAAACTGACGGAAGAAGGTAAGCGTAAACACGGCCGCTATCAATGATAGCGAGAATTGTGTTACAATCAGGCTCTTCCTGAAATTATTTCCCAGGAATAATTTTACGGTAGAGAGGTTCTTTAATACTTCTACCGGTTTGAAAGCGGATAAGGCCCAGGCCGGTAATACGCCTGCCAGCAAGCCGGCAAAGAGGCTAAAGCCGAAGAACCATAAGAAAGTGGAGGCATCCGGTGTAAGATCGTCGGCCGATATCATATCCCGGCTGAATGCCTGACCGGTTATGATATGCAGCATAATCCAGCCCAGCAACAGTGCCAGAAATGCAGTGATGAGCGATTCAATAATAAACTGCACAAATACCTGTGTCCGTACCGCGCCCGATACTTTGCGAATGCCTACTTCCTTGCCTCTTTTCAATGAGCGGGCTACAGACAGGTTGGTATAGTTAAAGCAGGCCGATAACAGGATGATAAAGGCGATGACTATTTCGGCCAGTACTTTGCCGCGTGAACCGGTATTGCCCAGCGGAAAGCCCATTTCTTCGCTTAATATTATTTTATTGAAGGGTTGTACGGTAAAGGAGAAGTTTTCTTTTCCTACCAGCTTTGAGTGCTTTACCAGGCCGTCGGCAATGGTGCTTACTGCCTGGCTCAGTTGTTGTTTCCGGGCCTGTGGTTTCAGCAGTAAGTAAGTATAGGCGCTGGTGCCATTATTCCATCCCTGCAGGTTGGCTGCCAGTTTCCCCGTTTTTTCAAGCTGCGGTACAGAACTCATAGACATATAGGCGTCTTTCTCCAGGTGCGATTTGCCGGCAGGTTTATCCAGCACACCGGTCACCCGGAAATCGCCCAGGTTGGCCAGCGAGATTACCTGTCCCATGGCATCTGCCTGTCCAAAGAACTTTTCTGCGGTGGCTGCGCTCAATACAATGCTATTGGGCGCTGTTAAGGCTGTACGGGTATCGCCCGACCGGAGGGTAAAACCAAACAGTTGGAAGAAATGGTTGTCTACAAATGCCTGGCGTACGGACAGTTCTTTAACACCACTATTGGCATTACCATTCCAGGGATAAATGCGGGTGAAACTTTCTACGAGATCAAAGTCGGTAGTCAATTTATCCGCCAGCGGCAGGGGCGTACTGGCCAATGTAAAATCCCTGCCTTCTCTATTGGTCACATCGGTAATAATGCGGTATAGCTGGTCGGCATGGGGATGAAATTTGTCGTAGCTCAACTGGTCTTTCACACGAATGATCACCAGCAGGCATACGCTCATGCTGAGGCCCAGGCCAAAGATGTTGATGAAGGAAAAGGTCTTATTCCTCATCAGATTCCGGAACGCTATTTTGAGATAGTTCTTAAACAAAGTTTATTGTTTATAGTTTTTGTGAAACAGGCTAGTGGTAAATGGCAAGTGGCTAGTGCCTTCAGCACCCACTTGCTACTCGCCACTTACCACTCGCTCTTTCATTACTCGCTCCTCAGCGCTTTCACCGGGTTGGCCAGTGCAGCGCGGATGGTTTGTATGCTGAGCGTTAACAACGCGATCATGATCATCATACCGCCGCCCATGGCAAATATCCACCAGGGGATGGATGTACGGTAAGCAAAATTTTGTAACCAGGCATTAGATGCCCACCAGGCCAGTGGCGCTGTGATCACAAAGGCCAGGATTACCAGTACGATAAAATCTTTTGACAACAAGGATACGATCTGTGTTACAGAGGCGCCCAATACTTTACGAACGCCAATTTCTTTTACCCGTTGGTGCGTGGTATACATTACCAGTCCCAATAAGCCGAGGCAACTGATGAGTATAGCCAGCCCGCTGGCCCAGGTAAGCAGGCGGGAAGTGCGCTGCTCAGCTTCATAGAACTCCGCGATCTGCTCATCAAAAAACGAATAATCAAAACTGCGGTCGGGATGCACTTCTTTCAGGGCTTTCTCTATTTTGTCAATGGCCCGTTTCCAGGTATCGCTGCCGGCTTCGCGAGGCTGTAGCAGGATGTGGAAGGAACCGGCCTCTTTGCTTTTGGCGGTAAATACCAGCGGTGTAATGGCCTCATGCAGTGATTTGGTATGGAAATCGGCCACTACGCCCACAATGGGCAGCATAGATTTGTCGCGCCCATGGATATGCTTATCCACAATATCCGCGGGATTGGTATAGCCCATGTCGCGTGCATAGGCTTCATTCACCAGGTATTCTTTACGGGCAGTATCGCTGGGCAGCAACATCTTGCCGGCTACCAGTTTTATCTTATATAGGTCGAAGTAGGCAGCATCCCCGATCCGTATTTCCGTCTGCCTGTCGATGGTCTTTTGGCCATCATCGAAGGTGAGGGTAGAGGAGGAAGTGGCTTTCGTAGCCGGTGGAATACCACTGAGGCTTACCTGTTGTATTTCCGGTATGTTTTGCAGCTTCTGGAGCAATACCTGTTTTTTAGCAGTGCTTGCTTCCCGCCAGGGGATCGTAAAAGTGATGATGGCATCTTTCCGGTAGCCCAGGTCTTTATGCAGGGAATAATATATTTGTTGGGATACCATCAGGGTGCCAATGATGAAGAATTGTGCAATGATGAATTGGGATACGGTGAGCGTTTTGCGCAGCCAGGCGCTTCTTGTTTTACCGGTATTGCCGGAAGTCTGGTTCTTCAATACCAGTACCGGTTTAAACTTCGACAGTACGAGGGAAGGATAAAACCCTGCCAGCAGGCTTACTATGACCACCAATGCGATGATGAAGGTAATGATATTGGGTTCTATGATCCGGCTAAACGTAACGCCTTCCGGTATATAGTCGGCAAATGCTTTTAGCAGGAGCGGCATAAGCGCTATGGAAAGCAGGGTGGCAATAATAGTAAGCGCCAGCGTTTCATTCAGGAACTGGGCGACCAGTTGGCGTCTAGTACTACCCATTGTTTTGCGGATACCTATTTCTCTGGCCCGCTGAGCAGCCTGGGCGGTCGTAAGGTTAATAAAGTTGATACAGCCCAGTATCAGCAGGAAAGCAGCTACCAATAATAAGCCGTACAGGGTGGGTTTATCCGCCCTGCGCTGACCAAAAATTTCATATTTGCTGTTGAAGTGCAGGTCATACAAGGGTTGTAAAGAATGGCTGGCTGTAAATAGGGCGCTGTTAGGCGCGTGTTTGGTGATCAGGGCAGTGATCTGTGCCGCTGTTTGTTGAGGCGATACCTCTTTTTTCAGCTTCACAAAGAACTGGGAAGAGCCATAGTAGTTATTCCATACATCCCAGCTATAATTGTTTCCCAGGTTACGGGCAGGGATGGTAGAGAGGGCAATAAACTCTTTAAAAGTAAGATCAGTGACCTGGTCCAGGTCTTTCACAATACCGGCTACAGTAACAGCAATGCTGTCATCATACATCATTACCTGGCCTACTGCTTTGGTGGCATCCCCAACCGGAAAATATTCTTTGGCACGGCTTTCAGACAATACCACTACAGAAGGTCCTTTCAGCACATCCGGCGAGCCGGCCAGCCACTGATAGGCAAACAGGTTGAAATAATGCTGGTCGGCAAAGATCACCCCTTTGCGTTCCCTGAATACCGCCGGCTTTTCTGTACCGCTTTTATGGATGCTCACGCGGGGTTGGTACATCGTGTAAAAGCCCGCAGCAACTTCAATACCGGGAATAGCCGTGCCGGCTTCTGTTCGCAGGGGAGCGGGTACGCCGCTATTGTCAAAGGTCTTTCCCGAGAAGTTGAGGTTGGAAACCACCCGGTAAATGCGGTCCCCATCCTTGTGAAAGCGGTCGAAACTGAATTCATACTGCACAATCAGGTAAATGACCAGGGAGGCGCTGATGCCAACAGCCAGCCCCAATACGTTGATAAGGGAGAACACCTTATGTTTCCTGAAATTGCGAAATGCCAGTATAAAATAATTCCTGATCATACGGTAATGGTTTTAGTTTAAATAATTAAACTAAAAGGCTCCGGTAACGGCTGTTTGTTGCATTCGGGTAACATTTTCATGGCTATACTTTCCCTGGCCGTTTGGGAGCCTGCCGGTAGTATGGCAAACACATGCCAGAACGTAGCTGTATGATTTGCAATGTACTATGCAGGTATAAGCCTATGAGGTAGTTCGCTTCCGATACAAAAACTGTCCGGTTTTGATACAATGGAAAAGGCTAGTGGTGAATGGTGAGTGGCTAGTGGGCGTTGTTGCCTCCAAACTTCATCCCCCATTTCTCCGGCCTCGTCCTGCTTATACCGGGTTAATTTAATAAGATATTTACCTTTAAAACCCATTAAGTTGATAGTAGATTCCTTAATTACATACCATTAAAACATTGCAAGTATGGCTAAAATGAATCCTTATTTAAACTTCGACGGTAATACCGAAGAAGCCTTCAATTTTTACAAGTCTGTTTTTGGCGGTGAATTTACCGGCGTACATAAGTTTGGTACCATGCCAGGTGCAGAGAATATGCCGGAGAATGAAAAGAACAGGGTCATGCACATTGCATTGCCTATTGATGCACATACTACGCTGATGGGCTCCGATACGATGCCTTCCATGGGCCATCAACTGACGGTAGGGAATAATGTACATATATCCCTGCACCCCGCCAGCCGGGAAGAGGCAGACCATTTATTCAACGGTCTGAGCGCCGGCGGCGCCGTGGAAATGCCATTGCAGGATACTTTCTGGGGCGCTTATTTTGGTAGTTTCAAAGACAAGTTTGGCATTAGCTGGCTGGTGAATTTTGATCATAGCCAACAATAGGAGAGGTGTTAGCTTTTAGCCTTTAGCTGTTAGCGCCTTTGCTTCGCCAGGACATCAGTAGTAGATTATATGCTTATATGAAAAGCCCCGTTCATTAATGATGAGCGGGGCTTTTTCAAGCTATTGACCGGTACGGCTGAAAACGGGCCTTTAAGGACGATCTTAGTATTTATCGTTCTGTTTCATGATCCCTCCCGAATTATCAATTTGCGTTTGGGGAATGGGAAATACTTCATGCTTACCGTCTATGAATGCTTTTCCATGTGCCCGCATGAGCGTGCCTGCCCGTCCCTGGCGCACCAGGTCAAAGAAACGGTCATGCTCCATAGCCAGTTCCACCCGCCTTTCATTCCAGATGGCTGTTTTCAGATCGGCCTTGGCTGCCGCCGTGGTGTTGGCCAGACCAGCCCTGTTGCGTACGGCATTCAGGGAGGTTTGTGCCTGGCTGGGCAGGTCCTTTTCGTTGGCGGCTTCTGCATTCATCAGGTACACTTCCCCCATTCTCAATATCCTTACATTTTTGTTTGTATAGCTGTCACTGCTGTATGTTTCCTGGGTTTTACTGACATACGCCTTCCTATTATAGCGGGGATTGGAAGCGTTGACCAAAATAACGCCATCCCATAAGGTATCACCGATGTGAATGATGGTGGCATTTTTTCTTACATCACCCGCTTCAAAGGCCGAATCGAGGTTGGCAGAAGGGGTATTGAATCCCCAGCCGGAATAGGCATTGGTGACACCGCTGAAAGTAGCTCCCCGCATGGCCTGCACCTGGCTGTATTGCTGAACGCCGGCCAATGTAACGGTGCCCTTGCCTTGCACTTCAAATAAAGACTCCATACCATTTTCACCCACTTCCCGCCATATCCTGGTAAAGTCGGGCTCCAGTCCATAAGTGCCATACGTACCTGCAATAATAGCATTGGTAAGGCTCAGCACCTGGTCCCATTTCTGCTGGTACATACTTACTTTGGCCAGCAAGGCAGCAGCGGCGCCTTTACTCGCGCGACCGATATTGGCGGCGCCATATTCCTGTTTCGTGGGTAATATGCTTAAGGCATAATTAAGGTCTTCTTCAATAAATGCATAAACCTCCTCTTTTGTTCTTCTTATGTTGGCCCTTTCAAAGTCGGCCGGGTTGTTGGCATCCAGCGCAGTATCTACAATGGGTACGCCGCCATAAGTGCGTACCAGTGTAAAATAGAAGTAAGCCCGCAGGAAACGGGCTTCCGCCAGTAACCTTGTTTTCAGGGCCGCATCAATCTGGTATTTGGGTACATTGGCCAATGCTTCATTGGCCCTTTTGATGCCCTGGTAGTTGCCCGTCCACACTTCAATTACAGACCCGGAGGTGGGGGTATAGGTAAGGGCGTCCATGAGGTTTTTATCTCCTCCATTATCACCGGCTGAGCTTCCTTTATCTGCATCGTCAGAAGTGATACTGCTTACGCCGATCCAGGAGAAGGTAGCCGTATTCCACACCGTTAGCTGGTTATATACCATGGTTACAAAGCTGGTGGCGTTTTCGGGCTTCAGAAAGGTGGAATCTGTGGCCACCAGGATATTTTCATTGGCGGGGCTTAACCAGTCTTTTTTACAGGCCGGCAACAGGAACAGTACTGCCAGACCGGGAAGGAGATATGCTGATCGTTTTTTCATTTTGTGCTGATTGAAGGATTAAAAGGAGATGTTCACGCCCAACAGGTAGGTTGAGCTAACCGGGTACAGGTTTAATTCTATGCCCGAATCGAGCGGGCCTCCGGGCAACTCCGGTGTATAACCGCTGAATTGTTTAAAGATGACAGGGTTTTGTGCCGAAGCATATACCCGCAGCCTAGCTATGCCTGTTTTCTTACTTAAGGAAGAAAAGGTATAACCGGCAGTAATGTTGTTGATCCGGAAAAAACTGCCTGACTCAATGTAGTAGGTAGAAACCAGCGGACCGGTGCTGCTGGCCCTGGGATTGCTGGCGTCTGTATTGGTAGTAGTCCACCTGTCGACCGTCCTTGACATTTCAATATTGTCATAGCCTACCAGTACCGCTTTTTTGCCGTTGTATATTTTATTGCCGGCATTGCCATAGCAATCAAATGA
Source organism: Paraflavitalea devenefica (assembly GCF_011759375.1). Taxonomy (NCBI): domain Bacteria; kingdom Pseudomonadati; phylum Bacteroidota; class Chitinophagia; order Chitinophagales; family Chitinophagaceae; genus Paraflavitalea; species Paraflavitalea devenefica. The sequence goes on along the minus strand of NZ_JAARML010000004.1, from coordinate 419,190 downwards.
AAAGTCAATGCTTTTCCAGGTAAATCCACCGTTGATGCCATAATAGGTTTTGGGCTGGTAAGCGCCTACAAACATTTTATCCTTATCATCTATCACCCCGTCCTTATTCCTGTCTTCAAACTTCAGGTCGCCCGGTTTGTACCCGCTATAGACGGGATAACTGGCGGCATCGGCTGCATCTTTGATAATGCCCAATACGTTATAGGCATAGAAGCTTCCAATGGGTTGTCCCTCTACTGTATAGGTTACCGTTTGCCCATTACCCAGGCTGCCGCCTGTGAGCTTCAGTACGCCGTTTACTTTCTCCACGTTGTTTTTATTCAGGGTGATGTTGCCCCCGATATAATAAGTAAAGTCGGCCCCGATCTTGTCGCTATACCGCAAGGTGATCTCTACGCCTTTGTTACGAACATCGGCCGCCTGGGAAATAACGGTGCCGGTGGTGCCGAAGGTTTGACCAATGGTGATGGGTACATACGCATTGGTGAGCTTATTATAATAGGTGATATCACCGGTTAACCGGCTGTTCAGTACACTGAACTCCACGCCGGCATCAATGCCCGAAGTGGTTTCCCAGCTATATTTTGCATTGGGGAGGGTGGCAAAGGTGATACCGGGTGAACTTATATTGTTGCCCTGATCGAATGAATAGGCTGAGGCATTTTGGGTAACAGGATTAAGGGCCGAACCATCCACGCTTCTGTCATTGCCGATCTTTCCATAGCCCACTCTAACCTTGAGCTCATTAAAGATATCCTGGTTATCCATAAATGCTTCGCGGGTTACGATCCAGGAAGCGCCGGCAGAATAGAAGGTGCCCCATTTTTCATTCACGGGGAAGTTGCTGGAACCGTCCCTTCTCAATACGCCGTTGATGTTATACTTATCCATCAAGGTATAGCTCAGCCTGCCATAATAAGAGGCCCTCTTTGTAAGTCCACCTGCATCTGTTAAGGTGATGGAGCCGGCCCTTGCCTGGCTTAAATACCACAGGTTGTCTTCATAAGGCACTCCTTTCCCGGTAACAGACAGGGAATAATATTTCCTGCGTTCGGAAGTATAACCTGCCGTGAGGCTGATTTCATGCTCCCGTCCGATGGTCCTGCTGTAGGTAGCATAATTGTCAAATATCCATCCAAATCCATCCCCCTGACTAATCGTTAAGGATGTATCGCTGTTCTGCTGTGCGCTCCATACAAAGTATTTGGGTGTAAAGCTTCTCCCTTTGTTGTTGTATTTGTCAATATTGAAACTGCTCCTGATGGTGAGCCCTTTTACAGGCGACAGTTCAGCATAGGCGTTGCCTACAAACCGTACCTGGCTGAAATTGCTGTTGGTATATTCCAATGCCGCCACGGGGTTACCTACCGTGATGAGGTCGGTATAGCCATAAGCGCCATTATCGAATTTCACCGGCACGGTGGGCGAGTTGCGGTAAGCATTCTGGAATTGATTGCCTTTGTTATTGCTTTTTGCAATATTGGCGGTCATGTTATGCCCCAGCTTTAAAAAGGGGGCGAGCCTGTACTCATTATTAAGCCGGAAAGTGCCCCGGGTAAAGTCGGCCCCCAATTGAATGCCTTTGTCGGTAAACAAGCCGGCACTGAAGTAGTAGGAGGTGTTGTCTGTACCTCCGCCCAGGCCCAGTACGTGGTTTTGCACAAGGCCATTATGGGTAATTTCATCAAACCAGTCTGTATCGTATTTCAACGTATCCAGGTTAAAAGCCGGCGCCAGTCCCTGGTAGGACCTTGTTTCATTGGTATACTGGGCATAGGTTTTGGCATCGGCCATTTTAATCTTCGAAGTAGGTGTTCTGAAGCCCACATAGGAATCAACGCTTATTCTCACTTTTCCTTTCTTACCGGTTTTGGTAGTGACCAGTATGACCCCATTGGAGCCACGGCTACCATAGATAGCCTGTGAAGAGGCATCTTTCAGCACTTCTACCGATTCAATGTCGGCGGTATTCAGGTTGGTGATGTCATCTGTAATAACCCCGTCCACAATATAAACCGGGTTGGCGTTACCGCTCACCGTACTGGTGCCGCGTATCCTTACCTGGGGTTGTGAGCCGGGAGCGCCGGAGCCAATCACCTGTACGCCCGCTGCTTTGCCTTGTAAGGCCTGAGCGGCTGTTAACAGCGGCTGCTTGGCCAGTTCTTTACCGCTGACCTTTACTACGGAGCCGGTGATCTGGCTTCTCCGCTGTGTACCATATCCTATTACAACGGCTTCATCCATCGTTTGGGTGGAGGGTTGCAGCGTAACGTTGATAGCCGTCCTGCTGCCCACGGTTTCTTCTGTGGGCATGAATCCCACGTAAGAGAAGAGCAATACGGCGTCATCAGGAACAGTGAGGGAGTAGTTCCCGTTCTGATCGGTGGTGGTGCCCATCGAGCTTCCTTTGATCGTTACAGAAACACCCGATAAAGGCTCGCCGGAGGGACTGGTGACCCTGCCGGTTACTTTAATTTCCTGTATAATGCTATTGCCCGGCGAATCCGATTGCTTTAAAACGATCAGGTTGGTATGCAGTATCGTATAAGTAATACCAGTATTGGCAAAAATAACCTGTAGCAGTTCATTGATACCTGCTTCCTCGGCTTCCACATTTACTTTAGGCTTTCCCTTGATAATATCTTCATCAAAAAGGAAACGGTAGCCGCTTCTTTTTTCAATGGCAAATAACACCTTCCTGATATCTGCTGTCTGCATTTTCAGTGTTATTTTTTCCTGTGAATACGTGTTGGCTGTGACCTGCAGGCCGGCAAGGGTGAGCAGCAGCATCGTCAATTTCATAATACGGTAGAGCTTTGGTGATAGCAGGTCCGGGCAAAAAAAGGACCTTGCTTCAATTTTTTTCATAATTTACAATTGAAGGGTTAATAACTGAGGTTCTCCTGGCGGGAGATCTGATGAAAAAAAGTTAACCTGGGCGGGGAATGTTGCTGCATTTCCCGCATTTTTTTTAAGCGGTTCAGGAACTGTTGCTATTCGTCATATGGCGCTACGTTATCGGTGAATAATTATTTTGTTACCCTGCCTTTCAAAATGAAAAGGGGTGGTGATGGTCAGTGCTTCCATAGCCTGTTCAATGGTTTCATGGGTAAAGGTCCCGGTAAGCTTTTTGGCTGCCAGCACAGGGTCATTGATCACAATCTCTACGCCATAGCGCCGTTCCATCCGGGCAGCGAGCTCTCCGAAAAGTTCTTCATTGAAAACAAGTTTGTTGTTGATCCACTCGATCTCCGCTACTGTACTGTCGAGCGGATTGTATTGCAGTTTGTTGATAGATACCAGCGGTTTTCCGGGGCTCTGGAGCAGGAGGGTGTCTTTACCGGCTTTTATGGTGTTGTTTACGATCAGTTGCTCATGCGGAGAAAGGGTGATCTTATCGTTTGAGCGGCTCCTGAGGGATACTTCAATACGTCCGCGTATAAGGCTGATGGCTGAGGTCTTGTCTTCCGGGTAAGCTCTTACATTGAAAGCGGTACCCAGTACTTTGATATCAAAACCGGTGGCATGGATGAGAAATGGCCTGGTTGCATCTTTTACCACATCAAAGAAACCTTCACCGGTTAAGGTCACTTCCCGGTTCCCTTTACCGAAATCCTTATGGTAGGTGAGCTTACTGCCTGCATTCAACCGGACCATCGATCCGTCGGGAAGCTGAACGTTGGAGGTAGCGCCCAGGCGGGCGCTGATCACGTTCATGGCGGGGCTGGCGGGCATGTTGTTTTTTATGCCGGGCGATTTGCGGGATACGAGGAAAAAGACCAATACCAGGCAGGCCGCCACCCCGGTAAGGGCATAGATCTTCCGCCAATGCCTTTTCCCGGAAAAGGAGTTGCCGGCATCCGGCGTATCAATATCCTGATCATAGTCAAAGGCAATATTGTTTTCAGCCATGCGCTGCAGGTGGTGGAGGTAAGCGTCTTCTGCTTGCGGGGTATCGGCAGGCTGCCTGGAATGCCACATATCTTCCAGGTTCTGTAAAGCATACTGCCATTCCGGATGCTGGCGGATCAATTGCTCCAGCTCCAGTAGCTCCTGCGGGGTGGCTTCTCCCGCTAATTTCTTTGAAAAGATGATCCAAAAGTCCTCCTGGCTCATTCGGTTGGATTGGGTTATGCCAGTAAGACATTCCTGCGATAAGAAAACCCTGAAAGGCGGATAAAATATTTTTTGGGATTATTTCTTAGGCGTCTTTTGCCCCTGGTGAGCGGTAATGTCCAGGTACATACACTTACCCAGGCGGCGGATGGCGATAGCCATTTGGGTTTCTACTGTTTTTACGGAGATCTGCAAGAGGTCGGCTACTTCTTTGTATTTAAGTCCGTCTTCCTTTACCAGTTTGAAAATAAGCTGGCAGCGGACCGGCAATTCTTCAATGGCTTTCCTGATCTTTTGTATCAGTTCTTCTGTCATCAGTAATTTTTCCGGATCGAAGTAAACACTGTTGAGCGGTACGATCCATTCGCCTGTATCCAGCGCCCGCTGGCGTTTTTGGCGCTCGATCCTGTTGAGTGATCTGTTTTTGATGGAAGTGTATAAGTAGGAGAGGGGGGATTCAATATTGGTCAGCTTTTCTCTTTTTTCCCACACAAAAGCAAACGTGTCTGAAACAACTTCCTCGGCATCATTGTGTGATTTCAGGATGCCATACGCAAATTGGCACAACTGTTTGTACAGCAGGAGGAACAGCTCTTTGTAAGCGGCTTTGCTATCCTGCAGTGCAATCTGGTCAAGCAACCTTTTTATGTGGGCGTTATCTGGCATGGGTCAGATGAGGCCGTAAATATATTTATTAAATTATAATTAAAAAGAACGATAAAGCCCGAAGAGCTATTACCTATTACAATTAATAATAAGATAATAGCCTTTCGGACTTCTCCGGTGTTATAGAAATCTTATTCAGTGGCTATGGCAATACCACTAATTTTTTGGTCGTGCTTGTATAGCCGGTCCTTATTTGCACATAATACAATCCGGCTGGCAGGGCCGCGAGGCTTATAGACTGCTGGAAATACCCTGCAGGCTTTTCATACTGGTAGGTCCTGGCCAGTTGTCCCCGGTTATTGAATAATTGTACCGTCATCTTTCCTTTCTCCGCTGTATTCACACTCAATATTGTATTTCCTTTAGCCGGGTTATTGCGCAGGCTGATACTGCCATCGAAAGTGGCTATACTTTCCCGGGTTACTGTTGCTACCAGGGCGGCGGGCGCCTGGCTCAATGATGCAGTACTATCGCTAAGCCGTATATCTATTACCGAGATATGGCCAAAGGTGCTGCCGGTTTTCACGCGGGCCTCAATCACCTGGCTGCCATAACAATTGGTAAACTGCGCGTGGTTGGTATAAGTATGATTGTACGCGGCGTCATATTCTTTCCACGCACTATCACCTGCTTTTCTTACCTGTAATATCCGTGGGCCAGTACCTTCCCGGTTGCCCCAGAAAGAGATCGTTGCTTTCTTGCCGGCAGGGATAGCGAACGTGAGACTGGTAATACCGGAAGAAGTATGGAAGTACACATTATCACGTATGGCACTGGCCGGATAATCGCCTACAGGGCTTACATAACCATTGGTGTTAACGGAAATATCACCGGTCGTATAGGTGCCGCTGGGTTTCTTATCGGCCGCAATAGACAGGTTGACTGTTACACCTACAGTATCTTTCGCGGTCGCCAGCCAGGTGCCGGCAACGCCGCTGGTGATATTATTCCATTGTACATTATTCGTGTCGGTAGTAGTCGTGGCGGCGGCACCCAGATCAATCAAAATACGCTGGCTGCCGGATACAGGTGTAGTATCTGGTGGTGGCGGCTGGAGTGAATGTTGCAGGAACCAGGCATAAATATCGGTTGCCCCGTTGTATTTGATGCTCTTGTTGTAGACATTGTCCCATACTCCTCCGTTATGTCCACCTCCTGCTACAGGCGTCAATAAAGCGGTACCGCCGTTGGCGTTGATGGAATCTGCATACCGTATGCTATTGTTATAGCGGAAAGAGGGTGAGTTGTTATCTGCCGTTCCGCATACGAGCCAGATATCTTTTCCTGCCCACCGGTCTGAGTTGACCCGCCAGGCGCTATCTCCTTGTTCATAGTGTGTAGCGAGGGAGGCAGCGGCAGTAATGCTGTCGCCATAACCGGTATTTTCCAGGAAATACCGCATCACGCTTCTTCCTCCAAAGCTTAAGCCTGTTAAATACACCCGGTTACGGTCTACCCTGTATTTGGCTTTGAAGAGGTTGATCAGCCTGTTTAATTCAGCGCCGCTGATATCGCCTATTCGTGTTTGCGGGGCAAATACCAGGAAGGGAATATTGTTACCATTTTTCAGGTACTTGGGCAATCCTGTATTGTACAGGGATGAGTCTACGCTGATGCTATCCGCTCCTGTACTCCCATATCCTTCCCCATATCCATGGGTGAAAATAATTAGGGGATAGGAGGAGTCGGAACTGTTATAGCCGGCTGGCTGGTAGGTCATGCCCCAGTAAAAACGGGTGGTATTGGGGATTGTCCATTTTTCGGTGAAGCGGGTTTGTGCGTTGATGGTAACGCATAAGGCGAACCCGCCAAGAAAAGTAAAGAGCTTTTTCATGGGATCTGTTGATTTAATGATTGAATAATTGGCAGGCGAAAATAACCGGGCAGGATGGTTTACGCAATCGGATTGTTACTAACAACCCAGGTGTAAACTACGCTTATGCCTGCTTAACGATACCCAGTTACCACGAGGTATTCACCATTTACCATGAGTTGGTGTCCCGCAAAGCAGGACAATGCGGATGGCTGACTGTTCAATAATTGAAAGCGTCCGGTTGCTCAATGTGAAGCGGCGTGCTTTTACGATAGCAATAGCTTTGCTGCACATTTAAACCCAACAATGAAAAAGTTATTACTGTATCTGTTGATCATTATAAATATCAGCACAACGCATGCGCAAAATGTAGGTATTGGCACCAATAATCCTACCCAGAAGCTGGACGTGAACGGTGCTATTAAGGTGGGCGCCGGTTCGGGCAATGTTGCTGCTGGCACCCTACAATGGAATGCTGATAAAAATGATTTTGAAGGGTATACGGGCACCAGGTGGGTGAGTCTTACCGGTGGCCGTGCCAACTGGGGGAATCAGCTTAGTTATGGAACGGAAAGCAGTGTTATTGGTCTTGAGCTATTTTCCTATATGGAAAATATGAACCGTCAATCCGGCCATTTATTGGGCTTCTCACTGGCTTTGTCCGGTGATTTGCTGGTGGCTGGTGCGCCTGCTGATGTACATCCGAATCTCGGCGTACATGAGGCAGGGTCAGTGCGTGTTTTTAAAAAAACGGCCGCAGGCTGGCAATACCTGTCCGACATCATATCTCCTTACCCGGGTAGCGAACGGCAGTTTGGCCGCAGCGTTAGTATGGATGGTAATTTTCTCCTGGCAGGAGAGCATGGCGCCAATGCACTGCAGGGGCGGGCTTATATATTTTCGGTAGACAATAATGGCGCCGCTGTTTTGCGGGCCAACCTTATAGCGCCTGATGCTGTGAATGACGACTATTTTGGTTATGCTGCTGCGCTGTCGGGCAATAATGCGGCTGTAGGCGCTCCCTATAAAAGTATTAATGGGAATCTGCAGCAGGGGAAAGTCTATTTTTACCGGCGGGATGTAGCTGCGAATATTTGGTTGCCGCTGCCTGCTGTAACATCGCCTGATGCTACTGTTTTGGAACGATTTGGGGAGAGCATCAGCATGTCTGGCAACCTGGTGGCCATTGCCGCTCCCACAGCTACGCTCAATGGTTATCAAGAGAACAGGGGAAAGGTTTTTATTTACCAGTTGAACGGCAATGCCTGGAATCTTACTGCTTCCTTTACTTCCCCGGAATATATTGGCCGGGAAATGTTTGGCAAATCGCTTTTTCTTAAAGGTGATACCCTGCTGGTAGGCGCCACGCAATATGTATACCAGCCGGATAATGGTAACGGACGGGTACACCTATATATCCGGAATGGCAATAACTGGGTATATCAAACTACCCTCACCGCTTCCGATGGTAAAAAAAGCGATGCTTTTGGCAGCAGTGTTTACCTGCACAATGGTTATATAGCAGTAGGCGCTGAGTCGGCCGGTGTTGCAGGCGTTAATGATGCGGGAAAGGTATATGTGTTTAAGAAGGCTGGTAATAACTGGCTGCAACAGGCTATCCTGACTTCATCCGATCCAATAGAAGGAACACATGGACCCGCGCTTGGCAAGGCATTGGTGATTGCCGGTAATACGATTATTGCAGGTGCTCCTTATACTATTTTCAATGATATACAGCATAACGGGCAGTTATACTTTTTTAATAAGTAAACCGGGGGCATAAGCTGACTGGTTGGAACGGAGGGGAAAGCAGCTATGTTTTTTATTGTAATGATGAGTGATTGTGGTAATTTTAGGTAGCACTGATTACAGTATTATTGCTGATCACTATTTCTCTTTTTCTTTATGCAGGTTGCTTCAACTATACTTTCTCTCTTTGTGGTCCGGGACACTTTCTGTCTGTCTCCGAAAGCCTTTCTGCTGACCGGACAGTCTTCTTTTACCATTTTTACTGACGCTTAATATACCCTCCAGGTACGCTCAGGGTACGCTTATGATACGCTTGAGGTACGCTCAATACCTGGGCTTACCTTGGGCTTACTATAGGCTTACCCTGGGATAGATATGGGAGGGATAGGGAGTGAATATGGCAACAAGGCATTGAGGCAGCGAGGTAACGAGCGAGGTGTGTAGAAGCGTCATAATGTGCAAAATGCGTCAAATACGTCAAATGCGTCATTTGGTGCATTTTGCGTCATGGTGATTTGGAAATTCAGTAGTGAATGCTGTAAGTTTGGGTAACGTGAGTACGCGAGCAGGTTTGTGTGTAGAAGTGATTTCATCATTACAAGAACACTGTAAAACAATTTTTATGGCAAAGCAATGTGGATCACATCGATTTACCGGCAAACTGGGAGCAACCATCGGGTATAAAAATAAGCATGGTGAAGACATTGAACGTGAGAACGGCTCCAAAACGGGCCGCAGTTTCAGGCGTGATCCACGGCGTAAGCGCACGATGGAATACGCGCGTATGTTTGCCAAAGCCTCCAAAGCAGTAACGCTTATTTACTATACCATACCGAAAGACCAGCGGCAACATGGCGTATACGGCAAGTTGTCGGGCATGGCATTCAGCATGATCAAAAACGGCCAAACGGTAGAGGAAGTGAAAGCTGCATTGACCAGGCAGTATGTGGAAGATAAGGTGCCGTTGGTGGAGGTGGAGCAGAAGATTGAAACAGGCACAAGTATGCCACGCACAGCACCGGGCGACATACTTGCGCCAGTACCTGATGTTGCGGTCGTTCGTGATACACCAGGATATGTGGTAACGACGATTGCGAGGCCGTATTTTTATTCGACAAATGCCTGATATAATGACAGCAGAAACAATACTTCAGTCTTATTGGGATATTTTCTTGTCTCACCTGTGTGAGTTTTACCCACTGGATAAAGCCTTTATTGCACAATATGAGTATGAGCTCGACTGGGGAGCTATCAGTAAGAATAAAGTGATTGATTGGGATATTGAGTTTCTTACTAAGTATGAGAACAGATTTGTTTGGCATGAACTTGCCTGGAATGATAAGATCTTATGGACAGAAGATAAAATAAACCGATTGAAACTCCTGCCTGCCAATAATCATGACACCCAGGTGATAAAAAATTTACCGGCGTCTGACTTTGAAGAAGTGTTAAATAAGTTCCGTTTTAATCACAATCAACAGGAAGTTTATAACAAAATATTCCTTCCGATAATTAACGAGCAAGGCGTAGAAAAGATCTTTAAAGACCTGTTTGATTATGGTCAGCAATATTATTTTTTAGAGCCCATTCAGCATGATATATATGGATTGACACCCGAGTTTAAAGTTCAGGGAGATGATCCATTCCAACTGTACCGGGAAGGAATAGGGATATTTGAGCTAAATGAAGCCCTGGTATTGATCAATGGTTCTTTACAGGAAGGTCCCGACCGGCTTTATGAAGTACCCCGATTCAGCTCTTTTTCTTATTACACCATTTTATTGGTAAGCGAGCATGTAAGATCAATACTTGATCAGTTTAGATTGCCGAAGCACTATTATCATGAGGTGCGGCTTAACCCCCAAAAGATTACCACATCCACCAAGTATTATATTCTTCAACTTGAAACGGATACCCTTTCCAAAGACCTGGATTATTCAAACAGGCAGTTTTATTATTCCTATAAAGACTTTGAAAACCGTGGACATGGGAAGGTAACAGAAGTTATAAAAGGCTATGATGATCTAATACGGGTAAAAGATGTTTTAGAGGAGAAATATTCTCCTGATGAAAATGGTGTAAGAATACAACCGGACAGCTATAGTATGATAACTGATTTTGATATGTATTCTTATTCTATTCACGGGAATATCATCGTCAATCAATATCTTAAAGATGCCTTGGAAAAGAACCTTCCTGGCCAGATGGCTTTTGGTTCGGCACAATGGCTTCGTATTAGAGTTGACCAGAGCAGGTATGCTAGTAAAGCAAGCCTGCAGATAAATATGAAGCTATCTTCAAGATTACATTACAAAGAGTCAGAAGATGATAAATTTTATTATGCAAAAGCAGTGCGGCTTGATCAGGAAGACCCGGAGCTTGATGCTGCTGTATTGGAGGACGACAAGTTCAAGGAGAAGGAAATAGAGTTAAGGGTTATTTTCCCTAAGCTATTTAAGAATAACTATTTGAACAAAAGCCTTCGTATAAAGGGGTATAAGCTACTGCCTGTCTCAAAGTTTTATATACAGCATGAATATGCCGACAGGCATCCTGAAACCTACAAATCGGTTGTTGTAGCTGAGAATGGTATCGGCGATTCTATTCATCTTATTTTAGAACGTGATAGTGATTTTGTTTTGCAAAACAGGTTGTTTGAGTTTTTCCATGAGACAGGAGAGTATGAAGAAATATAGTATTAATTGAATGATTCGGAATGATTAAGCGTATGAGACCTCTTAAAGGATTTGTTGGATTGGAAGGAGGGACACAAGCACGTTCATGCACTTGTCTGCGCTGGATGCTTTCCGCAGGGCGGGACAGGTCGCGCCAGGGCGGGGATCCTCTTGTAATAATTTAGCCGACAGCTAGGAGCGAAACGCTCTGCGCATAGGTAATGCCGGCCTCTTTTATCAGTGCAGTCTTACCGCTACCGCCGTCGCCGGACAGTATGATCACTTTTGATGGTGCGTTTGTAAGTACGGTCGCGAGCGAGCTACGATCAATTTTTATCTGCTTGCCCGCGAACTGAATATTGTTGTGAATAGGAAACAGGATCGTTTCTGCCATAAGTTATGGACAAATTTATTTTTTTATAGTCGTCCACAAATATATTTCATTAATACTTATGGACTAATATAAATTTACATATTCGTCCGTAGCTATACAGTATAGAATAACAACACTTATGTTACTCAATAATATGGATGTTAATCTTGAGGTCGAACAAAATAATATGAACTGGAAAGTAATTAAAACCGAGGCCCAGTATAAAAAAGCCCTTAAGCGTACTATGGAAATATTTCAGGCAGCAAAAGGTACACCTGAAGCTGATGAACTGGATTTATTGCTTGTACTGGTTAAAGATTACGAGGATAAACACATCCATTTTCCTGAATTAGACATATAAGTCATTCAATTGGTTCTATTTACTCACTCCGCAGATTCCTCACGGGATTATTCAATGCCCTCACAAAAGTTTGGATGGTCACCATAACGGTGATCAATGCCGCAATCACCAGCGCTACGGTGGCAAAAGGTATCCAGTTGATGTGGATACGGTACACAAAGTTGCTGAGCCAGTTTTCCAGTACCAGGTAGGCCAATGGCCAGGCAATCAGGTTGGCCAATAAGATCATCCAGGCAAACTCCTTCAGGAAAAGTGTGATGATCTGCCAGCCCGAAGCGCCCAGTACTTTACGGATGCCCACTTCCTTCATACGGCGGCTGATGTTCAGCGCCACAATACCAAATACACCCAGCAATACAATGACCAGCGACAGGAGGGTGGCCATTTGCGCCGCCTTCTTCAGTTGTATCTCTGAACGGTACATAAAGCCCAGCGTATCATCTATGAACTTATAATCAAATGGCGCTCCCGGCATTACGGCGGCCCATTTCTTTTCCAGCGCAGCAAGCGTTTCGGGCATATTGCCCGGTTTAACTTTGAAGGAGAGGTAGCGGTACATCAGGGTATTCTTCACATGCAGGAATGCCATTGGACCAATCGCTTCATGCTTGCTGGTGAAATGGAAATCTTTTACCACGCCGGCAATGGTATAGCGTTGTTGGGAGCCTTGGAACCGCATGTTTTGTCCCAGGGCGGCATGTGGATCGTTCCAGCCCAATGCGCGGGCCGCTTTCTCATTGATCACAAGGGCAGTAGTATCCCTTTCCAGGAACTTGCCGGCTGCTAGTTGCAATTTATAGGTGGTGGCATATTGATCATCTGTACTTAAGCCTGTGACATTAATACCCCGGCTGGAATCTTCTGCTGCTTTGTACAGCTTCATATTGTCATTGCCGCTCATACCGTCGGGTATCTCATAAGAGAAGCTGGCTGAAGACACAGCCGGCAGGGTGGCCATTTCATCGCGCACCATCTCCATGTGCTGCACGCCTTTCACAGTCCAGTCGCGCGGCACGGCTGCTGTGATCACCTGCTCCTTGTCGTAGCCCAGGCTGCTGTTGAAAGAAAAAGAGAGCTGCTTGTCAACCACAATAGCGCCTACAAATACTACAATGGCGGTGGTGAATTGTAAAGCCACCAGCGACCGGCGGAAAGCTACTTTCTCTTTCACCGTTTTCAGCTTCCCTTTCAGGGAGTCTACCGAAGGTTGCAAGGAAAGGATAAAAGCGGGGTACAATCCTGCCAGTGTACCGGTTACCAGTGCCATCAATACCGGGATGAGCATAAACTGAAGCGGCAATGCCGTCAGCGAAGGAAGCGGCCTGCCCAGCATTTTGCTGCAGAAGGGGATGGCCCACTGGTAAATGCCCAGGGCCAGTATTACACTGATCAGGGCCAGTACAATGGATTCTATGAGGAATTGCCCGATGAGCTGTTGTCTGCTGCCACCCATTACTTTGCGTACGCCGATCTCCTTCAATCTTGTGGTGGAATTGCCTACGGTAATATTGATGAAATTGATCACTGCCATCAGCAGGATAAACAAGGCTACAAAAGACAAGGTATACACCATTCTGCGGGCCAGGCCATTGTTCAATTGCAGGTAATATTCATTCAACGGCACCAATTGTACCTGCAGGTTAGCGGCTATTTCCGGCGATGCATTCAGCTTCAACAATTGCTGAATGGGCTTTTGCAGATCGGCAGGTTGTACGCCTGCCTGCAATTTTACATAGTTTACGATGTACACGTTGGGCCAGGCCTGGAAGCCATCATAGCGGCCAAAGAAGCGCAGGCTTTCGGTGGGCAGGAAGATCTCATTGGAGGTATTGGTGAAATTGGTGACCGTATTGTAAGGCAGGTCTTTCAATACGCCGGTAATGATAAAATCCTGTTTGGTGCCGGCGAAGGATTGGAAGGTGAGGGTTTCACCGATCACATCGGCACGGCCAAAGTACTTGCGTGCTTTGGCTGCCGTGAGCACCACGGCATTGGGATTGTTGAAGGCGGTGCGGGCATCGCCATACAACAGGGGAAAGCCGGTCATGGTGAGGAAGCTGGCATCACCTGGTTGCAGTCCTTCCCGGAAATACTTATTGCCTTTGGATACAATGGAACTGATGCCATCATGGTGATAATAATCAGCTACGAGGTCGGGAAAGTTTTCCCGCAGCGCCTTTGCCAGTGGGGCAGGCGTGGTAAGACTCATGCCCATATCTGCCTTCTGCCACTTGCTCTGCAGGATAAACACGCGGTCATTATCGGGAATGGAATTGTTTACGCGCAGCTCACCCCAGATATAGGCGCCGATCAGGAATACGAAGGCAATGCCTGCGGAGAGCCCGAGGATATTGATAATGGAGAATGTTTTGTGCCGTATGAGATTCCTCCATGCCAATAGGATGTAATTCTTTATCACAATTAGTATTTTAGTGTTAGCTATTTTTTCCTGATGAGCCAGCGGCTAGTGGTAAATGGCTAGTGGCTAGTGCCTGCATCGTCCCACTCGCTACTTGCCACTCACCACTCGCTTTCTTCCACTACTCACTTCTTAAGCTCTTCACGGGATTCGTAATCGCTGCGCGCAATCCATGCAGGCCAACAATAATCAGGGTGATCAGTACCACGATCATACCGGCGGATAAAAATGTCCAGGCGCTGATACGGATGCGGTAAGCAAAATCCTGCAACCACAGGTCCATCGTCCACCAGGCAACAGGTGTGGCTACTACAATGGCAATGAGCACCAGCAAGAAAAACTCTTTTGATAATAACGTTATAATGCTCCGGATGCTGGCCCCTAATACTTTCCGGATACCGATCTCCTTCATGCGCCGCTCCGTAGTAAAGGCCGCCAACCCCAGCAGGCCGAGGCAGGAAATAAAGATGGCAATGCCGGCAAAGAGCGTCATGAGCATAGATATTTTATTTTCCGCGCGGTATAATTTGTCAAATGACTCATCGAGGAAGGTATATTCAAAGGGCTCGCCGGGAACTGTTCTGTTCCATATTTTTTCTGTTTTGGCCAGAACAGTGGCCGCACTTTTAGGGGCTATTTTTATAAAATAACTGCTGCACCAGTCATCACCGGTATGATATACGAGGGGAGTGACTGCTTCATGCAGACTGCGGAAATGAAAGTCCTTCACCACACCTACGATCTGGCCCGAATCCCCGTTGAACCGGAAGAACTGACCAATGTAGGGCTGACGGATCTTTAATTGCTTAATAGCGGTTTCATTCAGGATGAAACTGTTCATAGCATCGGACTTATCATTGGGCCGGAACCAGCGTCCTGTTACTAACTGCAGGCCAAAGAGGGAAGGGAAGTTGGCATCGGCTGATAACCGTACCAGGGCCGGTTCAAAATCGGTTGGCCGGCCTGCCCAGTCTGCATTACCGGAAGAAGAACTTTGTATATCAATCACCGATTCATTCGCCACCGATACCTGTTCCACACCAGGGGTAGTCAGCAATTCCTGCTTCAGGGCGTTGTGAAAGCTATTCACTTTGCCTTCATCCCGCAGGTAGGGACCCATTACTTTATAGGGTACGGTAAAACTGAATACCTGCGAACGGTTAAAGTGGCTGTTCTGGTCCCGGATATAATTGAGCTGGCCATAGATGATCAGCGTGGCCGCTATTAACATTACAGAGACCGTAAACTGTGTTGTCACCAATATTTTACGGAGGGTGACATCTTTCAGCTTTAATATATTGTTGCCCTTGAACAGGCTGATGGGTTTAAAGGAGGATAATAACAGGGCAGGGTAGATGCCGGTGAGCAAAGTTACTGTTGCCAGTGTACCGGTGATCAACCCCCAAAAACGGCCGGAGGCAAATGGCAGGGAGAATTGCTGTTGGGTAAGCCGGTTGAAGAAGGGTAAGCATAGTTGTACAAAACATATCGTGAGCAGCAGGGCCAGCAGGCTGGTAAGTACCGATTCTATCATGAACTGGCCAAATAAGGAACCTCTTGCTGCGCCTACGATCTTGCGGATGCTCACTTCTTTGGAGCGCAGGCTGGCCCGGGCAGTGGTGAGGTTCACATAGTTGATACAGGCTACTATCAGCAAGAGGATGGCCAGGATGGCAAAGATGTATACTGATTGGCGGTTGCCTGCTGTAAAAGATGAAGACTGCACGGTATTATCAAAATGCAGTTGCTGCAGGGGCAACAGGGAAGTGGTTATCTTGTTGTCTTTCCTGTTTTTGTCCAGCAGGCTATTGAGCTTATTGGTTACCTGTGCAAGTGATGTTCCCGCACGCAGGCGAATGAAAGTAATATAGCTGAAATTGCCCCATTGCAGGTCCTGCTTCTTTTTGTTGGGGTTGCTTTGCAGGGCGTCCAGCGGGATGAGCATGTCATACTGAAAGCTGGAGTTGGTGGGAACGTCTTTCACCACGGCCTGTACCTGGTAGTTGAGGGTGTCAATACGCATCACCTGGCCCACAGGATCTTTTTTGCCGAAGTATTTTTTAGCTCCCGATTCTGTCAACAGCAGGCTAAAGGGCTGCTGGAAAAAAGTAGCGGGCGAGCCTTCTATAAAGTCATATTTGAACACATCGAACCAGCCCCTGGAAACATAAGCTGCTTTTTTTTCTTTCAATAGCCGCCCGTTCATGTTAATAATGGGCGTGTTATAGGAGGCGGGCGCCAGCAGTCCCATCGCTTCTATCTCCGGTATCTCTTCGGCGGCCTTTTGAGTGAGGGAATAAGGTGAATTCTCCCATACCCAGGTTTCTTCTTTGGTAATGGGTACGTGGTTGGTGATGCGGTATACCTGCTTACCCTGCGGGTGATAGTTGTCGTAGCTCAACTCATTTT
This sequence comes from Paraflavitalea devenefica, assembly GCF_011759375.1. NCBI lineage: Bacteria > Pseudomonadati > Bacteroidota > Chitinophagia > Chitinophagales > Chitinophagaceae > Paraflavitalea > Paraflavitalea devenefica. The sequence goes on along the minus strand of NZ_JAARML010000004.1, from coordinate 402,609 downwards.
GTACCCACAGCATGATCAGTACAGCGGCCGTCATACCAATGGACAAGCCTGCCAGGTGGATAACACTTTCTGTTTTATGCTTCCATAGTTTGCGCCAGGCGGATTTGAAATACTTATTTATCACAATTAGTGTTTTATTGTTAGCTATTCTTTCCTGATGAGCCAGTGGCTAGTGGTAAATGGCTAGTGGCCAGTGCCTGCATCGTCCCACTCGCTACTTGCCATTCACCACTCGCTTTCTTTCACTACTCACTTCTTAAGCTCTTCACGGGATTCTCCACTACTGCTCTTGCCGCCTGGAGCAAAATGGTAAGCAAGGCTATCAGCAGGGCTAGTATACCGGCTGTGGCAAAGATCCACCAGCCGATGGAAATGCGGTAAGCAAAATCCTGCAGCCATTGGTGCATGATGTACCAGCCCACCGGGATGGCCAGCACCAGCGCCACCATGATCAACTTCATAAAGTCTTTGGACAACAGCACCAGGATGCTTTGTGCCGAAGCTCCCAATACCTTACGGATGCCGATCTCTTTCGTACGTTGTATCACGTTATAGGCCGATAATCCCAACAGGCCAAAGCAGGCGATGAGGATGGCCAGGAAGGCGAAGATGCCGAATACTTTGCCAAAGAGAATGTCTGCTTTATACTGCTGGCTGAAGGTTTCATCGAGGAAAGTATAATTGAATGGGTCAGCGGGGAAATGTTTGTCCCAGGTATTTTTAATGGTGGCGATAGTGGCCGGCAGGTTACCCGTGGCTACCTTAATAGAATAAAAGTTCCTGTTGCCGGGCCTGAACCGGAAGATCATCGGTTCAATCGCTTTTTGCAATCCCTGGTGGTGATAATCGGCCAATACACCTACTACTGTATTGGTATCCCGGCCACTGTTGATCTTCTTGCCAATAGCAGCTTCAATATTGGGGAAGCCGAGTATTTTTATAGCTGTTTCATTCAACAATATGTTTTTTCTTTCCGTGCCGAAATCATCGGCAAAGTTCCTGCCTGCTACCAGCTTCATATCAAACAGGGGGATAAATTCAGCGTCGATGCCGAGGCTATATAAGGTATTGCCCGATTCTCCGCTTGCATCCACGCGTTTGTGGGTATTGGTCCAGTATATCTCCTGTCCCATGACATTGGTAGAGGCTGCCATTTTTTTTACACCGCTTTGTTGGGTGACCGCCGTTTTGAAAGACAGGAAGGTATTCTTGTAAGCAGTGTCTGCCGCCGCTTTGGAGCCTTCCAGCACCAGTGTTTGATCAATATTGGCGCCCAGTTTTTGATCGCGCATAAAGCTCACCTGCCGGTATACGATGATGGTGCCGGCAATGAGTACAACCGATGTGGTGAATTGTAGTACGATGAGTCCTTTGCGCAATAACAAGCCGCTGACAGAATTCTTAAACATGCCTTTGAGCACCTTAATGGGCTGGAAGCCGGAGAGCACAAAGGCAGGATACAGGCCCGATAAAAAAGTGCCTGCCACAAACAGGATGGTAAAGAGCTGCCAGTAATGAGGAGACAAGGATATATGGGTATCCGGATGACCGGTAAACCGGTCGAAAGGAATGATCAATGCATAGAATATACCGATCGACAGTACCAGGGACACAATATTCAGCAGCAGACTCTCGGTCAGGAATTGTTTGATCAGGTCAGTACGCAGGGCGCCCAATACTTTGCGTACGCCTACTTCTCTTGCCCGCTCTACGGAGCGTGCAGTGGCGAGATTGATGTAGTTGATCCAGGCAATGCCAATAATGAAAATGGCCACCAGGAATAAAAAGCCTACTGCCTGCCCGTTACCATTCACTTCAGCCTCCTGGTTAAAATTGGAATACAGGTGGATGTCCTTCAATGGCATCAGGTGTATTTCCGTTTTGTTATTGTTCTTACGGGCGCTTTCCCGGCTGTTCATATGCCGGTCACTGAAGGCGGGTACCTTGGCTGCAAATTGATCGATATCAGTGCCGGGTTTTAATTGGATATAAGCGTAAAAGTCATACCATCCCCAGGCGGTTTCGGCTGGATCACTGCTATCACCAGACATCAAAAGCGTCTTCTTAAAAGCATCATAAGAGACTAAATATTTAATGTCAAGGTGTGAATTGACCGGGTAGTCTTTGAACACCCCACTGATCTCATAGTTTTGCGTAAAGCCATCATAAAGTACTTTTAATTGTTTACCCAGGGCGTCCTGGCGCCCAAAGTATTTGGTGGCCATACTTGTAGAGATGATCATTTTATCAGGACCGGTAAGCGCTGTAGCAGGGCTTCCCTGCACCAGGGGTATGTTGAACATTTTCAATGTAGACTGGTCGGCAAAGTAGCCTTTCTTCTCACTGAATTTTGCCTGGGTAATTTCATTCGTAATAAGCAGGTCAGCATCAATGAGCCGGCAGAAATCCTGCACTTCCGGGAAGTCCTTCTTCATAGTGGGAGCAATAGCGGGGTATACGGTAGCCGATTTCCACCTTAGCTCACCCCCTCTATAGCTGTCTATTCGCAAGCGAACGATGTCATTGGCATCTTTATGAAAGTCGTCATAACTTCTTTCATACGATACGTAATGAAAGATGAGCAGGCAGCAGGTCATGCCAATGGTAAGGCCTGCGATGTTTAAGAAAGTATGTCCCCTGCGTTTGCGCAGGTTACGGAAGGCGATCTTGATGTAGTTTATTATCACGATTGGTGTTTTATTGTTAGTGATTTTGCCTGACGAGCCAGAGGCTAGTGGTAAATGGCTAGTGGCTAGTGCCTGCATCGTCCCACTCGCTATTTGCCACTCACCTTCTTCTGCTACTCACTTCTCAAACTCTTCACCGGATTAGCAATAGCTGCCCGGATGGTATGGAAGCTGATCGTAACCAGGGCTATTAACCCGGTGATGAGCCCGGTGCCAATAAAGATCCAGGCGCTGAGCGGAATACGATAGGCAAAATCCTGCAGCCAGTTGTACATGAACCATCCGGCAACAGGGGCGGCAATCACAAAGGCGATCAATACCAGCTTCAGGAAGTCTTTCGACAGCATCCCGGTAATATTGACCACCGAAGCGCCCAATACCTTGCGGATACCGATCTCCTTTATCCGCTGTTCTACCGCCAGGGTAGTAAGTGCAAACAGGCCGAGACAGGATACGAGGATAGCAATAATGGCGGCATAGGTAATAATCTGCTTCCAATGCTCCTCCGCTACATAACGCCGCTTGTTCCAGTCATCCAGAAACTGGTAATCGAAGGTGGCATAGGGCAGGATGGACCTGAATGTTTTTTCAATAGCGGCGGTAGCTGTTTTTGCCTGGCCCGGTGCGTATTTGATAAAGGTATTAAAGGTGCTGCCTCTTTTATCGAGCAGGTAAACAACAGGCTGTATCTTTTCTTTAAAGGAAGCAAGATGATAGTTCTTTACTACGCCTGCTACCGTATAGGTTATTTTATTGCCGGGGCGGCTTACTACCTGTCCCAGCGGGTCCTTGCTTTTATCCAGCAGCTCATCCGCAAAAGCCTGGTTAATGAGGCAGGTGGAAATGGTGTCAATAGTATTGTTGTAACTTAAATAGCGGCCTTTCACCAGGGGAATGCCGAGTATTTGCAAATACTGGTCATCTATGTTTTCATAATAAGTCCAGTCTGTTTCTTTATTGTTCACCGAGAACTTGGTCTTATTCTGGTCGCCGGCCTTGGCGCCAACCATGACGATAGCGGGATTGTTGGCCAGTTCATTCCTGAATACTTTGGCTTCGTTTTTCTTACCCCAGGGAAATTGAAGCCGTATGATATTGTCCGTATTGAAACCAAGGCCGGTATTCCGGGTCATATAAGCGAACTGCCGGTTGAACACGGTCATACTGATGATCAGTCCGAGTGCGATCACAAACTGCACTACGACCAGTGATTTGCCCAATACATTTTTGTTCGACAACCGGAAGCGGCCGTATAAGGTAGCTACCGGCTTAAAGCCCGATGCCACGAAGGCCGGCCAGGCGCCTGCGAGCAGGGATACCAGTACCCAGAGGCCTGCAAAAAACAGGAGTATGCGTGGCTGGAACAGGTAGGAGATATCAAAATGTTTGTACGCCAGTGCGCTGAAAGTGGGCAGGAACAATTGTACCAATACAAAGGCGGGTAAAAAGGACAATGCCGTAACGATGAATGATTCGCTCAGGAACTGCATCATCACCTGCGTGCGTGAACCGCCGGATACTTTGCGGATGCCGATCTCTTTATTACGCCGGATAGACCTCGCCAGGGCTATATTGATAAAGTTAATGCAGGCAATGATCAGCAGTAAAATGGCCAGTCCGGAAAGAATATAGGAGTAAGTGGCATCACTCCAGTGCTGTAATCCATTGGAAGCAAAGAACTGATCATCCAGGTGCATCGTATAAAAAGGTTGCAGGAAGAACCGGAGGCTGATATTACTGCCCATGCGCTGTTTCGTTTTCTCCCATTCACTGCCATTGTGCTGCAGGTAAACGGAAGTGAGCTTGGCTTCCGCTTTTGTGCGGTCGGCTTCCTTATGCAGCAGGAAAAAAGTATTCAGGTTCAGCGTGCCCCAGTTATTTAGTTGCGTTGTACGTTCGGCCGGGTCGGCAGAGAGTTCGTTTTCAAAAGGGATCATCATGTCGAACTGTATGGAAGCATTCTGCGGGGCTGCTTCCACGATACCGGTAACGATGAAGGACTTGAAACCCTCATCCAGGTCAATTTCCACCACCTTGCCGATGGGGTCTTCTTTGCCGAAGTATTTTTGGGCAGCAGGCGCTGTCAGTACTACAGCGTTTTGTCCCTGTAATAATTTGGCCCGGTTGCCTTTTAGTACGTTACAGGAAAAGATATTGAAGAAGGAGTTGTCTGCCATCAACACCTGCTCTTCCAGTCCTTCTGTTCCTTTCTTAACGGTCATATGCCAGCCTTTGACGCGGCAGAAAGATTCAATTTCAGGTATGGAGGCGGCAAAAGCAGGGCCTGCCGGTATAGCAGAGTTACCCTGGCGGAATTCTTTACCGGCTGTATCGGTAAACGTATGTACGAGTCTTACAATGCGGTTGCCATTGGCGTGGTTCCTGTCAAAGCTGTATTCGTCATTCACAAATAACAGGATGAGCATAACGCAGGCCAGGCCGATACTCAATCCGCCGATATTGATGGCTGATAATACCTTGTGCCGCCAGATATTGCGGAAAGCTGTTTTGAAGTAGTTCTTTAGCACGGTTGGTGTTTTATTGTTAGTTGTTCTTTCCTGACGAGTCAGGGGCTAGTGGTAAATGGCTAGTGGCTAGTGCCTGCATCGTCCCACTCGCACTCTCAGTACTCTCAGTCGCCAGCGTCCCGCTGGTGACGGGTATTTACAAGCCTCCGGCTTGTTGTAGCAAGCCAGAGGCTTGCCAATAGCCTCACTCGCCAGAGGCGAGCGAGTGTATTCACTATTCACTCCTCAAACTCTTCACCGGGTTGGCGCTGGCTGTTCTGATGCAGTGGTAACCGATCGTAAGGACAGCTATTGCCAATGTAACCATGGCCGATGCCACAAACACCACCCAGGAAATATTGATCTTGTAAGTAAACTCCTGCAGCCACTTATTGGCCACATACCAGGCGATAGGCCACGCAACCAGGTTGCCTGCCAATACGAGGACCATGAAATCCTTCGACAGCAAAGTGACCAGGTTGGCCATGCTGGCGCCTATTACCTTGCGTATGCCAATTTCCTTGGTGCGTACTTCAGCAGCATGGGCCGTTAATCCAAACAGGCCCAGGCAGGAAATGATGATGGCCAGCGCCGCAAAGAATTGCAGGATATCACTCATGTTATTTTCTTTCTTGTACAACCCGGAGATACGATCATCCAGGAAGCCATAGCTAAACAGGGTATTGGGCGCTATCTTTTTCACCTTGCTTTCGAGGAAGCGGATGACGGAAGCGGGATTGCCGGGTTTGATTTTGATGAACAGGTTACCTGTCCACTCAGGTTTGTATTCCAGCACCAATGGCTCTATCTGTTGGTGCAGCGAAGCGAAATGGAAGTCCCTGATCACGCCCACTACTTTGCCTTGTACGCCCATGACAGTATTGTCTACCATAGCGCCTACCGGGTCTTTTAAGCCCAGCATGGCCACCGCTTTTTCATTCAGGATAAAGGTGGCCGAGTCATGAAAGGCGCGGGAGAAGTTACGCCCGGCCTTCAGGGGTATATTCATCACATCGAGGTAATGATCATCTACCCGCATTACTTTCGACGATGCATATTCTCGTTTAGGGTCTGGATTGAGCGGCTGAACGCCTTCCACGCTCAGTCCATCCCCAATAACATTAGAAGCTTTGGCAATGCCCACTATATCCGGGTTCTTCAATAGCTCCTGTTCCAGTACCTCCGGATGCTTTACCGACTGTTCTTTAAAGTTGCCATACAGGCGGGCCACGATCACATTGTTGCGGTCAAAGCCCAGTTCCTTATTATGGAACAATTTCATTTGCTGGTATATGATAACCGTAGAGATGATCAACAGGCCGGATACTACAAACTGGAATACGACCAGGCCTTTGCGCAACCAGGAGGCGGATGACCGGGGAAGCTGGTTGGCCTTTAAGGAGCTCACCGCGCCAAAGCGGGTGATGAAGAGGGCAGGGAACAGGCCCGATAATGTCCCTACAGAAAGGACCATGCCGGCAATGATGAGCAGGTTAACAGGCCTGAACAATTCCCAGGCCGACACGTCTTTGCCGGTAATATTGTTGTAGAAAGGAAGGGCAGCCTGGTACAGGCACAAAGCGATCAGGGCGGCCAGGCAGGTGAGGATAAAAGCCTCGCCCATAAATTGCAGCACCAGTTGGGCTTTGCCGGCTCCCAATACCTTGCGGATACCCACCTCTTTCATCCTTTTCAGGGCTTGCGTGGTGAAGAGGTTAATAAAATTCACACAGGCGATCAGCAATATCAATATTTCCACCCCTATAAAAATATACACGTAGATAATGCTGCTGTTGGCGCCCATTTCCTGGATCAGGTTCGAGTGCAGGTGTATATCGGTCAGCGGCTGGAAATGCCATTTGTCTGCTTCCTGGCGGATCACTTCCGGAGTGCCAAACCCTTCATAATACTTTTTATAGAAGTCTTTCAGTTTAGCGTTGGCCTTCGTGAGGTCCTGTTCCTGCTTAAAGGCCACATAGGTCCAGCCAAACATCCAGCCGCGGGCATTCATCCAATCGGGTGATTGTGTTTTGTAAAGGGTAGGCATGGATGCGAGGTAATCAAACCGGAGGTGCGTGTTTTCCGGGAGGTCTTCAATCACGCCTTTTACCCACATTTCTTCCTGGTCGTCGAAGGTGATCTTTTGGTTCATCGGGTCCTGGTTGCCAAAATATTGTTTGGCCATGCTGCGGGTGATCACGATGGCACCAGGTTCACGCAAAGCGGCTGCGGGTTTCCCGGCCAGTGCCTTCAGGTCGAATACTTCCATGACAGAAGAATCCGCAAAGTAACCCTTGCTGTTACCCTGCTTGTCGGCCTCCGTACTCACTACGCGCGTACCCCTGTCGGAAAAGCGGGTGATGCCGGCTGCCTCCGGGAAGTACTTCATCATTTCACCGGCGAGAGGCGGAGAGGACTTGGCCCATTCGGTATTGACAACGCGGTAAATGCGGTTGTGTTTGGGAAAACTTTTTTCATAGCTCAGCTCTTCCTTAATGTGCAGGGTAAGCAATAGGCCGCAGGAAAGGCCGATGGCGAGTCCGAATAGATTGAACAGGCTGTAGGTCTTTTGGCGAAACAGGTTGCGCCAGGCGGTTTGGAAGTAGTTCTTTATCACGATCAGTGTTTTATTATTAGCAGTGCTTTCTTATTCGCTTCTTAATGATTTCACCGGGTTCATCAAGGCTGCCTTAATAGCCTGGAAGCTCACGGTGCACAAGGCGATCAATAAGGCGGCACAGCCTGCCAGCAGGAATACCCACCATTGCAGGCCCACCTGGTAAGCAAACTCCTGCAGCCATTGGTGCATGGCCCATCCGGCAACGGGGAAAGCAATGACGGCCGCTATCAATACCAGCTTCACGAAATCTTTAGACAGCATGGTAATGATGCTGCTGATGCTGGCGCCCAATACCTTGCGGATGCCGATCTCTTTAATGCGCTGTTCGGCCGCATAGGTGGCCAGGCCAAACAGGCCCAGGCAGGCAATGAGTATGGTCATGAAGGCCACGCACAGGAAAATAACTTCCCGCTTCTTGTCTTCCCGGTAAAAGAGATCCCATTGCTTGTCGAGGAAATTGTATTCAAATAAATGGTCGGCGTCTATGCTGTGCAGGATACCTTCCATCTGTTTCAGCGTTCCGGCCATATCTGTTGTATTCAACCGTACCGTGAAGTAGTCAATATTATGAATGCGCAACCGGGTATTACCAATGATCATGGGCATTACTTTCTCCCGTAGCGACCGGAAGTTGAAATCCTGAGCAATGCCTATGATCCGTACTTTAAACGGAATAGCGAAGGTGTTGATGCCATCGCCAAATACAGAAGCAGGTATCTCCATCCATTGGCCTTTTGCTTCGGTGATACCCAGCGCTTTTGCCGCCGTGGCATTGATCAGCACGGCTTGTGAGTCGGGACTGCCGGCTGCAAAATTGCTGCCGCTTTGCAGTTTGATGGCATAGGTCTTCAGAAAGTCCTCATCGGCACCAATGTAAAACATATCCTGCGGGATGGTAGACACATTGTCTGCCGGCTTCACCTTTACCATTGGAATGTTTTTCCATTCGCCGGGCACGCGGGAAGTGATCGTTACCTCCTGTACGGCCGGCAGTCTGCTGTATTCATTTTTAATAGTGGCGGCAGACCGGCGTACCTGCCCGCTATTGATATCCACTACCAGCAATTGTTCTTTATTGAAGCCCATGTCTTTGGAGTCAATGTATTTCAACTGCTGGAATACGATCACGGTGGCGATCATCATGATGATGGAGATGGAGAACTGGAATACGACCAGCACCCGCCGGAACGACAAATGCCCCTGGGTAAGTCTCAACTTGTTCTTCAGCAGCAGGAGCGGCTTCAGGCCCGATTGGAAGAGGGCGGGGTAAATGCCGGCCATCAGTCCGGCTATACCGGTAATGGCTATCACGCCAAGCCATATACGGTAATCGGTGTGGAAGCCAAGCGACAGCTCCTTGCCGGTGAAATCATTGAAGGCAGGCAATAACAATTGAACGGCGGCCAGCGCTACCAGCAGGGATATAACTGTGATGAGCAAGGCTTCTGCCAGGAACTGCACAATGAGGCTTTGCCGGAGGGCGCCTGCTACTTTACGTACGGCAATTTCTTTTGACCGGCCGGCAAAGCGTGCCGTCGTAAGGTTCATGTAATTGATACAGGCAATGAACAATACAAACAGTGCTACAATGCCAAATACGTACAGGTACCTGATGCGGCTGTTTGATTTTTCATCTGTTGATCCATTGGGATAGAAGTGAATATCTCTTAATGGCTGGAGCCCGAAATGACTTTTGCGGCCATCTTCACCGGTGCGGTGCTGCATCACCAGCTTTTCAATTTTACCGGCTGTGGCGGCTGCATCCTGCCCTTCTTTTAACAGAATATAGGTAGGGTAGGCATTGGAGGTCCAATCATTGCTGGTCTCCTTCCTGTAGCTGGTATCGGCAAAGTCGGTAGCTTCGGAAAACAGCAGGTTGAATTGGATATGCGAGTTGCCGGGTATTTTGATCACCCCCGTAATGGTGAAAGGAAGGCCACCGGCCTCCGTACGGATGGTTTTTCCCAGCACGTCCTTACGGCCAAAATATTTAAGCGCTGTTTCCTCTGTCAGTACTACTGTATAAGGCGCCGACAGCGCCTGGCGGTTACCTTGTAATATCGGGAAGTCGAACAGCTCAAAGAAGGAGGCATTGGCGATCCGATAGGTTTCATAGAATACATTCCTGTTATCGTCGTTCAATACATTGGTCCTGCTACCGCCGGTGAAAAAGCAGGAGCCGGCTACTTCCGGCAGGTCTTTTTGTGCTGCTGCTCCAACATTGTAGGCCACGGCTGTTGCAGTCGCCTCCTTTCCGGATGGTGTAGTAGACGTTTCTATTACCCGGTACAGGGAACCGGCTTTTGTATGAAAGACATCAAACGTAAGTTCGTCTGTCAGGTACAGTGCTATCAATAAAAAGCAGGTAAGGCCTGCAGAGAGGCCAAAGATATTGATAAAGGAAAAGGCTTTCTGCTTCAGCAGGTTGCGCCAGGCGATTTTAAGGTAGTTCTTTATCACGATTAGTATTTTATTGTCAGTTATTCTTACCTAAAGAATCCGCGGCTAGTGGTAAATGGCTAGTGGCTAGTGCCTGAATCGTCCCACTCGCTACTCGCCATTTACCACTAGCTTTCTTCCTGCTCACCACTTACTTCCTCACTGTCAGCGATACTCTTCCACTGCTTCCCCGTACAGTAACCGGGATGCCGCCACCATTCAGGGTGCCTTCCATGCGGTCATCTTTTTTGGTGCCGCTGAATGTAATAGGGGTGACCAGGCTGATCTTATCTGCCAGCAGTTTCAGGTCAACGCCTTTATTGCCGGGTATCTCCAAGTCTATATTACCACCGGAATTGGTGAGCTTCACATAGCTGCCCAATTCTTTTATGTTCACACGCATATGGCCACCACTGGTAGAGGCATCCACGCTGCAGGACAGGTCGTCCAGCGTTACATTGCCACCGGAAGTAACGGCAGCCAGTTCCCCGGAGATGGTATTGGCCTGTACGTTGCCTCCGCTGGTAGTGGCATCAATATCACCGCTTAATGCCTGAAGGTGTACATTGCCGCCGGAGGTAGTGAGCTTTAATTTACCATTGCTGTTTGCCGCATCAATATTGCCACCGCTGGTGCTGAGCGTAATATCATCTTTGGAATTTTTGAGCTGGATATTACCGCCGGAAGTTGTTCCTTTTATTTTCCCGGCCAGGTCGTCAATATGCAGGTTGCCACCACTGGTCCTGAAATCCTGTGTGCCGGTTAAATGGGCCAGGTCGATATTGCCGCCGCTGGTGGTAAGGGTGGTGGCGACATTCCGGGGCACAAATATTTTAAAGGAAACGGAGAGCGCTCTTTTCCAATCCCATCTGCCCGACTTTTTGGGTTTGGCAATGGCCGTTAGTTTATGATTGGCCGTAGTGATGGAAAACTCATAGTCCTCATCCAGTCTTTTCTGGATCTCTTCATTAGACAATTGCAGTTTCCTGCCATTGTTGGACCAGATATACACTTCGATCTTTGCTTCTCCGGCGCCTCCTGTAATAGAGATATTGCCACCGGATGTTTCCGCCTGCACCTGCTCAATGGCTTCATTGGCCAGTGATTTTGTTAAGAAAGGTGTTTCGTTCTGTGCATTCACGTGACAGGCAAGGCCTGTTACGAGAAGAAGGCTGAATATTTGTTTCATGGTTATGTGTTTTATCTTTTATGAATGTTCTACTATTATTTGATTGATATGCATCCTGAACAATAATCAATAATTATTAATTAATCATTATTGCCTTTGCTTCGTTGATAATTTATTACTCACTGCGTAAGCTTTTTACAGGGTTAGCAATCGCCGCTTTGATCGCCTGGAAGCTCACGGTCAATAGGGCGATCAGCAAGGCCACTACGCCGGCTGCCAGGAATACCCACCAGCTTATATTGATGCGGTAAGCAAAATCCTGTAGCCACTTGTACAATACCAGCCAGGCAATGGGCCAGGCAATGAGATTGGCGATGAGTACCAGTTTCAAAAAGTCTTTAGACAGCAACCGTACAATGTTCTGTACTGAAGCGCCCAGTACTTTCCGGATGCCGATCTCTTTCACCCGTTTTTCTGCTGCATAGGAAGCCAGGCCAAATAAACCAAGGCAGGAGATCACAATGGCCAGCCCGGCAAGGATGCCCACGATCTCACTTACCTGTGAATCGGCCTGGTACAACTCTTTGAAATGATCGTCGAGGAATTTGTATTCGAAGTCCTGCCCCGGGTTGATCCTCTTCCAGGAGGCTTGCAGGTAAGCGATGGCTTCTTTGGCTTTGGCGCCATTAATGAGGACGGATACTTCTGCAAAGCCCCAGTCCTTTTGGTCCATGATGGTGAGCGTTTCTATCTTGTGGTGCAGGGAGTTGAAGTTAAAGTCTTTGGCAACGCCCACAATGCTGCCGGCAGAGTCCATGCCGCCAAAGCCAAAACGTTTACCCAGCAGGGTTTCAAAGGAAGCTTTGGGTTTGTCTTTGAGTAATTCCCGGGCCATGGATTCATTGACGATATAGGCTTTGGCATTGTCGGTGCCATAGTCGTTGGAAAAATTCCTGCCTGCTACAATGGGTATCTTATAAACAGTGAGGTAATCGGGATCAACTATTACCTGTGAAGTGGCCATTTCCCGCGCAGGCGCATCGCCCGGGTGAAAGCGGATACCGGTCTGGTGCAGGTTATTGCCCAGCCGTTGGTTGGAAGCGGTGACACCGGTAATCAGGGTATTGTTCAATAGTTCCTTTTTAAGGGCATCGTATTTGGGATTCGTATTGAAGTTGAGCGGTATAGTAACAACCTGGTCTTTGTTAAAACCGGGATCTTTTTGTTGCATGAATTTGAGCTGCCGTACGGCAAACAGGGTAGCGATGATCAGGAAAATGGCGCTGGAAAATTGGCCTACCACCAGTATATTCCGGAACAGGCTTTTGTTCCTACCTGTTTGGATAGCGCCTTTCAATACTTTGACAGCCTGGAATGACGAGAGGTAGGCGGCAGGGTAGAGGCCGGCCAGTGTACCAACGATCAGCGCGCCTCCCAAGGTGCTTAACAGCAACCAGCCATTGGTGAATATGGGCAGGTCAATATCCCGCTGGCTCAGATCGGCCACCCAGGGCAGGGCCAGCTTTGCCCATATCAATGCCAGTATTAAGGCGATAAAGCACAATAACACCGATTCACCGATGAACTGTATGCTCAACTGGAACCGTTGGGCGCCTACTGATTTGCGCACGCCCACTTCTTTGGCCCTGCTGGCAGAGCGGGCGGTAGACAGGTTCATAAAGTTGATGCAGGCTATTACCAGTACAATGATGGCAATAATAGAGAACAGCCTGGTATAGGTGCCGTCAAACTTATGATAGTTGAGGTAGTCATGGGTAATGTCTGTTGAACCGGCATGCACGGCAGCCAGCGGCTGCAGGAACAACTCATAAAAGGTGGGCCGGGGATCAGCCATGTGGCGCTTCAGGTAATCCGGAAATTTCTTTTCCAGCGCAGCTATATCTGTGTTGGGCGCTAATTCGAGATAGGTGATGAGCCAGTTGCCGCCCCAGTTGCCCATCAGTTCGGCTGTATTGCGTGTATTGAAAGAAAGTAATCCTTCAAACTGCAGGTGTGAATTGCCAGGAATATCAGCCAGGATACCGGTTATCGTATAGCTGATGGTGTCCCGGCTTTGGATGGCTACCGTTTTACCGATCGGGTCTTCTTTACCAAACAGTTTTTCGGCACTTGTTTTGGTGAGCACCATGCTATTGGGTTTTTGCAGTATGGTGTGTTTATTACCCGTAAGCAATTCATAATTGAAGATGTCGAAGAAAGTGGAATCGGCCCAGAAAACCCTGGACAGGGTTACTTTTTTACCCTTGTAGTTCAGGGGAGGGTTATTAAAATCATCGATGCGGGTGAACTGCTGTATCTGCGGAAACTCCTGTTTCAGGGTAGGAGCCATAGGAAACATGGATAAAGCGACCTTCTGCGGGGCCACCATGCCCGGGAACTTCTGCACCTCATCAAGACGGTAAATATTTTTGGTATGCTGCCGGTCGAAGCTTCTTTCATAGAACACAAACAGCATGATGATGATGCAGGCGGCCATGCCGATGGACAGGCCAACAATGTTGATGGCAGAGTAAGCTTTGTTCTTCCAAAGGTTACGCCAGGCGGTTTTAAAGTAGTTTCTAAACATGTTATGGCAATTATTTTTAGTTTTTATTCCTTTATAGAGATAAGAACTGCGAGTTGTCAGTAGTGAGTTGTGAGTGGTGAATAGCAGCGATTATACTCACAACTGACCACTCACTACTCACTGCGTAAGCTCTTCACCGGGTTGGCCAGTGCTGATCTCATAGAACGGTATCCAACTGTTATAACAGCTATTGTAAAGGTGCATATAATAGCCAGCAGGAAAACCCCTGCGCCTATTTGTATGCGGTATTTGAAATCCTCCAGATATAAGTTCATGACCCACCACGCGAATGGGGCCGCTATGATAAACGCGATCATTAATAGCCGGCTAAGCTCTTTGCCAAACAACCATATTATTTGTTGCACAGAAGCTCCCAATACTTTCCGGACCCCTATTTCCTTTGTTTTGCGTACGGCCATAAAAGAAACCAGTCCATATAGGCCCAGACAGCCTATAAATACAGCAACGCAGGCAAATATTTCGATCAGCCTCAGCATGATATTATCTATCCTGTAAAACCTGGCCATGCGGTCATCTAAAAACTGAAAAGTATATAAATGGTCAGGATATGTTTCATTCCATACTTTTTCAAATGCTGTCAGCGCGGTTTTTGTATGGCCTTCCTTAATTTTTACAGCACAGTTGGCGTATCTGTCGACAGCAGGCATGATGCACACAGGCGTAATTTCATTGTGTAAAGAGTAATTATGAAAATCTTTTACCACGCCAACAACAGGAGCTATAAAGCCCTCATCAACGATTATTTTTTTGCCGATCACGTCCTGTGGCGATAAAAGATTCAACTTTTTTACAAATGTTTCATTCACTAAAAATCCGCGCAAGGTATCCGACGAATAAAAATTCCTTCCGGCTACCAGTTGTAACCCAAAGGTAGAGAGGTATTGATCGTCGGCACTTTTTACATTCACGGCCCAGGATTCATCTTCTATACGGTTATCGAAGTGTATGGAAGTAGTCCAGTTATTGCCTGAGGCAGGCGCCTGATAACACAAAGAGATTTTTTCCACGCCTGGAATGCCGGCCAGCCTGGAATGTAGCGTGCTCATTTTTGCCTTGTCGTTCACAGGTACAGGCAACATAATAACAGCATCCTTGCTAAAACCGAGATCGGTTGTTTTTGAATAATGCATTTGGCTGGCTATAACAATGGTCCCGATTATCAGCAGTTGGGAAATGGCAAATTGAGTAATCACCAATAGCCTGCGCAAGGAAATACCACCGATATGCTTTTGTGACAGTTTACCTTTAAGGGCCAGTACAGGCAGGAAGCGGGCTAATACCAAGCCGGGATAAGAACCGGATAAAAAGATGACTATCCCTGCTATCAGCAAAAGAAAAACAGGCAATCGCCAATTGCCGAAAATATCCAGTTGCATATTGGATTCCAATAACTGATTTAAGTAAGGCAGGGCTAGTTTGGCAGCACCATAGGCCAACAATACAGCCATTAGGGTGATGAGCGTTGTTTCTGTAATAAACTGCCAGAATAATTGGGAGCGCAAACTACCCAATACTTTTCGTACGCCTACTTCTTTCGAACGGTTAAGTGCCTGGGCAGTTGCGAGGTTCACGAAGTTTACACAGGCGGTGATAAGCAGGAATAGACCAATGAAAAGCAAGGCCCACAGGTATCTTTTTTCGGCATAACCGTCAAAGAGCGGGTTAAAGTGAATGTCGGAAAGTGGCTGCAACCTGAACTGCCATGTCTGGAGGTCCCTGCCACTGTAATATTTCTTTACGAGGAGCGGTAATGTCTTGTTTACCTGGCCGGCAGTAATCGTTGGTTTTAGCAGGATGTAACATTGACTGCCGCTGTAAATGTTTTCCCAGAGACTATCGCTGGCATGCCGGGCATTGTGGTCCTTTAAATTGGCATATGACAAGTAAATCTCCTGCCTGAAGTCTGTATTCGGGGGCAGGTCTTTCAGGATCCCTGTAATAACAAAATTAATGTTGTTATTCAGGCGTATGGTTTTACCTATGGGAGCATCATTGCCAAAGTATTTTTTAGCTATATTTTCCGTAATGATGGCTGAATTCGGTTGACGTAAAGCCGTTTTTTGATCACCTTTTACCAAAGGGAAGTTAAATATGTCAAAGAAATCCGGTTCGGCAAATACAATACCGCTTGCTTCACGGAATTTTTTAACTTCTTTTTCGTTGGGTAAAGAGATGAGCGGATTGTTGTAGTCAACTGCCCGTGCTGTTTTTTCGGCGAATGTAAAATCGTTCCGAAAAGCATTTCCCAGCGGTTGAGGTATTGCATCGGTATAGGTAATGCTTTCCTGTTGTCTTATAGTAACCAGGCGGTGTATCCTGTCTTTCTGAGTATGAAAGGTATCGAAGCTGAGATGGTAGGTGATCAATATAAAAATGAGTATGCCACAGGCAGTTCCCAACGATAAACCCAATACGTTGATAAAAGCATATGCCTTATTCCGGTACAAGTTCCTCCAGGCGATTTTGAGATAGTTCTTTATCACGATTGATATTTTATTGTTCGTTATTCCTTCTTACTACTCACTTCTTAACGACTTCACAGGGTTTACCAGGGCCGCGCGGATGGCCTGGAAACTGATGGTGATCATGGTGATCAACAAGGCTCCTATACCACTCACCAGGAAAATCCACCAGGGCATCGGAATGCGATTGGAATAGTCCTGCAGGAAGTGGTGCATGATAAATCCTGCTATGGGCGCTGCCATGATAAAAGCAATGACGATGAGCCAGATGAACTCCACGTTCAATATGGCCATGATATCGATGAAGCCGGCACCCAATACTTTGCGGATACCGATCTCTTTTGTTTTACGTACGCATACAAAGGTTACGAGGCCGTAAACACCCAGGCAACCGATGATGATGCCAATGATAGAGAATAGCGACAGAAAGCTGGCTAATTTGCTTTCATCGCCATAAAAGGTTTTCAGTTCGTCATCCAGGAAGCTGTATTCAAAATAGTAATCGGGGAAAATGGCCTTCCATTCCTTTTCAACCAGGCGCAGGGCTGCTTCCTGCTGCTTGTTGTTTACGCGTATGCAGGCGGTTTGAAAGCGCCTGTTGTAAATGTATACATGGGGCGTTTTGCCCGATTTGAGGCTCTGGGACTGGTAATCTTTTACAATGCCGCCAATGGTGTATTGTTCATTGCCGAAGGATAGCTGCTGGCCCAGGGCCTGGGAAGCATTCCTGTATCCCATATCACGGGTAGCCTGTTCGTTGACGAGTACCACGGCATTGGTGCTGTCTGCTGCGTTGAAGCCGCGCCCTGCCACCAGGGGTACTTTGAAAAAAGACAGGTAATTGGTATCGATGAATTGCTGCCGCCATTGTTGCTCCCCATCTTTGAGACCATGGTGTTTGACGTTGGCCCACCACCAGTTGGTGGTGCCGGAAGGGGTGGTAAGTCCGAAGGTAACATCGCTGATGGCGGGTGATTGCAATAGGTTACGCCGCAATCTTTCACGGATGACGGAGCTTCTGTCATCTGGCATATTCACGGTAATAACTGCTGCTTTGTCAAAGCCCAGCTCTTTGTGGTAGAAATAATTGATCTGCTTTACACCAATGAGGGTGCAAATGACCAATACCAATGCAATGGTAAACTGGGTAACTACCAACATGCGCCGCAGGGAAAATCCTTTGGTGGGTATGGAGAAAAAACGGGAGCGAAGCATCTGTGTGGGCTGAAACCCGGAGAGCATGATGGCAGGATATAGGCCAGACAGGCCTGTAAGCACCCCGCCAATGACGGCCAGGAATAAGAAAGTGGTGGTATTCCAGTTGCGGGCCTCGGCCACCTGGGTATGCAATAGCTGACCGGTGTAGGGCAGCAGGAGATAGGCCAACAATGAGCCGATCACCAGGGCTCCGGTCACAATGAACGCTGTTTCCAACAGGAATTGACCAATGAGCCAGGCGCGGCTGCTGCCCAGTATTTTCCGGATACCAGTGGCTTTGTTGCGTTGGATGGCCTGTACAGAAGCCATGTTGATGAAATTGATACAGGCTATCAATAACAGGAAAATGCCGATACTGGTGAGGGTATACATCAGCCATCGTGGGATGGCATAGTTGAAGAAATCAATTTCAGGGTTTGGGTTCAGGTGTTGTTCGGATAAATGGGCCAGTTGAAAACGGGTATAGTTGGTATGTTCACCCCGCTGCTTTGTCAACTGGTTGAGGGCTAGTTCTACAGTAGCAGGCTTTACCCCGGGCTTTAGCAATACAAAACCCTGGAACCAGGAATCGCCGCCACCCCAGTAATTCTCGTCTTTGTACCACTCCATATACTTGAGCAAGGAAGCATAGGACATCATCATGGGCATACGGAATTGTGTATTGGCAGGCATCTCTTTAATAATACCGGAAACGGTCAGGTTAAGGGTATTGTCGTACAGGATGGTCTTGCCAATGGCTGATTCACCAGGCTTAAAGAACCTTTTGGCTGTAGGTTCATCCAGCACTACCTGGTAAGGCTGGCTTAAAGCAGTGGCTGGTGATCCCTCCACCCATTGTATATCGATCATCTGTAGAAAGTCGGGCTGCACAAAATAGGATCGCTCCTGTTTCAGGTTTTCGCCATTTACTTTTATCACAGAGGGGGTGAAACCATATACGTTTACCGCTTTTTCAACGCCGGATATTTTGTCTTTCAGCGCATTGATGGCGCCCTGGGGGATATGGGAGTTGATACCTTCGAACTTATCATAAGCAAGGAGCTGGTACAGGCGTGGCGCATTTTTGTGCCAGGCGTCAAAACTTCCTTCGAAACGTATGATCATGAATATAACAATGGCTATACCGATACTGAGGGATAAGCCCAGCATATTGATGAGGGTATAGGTCCTGTTTCTTTTCAGGCTGCGAAGGGTGGCTATGATATTGTTTCTAAACACAGTGTTCTATTTTTAAGAATGTCATTTCTTCAATCGCGATCTGTTTTCTATTCACTCCTCAAACTCTTCACCGGATTCATCAATGCTGCCTTGAAAGCCTGGAAGCTGATGGTGAACAGGGCGATCAATATGGCTGCGGCAGCAGAGAGGGCAAATACCCACCAACTGATATGGATGCGGTAGGCAAAGTTTTGCAGCCATTGGTCCATCGTCCACCAGGCAATGGGGATGGCCAGTAATACGGCAATGCCCACCAGCTTCAACAGATCTACAGACAGCAGTGTAACCAAATTACCAACACCTGCGCCCAATACTTTGCGGATACCAATCTCCCGTACTCTCTTCTGTGCAGTATAAATGATCAACCCCAGCAGGCCCAGGCATCCAATGATCACAGAGAGCCCTGCTGCGAGGCCAAAGAAGCTGCGCAGCTTATCTTCCTTGCTATACTGGCGTTGAAAGTCTTCATCCATGAACCGGTATTCAAAAGGAAAACCTTTGTATACGTTATTCCAGGCTGTTTTAAGATTGGTCACAGCCTGTGAAGAGCTAATACCTTCATAGCGGAAAGCAAAAAGACTAATGGACTTAATAGGGCTTAATACGATGGGAGTGATCTTCATTTGCAGACCATGCTGGTGATAATCTTTTAGTACACCCACTACCACGCCCTCTTTACCAGAGGTGGACAGTTTTTTGCCCAATGCATTTTGCGCACTGCCCCAGCCAAAAGTTTTGACGGCTGTTTCATTGATCAGGAAAGATTCCTCTTCGTCTTTTTGGCTGTTGGCCATGAAATCACGTCCGGCTATCAGGGAAAGACCAATTGTTTTTACATAGTCTGCATCGGCTGCAATGTACTCGACTATCAGGCCCTGCTCGTCGGTCTTCCCTTCCGGGTAAGCAAACTGCCCATCCCAACCTGTTCTGCCTGGTACTGCATAGGTGGCTGTTATATTTTTTGTGCCTGTTTGCCGGAGCATTTCACTTTTGAAGACATTCATTTTATCATGCAGTAATACCCAGGGCACCCTGGCAGCATCTACTACCACCACCTGGCTTTTATTGAATCCAAGGTCCTGCTGTTGCATGAATTTCATTTGCTGCCACATAATAAGTGTGCACATGATGAAGCCGGCAGATATTACGAACTGCAGCACTACCAGTGACTTTCTCAGTAAGGCGCCTGAGGTGGTGTGGGCGAAACTGCCTTTTAAAACAGCGATCGGTTTGAAAGCAGATAATACCCAGGCAGGGTAGAAGCCCGCCAGCGGCACCAGCACTACGATAATGCCCGATAGGAGCAAGAGGTTATTAATGGTGAACAGGGAGCCCACGGTAAATGTTTTCCCGGTAAAGGTGTTGAATAGGGGCAATAAGGTTACCATCAACAGGATGCTGATGATAGCAGCGATAGTACACAATACAGCGGCCTCTGTCAGAAATTGAAGTACCAGTTTACCACGGCCATTACCCAATACTTTTTGTATGCCGATCTCTTTGGCCCTTTCCATGGAGCGGGCTGTGGAAAGGTTGATGAAATTAAGACAGGCAATAAGCAGAATGAAAATGCCGATGGCTATAAAGAGCCGGATGCTTTTGATATTACCTACGGGGCCTTTGGCAGTAGAGATACCGGAATAGAGGTAAATATCTTTTACGGGCCGCAGGCTGAGATAGGTTTTAAAGCCGTATTTGGCCACCGCTTCTTTGCCTGCTACCTGTACCAGGTTATTGATCTTAGCTGTGGTGGTTGCAGCGTTTGCATTTTTAGCAAGACGAACATAATTGTACACGTTCATATCGAACCAGCCCGAAGCAAATTCCTGTTCGCAGGCCTTTGGATACATGGAGCAGAAGGTAGCAAAGGAGCCGATCATATCGAACCGCAGGTGGGAAGAAGCAGGCAGGGGGGCAAATACGCCTGTTATCTTGTAGGGAACGGTATCATTGATCATCAATACTTTTCCAAGTGCTTCGCCCTTTCCAAAATATTTCTCCTTGAGTGCCTGGGTAATGACGAGGCTATAGGGCTCATTCAGTGCTGTGGCCGGAATGCCTTCCTGCAAGGGGTAGTTGAATACAGAAAAAAAGTTATTATCTGCATACAAAGCAGCTTCATAAAAGCGGTCCTCTTTAAAGAGTACAAAAGGGGCCCAATTCCTGAGGTAAGTGAGGCTTTCAATTTCCGGGTATTGTGCTTTCAGTGTTTTACCTATCGGCCAACCTACCGAAGCCATCTTGTCGGATTGTCCGTCGGGTGTGATCAGGTCACTTTCTATCCGGCATACCTGTTCCTGGTGGGCAAATGGAGCATCAAATGCCATCTCATCTTTCACCCAAAGGCTGATGAGGAAGAATAAGGTAATGCCCAGGACCAGGCTTCCCAGGGTAATAAGCGTAAAGCTCCGGTTCCTGATGGCAGTACGCCAGGCGATCTTGAAATAAGTTTTGAACATGGTTAAATTTTTAGTGTGTGCTTTGTTCTACACGAACCAATAATTATTAATTAATAATTATTGATTATTGCCTTTGATACGTTTTACTCACTTCTCAATGACTTCACCGGATTAGCCAATGCGGCCCGCACAGCCCGGTAGCCTACCGTGATCCAGGCAATGACTATGGAGCCGGCAATGGCCACCAGGAAGATACCGGCGCCCAACGGGATGCGGTATTCAAAATCCTGCAACCATTTGGTCATAAGGTACCATGCCAAAGGACCAGCAATGGCAAATGATATGATGATGAGCAACGTGAACTCGCGTGAGAACAGGTATACAATATTGCCAACCGATGCGCCCAGCACTTTACGGATGCCTACTTCTTTTACACGCTGGGCGGCCATGAAGGATACCAGGCCATAGAGGCCCAAACAGGAAATGAAGATGGCAATGGCGGCAAAAATGGTATAGAGCTGTGATAGCTGGGTTTCCCGGCGGTAGAAGTTGTCAATCTTCTCATCCAGGAACTGGTATTCATATACAAAGTCGGGATAGGTGCTGGTCCATAACTTTTCAATATAAGCCATCGTCTCCTTGGCTTTATCCGGGTGCATCTTTACACTGAAAGCCCGGTAGTACGCTTTCGAGGGAGCCAGGATGATGGGATCAATGGGGGTACGCAGAGAGCGTGCATGAAAATCCTTTACTACGCCACAGATATTTCCTACGTGTATCCCATCCCATAAGTTAATCCTTTTACCAAGGGCTTCCTGTGGGTCTTTAATGCCCAGTTTTTTCAGCAAGGTTTCATTGACCACAAATTCCCTGACAGTGTCATTAGGCTGGAAAGGCTTGCCTGCCACGAAGGCAATGTCATAGGTTTTAAAGTAGTCTACATCGGTCCATTTAAGGTTGGCTTCAAAGCCGGAGTTTTTGTCTGTATTACCGAACTTAAAATCACTGCTCGAGTTACCATTGTCTGCCGGGCTGGCAAAGTGGAAGCTCAGGTTTTCAACACCCGGTTGTTGCTGTAGCTGTGCGCGGAGATAGTCAATCTTTGCCCTTCCGGCACTATCGGCCGGGATAGGCACATTCAGTATGTGGTCTTTAGTAAAGCCAAGGGAAGCATTTTTAAAATAGTTCATCTGACTTACTACCACCAGCATACCAATGATCAGTACCTGTGCAATGGCAAACTGGAATACTACCAGGCTCCTGCGGAGGGTGAGTCCACCGGTTGTTGTAGCAGCGATCTTGCTTTTAAGGGCTGTGATCGGATTGTAACCTGATAATACAAGGGCGGGATAAAAGCCTGCCAGTACCGTTACGAGCAAGGTTACTGCCAGCAGAAAGACCGGTATGGTAAGGTTATTGAAAAAGGAGAGGGATAGTTGTATTTGCAGTAAGGCATTGAGCGATGTGATCACCAACGAGGCAACGCCGGTAGCCAATACAACAGCCAGCAAAGTGATGAGGAAGGTTTCACCCATGAACTGGATGATAAGATGCTTCCGGTCACTGCCCAATACTTTGCGAACGCCTACTTCTTTAGCGCGGTTCACTGCCTGTGCAGTAGCGAGGTTAATGAAGTTTACACAGGCAACGATCAGCAGGAACAGGCCCACCATCGATAAGGCAGTGATCAGTTCCCGGCTAAAGGTTTGGCGTGATAAAGTGTTGAAGCGGGTATCAAAGTGCATATTGCTGAGCGGCTGTAAGAGGATACCATCTCCGGCATTCTCGGCCGGTTTGTGTTTCTTCACAAAGCCAGGCAATAAGGCGCTGAGCCTCGAAGCCGGGTAATTTTCGGGCAGCAGCACAAAGCAGTTATGCGAGCTGTAGATGCTTACCCAATCGGTGAGGTTGGGGCTTTTAAAGGTTTTAAAAGAGGCTACTATCTTTAATGGTACATCAGTATTGGGCGGCGGATTTTCCAGGATGCCGGTCACTTTCAATATATCTGCATTCTCAAATTTAATAGAACGTCCCATGGCTGCATGCCAGTCGCCAAAATACTTCTCTGCCATTTCCTGTGTAAGGACTACGGTATTGGGATCCGATAAGGCTGTTTTGGGATCGCCGGCCAGCCAGTTGAAATCTAATATTTCAAAGAGTTCCGGTTCAGCAAAGAAGAAACCTCTGGCTTCTTTAAATTTCTTTCCCGGCTGGTTATGTTCATCCAGTACGGTAATCTGGTCATTGCCACTACCCAGTATGCCGGCCACTTTAGCCAGTTCGGGAAAGTCTTCCCGCAATCCACGGGGAACCGGAAAAGGTACGCCTGAACTATGGGTTACTTCATGCTCTCCCCTGAATTCTGATACGGCCCTGTATATACGGTCCTTCTTGCTATGGAAGGTGTCAAAGCTGAGGTGATAGCTCACGATGAGGTAGATGAGCAGACAGGCGGCTATACCCACCGTGAGACCGGTAATATTGATGACTGCGTAACTTTTGTTACGGAGGAGGTTGCGGATGGCGGTTTTGAAGTAGTTCCTGAACATGGTTTATAGACTTATATGTGACTGTGTTACTATTCAATTATTCACTCCTCAGGCTCTTCACCGGATTGGCCAGGGCTGCACGCACCGTTTGAAAGCCCAGTGTGAACAGTGTTATGATCATCATGATCGCAGCACTCAGCACAAATACCCAGGCGCTCACAGAGGTACGGTAGGCGAAGTTTTCCAACCATTGATGCATACCCAGCCAGGCAACCGGTGTGGCAATCACGAACGCGAGAAGCACCAGGGCCATAAAGTCCCTGGATAACAAGGCCACCAGTTGTGTAACGGAGGCGCCCAATACTTTGCGAACGCCAATCTCTTTTACCCGTACGGAAGTGGTATACATCACCAGGCCCAGCAGACCCAGGCAACTGATAAAGATGGTGAGTGCGGTAGCCCATATCAATAATGTAGAAACCCGCTGTTCATTTTCATAAAACTGGGCTATCTGTTCATCGTAGAAGCTGGCCGAAAAGTCCATTTCGGGGTAGAACTCTTTCCAGGCTTTCTCCATTTTTTTAATAGCTGCCGGCCATACTGTCCCGGCATCGTTTTGTGGGTGCAGCAGCATGTTGATCGTAAGGGCTATGTTGGTGCCATTGCTGATGGCCAGCGGTTTAATGGCTTCATGCAGGGACCGCTGGTGGAAGTCGGCCACTACGCCGACTACGGGTAGTTTTTTATTATTCCATTCTATATATTTTCCAACGGCATCCTGCGGTTGCCGGAAACCCAATACATGGGCATAGGTTTTATTGATGAGCAACTGGCTGGCGGTATCGCTTTGGATAATATTCTGACCAGCTAATAAGGTAAGCCGGAATAGTTTGATGTAATTGGTGTCGGCGTACTTGAGCTGCACATTCGATTCAATGGGTTTGTTTCCGTCTTTATAGATCATTGTGGTGGACCATACGCTATTACCCGAAGGCGGGTTGTTGGACAGGCTCACCATGGCCACTTCAGGGATGGCAGCCAGTTTATTCATTAATACCTTTTTATTGGTGCGTACAGTGTCACGGTAGTTGGTACTGAAATAAACGATGGCATCTTTCCGGAAGCCCATATCCATATTGATAGCGTAATGGATCTGTTTGCTTACGAGGATGGTGGCCATAATAAATACCTGTGCGATCACGAACTGGGATACGGTAAGTGATTTGCGTAACCAGGCATTGCGTGTTTTGCCGGTATTGGCATACGCCTGATTTTTGAGTACAAGTATAGGTTTATAGCCCGATAGTATCAGTGCAGGGTAAAAGCCTGCCAGTATGCTAACGCCGATCAGCAGCGCCAGGAGGAATAAGAGGATGCCGGGCTGTTGTACAAGGTTGAAATGCAAGCCTGCAGGAAGGAAGCCGGAGAATGCCTTTAATAATAACGGTGTTGTTATTACAGACAGCATGGTGGCCATCAGGGTGAGCAGGAAGGTTTCACTAAGGAATTGAAGGACCAGTTGTGTTTTCAGGCTGCCCAGCGTTTTCCGGATACCTATTTCTTTGGCCCGCTGCGACGACTGTGCGGTGGCCAGGTTGATAAAGTTGATGATGCCCAGTAACAGCAAAAAGGCTGCAATGGCCAGCAGGCCATAGAGTGTGGGCTTATGGGCGGTGCGCTGATCAAAGTTGCGATAATCGGTATTGAAATGAAGATCCTGCAAAGGTTGTAGCAGATGTGCTGTCTTAGTATTATCGTCTTTCCCCGGCTTTTGGTGTTTGTTAAACAGGGTATGGATAGCTGTTTCTATTTTGCCGGCAGTAACGCCCGGCGAGAGTTTAATAAACAACTGTGAGTCGCCGGAGGTATTGTTCCATGACAGCGGATCGCCCGACATTATCCCTGCTTTGTCAAGTGTACTGTAGGATATAAATGTTTTAAAGGTGAAATCAGTATTCCCGGTGAGGTCTTTGACAATACCTGTGATGGTGCAACGGATATTATCATCGAAATATAATTCACGGCCCACCACCTCTTCGGGTTTTACTCCCGGGAAGTACAAGGCGGCGCCAGCCGTGCTTAATACTACCTGGTTGGGTTGTTGCAAAGCCGTTTTACCGGACCCTGCCACCCATTCATATTGCAGCAACTCAAAGTAATGCTGATCGGCAAAGATGATCCCTTCCGGCGATTTATGAACAACGGGCTTTGCCTTACGGCTATCCGGCACACTGATCTTTTCTGCACTCCAGGTGTGGAAGGGAGCTACTACCTGCAGTCCGGTCACTTCGTTGCGTACGGCATCGGCCATTGGAACAGGCACACCGGGGTTCTTGTGTACCTGGCCATCGGGAGAGGTGAACCTGGATACAATACGGTAGATGCGGTCGCCGTCTTTGTGGAATTTATCGAAGCTGAAGTCATATTGCACCAGCAGGTAGATGACCAGTGAGGCACTGATGCCAATGGCCAGTCCTGCCATGTTAATAGCAGTGAACACCCTGTGCTTCCAGAGTGTTCTTAGTGCAATTGTTAAATAGTTTCTAATCATGTTTATGGTTGTTGTTACTCATTCCTCAAACTATCCACCGGGTTCGCCAATGCCGCCCGCACGGCATGGATACTGATAGTGGCCAACGTAATGACCAGGGCCAGCATACCAGCCAGGCCAAAGATCCACCAGTGGATATCTACCCGGTAGGCGAAACCCTGCAACCATTGGTGCATGCCTATCCAGGCAATGGGCGTGGCGATCACAATGGCGATCAATACCAGTTTGATAAAATCCTTGCTCAGCATGGTGATAATGGAACTTATTGAAGCGCCCAAAACTTTCCGGATGCCGATCTCCTTTACCCGTTGTTGCGCAGTAAAGGCCGCCAGTCCGAACAGGCCGAGCGAGGCAATGGAGACAGCCAGTACCGTGAAGATGAGCGACAGTTTTTCCTGTTTCTGCTCAGCCGCATACTGGCGGGCGAAGTTCTGGTCGAGGAAGCTGAACTCTACCGGGTTGCTTTTATCAAATTGTTTGTACACATTTTCTATATAGGCCAATGCTTCCTTCGTATGACTGTTGTTGATCTTTACATAGAGATTGTCTTCCATAGAAGCTACAGGAGGCATCATCAGCACCATGGGTTCTACCTTGTGTTGCAGGGAAAAAGTATGGAAGTCCCTGATCACGCCCACTACTGTTCTTTCGCCGATCTCGCCGGCGCCGTATTTGAACCGTAACCGTTTATTGAGGGGATCGGTCCAGCCAAGCTCTTTCGCCAGGGTTTCATTAATGAGGGCGGCGCCATATTTATCCGATTCAATGGCGGTAGAGAAGTTCCGGCCCTGGCTTACTTTAATCTCCATGGCAGGAATGTAACCGGCATCCACCACCAGTTCCTGCGCCAGTTTACTACTGGTGGAGAAAGAGCCGTCATTCTTTTCAAAGTGGAAGCCATGGGTGCCGAGGTTATTATTGCCGATGGGGTTGCCGGCAGCGGCCACACCTTCTATCAATGGGTTTTTCAACAGCTGTGTTTTGATAGCTGCCACCTGATTCCGCACGGTCCGGTCATGGATATGAAAAGTAAGCACCTGCTTTTTATTAAAGCCAAGGTCTTTACGGGAAGTGTATTGCATTTGCTGGTAAATGATCATGGAGCAGGCGATCATCACAGCCGTAATGACGAACTGGAAAACCACCAGTGATTTCCTGAACAGGATATTGTTGGCCAGGTTGCCCATTTGTCCTTTCAGGGCAGGAATGGTTTTAAAGCGCGACAGGAACAGGGCCGGGTAGATGCCACTGATGATGCCGGTAAGCAGGGCAAAACCAATAATGACAGTGAGGGTAGCCGCAGTACCAAAGCGCCATACGGTTAAATTCTTATCTGCCAGGGAATTGAACAAGGGCAGTAAGATGGTGATCAAAAAGAAGGCCGCTGCTGCTGCCACAACAGTCATGACCAGCGCTTCTGTAATGAACATGCCCACCAGGTGCCTCCGGCCCGAACCGATCACTTTGCGTACGCCTACCTCCCTGATGCGGGTGGAAGAACGGGCGGTGGAAAGATTGATGTAATTGATAACGGCAATGATCAGTACCAGGGCGGCGATAGCAATAAAGATATATACCCGCGTGATGCTGCTGTTGGCGCCGATCTCCACCTGCAGGTTAGAATGCAGGTGAATGGAAGTGAGGGGCTGCAGCTCTACCCGGTAGTCCTTTATGTTCATCATCTTCTGAATGGTTTGACCGGCCCAGTCGGGCAGTTTGGCCTCCAGCTTTTTGTAGTCAGTACCCGGCTTCAGCAGGAGATAGGTGTACACACTAAAATTCTGCCAGCCTTCTGTCCAGCCGGCAGGCAAGGAGCGCAGACCGCTGAACTGTATGTGAGAATTGCCCGGGATATCTTTAATAACGCCGGTTACCCGGTTGGGGTAGTTGTTCTCAAAATAGACGGTTTGGTTGAGCGCCTTTTGCGGGTCGGAAAATAATTTACGGGCCAGGCTTTCCGTCAGCACAATGCTTTCGGGTTGGGCGAGGGCTGTTGCTGCGTTCCCGCTGATGAAAGGGAAGCTGAATACTTTAAAGAGATTGGCATCTGCAAAGAGGATATCATCTGCTTTGATAGGATTGTTGTTATAGCTGATGATACCACCGCCTTCCTGCAGGATGCGGGTGGTTTCCTGTATTTCGGGATAGGTCGCTTTCAGGGAGCCTGCAAAGGGCGCGGAGGTAGAGGCCTGACTGATATTGCCGCCTTCCCAACTGGCATGCTGGGCCACGCGGTAAATACGGTTGGCATTGGCGTGGAACCGGTCATAGCTCAGTTCATCGGCCACATACAAGGCGATCATCCAAAAGGCCGTTAACCCGATGGCAATACCCGTAATATTGATGGCTGCGTAGGTTTTGTTGCGCAGCAGGTTGCGTAAAGCAGTTTTGAAATAGTTCCTTAGCATAGTGTTACTGTTTTAAACTTTCAGGTTACGGGTACTGGCATCCATACAAAACAGAAAGCATACCGTCTTTACCTCAGTTGTAAATCAATTATTTATGCATAAAGTACTACGAACATGTTCGTTAACAGTACAGGAGTCGTCCGTTTTTGATACAAGCTACTCACTACGTAAGCTCTTCACCGGGTTCATCAGTGCCGCCTTTACAGCCTGGAAGCTGACGGTACAGGCCGCAATGAGCAGTACGATGAAGCCTGCTACGCCAAAGACCAGCCAGCCAATGCTGATGCGGTAAGCGAAATCCTCCAGCCATTTGTTCATGGCCCACCAGGTAAGCGGTACGGTAATGACAAAAGCCAGCAGCACCAGGCCCAGGAACCCTTTTGATACCAGCAGCAATAGCTGTGTTACGGAAGCTCCTAATACTTTGCGGATACCTATTTCCTTCTGGCGTTGCTGAATGGCATGGTAGGAGAGGCCAAAGAGTCCCATGCAGGCCAATATGATCGCAATACCTGCAAACAGGTTCATGATCTTGCCCAGGCGGATCTCGGCATTGTACATTTTATTGTAATCCTCATCGAGAAAGTGATAGTCGAATGGACGATGGGGCACCAGGCTTTTCCATTTGGCCTGTAATGCCTGGATCGTTTGCGGAATATTGTTGCCGGTTATTTTCACCAGTAAGTTCCTGCCCCATCTTTCAGGAAACAGTACGAGGGGCTGGATGGGGGCGTGCAGCGACTGAAAATGAAAATCCTGGACCACGCCTCTTACGATGCCGGGCCGTGAGGCATCGAGGAACATCTTTTGGCCAACGGCTTCCTGGGGTGTCCAACCTAGTACTTTGGCGGCCGATTCATTAAGGATATAATGATAGATAACTTCCTTGCCTTCCGGTTGGTCCAGGTCGGCCATATCCTGCCGGGTGAGATCGGAGCCGGCAATGATGCGCATGCCCATTGTTCTGATAAAGTCTTCATCCACCGGGTTGGCGATTACCGACATGTTATCCGTTTCGGGCATAGTGGCGGTACGCATGTTATAGCCGCCAACAATAGAAGTAGGAAGGTGGGCTGTACGGGCAACGCTGGTAATACCGGGAACCGTCAGCAATTCCTGTTTGATGGTGCTGCCCATATTGTTCATCTTATTATCGTAGGGCAATACCAGTACATGGTCACGCTCATAACCCAGCTTTTTTTCCTGTATGTACCGCATTTGCTGGTGAATGATGAAGGTGGCAATGACAAGGAAAACAGAAATGCCAAACTGGAATACGATGAGTGTTTTACGCAGCCAGGCGCCTGAACTGTTTTTGCCTACCGGGCCTTTCAACACTTTTACCGGCCGGAAAGCGGCCAGTACCAGCGCCGGGTAGCTGCCTGCCAGAAAGCTGATGCACACGATCATCAGTAGTACAATAGCTACCGTAGCAGGGGATAGTAAGGAGCGGGCGGAAAGGGTGGTACCTGCCAACTGGTTGAAGGCGGGTAATAACAGTATTACCAATCCCGCGCTCATCAATACCGCCAGCATCGATAAGAGGAGCGACTCACTGATGAATTGCCGGAAGATCTGTTGCTTTAAGGCGCCGATGGCTTTACGGATGCCTACTTCCTTGCTGCGGTCCAAAGACCGGGCCGTGCTCAGGTTCACGTAAGTAAAACAGGCAATGGTCAATACCAGCAAGGCAACACCGGTCAGTATGTAGAGGTAGGCAATATGGGTATTGGGCACAAAGCTGTCAAACTCACTGTGCAGGTGTATCTGGTCAAAATGCTCCAGCGTAAATTTGATGAAGGCATTTTGTCCGGCCATGTCTTTTTTCATATAAGCGGACAGGTTGGCCTGTAAAGGAGCAAAAGCCTGTTTGTCTTTCAGCAGCAAAAAGGTGGTATAGTTGGCATTCCACCACGTCTTTTCCTGGTTGGCCTGCAGGGAAGAAAAAGAAGCGAGGAAATCAAATTTGATCTGCGAATTGGAAGGGCAATCTTCCATAACACCGGTAACCTCATAGGGCGTGGCATCGCTGCCTGCTTTCAATATTTTGCCCACCGGGTTTTCAGCGCCAAAATATCTTTTAGCAGCAGAGGCCGTCAATATTACTTTATGGAGCCCGGAGAGCGACGCTTTGGGATGCCCCTGTAATAACCTGAAAGAAAAAACGTCGAAGAACGTAGAGTCGGCATACATAAAGCCTTCTTCTTCGAACTGTTTATCGCCGAGGGTAATGATCCGGTCATAATTGGCCATCCGTACGCCTGTTTCCACTTCGGGAAAGGTGCGTGCCAGAACCGGCAGCACTTTGGTGCTGGTAACCGGTACTTTCTTAAAATCACCGCTGGTGAAGCGGTAATCCATCAATACCCGTGCAATGCGGTCGCCCTTTTGCTGGAAGCGGTCATAGCTGAACTCATGCTGCAGGTATAAACCAATGAGCAGGCAACAGGTAATGCCCGTTACCAGTCCCAGTATATTGATACACGCCATGGTTTTGTTCTTCCATAAGTTTCTCCAGGCGGTCTTTAGATAACTTTTAAACATGCTGCATTTCTTTTATTGGTTATTTTTTCTGCGCGAACGAATAATCAATAATCAGTAATTATTAATTAATAATTATTGATTATTGCTTTTGCTTCGCTGTCTATTCACTTCTTAGACTTTTCACCGGGTTCATCAACGCCGCTTTAATGGCCTGGAAGCTCACCGTAAGCGCTGCGATCAGCAGGGCGATGATACCGGCCATACCAAATATCCACCAACTGATAGCCGTACGATAAGCGAAATCCTGCAGCCACAGGTTCATGGCCCACCAGGTAGCCGGGATCGCAATCACAAAGGCCACCAGCACCAGGTACAGGAACTCTTTGGTCACCAGCAGCAATACCTGCTGCACCGTAGCGCCCAACACTTTTCGGATGCCTATTTCCTTGGTACGTTGTTCGGTGGTATAAGCTACCAGTCCAAACAATCCCAGGCTGGCAATGACTATAGAAATGATGGCGAAGAGGGTAAAGACCTGCCCGCTCTTCTTTTCCGCTGCGAACAGCGCTGCAAAGCGGTCATCAAGGAAGGAGTAGGTGAAGGGTGCATCCGCGCCAAAAGAAGCCCAATCCTTTTTTACATCGGCCAGGAAGTGCTGCACATCGGTGGTCTTTATTTTGGCGATCACCGATCCACCGTTCCTGCCCAGTAGCATCATCAGTGGCGCAATCTTTTGTTTGGCAGAGGTATAATGAAAGTCTTTTACTACGCCTACAATATTGTATTCACGTTGACCTGAACGCACAATGGTCCGGCCCAGCGGATTGCCTTTAATGCCCAGTTCCCGTACAGCCGTTTCATTGATCAGTACACCTGCTGAATCGGAAGGATAGTCTTTTGAAAAATTCCTGCCTGCCGCTACTTCCATGCCCAAGGTTGGCAGGTAATCATAGTCAATACGGTAGATGCCCGTTTGAATTTCTGTATGTGGATCATTGTCCCGGATTGGCTTTACAAAGATCTGGGTGCCATCCATAATTCCGGAAGCCGGTACCGACCAGGAGAGGGTGGCATTGACCACGCGGCTGTCCTGTAATAGTTTTTGTTTGAAGGCTGCTTCATTATTACCAAGCGCGTAGGAGTCCTGTATAATAAGCACCTGCTCTTTATTGTACCCCAGCTTAATGTTTTGCATGAAATGAAGCTGCCGGTATACTACGATGGTAGCGATGATGAGCGCCGTAGAGATCACAAACTGGAATACGACAAGGCTGCTGCGCAGCATACTGCGGCGGGGTTGTGCAGACAGCGTACCCTTTAATACTTTGATGGGCCTGAAAGCCGACAGGAAGAAGGAGGGATAAATACCGGCCAGCATACCTGCCAGCAGGCTCACCCCAAGAAGGGCCAGCAATGATTGGTATTGCAGGAAGAAGCCCATACTGATCTGCTTGCCCGACAACTGGTTGAAGGTCGGAAGCAATGCATAGACGATGCCGAGGGCGATGAGTGTAGCAACGCTACTCAGCAAAACGGATTCTGCCAGGAATTGGGCAATGAGCTGCCCCCGCTGCGAGCCCATTACTTTACGGATGCCTACTTCCCGGGCGCGTTTGGCGGCGCTGGCGGTAGACAGGTTGGTGAAGTTCACACAGGCCAGCAATAAGATGAACAGGGCAAGGGCGCCAAAGATGTACAGGTAATTGATATCTCCATTGGGTTCCAGCTCATATTTGGTATGGGAATGCAGGTGGATATCGGTGATGGGTTGCAGGTAAAAGCGGAACGTGTTCACCGACTTTTGTGCTTCCGCCAGCGAAATGCCCATATCCCGTTGTACTTCGGGTACTACAAATTTAGCTACCAGTTGAGGCAGTTTGGCTTCCAGTTGTTTGGCATCGGCGCCGGGCTTTAGCATCAGGTAGGTGGCATGGGATACATTGCTCCAGGTGGCCTGCCGGTTGCGTTCTTCGGCGGATGGGCTCATGGCCAGGTCAAAATGGAAGTGGGAATTGTCCGGCACCTTATCAAAAACACCGGTTACCTTATAACTCACACCGGCAAAGGTGATGAGCTTTCCCAATGCAGGTTCCTTGTCGAAATATTTAACAGCCGTAGCCTTTGAGATCACCATGGAGTTAGGTTCCATGAGGGCTGTTTGCTGATCACCTTCCAGTAAGGGAATGGAGAAGGTGTGGAGGAAATTGGAATCGAGGAAGACCACCCGTTCTTCTTTGAACTGCCTGTCTTTATACCGTGCAAAGAGTCGGCCTGTCTTCTGAAGACGGGTAAAAGAAAGCACTTCCGGGAAAGCCTCTTTTATACCCTGTCCCACAGCTCCATCTACCGCGGGGAAGTCGGTAGCGCTTCCATTGGCGTCCAGGTGTATGCCTACGCGGTATAGCTGTTCTGCCTTATCGGCGTACCGGTCATAGCTAAGCTCATCGTACATAAAAGCGGCAATGAGCATAAAGCAGGTGAGGCCTACGGAGAGGCCAAAGATGTTGATAAAGGAAAAGGTTTTGTTCTTTACCAGGTTACGCCAGGCGATTTTGAAATAATTCTTTATCACAATTAGTGTTTTATTGTTAGCTACTCTTTCCTGATGAGTCAGCGGCTAGTGGTAAATGGCTAGTGGCTAGTGCCTGCATCGTCCCACTCGCTACTTGCCACTCACTACTCGCTTTCTTCCACTACTCACTTCTTAAACTTTTCACCGGGTTTGTCACCGCTGCTTTAATGGCCTGGAAACCGATGGTGCATACGGTGATCACAATGGCGGCCAGCCCTGCCAGTATAAATACCCACCAACTAATAGCCGTGCGGTAAGCAAAATTGTCCAGCCACTGGTGCATGAAATAATACGCCACCGGTGAGGCGACGACCAATGCGATGAGCACCAGTTGCAGGAAATCTTTCGACAACATAGAGGCGATATTGGCCACACTGGCGCCCAGCACTTTCCGGATACCGATCTCTTTGGCGCGTTGCTGCATGGTAAAGGCAGCCAGCCCAAACAATCCCATACAGGAAATGAAGATGGCGATGGCCATGGCCGTATTCATCAGTTGCGCTGTTTTTTCTTCCTTTTCATAAAAGGCAGCGATGCTGTCGTCAAAGAATGCCAGCTCCAGGGGTTTATCAGGATAGATGGAGGGCCATATTTGTTCAATGGCTGCGAGGGTGGATTTCATTTGTCCCAATTGCTGACCGCTGGTAGCCAGTTTTACACTGATGGTGCGGGCCGCCTTCGCCGTAGTGGTCATGAAAAAGGGGGGAATGGCTTCATGGAATGATTTGGCATAGAAATCTTCCACCACACCCACTACCGGGCCTTTTTTACCGGAAATGCCTACCTGTACCATTTGCCCTACTGCCTCGCGGGGATCTGTAAAACCAAGCGCCCGGGCGCAGATGGCATTGATCACAAACTCACGCAGGGTATCGGAAGGATGCAGGTTGCGTCCTGCGAGTAGCTTAATGCCATACAAGGGCAGGTATTGATCGTCTACAAACTCAAAGGAGGATAGGATCTCATTATCCGGCTGGTTGCTGCCGATGCGTTTGATGGAAGTGCCAGCATGCCGTTGGGCGGCTGGTGTTTCTGCATGGAGGCTCACGGCTGTAACGCCGGGCAACTGTTGCAGCTTTTGGGCGAACAGGAGCTTTTTATCCGGTGTTTGTTCCCGGCCGGGCCGCAGGTTGATAATGGCATCCCGGTCGAATCCCATGTCGGTATTCAGCATGAAATGGATCTGCTTACCAACAACGAGGGTGCCTATGATGAATACCAGTGAAATAGTAAACTGGAATACGATGAGTGATTTACGCAGATAATTTTTGTGCGGCGTTGGTGAAATGGCCTGTCCTTTTAAGGTTGTTACCGGACGATAATTAGATAATACACGGGCAGGATAAAAGCCGGCCAGTAAGGTAGTGGCCAGGGCAATGACCAGCAGGAACAGCCAGGTATAAGTATGGAAAGGTTGCAATACCACACCGGCAGGAATGAAGGTTTCAAAAGCTATGAGAACAGGCTTCAGCAAGATGGCTGAAAGAATAACAGCCGTCAGGGTAAGGATAAAGGTTTCACTGAAGAACTGCAGGCGCAGGCTGCCGCGGCCACTGCCCAGTACTTTGCGGATGCCGATCTCTTTGGCTCTTTTAATGGATTGTGCTGTTGAGAGGTTGATAAAGTTGACCACAGCAATGAGCAAAATAAAGAGGGCAATACCCATTAATCCATACAGGGTGGGCAGGTGTACCTTACGGCCATAGCCATCCTGGTAATCGGCATTGAAGTGAATATCGGCCAGTGGCTGCAGTTGCAGCGTATTGCCTTCGCCCCTCATATTATCTTTTACAAAGCGGGGGAACTGCGCTTCTACCTGTGCCGGTGTAACGCCGGGCGCCAGCTTCACCATCGCCTGTGAATAATAGTCCCACACGCCCCAGCTATTCAGATCAATATCTTTCTTTAAAAAGCTATGCTGTACAGTAGGAAAGGAGATGAAGTTGGTAAAACCAAAGTCTGTATTCTTTTCCCGGTCTTTCACAATGCCTGCCACGGTGAGGTGCAGGGAATCGTTATAGACCAGTTCCCGTCCAATCAGGTCACCGGCCGGCACTGTACCAAAGTAGTTCCTGGCAACTGATTCAGTCAGCACTACTTTAAAAGGTTCCTGCAAAGCGGTGGCTGCATTACCTGCCAGCCATTGGTATGGGAAGATGGAAAAGTAAGGGCTTTCGGCCACGATGATGGGAGAGGGCTGATCGGGCCGTGACTCAAATACTTTAGTTTCCCGGCCTGCTTGTGGCACCGTTACTTTGGCGTAATAGTTATAAAAGCCTGTTACCTGTTCAAAGCCGGTCAATTGTTCCCGCACGCGCATGGGCAGGGGAGAAGGTACATAACCTTTCTGGCTGGGCGGCTCATTTTTAAATTGCATGGAGCCCACAATGCGGTAGATGCGTTCTTTACCGGGATGAAATTTGTCATAGCTCAGTTCATGGCTGGCAATCAGGAATATGACCAGGCAGGTACTGATGCCCAGCGCCAGTCCCAGGATATTAATAGCTGTATAAGCCTTATTCCTGGTAAGACTTCTCCAACCTGTTTTTAAAAAACTCTTGAACATGGTTTGTTTAGATTAATAGTTTGAGGAATGTCGCTGTAATCCCCGCTGACTATTAACTATTGACTATTCACTTCTTAAACTCTTCACCGGGTTCATGATGGCCGCCTTAATGGCCTGAAAGCTGATGGTGGCTATGGCGATGACCAGGGCCGCTATCCCGGCTATTACGAAGATCCACCAGGCAATAGGCGTTCTGTAAGCAAATCCCTGCAGCCATTGGTGCATGAAGTACCAGGCTACGGGGGCTGCCACGAAAAACGATATCAATACCAGTTTCAGGAAATCTATGGATAAAAGGTTCACGATGCCAGTTACTGAAGCGCCCATCACCTTACGGATACCTATTTCTTTGGTGCGCTGCATGGTGCTGTAAGCTGCCAGTCCCAGCAGGCCGAGACAGGAAATGAAGATGGCCAGTATGGCAAAGTTCAGAAACAGCTTGCCAAACCTTTCTTCAGCGCGGTATTGCTGATCAAATAACTCGTCGAGGAAAGTGTAGCTGTAGGGCCTGTTGGGTATGGTGGTTTTCCACTTGCTTTCTATAGTTGCCAGGGTAGCCGGCAGGTTGGCTGTTGCTATTTTAACAGAGACAATTCTGGACCTATTGGGTTCGATGCGCATGGTAAGCGGTTTGATATCCTGCTGCAGCGAACGGAAATGAAAGTCTTTGATCACGCCGATGATCTTTCCTTCCCGGCCCCATTGCTTAAAGCGCCTGCCGATGGCCTGCTGTGGTGAGGAGTAACCAAACAGTTTTACGGCCGTTTCATTCATCACCATGGCCTGGGTGGTATCAGTAAGGAAGTCGCGGGAGAAAGCCCGGCCCGCCACCACTTTCATATCATACTGTTTTATATAATCGAAGTCAACAAAGTACACGTCAAGATTCGCGACCTGCAGATCCCCTTTGTTATTCTCAATTTCTGAATAGGCGCCGGCATTACGACCGCCGGGCACACTGGAGGAGAGCGATACGGCTTTCACGGCAGGGATACCGGTAAGCGCCTGCTTGAATGTTTCCTTGCCAGGGTCATTATTGGTATTAATGACTAGCGTCTGGTCTTTATTGAAACCAAGATCGCGGCTGCGCATGAAGTTCATTTGCCGGTATACCACGATGGTGCCAATGATGAGGGCAATGGAAATACTGAACTGTGCTACAACCAGTCCTTTTCTTAAAAGAATACCCCGTACGCCGGTAGCAAAACGGCCTTTCAATACGGTAATGGGCCTGAACGAGGATAATACAAGTGCCGGATAGGCGCCCGCCAGTAGCCCAATGCCGATAGCGGCGATGAACAGGATGCCCAGGTATTGCCAGTTACTGAAGATGCCTTCACTGACCTGCTTGCCGGCCAACTGGTTGAACAGCGGCAATAATATAGCCGCAAGTCCGATGGTGAGCAGCAATGCCAGCAGGGAAAGTATCACCGATTCTCCAATGAACTGCCAGGTGAGCTGCCCTTTGATGGCGCCTACTACCTTGCGGATGCCAACTTCTTTGGCGCGCTCTGTAGAGCGGGCAGTGGTAAGGTTGATAAAATTGATGCAGGCGATCAGCAGGATGAAGACGGCAACGATGGAAAAGATGTACACGTTGTTGATATTACCGGTAGTACTGCCGCCACGGGTTGAATAAAGATATACTTCCCGTAGGGGTTCCAGCAACAGGGTAGCGTACATCTGGTTTTCCTGTTCCTGTTTCCCGTTCCGCTTTTTGATGAAGGCCGGAAATTTGGTTTCCAATGCCTTTGCATTAGTACCGGGTTTTAATAACAGGTAAGCAGATGAGCCATAGCTTCCCCACTGTTGATCTTGTCCTGGATTAAATCTTTGGTTGAGGGTACTCATGGAAATCAGCATATCAGCTCTTACCTGCGAATTCTCCGGCATATCCTGCATGAGGCCGGTCACCGTGGCTGGAATGCCGTCGCCTGTAAGTAATAAAGTCTGACCTACTGGATTATTCCTGCCAAAATATTTTTTAGCGGTGGTTTCTGATAATACCACACTCATCTGATCATTGAGTGCCTTTTGAGGGTTACCCTGCAGCAGCTTAATGTCAAATACCTGGAAGAAAGCAGAATCTGCATACGCTGCATTTTCTTCCTGGTATTTGATATCCCCTTTTCTTACCAGCATATTGTTACCGCTGATACGAACAAAAGCTTCTACTTCCGGAAATTCATCTTTGAGGTTGGGCGGCACAGCCCAGGAGGGGCCA
Organism: Paraflavitalea devenefica; assembly: GCF_011759375.1. NCBI lineage: Bacteria > Pseudomonadati > Bacteroidota > Chitinophagia > Chitinophagales > Chitinophagaceae > Paraflavitalea > Paraflavitalea devenefica. Next base: position 364,028 of record NZ_JAARML010000004.1, on the reverse strand, counting down.
TTGGCCTTAATCACTTCAGAAGGTGTTTTAATGTCGGTTACTATGCGGTAAATGCGGTCGGCTTTGGTATTGAAGGCATCATAGGAAAGTTCAAACCGTACATACAAAAAGATCAGGAAGCAGGCTGTCATACCTACGGTAAGCCCCAATATATTGATAAAGGAGAAAGCCTTGTGTTTCCACAGGTTCCTGAAAGCGATCTTTAGATAGTTCTTTATCACGATTTGTGTTTTATTGTTAGTTATTCTTTCCTGACGAGCCAGCGGCTAGTGGTAAATGGCTAGTGGCTAGTGCCTGCATCGTCCCACTCGCTACTTGCCACTCACCACTTGCCTTCTTCCGCTACTCACTTCTCAAACTCTTCACAGGGTTTGAGATGGCCGCTTTAATGGCTTGGAAGCTCACCGTAAGCAAAGCAATGGCCATGGCGCCCACGCCCGCGATGGTAAATATCCACCAGGATATAGGGGTACGGTATTCATATTGCTGTAGCCACTGGTGCAGTACATACCAGGCGATGGGAATAGCGATGAGGCAGGAAATGATGACCAGCGACACAAAGTCTTTGGACAGCATTTGCCAGATATTCATGACCGAGGCACCCAGTACTTTGCGTACGCCGATCTCTTTGGTGCGGCGTTCCGCCACAAAGGAAGCCAGTCCAAACAATCCGAGGCAGGAGATGAAGACGGCCAGAACGGCGAAGAAGGTAGCGAGGTTGCCGATACGTTCCTCATCAGAAAATTTTTGGGCATATTGCTCATCCGTGAACTTATATTCAAACGGGCTGCCCGGATTGTGGCTTTTAAATACAGGTTCCAGTTTAGCCAGCGCTTCCCGTACAGGCACGGTCGGTTTTATGCGTATGGTGATGATATTGGCCCATCCATATTCGAGAAAAAAGACGGTGGGTTTCACCGGCGTATAGGGCGATTCCATCACCATGTCTTTAACAACACCGATCACCATGCGGTCTTTATCGTTCCATTTGATCATTTGTCCTACAGGATCTTTGAAACCGGTGAGTTTCACGCCGGCTTCATTGAGGATGATCTGACCGGTATCGGTCGTATAATTCCGGGAGAAATCGCGCCCTTCCTTGATCTGCCAGCCGATGGTATGGCCGAAATCGTGCGTTACTGCGATGGTGCCGAAAAGCGGTACGGCATTAGGATCTTTGCCTTTCCAGTCAAAGCCGATCTGGTTGCTCCAAACATTGGTAGTGGGGCTGGATGATTCAGCCATATCTGCTACAACACCGGTGGCCAGCAGGTCGTTCCGGAGAACGTCATAATGGCCATACAGCTCCTTTGTATTAATGGATATTGAAATAAGCCCTTCCCGCGTATAACCTACCGGGCGGCTTTTGGCATATTGTATCTGCCGGAAAACAATGATGGTGCCGATGATGAGTGCGATGGATACCGTGAACTGTACTACGACCAGTATTTTCCGGGGTAAAGCGGCAAAGCGGCCGGCCCGGAAAGTACCCTTAAGCACTTTTACCGGGTCAAAGCGGGAGAGGTAGAAAGCCGGATAGCTGCCCGATATGAGACCGGTAAATAGGATGAAAACCAATGCCATCCCCCAGAAGAAGGGGTTCGACCAGGGCAGGCTGACTTCCTTATCGGCCAGGCCATTGAAGAAGGACAGGGAGAGCAATGCCAGGCCGATGGATAAGACAAAAGCAATGAAAGCTACAATGATGGACTCACCGAGGAACTGCCCGATAAGCTGGCTGCGTAGAGAACCCATCGTTTTGCGGATGCCTACTTCACGGGCACGTTTTTCACTTCTGGCGGTAGACAGGTTCATGAAGTTGATACAGGCCAGCAGCAATACAAATATGCCGATGATGCCAAAGAGCCATACAAACTGTATGCGGCCGCCATCCACTTTCCCATTGGTGAATTTGCTGTAGAGCCGCCATTTGTCCATCGGATGCAGTAAGGCGTATTCATCGCCTTCCTTTACATGCTGCCTGGCGATGCCTTTGATCTTCGCGGTTGTTTTATCAAAGTCAACGTTATCGTTGAGCTGTACAAATAACTGCCAGGAATGGTTGTCCCACTGGGTCTGGGCATTTTTCATCCACTCTTCATTCGCAACGTATTTGTCCCAGGGAATAAGGAGTTTGGTTTCGTTCAGTGTTGTATTACGGGGCAGGTCTTCGTACACACCCGCCACTTTGAGGTCAGTATTGTTGTCGAACTTCACGGTTTTACCGATCGGATCGGTATCGCCAAACAATGCTTTGGCCACTGATTGGGCCAGCAGGGCAGAAGAAGGGTCTTTTAAACCGTCCTGGCTGCCTTTCACCATTTTCAGGGAAAGCATTTTTGGGAACTCCGGTTGTACCCACATGCCCCCTTCTGTAATCTTTTTATCGCCCACCGCCAGGATATGGTCAAAATTCCAGGAGGCCATAGACACATATTTAAAGTCGGCCGTATACTTGTTGCGGAGTTCATAACCCAGCGGGACGGAAACGGCACGGCCCGTACCCGTTTCGCCATTAAAAGTTTGGGTGGTCATCACCTGCGCCAGCCGTTCATGGTTGCGGTGGTACCTGTTGAAGGATAGCTCATCCCATATCCATAAGCCAATGAGCAAGGCAATGGCCATGCCGGTGGCAAGGCCCAGGATGTTGATCACGGAATACATCCTGCCCTTGAGCAGGTTGCGGAAAGCGGTTTTGAAATAGTTCTTTATCACGATTAGTTATTTTATTGTCAGTTATTCTTACCTGATAGGTCTGCGGCTAGTGGTAAATGGCTAGTGGCTAGTGCCTGCATCGTCCCACTCGCTACTTGCCACTCACCACTTGCCTTCTTCACTACTCACTTCTCAGGCTCTTCACCGGGTTACTCAATGCAGCCCTTACTGCCTGGAAGCTCACCGTAAGCAACGCGATGGCCATGGCGCCCAGCCCTGCGATGGTAAATATCCACCAGGATATAGGCGTACGGTACTCATATTGTTGTAGCCACTGGTGCAGCACATACCAGGCAATGGGAATGGCGATGATGCAGGAAATGATGACCAGCGACACAAAGTCTTTGGACAGCATTTGCCAGATGTTCATGACCGAGGCACCCAGCACTTTCCTTACACCGATCTCCTTGGTGCGGCGTTCGGCTACGAAGGACGCCAGTCCAAACAGCCCGAGGCAGGAGATAAATACGGCGAGTATGGCAAAGAAGGTGGCGAGGTTTCCGATCCTTTCTTCATCTGAGAATTTTTTGGCGTATTCTTCATCGGTAAACTCGTATTCGAACGGGCTGCCCGGATTGTATTGTTTAAATACCGGCTCCAGTTTGCTCACTGCTTCCCTTATGGGTATGGCAGGCTTGATGCGTATGGTGATCACGCCGGTCCAACCGTAATCGAGGTAGAAAACAGTTGGCATTGCAGGAACATAGGGTGATTCCATGACCATATCTTTTACAACACCGATCACCATACGGTCTTTGTCGTTCCATTTTATGACCTGTCCTACAGGATCTTTGAAACCGGTGAGTTTCACGCCGGCCTCATTGAGGATGATCTGGCCGGTATCGGTAGAATAATTCCGGGAGAAATCGCGCCCTTCCCTGATCTGCCAACCGATGGTCTTTCCAAAATCGTGGGTTACGGCCACTATGCCAAAGAGGGGGACGGCGTTGGGATCTTTTCCCTTCCATTCAAAGCCGATCTGGTTGCTATAGATATCAGTGGAGGGACTGTTTGATTCGCCCATATTCTCTACTACACCGGTTGCCAGCAGGTCGCCGCGGAGGGCGTCATAGTGTCCATAAAGTTGGTCTGTATTGATACGAACGGTGATGAGCCCTTCGCGGGTATATCCTACGGGGCGACTCTTGGCATATTGTATCTGCCGGAAAACAATGATGGTGCCTATGATGAGTGCGATGGATACCGTGAACTGTACTACGACCAGTATCTTGCGCGGTAAGGCCGAAAAGCGTCCGGCCTTGAAAGTACCCTTAAGCACTTTCACCGGGTCAAAGCGGGAGAGGTAGAAAGCCGGATAACTGCCGGATATGATACCAGTAAATACGGTAAAGGCCAGGGCCATCAGCCAGAAGATGGGATTGCTCCAGGGCAGGCTGACTTCTTTATCGGCCAGGCCATTGAAGAAGGACAGGGAGAGCAATGCGAGGCCAATGGATAAGATAAAGGCGACGAAGGCTACGATGATGGATTCGCCGAGGAACTGCCCGATGAGCTGGCTGCGCAGGGAACCCATTGTTTTGCGGATGCCCACTTCTCTTGCGCGCTTTTCACTTCTGGCAGTAGACAGGTTCATGAAGTTGATGCAGGCCAGCAGCAATACAAATACGCCAATGATGCCAAACAGCCAAACAAAGGTGATACGGCCGCCATCGGTTTTGCCATTCGTGAATTTGCCGTACAGCCGCCAATTGCTCATAGGATGTATCACACCGCGTTCATCACCTTCCTTGAAGTGCTGGCGGGCGATATCCCTGATCTTTGATGCTGCTTTTTTGATGTCAGCCTTATCATTAAGCTGTACAAATAGCTGCCAGGAATGATTGCCCCACTGTGTAGATGCTTCTTTCAGCCACGACTCTGAAGTAATGTATTTATCCCAGGGGATCAGCAGCCTGGTTTCATACAGCGATGTATTGCGTGGGAGGTCTTCATACACGCCTGCTACCTTCATGTCGATCTTATTGTCGAACTTCACTGTTTTGCCTATCGGGTCGGTGTTGCCAAAAAGCGCTTTGGCCAGCGACTCTGCCAGCAGGGCCGAGGAAGGATCTTTTAAGCCATCGATACTGCCTTTCACCATCTTCAGGCCAAACATGGCAGGAAATTCAGGCTGCACCCACATGCCGTTTTTAGTGATCTTTTTATCACCTACCGCCAGGATATGGCCGAAGTTCCACGTAGCGAGCGATACTTTTTTAAAGTCGTCCGTGTACTTGTTGCGCAACTCCATACCGAGGGCGATGGATACGGCCGGGCCGGTACCCGTTTCACCATTGAAGGTTTGGGTGGTCATGATCTGCGCCAGCCGGTCATAGTTGCGGTGGTACTTGTTGTACGACAGTTCATCCCATATCCATAAACCGATCAGCAATGCAATGGCCATGCCGGTGGCAAGGCCCAGGATGTTGATCACGGAATACATCCTGCCTTTGAGCAGGTTGCGGAAAGCGGTTTTGAAATAGTTCTTTATCACGATTAGCTATTTTATTGTCAGTTATTCTTACCTGATGAGTAAACAGCTAGTTGTAAATGGCTAGTGGCTAGTGCCCGCATCGTCCCACTTGCTACTCGCCATTCGCTACTCGCTGCTTTTCAAACTCTTCACCGGGTTGGTCAGCGCGGCCCTGATGGCCTGCGAGCTCACGGTAGCCAATGCGATGATCAATGCAATGATGCCGGCCAGTATAAACAGGACCGGACTAATATGGGTACGGTATACAAAGTTTTGCAGCCACTTGTCCATTGCCAGCCAGGCAATGGGCGAGGCGATCACAATGGCGATGAGCACCAGTTTCACAAAGTCCCTGGCCAGGAGACTGGTGATAGCAGTTACAGAGGCGCCCAGCACTTTGCGGATGCCGATCTCGCGGGTCTTTACCTGCGCTGTATAAGTAGCCAGTCCAAACAGGCCCAGGCAGGAGATGATGATAGCAATGCCGGCAAACACATTGAACAATTTACCGGTCTGCTGGTCCGACCTGTACAGGCGGTCATAGGTATCGTCCAGGAAACGGTATTCAAACGGAAAGCCTGCATTGTACTGTTTCCATTTTTTCTCTACGGCAGCAACGGCCTTTGCCACGTCCTCACCAGAGGTCCGTACATACATCAGGTAGCTGGCGGGTTTATAGTACAAAGCAATGGGCTCTATTTTGGTTTTAAGGGAGGCTGCATGAAAGTCTTTTAACACCCCAACGATCTGTGCCTTCGTATCCCACAGTGTGAACCATTTCCCAATAGGATCTTTAATGCCCGCTTCCCGCACGGCTGTTTCGTTGAGAATGATCTTGGCCGAATCGGTGTTATCACCCCGGAAGTTGTGGCCCGCTGCAAATTCCAGTTTCATCTGCGGGATGAATTGTGCGTCAATGGCCATGGGATGGATCATAAAGCTGCTATTGGGATCTTTGCCTTCCCAGTCGGTATCGCCGGTGGTGCTGCTCAACTGCACAATAGTATGGTTGGCCGATGCGATGCCGGTAATGCCGGGTTGTTGTAGCAGCTCTGCTTTTACCGCTTCAAAGTGCTGCTCCATATCCCGCATGTTGACGGTAAATACGTGCGACTTGTCGTATCCCAGTTCTTTATCCCTGATGAACCGCATCTGCCGTCCGATAACCAATGTGCCGATAATAAGGATGACCGAAAAGGAGAACTGTGTTACTACCAGCACCTGCCGGAAGCGGGTATTGCCCAGGCCCATTCCTAATTTCCCCTTTAAGGCCAGGATCGGTTTAAAGGAGCTTAGCAGTAAAGCAGGGTAGATCGAGGAGGCTATCAGGGTACCCAGAATGGTAATGCCGATGGTGGTCCATACACCTGCATCCAGTAACCGGAAAGAACTGTTCTTGCCGGCCAGGCTATTGTAAAAAGGCAGCAGGGCATAGATGATCACGATAGCCAGCAGGGTGGCCAGGGTGAACAGGATGAGGGTTTCTACAATGAACTGAAGGAACAAGTGCAGTTTGGCAGCGCCAATGATCTTGCGTACGCTTACCTCTTTGGCGCGCAGCATGGAACGGGCGGTGGAAAGGTTTACATAGTTAATGCAGGCGATGAGCAGCAGAAGGACGGCCACTATAAAAAATATCTTTACCATTTGCATGGCGCTGCTGGTGCCATCGGGCGCATACAGGTGTAGTTTGCTGAGCGGCTGCAATCCATAATTTGTATTCTTTGAATCGGGGTGGTGTGTATGTTGTATCCGGGTAAGTTTTTTCTCAACGGCTGCGGTGGAAGCGCCGGGGTTGATTTGCAAATAAGTAGCGCTATAGTAATTGCCCCAGTCTTCATTCATGGATTTCCAGAAATCTTTACCGGTGTATTGCTTTGCAAAGCGGTCGATCGAAAACAGCATATCATATTGCAGGGTACTGTTGGCCGGGAAATCGGCTATTACACCCTGTACGGTAAAGTCTTCTTTATTATCGGCCCGGATCACTTTGCCAATGGGATTTTCCTGGCCAAAGTATTTTTGGGCAGTGCTGGTGGTAATAAGGATGGAATTATTATCGGGAAAAAGTTTGGCTTTGTTGCCGCTGATGATGGTAAAGTCGAAAATGGTAAAGAAAGAAGGGTCAATATAAGCTGTCCTGCTTTCTTTGAATTGCTTGTCGCCATATTGGAACACAGAGTAGTCATAGTTGCTTATTACACGCGCCGTTTCTTTTACTTCGGGTACCTGGGTTTTGCCATAGGCGCCAATGGGTGCGGGCACACCATCCCAGGACTGTTTGGAGCTGCCGGTGCCAAGATGGGCGATCACCCGGTAAATGTTGGGGGCATCGGCATGAAAGCGGTCATAGCTCAGCTCGTCCTTTACCCACAACAGGATAATAAGACCTACTGCCAGTCCTACGGAAAGGCCCAGCAGGTTGATGGAACTGTAGAAGCGGTTCTTCCACAAATTTCTCCAGGCAGTCTTGAAGTAGTTCTTAAGCATTATTGTCCTTTCTTTATTTGTTATTCACTTCTAAGGCTATTCACCGGATTCCGCAGGGCAGCTTTTACCGATTGGAAACTCAGTGTAATGAAGGCAATCAATACGGCGATCACACCTGCCAGTACAAATACCCACCAGGAAATACCGATCCGGTAGTAGAATGACTGCAGCCAGTTATGCATGGCATACCAGGCAATGGGCGATGCGATGACAATGGCCACCAGCACCAGGAGCAGAAAATCCCTGGATACCAGGCCCACAATATGGGGCACGCTTGCGCCCAGCACTTTGCGGATGCCGATCTCCTTGGTGCGTTGCAGGATGGCCAGCAGGGCAATCGCAAAAAGGCCCATGCAGGAAATGAGGATGGCCAGTATAGCGCCACTCATAAATATTTTGGACAACCGCGTTTCTTTGTTATAAGTGCGGTCGGTATTCTCATCGAGGAAAGAGGCGAGGAAGGGCGCTTTGGGGTTTACTTCCTTCCATGCTTTTTGAATTACCTCCATAGAGGCCGGCAGGTTACCGGGCTGCACACGGATGAAGAGGTACGATACCGGCCAGTTGGGGCGCACCACCATGGTGAGCGGGGCCAGCTCCCGGTGCAGGGATTTGAAGTGAAAGTCTTTCACCACGCCCAGCACCCGCAGTTGTGAGCCATCGAGAGGCAGTACTGCCGTAAGCGGATCTTTCTCACCCAGTTGCTTTGCCATGGTCTCATTGATGAGCACACCCGCTGTATCCATGCCATAGCTGCGGGAGAAATCACGGCCGGACAGCAGTTGAATGCCCATCGTTTTCAGGTAATCATAATCTATCCGCAGCCAGTGAGTTTTAATGCCTTTGTTCTTATAGTCAAATCCCATCATGGAAGTAGAGGAGGAGCCATCGCGCCCGCGGCCCATATTCATATCGGTAGCTGTTACGCTCACAATGCGGGGTTCTTCCGCCAGGCGGTCACGCATCAGGGACAGTGCTTTTTCCGGGTCCATGGTGGCGCCAACGGGCAGGCTGATCACCTGTTGCTTATTATAGCCCAGCGGTTTGGTACGCAGGTAGTTAATCTGCTGCCATACGATGAGCGTGCAAATGATAAGCAAAGAAGAGAGTACGAACTGTACTACCATGAGGGTATTGCGTACGCGGTTCGACCGGCCGACGGGTAGTTTCCCTTTTACCGTTTCAATGGTCTTAAAGGCCGATACCATCCAGGCAGGATAACCGCCGGCAAATAAGGTGATGAGCAGGAAGCCGCCCAATATATAAGCGATCAGCCTGGGAGAGCGCAGCATGTCTGCCGACATGGCCTGGTAAAAGACCTGTTTGTAATAAGGCAATAACAGGTACGCCATACCAAGCCCGGCGATCAATGCCAGCCCGCTTACGATCAGTGCTTCGCCCCAGAACTGGGAAATGAGCTGCCAGCGCAGGGCGCCCATCACCTTCCGGATACCTATTTCTTTGGAGCGGGTGAAGGAGCGGGCCAGGGAAAGGTTCACAAAGTTGACGCAGGCTATGAATAAGATAAACCCGCTGATGATGAGCAGCAGGTAAGGATAGAATTTGCTGACGCCGGCGCCGGTGCCGCTTTCTCCCCTGAAATGAATATCCGCAAAAGGTATCGTGCGCAGTCGCAGGAGCTGCCCTTCTTTATCGGGTTGGGCGCCATCCCGTTTCATGCTGCTGAGCTTATCGGCGTAATACTTATTGATAAAAGGGAATAGCCGCTTTTCAAAAGCAGCCTGTTGTACGTTGTCCTGCAGTTGTACAAACACCTCATGGTTTTCCGAATCCCATACATTTTGCAATTCTTTGTAAGCCGGGAAATGCTCAAACCGGGCCAGGATGTCGAACGTAAAGCTGGAGTTGTTGGGAAAGTCTTTGGCAACGGCTGTTACGGTAAAGGGTTCCCAGGTATCACCTGCTCTCATTTCAACGGTTTTGCCCAGGGGATCTTCTTTATCAAATAATACCTGCGCGCAATGCTCCGTGATCACAAGATTGTTCAGGTCGTGCAGGGGTGTTTTGTCATTGCCCGCAGTGATGGGAAAGGTGAACATCCGCAGGAAGTCGGGATCAACTGCACGGACATTCAGGTCCATCTCTTTGTTGTTGTACCGCACCATGCCATGCGCAGTACTGCCATAGCGGGTAATGTATTTAACATCGGCATATTCCGCTTTTAAGGCCGGGGCAACGGGAATGGCCATGGAAGAGCTGGCATCCTTTTGCTCATCAAAGTAAAGCTGGTAAAGGTGCTTTTTATTCGTGTGGAACTGGTCGTACGACAGTTCATGATACGCCGTGAGCGACAGCAGCAATGCTGCCGTAAAAGCAATGGCCATACCAAAGATAAGGATCACGGCAAACACTTTGTGTTTCCACAGGTTGCGCCACGCGATCTTGATGTAGTTGCTGAACATAACGCTGTTTAATTATCAGTAAAGAACTTATTGTTTGGGTGGTATGGCCGGCATAGGGTTATTGGATATTATTTTCCGGTGTCATCCGGCAGGTCGAGCGAATCCATGATACGTTTGGCCATGGTTTCCCTTTCTGCTTTGTTCAACCCGGCTACATTGAACTCCTTGTCATAGTCATGCACCTGCCTTCCATTGACCTTAGCATAGACTTTTACACGCATCATGTCTCCCTGGTAGGATACGGATTTTTTAATATGGGTGCCCCGCCCACAGGCGATAGCTGCTATCAGTGTCAGGGCGGTGATCAGGGAAAGGATTGTTTTGTTCATGGCTTTGTATGGTTAAGTATTAAGTGTTCTTTAGGTTATTCACTCCTCAGGCTCTTCACCGGATTGGCGGTGGCGGCCTTAATAGCCTGAAAACTGATGGTGAATAAAGCAATGACTACTGCAATGATACCCGCTCCTGCGAAGATCCACCAGGATATAGTGCTTCGATACGCAAAATCCTGTAACCAACTGTTCATGGCATACCAGGCAACGGGGAATGCAATGATGGTTGCAACAGCTACCAGTTTCAGGAAGTCTTTTGACAGCAGGGTAACAATATTGGGAACGGATGCGCCAATGACTTTACGGATACCTATTTCTTTGATCCGTTGGGTGATGGCAAAGGCCGACAAGCCAAACAAACCCAGGCAGGCAATAGCGATGGCAATACAGGAAAAGATGGTAAAGATGGCGCCCTGCCTTTGCTCGGATTTGTAGAGATCTTCAAAGTTCTCATCCATGAAGGTGTATTCGAAAGGTGTTTCGGGTAAGAACTTTTTCCAGGTGCTCTCTATATGGGCCAGGGCGCTGGTCATGTTATTGCCGGCCACCTTTACGGAGATCCTTCTGTAATCGGGCCGGGTTGGTGTTACCAATACCAGGGGCAATATTCTCTGGTGCATGGACTCAAAATGGAAATCATTGAATACCCCAATGATCTTTCCCCGCCGGCGGCCATAGGTAAAGTTCTTACCCACCGCTTCATCATCCGATTTTAGTCCCAGTACAGTTACCGCTGCGTGGTTGATGATAAAGCCGGCCGTATCGGGACCATAGTCGCGTGAGAAGTTCCGGCCTGCCAGTATTTTTACGCCATAGGTGGGCACAAAATCATGGTCCACTACCACATACTTGATATCGGCTTGCGTAGGGGCCAGGCTATCACCCCGTTGTATGGAAGAGCCCTGGGCATCCAGCAGCCGGCCGGTAGGGATACGGGAAGAGCGGGCAGTATTTTTAATATTGGTATTCCCGAGCAGTTCAGCCCGGAAAGCATCGTATCTTTCATTCAGCCCACCATTGTAACGCATGGTTACAATATGGTCGCGGTCGAAGCCCAGTGATTTCTCCTGCATGTAACGCAACTGACGGAAGACAACCGCTGTGGCGATAATGAGCATGATGGAGATGGCAAACTGCGTCGTCACCAATACCTGGCGGAAAGAGATATTGGCCCCGCCTGTTTTCATGAACCCTTTTAATACTTTGATGGGTTTGAAGGAAGACATGAACAGGGCAGGGTAGATGCCGGCTATTAAACCTACCAGGAAGGGGGCCAGCAATACAGGCAACATAATTTGCCAATGGAACAAGGCGCTGATGGAAAGTGTTTGCCCCGACAAGTTGTTCAGGAAGGGCAATAACTGCCAGGTGAGCCCGAAGGCCAGTATCATGGCCATCCAGGTAATGAGGGAAGACTCACTGAGGAACTGAAAGATGAGCTCCCTTCTTTCTGCGCCTACTACTTTGCGGATGCCAATTTCTTTTGCCCTCAGTACAGAGCGTGCTGTAGAGAGGTTCATGTAATTGATACAGGCGATGAGCAGGATGAAGAGAGCGATAGCCGAGAAGATATAAACGCGTTTGATATCGCCATTTTCTTCCAGTTCGGAATCCAGGTGTGAGTGCAGGTGAATGTCGGTGAGCTTTTGCAGGGAGAGCTGTGTCCAGCGGGATGCCTTTACCGGCGCCCCGGGATCCAGGTGCCTGTCCAGGAAAGCCGGGAATTGCGCTTCCAGTTTTTGGGCGTCATAATTGGCCGGCAGCAGCATGTACGTATAAAAGGCATTGTTGCCCCAGTTGGTGCGGAGGTTACGCTCGCCATAAACGGCCGAATCCTTCAGGGTATTGAAAGAAACCAAAATAGACGGATGGAAATGTGCATTGGAGGGAAAAGGTTTAAAGATACCGGTAACCTTAAATGATTGATCATCGTACATCCCGATCAGCTTATTCATAGGGTCTTCCTTACCGAAATACTTTTCCGCCATTTCTTCCGTGAGCATCACCGTATAAGGATCTTTCAGCGCGGTGGCGGGGTTCCCTTTTGTTACCTGCATGGAAAAGATATCGTGAAAATGTTCGTCGGCCATGTACACGTTCCGTTCATTAAACACTTTGTCATTATACCGCAGGGTAGTGGTGCCAACGGGAAACAGGCGGGTTATTGTCTCTATCTCCTTAAAATCATTTTCCAGTAAAGGCGCAAAGGGAGGCGCTACAGCGCCGAGGTTAAGGTTGGTGGCGCCGGTTTCAGCATTCCTGAATAAACGGGTGACCCGGTAAGTGCGATCGGCATTTTTATTGTACTTATCATAGCTCAGCTCATGCAAAATGTATACAAAGATGAGCAGGCAGCAGGTAAACCCTACCGTCAGGCCAAAGAGGTTGGTGAAGAAGATAAACCTGTATTTGAGCAGGCTGCGGAATGCTATCTTCAGGTAGTTGTAGATCATGGCTATGTTTTGAGGTCTGAAGTCTGAGGTCTGAAGTCGGATGAAGCTTCCGATCCGATAAGCTGTCTCGCTTTCAGACTTCCGACTTCTGACTTCGTGGTTATACCATAATATTTTCCAGTACAGCCTGTCCATCCAGCATACGGATGATGCGGTGGCTGTAGCGGGCATCATGTTCGGAGTGGGTAACCATCACGATGGTAGTGCCCTGCTCATTGAGGTCGGTGAGCAATGCCATTACTTCATTACCATTGGAAGAGTCGAGGTTACCGGTAGGCTCATCCGCCAGGATCAGCTTGGGATTGTTGACCACTGCGCGGGCTACGGCTACCCGTTGCTGTTGACCACCGGAAAGTTGTTGCGGGTAGTGGTTGCGGCGGTGCATGATCTGCATTTTATCCAGCGCCTCTTCTACGCGTTTTTTACGGTCGGCCGATTTAACGCCTGTGTAGATCAATGGCAGTTCCACATTTTCAAATACGGTGAGCTCATCAATGAGGTTAAAGCTCTGGAACACAAAACCGATATTGTGCTTGCGCAGGTCGGCACGCTTGCGTTCGTTGAAATGGGCAATCTCCTGTCCATTGAAAATAAAGCTGCCGGCATCGGGATCATCGAGCAGGCCCAGGATGTTGAGTAAGGTAGACTTCCCGCAACCGGAGGGGCCCATTACCGCTACAAATTCCCCTTCTTTCACTTCCAGGGAGAGTTTATTCAGCGCCACAGTTTCTACTTCTTCCGTACGGTAGACTTTCTCGAGTTCTGTGATCTTGATCATGTTTATTTGGTTTTGAAGTATGTTATTAGTTGATGAATATAATGCTGTAACCGGGCAGGTAGCTGGTGACCAGCGCCTCTGCCGCACCTGTGACCACTTCCCGTGCCGGCTTTTCGGCGGCGGCATTCTTCATTCCGGGGCAGGCCGAATGCCTGTTGGGAGAAGCGCCCAGCGTGCAGCAAAGCAGCAGCAAAATGGCGTAAATGGTTTTGATTTTCATGGCGTTTATTTTTACGTATGACGTTTCACGGTTTTGTTATGTTACACAGCTACGGCTTCTTCAGCACCAGTTCCTGCATGTCTCCATAATTCTCATAGCTGGAGGTTACCACCTTATCACCGGGCTTCAGGCCATCCAGTACCTCATAATAGTCGGGGCTTTGACGGCCCAGGCTGATGTTGACCTTATAAGCCGTATTGCCGCTTTCGCTCACTTTAAAGATCCAGTTACCACCGGTTTGCTGGTAGAAACCGCCTTTGGCCAGGAGGATGGCTTCTGTTTCATCGCTCAGCGCCAGCCTGATCTGCAGGGTCTGTCCGCGGCGGATGCCTTTGGGCACTTCGCCTACAAACTGCATGTCTACCTGGAAGCGGCTCGCTATAACCTGTGTGTATACTTTGGTAATGCGGAGCTTATACGTTTTGCCGGCAAAGTCGAAAGTGCCGGTCAGCTCATTATAAATGCGGGAGAGGTAATGTTCATCAATATCGGCGCGCACCTTGAAGCCGCTGAGTACGTCAATCTGCCCCAGGCGTTCTCCTTTATTTTTATTCTGTCCCAGTTCGGCGTCAAGGGAAGTCAGTTGCCCATCCACCGGCGCCCGTACGATCAGGTCGCCTACCTTTTGGCGGGTCAGCTCCAGGGCATTCTGTGAGTTCCTGTAGGTCAGTTTATCCTGTGCAATTTGGGTCGCTGTAGAGATAGAATCCTGCCGCAGGATCTCAGCGGTCAGTTTCTTCTTTTGCAACTGGTAGTTGTAGGTATTCTCCGACTGACGGAATTCCTGTTCGCCAATCACTTTCTGCTCGTACAGTTTTTTATTAAGCTTGTATACCCGCTCTGCTTCTTTCAGGGTATTTTCCACGTCCGTCATCTGGTTGAGCTTGCCTACTGTGTTCTGCTTGGCATTGTTGTTGGCGATCTGCATCTGGGTGAGCAGGTTGTACACGGATGTTTCCTGGTTTACCAGGTTGAGCGCCAGATCGGGGTTGGAGAGGCGCAGGATGGGCTGGCCTTTTTTCATCACGGTACCGTCTTCCACAAACTTTTCTTCCACCCGGCCACCTTCCTGGGCATCCATGTAAATGGTGGTGATGGGGAGCACCACGCCATTAATGGGAATGGTTTCCTGAAAGGGGCTTTTCCTCACCTCACTAATGGTAATGCGTTCTGTATCTACATTCAGGCGTTTTTTGCCGGAAGTGAAATAAACACTGGCGGAGATCAATCCTGCGAGGGCCACGATACCTCCGATGGTTAGTAACTTCTTGGTTGTCCATTTCTTTTTGGCAATGACTCTGTCCACGGTATAAAATCTTTAGTATTAGAATTCAGCTTTTTTTAAAAAAACCATCCGGCTGGCTGATGGCCGGATGGCCGAATAACAATCACATGAGAATAACTAATTCGCCGAATAAGAAAGCAACAACGTGCCAGAATGTAACCTCTATGATTTCCAGAACCTTATCCTGTTGTGGACTACGAATCTGTTCGTTACCGCTACAACTACTGTCCGCTTTCGATACAGTTGGCTTTCACCCCTGTTTTTGCGTAAAAAATTGTTTGCCATGCCTTTGTAATTATGGTATAATTGTAGTTGGATTATGTTGCATCCAACTCAATATTTATTTTTCCAGTTATGTTACTTAAAAATGCCAGTGTTTTAATCATCGATGATGATACCGATGTGCTGACGGCCGTGCGTTTATTGCTGAAAACGGAGGCCAAAGAAGTGGTGACCGAGAAAAACCCCGAAAACCTGCGGTGGTTATTATCCAAACAGGCTTTTGATGTGATCCTGCTGGACATGAATTTTACCAGCTCCATTAATACGGGCAATGAAGGGCTTTTCTGGCTGAACAAGGTCAAGGAGTTCAAGTCGGAAGCTGCCGTGATCATGATCACTGCTTATGGCGATATAGACCTGGCCGTACGCTCCCTGAAAGAGGGGGCAGCCGATTTTGTGGTAAAGCCCTGGCACAATGAAAAGCTGATCACCACCATCAAAGAGGCCCTGAAACGGAAAGGCAACGGTAAGATGGCTGCCAGCCCCTCCCTCAGCAAGGATTCCATCATTGGTACCGAACTGCTGGGCGAATCGGAGATCATGCAGGATATTTTTTACAAGGTCGAAAAGATAGCTCCTACCGATGCCAATATCCTCATCCTGGGTGAGAATGGTACCGGTAAGGACCTTATCGCAAAAGCCATCCACCAGCAATCCCTGCGCACCGATAAAGCGTTTATTAAGGTAGATGTGGGCGCCCTGACGGAAAGTCTTTTTGAAAGTGAGCTGTTTGGCCACAAGAAAGGGGCTTTTACCGATGCACGGGAAGACCGTATAGGCCGCTTTGAAGCCGCCAATAACGGCACCCTGTTCCTGGATGAGATCGGCAATATTTCCCTGCACCAGCAGGCCAAATTGCTGAGCGTATTGCAGAACCGGCAGGTGATCAGGCTGGGTACCAATGATCCCATCCCCATTAATATCCGGCTGATCTGCGCTACGAATGTGCCGCTGGCCGAACTGGCCAATGAAAGCCGTTTCCGGAAAGACCTGATTTACCGGATCAATACGGTAGAGATCATGGTGCCGCCGCTGCGCAAGCGCGAGAACGATATTATTATATTGGCCAAACATTTCAGCCGCCTGTACAGTAATAAGTACCTGAAGCCGGTACTGGAGTTTGACAGTAAGGCGATGGAGAAGCTGCTGCAATACCATTATCCCGGCAATATCCGTGAGCTGCAATACACCATCGAAAGGGCGGTGATCATGGCCGATGGCAATGTGCTGCAGGCTACCGACCTGATCTTTTCGCCCATTGAAAGTTCGGTGGTGGTAGATTCGGAACCCGATGAACTGAAGCTGAGCTCCGTGGAAAAGAATACGATCCTGCGGGTGATTGAAAAACACAATGGCAATATTACCAAAGCGGCGAAGGAACTGGGACTGACGCGGACAGCTTTGTACAGAAGGCTTAGCAAGTACGATATTTAGATTTTATTATGATGGATTTCAGAAATATAGAGTGGCGTATACTGAGCCGGGTATTTTTATTGCTGGTAACATTGACGGCGACTGCTTTCCTGATCGTGAATCAATTGTTCATTTACCTCGTGATCATGCTGCCGGTGATCGTGTACCAGGTGGTAGAGTTCTATCGTTTCCAGCGCAAGGCGCATGATGAACTGGACCAGTTTGTCGAGTCTGTACATTACCGTGATTTTTCCCGCTATTTTGATGTAAAGCACGCGCCGGTGGAATTACAGCCGCTGCGCAAGGGTTTTAATGAGATCAACTCCACGTTTAAGGTGATCAGCAAGGAGAAGGAAACACAGTACCAGTATTTGCAGAAGATACTGGAGCTGATAGATACCGGTATCCTGATGTATAAAGAGGATGGGGGCGAAGTGGTATGGATGAATGAATCGCTGAAGAAGATGCTGCAGTTGCCTTACCTGAAAACGATCCACTCCCTTTCCAAACGGGATGGCGACCTGTACCGCCATGTGCTGATCCTGAAGCCGGGCGACAGCAAGATCGCTACCGCACATTCCGATAAGAATGCCTTTAAAGTATTGCTCTCCGCCACTGCTTTCCAAACGGAAGGGCTTAAGTATAAACTGATCGCTTTCCAGAATGTGAATGAAGCGCTGGATGAAACGGAGTCCAAAGCCTGGCAAAAGCTGCTGAGCGTAATGACGCATGAGATCATGAATTCCATTGCGCCCATTTCGTCCCTGGCTGCCACGTTGAAATTGCGTTTGCAGGAATCGGTGGGTTCGCTGGACAACCAGGGTGGTCAGCTCGACGACCTGGAGCTGGGCATTGATACCATCAAGCGCCGGAGCGAGGGCCTGCTGAAGTTTGCCGAGACTTACCGTAACCTCAATAAGATCACGGCGCCCAATGTGAAGAAGGTGTATGTGCGCGACCTGTTTGAGAACCTGCACCAGTTGATGGAGCCTACGCTGGAGCAGAAGAATATTGAAATGGAGATCATTCTCAAAGATCCCGACCTGATGCTGGAAGCAGATACGAGCCTGGTAGAGCAGGTATTGATCAACCTGGTGGTGAATGCCATGGAAGCGGTGAAAGACCAGGCGGAACCCAGGATCATTTTATCTTCTTACCTGGCTTCCAACCGGAAGACAGTGATCAAGGTAGCGGATAACGGTATTGGCATGCCCGAAGAGTTGATTGATAAGATATTTATTCCTTTCTTCAGTACCAAGAAAAGCGGCAGCGGTATTGGCCTCAGCCTTTGTAAACAGATCATGATGCTGCACCGCGGACATATCCACGTACAATCCGTTGAAGGTGAGGGGACAGCGTTTGTGCTGCAGTTTTAGGCGGCAATCAGCAGTCGGCAATCGGCAATACGCTTGCTTCGATAGCCGGTTTATTGCTGGTGAAAGCTACCAGAATGGGCGGCTACTTGCCTAAGAATGGTACCGGACTGCTCTGGGAATGGTCTAAGTATTGCCTGAACCTTGCACTGGTACACTATAGAACTGCATGTATTTAGAGCATTCCAGTGCGCTTTTCAGCGCATTCCCCGGCCATGTTCAGCGCACTTCACTCCCGGTAGGGGACAATGTCAAGAATCTTGACATTGCTAAAAATTCTCTTACTTTTAATGACGTGTTGGATATAACAGAAAAAGTCGACTCTTATGAAAATGATCAGCTATTTAATGATAATTGCTTTCCTGGCTGGCGGATGTGCTGCTCACAAGGTTGATGATGATAAAAAGTCTTTGGAAAAAACAACGGCAGCTATCCGGGATGCTTTTGGCCGTGGTGATGTGCCGGCCATTGTTGCCTTACACCATCCCGATGTCATAAAATATTTTGGAGGCGATAATGTTGTAAAAGGGCGTGTTGCTTTAGAGAAAGGGTTAACCGACATGTTTCGCACATCTACCATGGAATTTATAGAAAACCGGGTAGAAAGTACGCTGTTTAATGGGGAGACTGCTATTGAAACGAGCATTTTTGCTATTAATATCATACCCAAAAATGGCGGCAAGCCCACAGTGGGCAGGGGCCGTTCTATGGTTGTTTATGTACGTTATAAGGATAGTCCAACAGGTTGGGTATCTATCCGTGAGATGGCACAGGCAGCTCCTTAGTCTTTTCCTGAGTAAACCTCTAATCTTTAAAACGAAGACGGCCGATAGATGAAAGGGCCTGCGTATATTTGAGTGTTAGCAGTAATAGTATGACAGATCAATGCTGCTAACACGAGCTTTGTGTACGAGATACACTGGCAAGTTGGCTGCGCTATCCCTACACGAGAAATAATAACTCACCCCAATAGGCTAAATCATAACTTTTATTAACAACCGGGAACGATTGCGTAAATTTTTGGTGCAGAACAGGATACATCAGGACGGTTGGCTTTTTCCGCATGCTAACTTAGTACGCGATTTACCGATCGCATAAACGAATTGCTGAACAGAGGGTAGTGCAGATGTGCAATCCTAAAACCCAAACGATTCTTGCCATGATCATTGCTGTATTTTCTCCTCCTGCGCTTGCAGACTCATTCTTTTTAATACTGTGGCGTTCTTTTTCGAAGACGATTACTTATAAAACGTCATATTGTTTTATTTACCAACACATCAATAAGATTGGCGCTTGCAGCAATGCAGGCAACATCATAAAGGAAATATAATGGAAGCATAATGGCCTGCAGCCATTATGCTTTTTGTTTATGTATCTTTTTTTTTAACCGGTATCATCATGAATAAGTTCATGTTAAGATTGTTTTTGCCTGTACTCACCCTATTACTGTTTGCTCAATGCCGTAAGAAAGCGTTTGATGAGAAATACGATCGCCCCGACAACCTGCAACCCCCTTTTTACCAACAATTGCAAAGTGCAGGGCGCTTTACCAGTCTCCTTAAGCTGATTGACAAATCAGGCTATAAGCCTACCCTTGAAGCCGGTGGCTACTGGACCCTGTTTGCTCCCAACGATGATGCCTTTAAACAGTTTTTTACAGATAGAGGTATTGGCAGTGCAAACGATATAGACTCTGTCACAGCAAGGGCCATGGTACAGTATATGCTTATTTATAATGCCTATAAAGAAGACAGACTGGATGATTACCAGGCAACAGTCAATAATACCGGCTGGACACCTTCTATCGCTTTCAGAAGACGTACTGCTTACTACACGGGTTTCTATACCGATACAGCCAAGAATAACAAGCCGGTGGTGGCACTGGCCACCAATCGCAATAATAAAGGGGGCGCCAATGGCAACTATGTTACCGGTGATGATAACAATAAATACATTACGTATTTCACGAATTCTTATTTCAGCTCATTTAACCTGAGCGCAGCAGATTACAACTATTTCTATCCGAATTCAGCATACGCCGGTTTTAATGTTGGAGAAGCTAAAGTGATCACGAAAGACCAGGTGGCTGAAAACGGCGTATGGCATGAGGTAGATAAAGTGATCACGCCGCTGATGAGCATTGATGAATATATCCGCACCAAACCCCAGTACAGCAGCTTCAGGGCCATCCTGAACCGCTTATATACCAATAATACGATCAGTTTTATTTATAATGCTACTGCCAGTCAGCGTTACCGGGTGCTTACCGGTAAAAGTGATTCGGTATTTGTAAAGGTCTATTCCAATCTGCTCGCCTATTCTCCCAACAATGAAAATTTCATGAAGGAGGAGGATAACGATGGTCAGAAAGATTGCTGGACCCTGTTCATTCCCACCAATGCAGCAATAGATAACTATGTTAACAATGTGCTCTGTGAGTATTACGCATCTGTTGACCAGTTGCCGCTGGAAGTGATCACCGATTTCCTGAATGCGCATATGTTCCCGACAGCAGTATGGCCCAGCAAGTTCAACGTTACCAAAAATATTTTCAGTGAGCCTGCCCGCTTTGATCCCTACGCGGATGTGGTGGAAAAGAAAATATTGAGCAATGGTTTTCTTTATGGTACTTCTAAAGTAGAGGAAGCGGATGTTTTCAGCACGGTATATGGTAAAGCCTTTCTCAACCCCCAATTTACCATGATGACAAGGTTGCTGAAATCAGCGGGATTGAACCTGCTGGTATCGAAATCAAATATTTCCGTCAACATGTTGCTGGTGCCGGATGCTGTATTCAGTACTGCGGGGTATAGTTACAATGCCACCAAAAGTCAGTATGAATACAGGGCTACGCCCACTTCATCGGCCACCACCAATGGCGTATACGATAAGCTGATCAGGATCGTTAAAACCTGTGTATTCTTTGCTCCTTATAAGGCGTCTACCGATAATCTTTCCGGCAGCGGCATTGTGAAATCGGGTGACGCAGGAAATGAAGGCGACTATATTAAGTTCAATAATAATAAGCTTGAAACAGGCGGTTTACTGGATGCAGGCATTACAGCCAATGTCGACAGCTTTAAAACAGCCGCTAATGGTAACGTATATTTCATTAACCAGCTTCCTGTATTCAGCGAAAAAGGGATAGGCTTCCATATCAAAAAGCTGGGTGAAAGTACTTCCTCTGACTACAATTATTTCTGGCAGTATCTCAGCAATTCATCCTATTACAGTGCTACCACTGCCGAAATAATAGGTTTAACGGGATTCTCTACGCTCTTTATCCCTTCCAATGCAGCCATTGTACAGGCGGTGAATGATGGATTGTTACCGGGAACCGGTACCGCTCCTTCCAAAGTACCCACTTTCAATCCTTCTAATGAGCAGGGTAAAGACCTTGTACGCAAGTTTATACAATACCATATCCTGTATGGCCATACCGTGGTGCCCGATGGAAAAACAGAAAGTCCGATGAATTATGAGTCGTTTCTCAAAAATGCACTGGGTACTTCATTGAAGTTTACGGTTACTACTACACCTGGTGTGCTTTCCATTAAAGATAATTATGGAAGAACCGCCAATGTAATAACAGCGCAGAGCAATAACCTGTCGAACCGGTCAGTCATTCACCTGCTCGACAATTACCTGAAGTATAACGATAACTAAACAGCGATAAAAAACTGTATGCAACTCTTTTTTAACCGATTTACTGCCTGCCTTTTCAGTATGCTGCTGTTTTGCACAGGGGCCTGGGCACAAACAGCAGCCGTGGTGATCACCGGGAAGATCACAGATAAAAAAAAACGTCCTGTACAGGGAGTTTCTGTAACAGAAATAGATGCCGATAAAAGGATTGTGCGCGGTGTAAGTACCGATGTGGATGGAAATTTTGCTATAAAGGTTTCCGATACGCGGCACAAGCTTTCCTTTTCAATGATCGGTTATAAAGGGGTGGAAGAACAGGCAATAGGTACGCGCCGTACTTTCAATATCAGTCTGGAGCAGGGTTCCAGGGATATAGAAGAAGTGGTGGTGGTGGGGCAAAAAAAGCTCGACAATGGCATGATGTCGGTAGCAGAACGTAACCTTACCATTGCAGCCACTAAGATCAATGCCAGGGAAATGGAAGAAATGCAGGCTGCCTCGATCGACCAGGCCTTGCAGGGACGTGTATCCGGTGTGGACATCGCGGCCAACTCCGGTGACCCCGGCGCCGGCATGCAGATCAGGATACGCGGCACCTCTTCCATCAATTCTTCTACTACTCCGCTGATCGTGGTGGATGGTATGCCTTATGAAACCGAGGTACCTGCCGACTTTAACTTCGGTACAGCCGACGAACAGGGATATGCTGCACTGCTGAATATTGCACCTACCGATATCAAGGACATTACCATTTTAAAAGATGCTGCTGCCACTGCTATATGGGGCTCCAGGGCCGCCAACGGTGTGCTGATCATTAATACCAAAAGGGGAGCGAGGGGCAAGCCCGTGCTTACCTATACCTTTAAAGGCTCTGCATCACTGAAACCCAATGCCATCCCCTTGTTGAACGGTTACCAGTATGCCACCCTGATACCCGAAGAGTTTATGAACAGGAATGGTATCCCTTTAAATACACAAAATGTAAACGAGTTTAAATTTGATCCCAACGATCCTTACTGGTATTATAACTACAGTAACAATACCAACTGGGTAGATGCCATTGCGCGTACGGGCTTCATACAGGACCATAACATTTCAATGACAGGTGGCGGTGAAAAAGCACGTTATTATGCGTCACTGGGCTATTACAATCAAACCGGTGTAACCGTTGGCACCAACCTCAACAGGATCACATCCAGGATCAACCTCGACTATAACGTATCAGAAAAAATAAGGATCAGGACCGACCTTTCCTATGCCCGTACACTGAATAACAGGAATTACTACGATGATATCAGGAATGTGGCTTATACCAAAATGCCCAACATGGGTATTTATGAATACGATGAGTATGGTAACCTTACACCGAATTATTTTTCGCCCGAGTCGAATATACAGGGTCAGTTCTCCGACACCTATAACCCCGTGGCCATGGCGAATACAGCTACTTACAAAATTGTGAATGAGCGTGTCATTCCCAAATTTAATATCCAGTATGTATTAAAGCCGGGCGTACTGACAGCAACTGCCGACGTACAGTTCGATATCAACAATACAAAAAGTAAAAGCTTCCTGCCGCAGGTCGCTACCGGCCGTCCCTGGACTGAGACCGTAGTGAACAGTGCATATGACGGCGATGTGGACAATTACAACGTGCAGACAAAAACCGGGCTGGTGTATACCCCTATGCTGGGGGAAAAACATGACTTCATGGGGCTGCTGAATGTAATGACCTACGATAGCAAAAACATACTGTACCAGGCCAGAACATCCAATACTGCCTCTTCTGATTTTCAGGACCCTGGTATTGATTCACGCGACAACGCTTCTGGTTCCGGCCTATCGGCACGTACCAATCAGACCCGTACTTCCGCTGCCACCATCAGTGCACAATATGGTTACGACGACCGCTATATTGTCAACGTTGGTCTGAGAGGTGATTGTAATTCAAGGCTGGCCGCTGATAACCGTTATGGGTTGTTCCCTTCTTTTTCCGGAAGATGGAGGATCTCCGGCGAGAAATTTATGAAGCGCTTCAAAAGTAAAGTGGATGATTTCAGTTTGCGTTTAAGCTATGGGCAGAGCGGTAATGCTCCCCGCAATGATTATAGTTTCTACAATACTTACCAGACGTTTGACTGGAACTACCTGGACCTTTCCGGTGTGTATTCAGCCAATCTCGGTTTAAAGCGATTGAAATGGGAAACGGTGACCGGCACTAACCTCGGTTTTAACCTGATCATGTTCAAGAACAGGCTGAATGTAGATGTGGAAGTATACCGCAACCGGACCAAAGACCTGTTCTTTAATGGCCTGCAGGTTGGCGGTATCAACGGCTATAGCAGTGTAAACATGAATGTAGGCGTAATGGATAACCAGGGTTGGGAAGTATCCGTATTAACCACTCCTTACAAAACTAAAACCTGGACCATTGATTTCAATATAAATATTGCCCGCAACGTGAACATGATCCGTGAAATATCTGAGTTCTATCCCCTCGAAAAAGGCAATATCACCAACAATGGCCAGTACAAAACCTATATGCAGGTAAACAATCCTTTTGGTTCATTCTATGGTTTCCGCTACAAGGGAGTATATAAAGACCAGAATGAAACGATTGCCCGCGATGGGAAAGGCGATCCCATTGTAACACCCACAGGAAACACGGTATACATGCGGTTCAACTACCCCAATACCGATTACACATTTCAGGCCGGTGATGCCATATATGATGACATCAACCACGACGGTAATATTGATTACCGTGATATTGTATACCTCGGTAACAGTAACCCCCGTTTTAACGGTGGCTTTGGGTTGAACGTTGCCTATAAGAACCTGCGGCTTTCCTCTTTCTTCAATTTCCGCTATAAGTATGAAGTGGTTAATGCTACTGAAATGTATACCACCAATATGTACGGATACGATAACCAGAGCACCGAAGTATTGAAGCGCTGGCGCCAGGAAGGAGATGTGACCGATATTCCAAGGGCCCTGTACAAAACAGGTTACAACTGGCTGGGTTCATCACGCTATGTGGAAGATGCTTCCTTCCTCCGTTTCCGTTCCGTTACGCTCCGGTATACGTTCAATAAAGCGCTTGCCGATAAATTAAAGATCAAGAATATGAGCGCGTATATAACAGCAGAGAACCTGATTACATGGACCAATTATACCGGGCAGGACCCCGAGGTAAGCGTACGTGGCAGCGATCCTTTCCGTGTAGCAACCGACAGGTCAATGACGCCTCCTGTAAAAACGATCACTTTAGGTATAACAGCTTCCTTTTAAAGCATAAAGTATTTATTCGTCATGCGTACCATATATACATATTTGTTCCTGGGCCTGCTACTGTTAACAGGGGGCAGCTCCTGTAAAAAATGGGCCGATCTGAAACCCGCGGATGGCATCATCGGCGACAATTACTGGAAAACGAAAGAACAGGTACAGGCTGCTGTAGTGGGTTGTTATGCCTCCTTGCTGGCCGATCCGGCTGGCAGCAGCAAGCCGCTTCCTGAACTTTTCTTCCTGTGGGGTGAACTCCGGGCCGATATGCTGGCCAGTACATCCGCCACCACGGTAGATGAAATGGCTATTATGAGCGTAAATGCTGTACCCAGCAACACGCTGACCAACTGGAGCCCGGTATACCGTACGATCAACTACTGCAATATTGTAATAGACTATGCTCCCAAAGTTCTGGAAAGCGATAACACCTTTACGCAGGAAGCATTGAACGCCTACCTGGCAGAAGCAAAGGCGTTGCGGGCGCTCATGTACTTTTACCTGGTACGCACGTTTGGTGAAGTGCCTTTGAAACTGGCCTCTACCACCAACGATAATGAAGTGGTAGCTATTGCCAAAAGCACCCGGGAAGTTGTGCTGGAACAGATACTGAAAGACCTGGCAGAAGCTGAATCCGGCGCTGTGCTCACCTACGGCATACAGGCATACGATAAAGGAAGGATTACCCGCTACACGGTAAATGTCATACAGGCTGATGTTTATCTGTGGATGGACAGGTATGAGGATTGTCTTAAAGCCTGCAACAAGGTTATCGACTCCAAAAGATTCGGGCTGTTGGCGGCCAGTACAGCCTGGTTCACCGACCTGTTCCGTACCGGTAATTCCACGGAGAGCATTTTTGAAGTGCAATACAGCTCGCAAAAGCTCAACACCTTTTACAACCTGTTTGCCATCAGTAACAAGCGGTTCCTGGCGGCCAATCGCGTCATGGACCTTGTGTATGGTGTTGATGATACCGGTGTATTGAAAGATATACGGGGCGCCGGTTCTGCTGTCCGGGCAGAAGACAACCTCATCTGGAAATATGTTGGTAAAAACGGGACCGACCTGATTGCATCCGGCGATTCCTACACCCACTGGTTTATTTACCGCTATCCCGATGTTTTGCTGATGAAGGCGGAAGCTCTTGCAGAGCTGAACCGGGGCAGCGAGGCATTGGCACTGATCGATGTGGTCCGCACACGGGCACATGCCTTGCCGTCGACCAACAACAATCCTGATCCTGCCAATAAGGAAGATGTGGCGCTTTTTGTGCTGGAAGAAAGGGCCCGTGAATGCATGTTTGAAGGAAAAAGATGGTTTGATGTACTGCGTTATGTAAAACGGAATAACTACGCACGTATCAGCTACCTGATGGACATGATCGCCAGTGTGGTGCCGGCCAATATGATTAAAACGGCGCAGGCAAAATTGAAGGATGCCAACAGCAACTATTTGCCCATTTTCCAATACGAGTTGCAAACCAATAAGAACCTGGTCCAAAATCCTTTCTATAAATAAGAACGATTAAAAGCGTTTGTTATGAAAGTATACAAATTAATTGCCACAATAAGCATGCTGGTTGTAATAACATTACTGGCATCGCATTGCAATAAGACGAGTATTAAAGAAACCACCAGCGAAGACCCCAACATACTAGAGTACCTGGAAAAGGATAGTACCGGTAATTTTACCAGCCTGGTGACTATGATCAATAAGGTGAAGTACGGCTCCTTCCTGAATGCTTATGGCTCCTACACGTTGTTTGCGCCTACCAATACAGCGATCGCTGCTTATCTGCAGAAGATCGGTAAATCATCTGTTGACCAGTTATCAGCAGAAGAAATTAAGGCAATACTGAACTTTCATATACTGGAAGAAAAGGTATTGACGGCCGATTTTAACGATGGTAAACTCAATTCCATTACCATGTACGGGCAATTCCTGGTAACCGGGGTGGTAAACAGGGACGGCAGTTCCTATTTTGTAGTTAACAGGCAGGCCACCATTACCAGCTCCAATATACAGGTGGGTAATGGCGTGATACAGGTCATTGACCAGGTATTGATCCCTACTGTCAAAACCATTGCACAACTGGTGGAAGAAGATGCTGCTTATTCCATTTTTGCCGAGGCGTTAAAAGAGACCGGTTTGTATGATACACTGAACAAAAACAATGCTGGCGTTTCAGGATCATGGTATACGCTGATTGCTGAAACCAATAGTGCACTCAGTGATTCCGGGTTTACTACTTATGCCAATCTGAAAAGTAAATATTGTAATACCGGTGATCCTAAAAATCCGGCCGACAGCCTGCATTTATATGTAGCCTATCACATTCTGCCCGATGTAAAATACCTGGCCGACATTGTTATGTCTGGCTCGCATGCTACCCTGGCGCCGCTGGAAGTAATTACCAATAAACTGGTGAACAGCAAGCTGCTGGTCAATGATGATGAATATGCAACTATTGATGGTACAGTACATGAACAAGGCGTTGAACTGGACCAGCCCAATAGTGATATGTCGGCCACCAACGGAGTGGTGCATCGCGCCCTGGCCCATATTCCTTTAAAGATCAGAAAGCCTTTTCCTGTGTACTGGGACCTGTGCGCTACTGTTCCTGAACTTACCCGGCTCAGCAGTATATACCGCAAAAAAACTTACCTGTTCGATTACGGCGATGGCAATACACTGGCGGATGTAAAATGGGAAAAAAGCTGTTTAAAATACCGCAACGGCGTAACAGGCTACCTGGGTGATTACTGGCAACTCGGCCTGGGCACCAGTGGTAGTAACACCGACAACCTCGGCTCCTGTTCCAGCAACAGTTGGATTGAATTTACCACCCCCTTGCTCGTAAAAGGGAAATACAAAGTGTGGGTAGGGTATTTTACACAGAACACCGGTAAGGTGGTGAACGTACAGACACTTTTCGATTCTGTACCGTTAACCAGTGCGCTGGTGCAATTCCACCAGAAAATATCCTCCGTGAATGTAGCAGATGAAGCTACCCTGGAGGCGCTGGGCTGGAAATGGTGGGCCGGTGCGAGCAAAAAATCAGGTTCCACCGCCGCCCGGATGGTGGGCGTGGTTGATGTGGCCGCCACCGGCAGGCATAAAATACGTTTCCAATTGGTTTCGGGAAGCAACTCCGACTGCAATCTTGATATGGTGCATTTCATACCTGTTGGAATGAACCAAACCCGTCCCAGGTTTAATCCGGATGGTACGATAGAATATTAAAAATTATTTTACGCATGCGCTTTACGAAGAATTCTCTATGGTTATTGTTGTTGCTGGTTGCCATATGGCCGGCCTGCAAAAAGTGGGATGATCATATTGCCGCCCATGAAGAGGCGCTGAATGAAACCCTGATGCAGCAGATCAACCGCCATGCTGAGCTGAGTACATTCAGCCAGTACCTGGTAAAAACAGGGCTTGATGCGTTAATGGGATCATCCAGGAGTTATACCGTATGGGCTCCTACCAATGAAGCGTTGCAAAACATTGGCAGCGACATCATCAATGATTCTGCCAAACTGCGTGCATTCTTACAGCAGTACATTGCCGGGCAGTTAATGTTTACGCGTATGGCGGCAGATTCAGTACGTGTGCCTGTACTGAACGGGAAAAAGATATGGTGCTATGGTAAAAAATTCGGAAATGCCAATATTACCCAGGCCGATATTTATGTTAAGAACGGCGTATTGAACGTAATTGACAAAATAGTTCCGCCATTACAGAATATATGGCAGTATATACAGTCTACCAGCGCTACTTACGAGCAGAACGCTTATGTCAGTTCCCTGCAATACACCTACCAGGATGTTACCAAGGCCGAACTGGATAGTATTAACCCGGTAACCGGTGAGCCGGTGTACAAACCGGGAACAGGCATGGTAGAAAGCAATTATTACCGGGAGAAAGTGTATAACCTCGATAATGAAGACAGTCTTTATACATATATTATTTTCACCAACACTGCTTTTGCCGATGAGGTAGTTAAACAGAAGCCTTATTTCCAGAGTACAGATGCTTCTGTTACTACCGGCAACGCATCGTGGAATGTAGTAAAGGACCTGACTGTAAAAGGTGTATACACGCCTGCGCAGCTGCCGGCCACCCTTTTGTCTAAATTCAATGTACATGTTCCATTGGAAGCAGCAGCGGTTACGGCGTCTTACCCCATGAGCAATGGTATCGTTTATATTGTAAATGCTGCAGCAACGGCCATTGAAGAAAAGATACCGGTAACGATGGTCCAGGGCGAAGAGCCTTATGCTTTCAGATCAACCGAAGACAAATACATTACAAAAATATTCTACCGGCAAAGGATGAACCCGGCTACCGGTATTCCTTTTAAGGATATTTACCTCAACCTCGGATCCAGCGGCGCCAGGTTTTATGTTGATTACAATTGTAACCAGTTGTACACCACAAAATATAAGGTGTACTGGGTAGCGCTGAACGATAAAACACTTTCAGGCCAGGGCGATGACCCTTACGGAACGGATTCGACCCTGCAGCAGCTATTGCAGATAGGTCGTATAGCAAGTGATACACTGGCTGTAGACTTCAATGTGCAAAAAGCGGTGTCACCATTGAACTATACGGAGATATACCTGGGAGAATACACCAATACCAGTTTCAATACCCTGATCACTTCCCTAAACGATAATAAGAATGAACTGACACCTGCAACCCGGCGTTTGCGTTTGCTGGCGCCGGCTACGGTGGGGACAGGTATTCCCTATAACCTTACCCTGGATTATATAAAGCTGGTACCGGTATTCTGATCAAAGAGACGTGTATGGCATCGACAGAACAATTACGACTATTAAAAATGCGGATAAAAAAGAATTTCATGTTCAGGATAAAAGCATTGCCGGCAGTAATATCACTGCTCCTGGTGACCACGGTGGTACAGGCACAACAAAAATTGCCGGCTGAACAAACAGTTACCGGCAATGTGCGCGATGCCGCAACCGGCAAACCTATGACGGGCGCCAGGATCAGCTATGGAAAATTGTATGCGGCCATCAGCGACAGTGCCGGCAACTTCTCCATGAAAGTGCCCGACTACCATGTTGTAATACGCATTGATGCAGACGGATATGAAATAAAGGAACAGGAACTGAGGGGTAGGGGTGTTGCCAATATTGTTTTGTACTCCAACGGCTATAATACTTACAGCGATGATATAATCATGCCATTGAACATTACTACCGGCAGGCAGCTTACCAGTGCTGCAGGGAGTGTACAAACAGCCGGCAACTGGAGCGCCATTGCTGATGCACCGGATGCCTGGTTGCAGGGAAAGGTGGCTGGTTTGCAGGCTATACGCCGTTCAGGAACACCCAATACAGGCGCCGAATTGCTGATGCGCGGGTTTAATTCACTCTATGCAACCAATCAACCTTTGGTGGTGGTAGATGGCGCCATCTTCGATATTGCCAGCTATGGCAATACCATGCTGACCGGTTTTTATACCAACCCGCTGGCCTATATTGACATGAAGGATGTTGATAATATTACTGTTATTAAAGATGGCGGCAGCTTATATGGCACAAGAGGCGCCAATGGTGTTATTCTTATCACTACAGCAAGAGCGCGCCAGGAAGCCACACGTATTGAAGCAGGACTGTATGGCGGTATCAATTTTGCGCCTTCCCGGTTACCGGTCATGAATGCGGCTGATTACCGGACGTATCTTTCTGAAATGCTGCAATTGAAGGGCCTGGAGTCAAAAGATATTGATGCACTGCCTTACATGAATGATGATAAGAACAATCCCAGTTATTACAGGAACCACTATGATAACAACTGGCAGGATAAAATATTTGAGAACAGCTATTTTCAGAATGCTTACCTGAAGATAACAGGTGGCGACAATATTGCGAAATATGCCCTGTCGATGGGATACCTGGGTAATAATGGTGTGATCTCCAATACCGGGCTTACACGGCTCAACATGCGTTTTAATGCTGACCTGAACCTGAGCCCGAGGCTGACAGCAGGCGCCAACCTGAGTGTTACCAGGAATGAACAGAAGCTTAAAAACCTGGGTATCAACAGTGCCACCAATCCCATTTATATCTCACTGGTAAAAGCACCATTTTTTGCTGCTAATCAGGTAGCCGATAACGGTATTGAGTCGCCTGCACTGGCCGACAGGGATACTTTTAATGTGAGCAACCCGATGGCCATTATAAGCAACGTACAGGCTACCAGCAAAAACTATCGCTGGTCAGTAGGCGTACATTTTAAATACAAGCTCACCAATGAATTTTCTGTAAGCACCTTGTTAAACCTTGTGAAAGACGAAGCAAGGCAGGCGCTCTTTATTCCGGCAAACGGTATCATACGTGATACGCTCAGCAATGCTGTGGTAAAAAACCGCTCCGGTAACCAGGTGATCCGTTACAATGGTTTTTATAACGATACCCGTTTGTCGTTCGATAAAACCTATCATGGTATTCATCGTTTTGCTGCCAATCTGGGTTTCCGCTACAACACGGTCTCTTCTGAAGTAGACTATGGATTAGGCTATAATTCTGCTACAGATGAGTTTACCGGCGTGGGCTATGGCTTAAATAGTTTACGCGTAATTGGCGGCAGCCTGGGACAATCAAGATGGGTAAGTACCTATCTCAATGCGGAATACAACTTACGCAGTAAATACTTCCTGTCACTGAACCTGGCTTCGGATGCTTCATCCAAATTTGGCGATCATATTACAAACGGTAGCCTGGTACGTTGGGGAAACAACAGCTACCCGCTGATGTCTTCACTGGCTGCTGCCTGGGTGGTGTCTTCCGAATCATTCATGGCCGGCCAGGATTGGCTCAGCCTGTTGAAACTGAGGGCTTCTGTTGGTCAGTCGGGTAATGAAGATATCGGCAATTTCACTGCCCGTAAATATTATACTTCACAAAACCTGTTGGGCATACAGGGGCTTGTAGTTGGCAACCCCGGTAATCCCGCCCTGCAATGGGAAACTGTTACCAAACTCAATGCAGGCGCAGACATGGCTGTATGGAATGAGCGGCTGAACCTGAGTGTGGACGTATTCCGTCATAAAACGGATAATATGATCGTGTATCAGCCAGCGCCCGGCGCCAGTGGTTTCAACTACACGGTAACGAATTCAGGCGCCCTAAAAAATACCGGTTGGGAATTGTCTGCAAATGGTCGTATTCTGAACCGCAAAGACCTGAAATGGGATGTGGGGGTGCAGGTAAGTCATTACAAAACAGTGGTAACCAAACTGCCTGTAGAAAGCATTATCACCAGTTATGCGGAGGGCACCATGATTACCGCTATTGGTACTGCGCCCAATGCATTTTATGGTTATAAGACCAATGGCGTTTTCAGTTCCGATGCAGCAGCTGCAGCATCCGGTTTATCCAATAAAAAGGCCGATGGAACAGCTACCGCATTTACCGGAGGTGATATCCGCTTCACAGACCGGAACAGCGATCACCTGATCGACGAAAATGACCGCCAGCTCATTGGTAATCCCAATCCTGATTATACAGGGGCTTTTACTTCTGCCCTTACCTGGAAAAACTGGACACTAAACCTGCTGTTCACGTTTTCACAGGGTAATGATATTTACAACTACGCACGCCGTCAGTTAGAATCCATGAGTGATTATTCCAACCAGACAGGGGCGGTGATCAACCGGTGGAGAACGAACGGACAGGTAACAGCTATGCCAAAGGCAGCCTGGGGCGATCCATCCGGCAACAGCCGTTTCAGTGACCGCTGGATAGAAGACGGTTCCTATTTGCGATTGCGTACCCTGTCAATAGCCTATGCATGGCCATTGAAACAAGGTTTTTTAAGAGATCTTGTTATCTACGCCAGCGGCAATAACTTATTCACCCTGACCAAATACAAGGGATATGACCCTGAGTTCAGCGCAGGTGCTGGTCCTTTTGCACAGGGAACAGATGTAATGCTGGAGCCACAGCACCGCTCACTGCAGGCAGGTATAAAACTGGGCCTGTAATTAATAAATATCACAATTGTAACCTGATATGAAGTTCCGGAAGCTATCAATAATTACTGTTTCACTGGCCATAACATCAGCAGGTTTGTTCTCCTGCAAGAAACTGGTGGAAGTAACGCCAGAAGATGTGCTGGAGGCCAACAACGCCTACCAGAATATATATGATGCCAATGCAGCAGTGATGGGCGCATATGGGAAGCTGATGGGGCTTGCCGGTAATTATGTCGTACTGAATGAACTGCGGGCCGACCTGCTGACAACCACTGAGAATGCCGATGAATACCTGCGGCAGTTAAACGAGCACCATGTACAGACCGGTAATCCTTACGCTAATCCGCGTCCCTTTTACGAAGTGATCGTGAACTGCAACGATGTGTTGTACAATTTTGATAACATGTTGCGGGATAAAAAGCTGAAACAGGAAGAATACAATATGCGGTATGCGGATATTGCGGCGTTACGTTGCTGGGTATACCTGCAACTGGGCATACATTTTGGCGATGTGCCGTATGTAACAGATCCTTTATCTACCAACGATGATATCCGCAATATCAGTCTGATGCCACGCATTACCTTCAATGAGCTGATCAGCAACCTGATTGTAACGATGGAATCATTGCCTTACCTGGAGCCCTATACAGCAAGCCCAACCCTGATAACTACTGTTGACGGGTATTACACCGGCAATTTCTTTATCAATAAAAAGGCATTACTGGGGCAATTGTACCTGTGGCGCAGTCAGCCCGGCGATTACCGGAAAGCAGCCCAGGCATTTAAAAGTGTGATGGAAACGGGCGGCGCGGGGCAGTTGTACACATGGCGGCTTACCGGTTCTTCCAAGGCCGATAACAACGATCTGGCAGTGGGGTATATACGGTACAGGGAGGAAGATGAGAATATGCTGGTAGATAACAATGCACAGGGATGGCGTTCTATGTTTGCCCGCGGACAGGATGCCTTATTTAATTATGAATGGATCTGGTTCCTTCCTTACGACAATACCTTATTCAAACCCGAAAATCCTTTTATTAACCTCTTCTCACCACGCGGCGGCGCGTACCTGCTGAAACCCTCCCAGGCAGCCATGAGCCTATGGAACAGCCAGGTACAGAAAAATGATTTTCCCTACGATGCAAGAGGCGGCATATTCAGTTACCGTACACTGGGTGAAAGACCTGTGGTGATGAAGTATCTATACAACTATCTTAGCGGTACCGGCTTTTTCCCTGTTAATACGCTGGAAAAGAAAGGAAAATGGTTCTTGTACCGGGCAGCAACCCTGCACTTGGAGTTTGCAGAAGCTGCCAATCGTGATGACCATCACTACCTGGCCGACAGGCTGCTGAACCAGGGATTTATTGGTACCAACCTGAATAACAACGAAAGTTTTCCCTACAATTTCGATGGACGTAAAAGCGATAATCCGCGTATTGCCGCCGACTGGTGTATGAATGCAGGCATCCGCGGACGCGCTAACCTGTACAATGCACCAGTGGTGGGCGACAGTACGCTGGCGCTGGAAGATAACATCATCCATGAAAGTGCGCTGGAACTGGCTTACGAAGGCAAAAGGTGGCCCGACCTGTTGCGTATTGCCTTGAGAAGAAATGATCCTGCTTTCCTGGCCGATAAAATTTATGACAAACTACTGAGCGAGCATAACCCGCAGGCATCGGCCGTGCGTACAAAACTGATGAATAAAGCAAACTGGTATTTACCGTTTAAATGGGAATAGCGGAAGCAAAACCCGAAACATTACCTTACAATGAAAACAAATAGATTATTACTCCTGCTCTGTATAACAGGTTTAACAACGGCTAAGGCGCAAACAGTTGCTTTTCCGGGCGCCGAAGGTTTTGGAGCGCAGGCAACCGGCGGGCGTGGAGGAAAGGTATATCACGTCACCAACCTGCAGGATTCGGGTAAAGGGTCTTTCAGGGATGCTGTAAGCGCCCCACACAGGATCATTGTATTTGATGTGGCCGGTGTGATCCGCATCGGTAATAAGATCCAGGCCGCTTCCGATATTACTATTGCCGGGCAATCGGCACCGGGTGAGGGGGTAGTGGTATATGGGAACGGAATTTCTTTTTCTTCCAACACCATTGTACGTCATATCCGGTTCAGGGGAAGTATTAAAATGTCCAGAGGGTCCTGTACAGTGGTTGCCGACAATTTGCAGGATATTATATTCGATCATGTGTCCATTCAGTGGGGCAGGTGGGATAACCTGCACATCAAAAACAGTTCGCGCGTAACACTGCAGTACTGTATGATAGGAGAAAGCATAGAGCCGCAGCGTTTCGGCGCTTTGTTTGAAGGCCCCAAAGAAGTAACCGTACATCATAACCTCTGGATCGATAACCAAAGCCGTAATCCGAAAGCGAAAGCCGGAATAGAGTATATCAACAATATTGTTTACAACTGGGGCAGTAATGGTTTCGTTGGCGGACATTCAGCCGGCGATCATTACCAGGATATGATCAATAATTATTTTATCGCCGGCCCCAACTCTTCGGGCAAATTTATGGGACAGTTTTCTGCCACCGATCATGTATACCATACCGGTAATTATGTTGATGATAACCGGGATGGGAAACTGAACGGAAGAACGGTCAT
Organism: Paraflavitalea devenefica; assembly: GCF_011759375.1. Taxonomy (NCBI): domain Bacteria; kingdom Pseudomonadati; phylum Bacteroidota; class Chitinophagia; order Chitinophagales; family Chitinophagaceae; genus Paraflavitalea; species Paraflavitalea devenefica. The sequence continues at coordinate 328,225 of NZ_JAARML010000004.1, read as the reverse complement.
TGATACTGATTTTGTGGCAGCCACTGCCACCCTGGTAACATCGCCTACTATGCATTCCTCCGTGCAGGTGACCCGGCATGCTGCGGCAGTTGCCTACGAAAAAGTGGCTGCAGCAGCAGGCGCTTCCCTGAAACGCGATGCGGTAGACAGCAGGCTGATCGGTTACCTGCAGTCAAAAGGCACACAGGGAAAAATATTTATGACGGAAGAGGAGGCGGGCGGTCAACCGGCTATCACTGCGGCTGCAGCGCCGGCCGATAAGGATGGCGATGGTATGCCTGATGCATGGGAAAAAAAGCAAGGATTGAAGCCCTCGGATCCTGCAGACGGAAATCTTTTCACCCTTAATAAAAGTTATACCAATGTAGAAGTGTACCTGAATAGCCTGGCAGCGGCCAAGGATAAATAAGAACACTTCTAACGGCTGTTTATTACTGATCTTTTTAACCATTCTTGCTATGAGAAAAACGATTGCTGCCTGTAACAGGTACAGGTTGCTGTGTATTTGCAGTATCATGCTTTTAATGCAGTACCCTGCATTTTCCCAGACACCGGCCTTTCCCGGAGCCGATGGTTTTGGCCGCTTTGCAAAAGGAGCACGCGGTGCCGCTTCACAGGAGGTATACATCGTTACCAATCTTAACGACAATGGTACAGGGTCGTTCCGTGATGCAGTGAGTAAGTCGGGCCGTATTGTGGTATTTGCAGTAGGTGGTATTGTAAGGCTGCAGTCTGACGTCAGCGTAGCTGCCAATGTTACCATTGCCGGACAAACAGCGCCGGGGGACGGGATCGTATTTTTTAATAAGCGGATTACTTTTACCGGCGCCACCAATACCATCTGCCGTTTCCTGCGTGTGCGCCTTGGTGCTACCAATAACTCAGGCAATGATGCCTCTGGTCTTGCCAATGGTAAAAATATGATCTTCGATCACATGTCCTTTACCTGGGGCATGGACGAAGTCTTTTCCATTAACTGGGATGGCAAGAATACAGCGCCCGACAGTATTACGGTCCAGAACTCCATCATAGGACAGGGGCTGCATCGTGAAAACCATTCTGCCGGAGGTTTGATACAAACGCCCGATGGCGGAAAAGTGAGCCTGATCAGGAACCTGTATATCAGTAATAAAACCCGGAATCCCAAAGTAAAGGGCGTCAATGAATTCGTGAATAACGTGGTGTATGACTGGGGCAACGGCAACCGGTTAGATACCAATATGAATTATGGCTGGTCGGGCGATGCTTATATTATGGGAGGTTCTTCCGGCGTGTCGGAAGTCAATATTATCAACAACTATTTTGTAGGCGGTCCCTTAACCCCACCCAATAAAACCACGCCGTTCTCAAGAGGTACAGGCACGTTCAACCTGTATGGGGCCGGTAACTATTTTGATAATGATAAAAACGGGATACTCGACGGAACATTGGTGCCTTATGATAATAATGGCTATCCCGGTATTGAAGCAAGTGGTTTTAAGGCCACGCCCTATAATTATCCCGCACCGGTAATGTTCACCGCCGAACAGGCTTATCAGTGGATCTGTGATAGTGTGGGCGCCTGTTATCCCCGCCGTGACCAGGTCGATGACCTGATGGTCAATGAAGTGAGATCGAAAGGTACACAGGGCTTGTATGTATATCGTGAAACCAACCTGCCCCTCCCTAATGGCGGACTGGGGGATGTTTTCAGCGCCAATCCGCCGCTTGACTCAGATGGTGATGGCATGCCTGATGCGTGGGAAGATGCCAACGGTTTGAACAAAAACAATAAGAGCGATGCTGTTGCCTATAGTACCGCTTATCCGCAATACCTGAATATTGAGGTTTATATCAACTCATTGATCGTTACACCAGCTCCGGTATTTGTAAAACCACCATCAGGGGTTACCTTAAGCGCCACTTCATCGGAATTACCGGTACCTAGCAGCACTATTATAGTCCAATGGACCGATAATGCCAGCAATGAAGATTATTTTGTTATTGAACGTACAACGGATGGTATAAATTATACTGATATTACCCACCCGGTTGCCGGTTCAGTAACCTATACTGATAACAACGGGCTGGCGCCCAATACAACCTATTATTATCGTATCAAAGCAGTGGCCACGGCCGGCACTTCAGCCTATAGTACACCTGTATCGGTAAAAACCCCGCCTGTACCAACGGCACCTTCACTGGCATCGGGGCCTGTACCTGTCAACGGGTTTCAATTTGCGGAGCTGGTTTCCGGAAAAGTTACCTTAAAATGGTCGGGCAGCAGCAATACAGAAAAATATACGGTGTATTTCGGTACCGATCCCGCCAATCTTGTTAAAAAAGCAGAGATCGTCTATACCACCAGTCCCTCTTATGAAGTAACCGGTCTTAATGAACTGGTAACCTATTACTGGCGTATTGATGCCAGTAATGCCAAAGGAAATGCGGAAGGGGAAGTATGGTCGTTCCGTACTACCAAAGTAATACCGGCAGGACTGGTGGGTTACTGGAGCTTTGATGAAACAGGAGAGGGGACACAGGTAACCGACTCTTCCTCTTACCAGAACCATGGGGTACTGGGGCTGGATGATGATAATGTTTCCATTCGTGTACCGGGTAAAAGGAACAATGCACTGGATTTTGCAACTGCTTCTCCCGATAAATATGTGGTAAGCATTCCCAACCAGGACCAGCTTTATTTGAACAAGGGACCTTTCTCCTTGTCATTCTGGATGAAGGCAAGCCCTTCCCTGTTGCCGCCGGATAACAATAGCAGCGCTTACCTGTTGTGCAAGGGATCGATCACTAAAAACACAACGACCGGTGCTACCGGTAAACGTTTTGATATTGAATTCAAGAATAAGCAATTCCGGTTTGCCCTGGATGATGATAACGATGCCGGGGGCGGTGGAAAGGATGAATTACAGACGGATGGCGTACCCTTCTTCACCGGCGATTGGGTACACGTGGTGACTATCCGCGATACGCTGAACAAGAAACTGCAGGTATATCTTAATGGAGCCCTGGTAAAAGAGTCCGCCATCTCCAAATCATTATCAGGCATCGGTGAAGCCAGCGCACTGGTAATAGGTAATATCGGTGAACTGGAATTCCTTGCTTCTACCAACAAGCCTGCACCCTACAAAGGCATGCTGGACGAACTGAAGATCTATAACTATGTGCTTAGCTATCCTGAGATTGTTACTTTGTATTATGGAAGTGCAGTGGCGCAGAAACCTTACTCGCCTTCTGCCAATGATAAAACCATAGACGGCATTTCCGATACCTTGAAGCTTACCTGGAAAGGAGGGGTCAATACCTCCAAATACCGTTTCTATTTCGGAACGGATGCTGCTTCACTCACCAAACTGAGCGACAGCGTTTCCCTGGCCACTGCCGCATGGACCATTAAGAACCTGAAAACGCAGACCACCTATTACTGGCGGGTGGATGCCATTGGCCTGCTGGGAACTACTACAGGTGATGTATGGAGCTTTAAAACAGGCTATGCAAAAGGACTGGTAGCGCAGTATGCCTTTGATGCAACTGCCGGTACAACTGCTTTCGACAGCAGTGGTTTTGCCAATCACGGTGAACTGGTGAATATGACCAATGCCACCTGGGCCGCTTCCGGTAAATGGCAGGGAGCGCTTGATTTCGGAACAGCCGCAGGGGGCACCCGCTCTGCCATTACAGTACCTGCACAACCCCAGATAAAGTTTGATGAAAGTTCCTTCACCATTTCCCTGTGGGTAAATATGGCTGCCTACAGCAGCTCCAATAAATACAATGCTTACCTGGTGCACAAGGGTAATTTCAGCAATACCAACCCGCCAGCTGGTGCAAGGGCCGAAGGCAAGTGGTATGGGCTGCAGTTAAATGATACCAAACTTACGTTTGCCATTGATACCGGGGGCAGTGCTTCCGGCGCTAAGACCAATATTGATATCACGGTTAACTCGGGCGCCTATGCCTTGTTCAATAAAGGATGGATACATGTGACAGGTGTTCGTGATGCCGAAAGCAAACAGATAAAAGTATACATCAACGGAATACTGGCAAGTACCAAAACTGAACCAGGTGGTGCGGTAGGTAAAGACAACGATGTATTATATATCGGTGGCGATGCAGGCAGCAATACCGCTGCAGCATCTTACCACGATAAAATTGATGACCTGCGGATGTATAACTATGCGCTATCCGATTCCCTGGTACGTAAACTGTACTACGGCACCCCTTTCCTGCAGAAAGTAACTTCACCGGTTCCGGCCAATCAATTGCCCGGTGCAGGTCCGGAAAAAGTAGTGCTTGGTTGGGCAGATAACAGCGGTACTGCACTGACCTACGATGTATACGTTGGCAAGCATCCTGATAGCCTGGTGTTGAAAAGGGCCGGGCTTACCCAGCCGCAAGCGTCCCTTGATACGCTGATACCATCCGCTACTTACTACTGGCGTGTGGATGCAGCGAATGCCACCCAGCGGATAACAGGTGATGTGTGGTCCTTTATTACAGGAAAAGATGTTACGCCTCCCAAAGTAATTACCAAAAGTATCAGTATTGATCTCAGCACTTCAGGAGTAGCCACGATTACCGCCGCCAGTATCAATGACGGCAGTAATGATGAATATGGTATCGATTCGCTGAAGTTAAACAGGACCAGTTTTGGTTGTGCCAACATCGGAGCCAATACGGTAACCCTGACGGTGAAAGATAAGCATGGTAACCAGGCTTCAGCAACGGCTGAGGTAACTGTAAATGGGGTTAAGCCTGCACAACCTGTAATTACCAGTGCTGCCGATACCACCATCTGCTACGGTGATAAAATTACATTACAGGCTGGTGCAGTTAACCAGGCGGCATCCTATCAATGGTTTTACCAGGGGGGCGCTGCTGCCAATGCCAAACAGGTAAGTTATACAGTAAGCAGTGCGGGCGTATACAGGCTGATTGCTATATCCGCGCAAACCTGTCCTTCAGACACTTCTATGCCTGTGACCGTACGGTATGATGCTGATACCACCATCAACCTGAGTGGAGATGTTACGATCAACAGGGGCGCTTCTGCCGAGCTGACAGCATCGGGGGCAGGTAGTTTCACCTGGCTGCCGGTTATTAATATCAGTGCTGCTGCCGGTAACAAGGTAATGGTACAGCCGGTTACCACCACCAGATATACGGCTACTCTCACCAATAACAGGGGCTGTAAGTCTGCAAAGTCTGTGCTGGTAACGGTAACTGATCAATTAACTGTTGAATACAATCATGTACTTACGCCCAACGGAGATGGCGTAAACGATAAACTGGTGTTCAAAAACCTGTCAGGTTATCCCAATAACCAGCTCCAGGTATTTGATCCTGCGGGAAAACTGGTGTACCGGAAAAATGGCTATAACAACGAGTGGGATGGAAGAATGAATGGTACTCCGTTGGCAAATGGCACTTATTTCTTTGTGCTGAAGGTAAATAATGAGCTGCAGGTAAAAGGCTCAGTAACGATTGTTCACTAAAAAACATTTGTCTGGCAGCCGAACGCTGCCAGGCGTTAAATTCTGCGATATGAAAAAGGACCTGAAGCATATTATCCCTGTGATGCTGACAATGTTCAGCCTGCTGAATACTACCAGGGTTACAGCACAGCGTTTTTTCAACAATCCCTTATCACAATATTATCGGAATGGTTACCTGTGGAATCCTGCACTGTCCGGTCAGGAAGGTTCAAGAGCCTATGCTTTACTGCATAAATCCTGGGCAGGATTTGAAGGCGCTCCCCGGCAGATCAGCCTTGCCGGCGACATGAAAATGGGCGAGAAGGCGGCAGTGGGTATCCGGTTCATTGCTGATAAAAGCGGCATGCTGCAGCGCAATATGGGTGCGCTGTCCTATGCTTATGGTATCAGTTTTTCAGGAACCAGCAAATTAAGCATGGGATTGAATGTGGGCTTTTATAAAGAAAGGCTGGACAATAGTGCATTGGCCCAGGGCGGACAGGTGGATGAAGCCGTTAAAAGCTTTAATGAAAAAGGAATTCAGTTTGATGGTGATTTTGGGATTGCTTATGAAGGAATTGGCCTGAAGTTGGGGGCTGCTGCCTGGAACCTGAGCAATGTGCTAAAAAGTGCAGACAAACGTTCTGCTGATCTTTCTGTAGCGCAGGTACAGGCAGCCTACCGTTTTGAATGTGACGGGAAAACGAACTTGCAGCCGATGGTTGCGTATAAGCTATTTTATAAGCAGGACAATATTTTTACTGCCGGTATGCAATATGAATATGAAAATATCTTTCATGCGGGTATATTCTGGCAAAGTACAGGCAATGCTGCAGGGGGAGTAGGTATCCTGTTGAAAGAATATGGTGAGCTGAACTTTTTCTACAACGGCGCTAATAAGTACGGCTATAACAAGCAGTATGAAGTGGGGCTGAAAGTGAGGTGGAAATAGAGTAAGGTAATACTAGAATAAAGGTGGCTGGTACACTACCGGGATTGTTGCAGCATCTTCAATGGAGCCATTACCCCGGATATGGTGAATGTGTATTTCGGGCACTTCCCGGGCGGCAGGTGTTTTACGGTAGAGCAGGGTAGTGCTGATGATGCGGTGGCGATGGCAGTGCCGCGGGTCTTCTTCACTGCACATGATGGCGGTAGGTTGCTGCGCTGCGAGGCGAATAAGTGCTTCAATCCCTTTTTGATAGGCAGCATCCTGGTGGAACAGTTCTTCTTGCCGGATGCCCATGGAAGATTGGAGGTCTTCCCTTTTGCCGCCAAGCGTTTCTCCCATCCATAAATAGGTGATGTTTTCTTTTTCCAATGCGGATTGCAGGGTTTCCCTGTTGAACTGTCTGTTGTGCCTGGAATAAGGGGAGGTCCTTACATCTATGAGACTGGTAATATGATGCTGTTGCAGCAATTGTATAAAGATTCCGGCCGGATGGTTGGAATGCCCAATAGTGTACAGGTGTAAGCAGGGATGCATAAGCATAAAACAAAAACAATGTCTTTGTTGTTTATTTGTTTTGACCTGAAATTATTAAAAAAACAATACATCACCCAATCAATGGCAATATACACTTCATCCGTTAGCACAAAAGCCTCCACGCAACAAGTGTTTGATGCGCTTACAAAACCTGAACTGGTAAAACTTTGGCAATACGGGAAGGTGCTGACAACAGACTGGAAGGTGGGGGGAGATATCCGTTTCAGCGCCGAATACGAAGGAAAAACATTAGAACAGTGGGGAACAGTTTTAGACGTACGTACAAACGAATTGGTAAAATATAATCTGTTTACACCAAAGCCCGGCCTGGAAGATACTATAGGTAATCGCTGTGTTACAACTTATGTGCTGACAAATACCAATGGGGTTACCCATATCGAAATTATACAGGAAGACAACCGGCCCAATATTTTTGCTCCCCAAACACTTAAAGGTATCCTGGTAGCGCTGAAAGAAATAGCTGAAGCTAATTGATTACTTTATACGTATAAGTAGCCTGCAGGAATTTTCATGTATGGAAAGGAGATTTGAAGGAAAACGCCAGCTCTCCCAACATTATTTTGCGGGGAGTGTTAAGAGGAATATAAAATGAACAAGTAGTTACTCCCCTTTATAATAAAGGGTCCAGTTAGCAGAGGCGCTATCGTAATGATAAAGCTGTTTGGTGAGTAAGCGCTGGCCGGTTTTATGGAATTCGGCGACCAGGTTTTTCAAGGTTTCTACTTTTTCGGGGTTGCCGGCCGGTACCAGCATAATGAGGTCTTTGGCCGGAACAGCTACAACGAGGCTGTCGTTTAATTCTCCCGCCACCCATTTCCAGATGCCAGGCACGCAAATGGCGCCCGCCTCATGGTCCCCGCCGGCAGTGAAGCCATAGCCGCCAAAGTTGGTTTCCCTTAGTTTGAATTGAATATCCTTTTCCAGGTTATCGACCGCTATATTGTGTAGTTCATCCAGCGACATACCAGGCGGCATGTCTTTTTGTTGCATCAGGCTAAACATATTGCCCCTGTCTACTGCATAAAAAATAGCCAGATCGCCCAGCCAGGGTTTCATGACGACATCAATCTTAAGACCGGGAATTGCTGTGCCTTTGTTGCTGCTGTCCTTGTCAAACATGACTTTCACCCAGGGATATATTTTGCCTTTAAAGCTGTCGAAGGATTCGCCCACCGGCATCTCCGGTTGTGGTGGAGGGGCAGGCGTGGATTTAAACAATTTATTGAGGAAGCTCATGTTAAAGGGTATGCGTTTGGAACAGGGCTTAAGGTACGCATTTATTTGTATTTGTTGACTCGCCGCTGCCCGCTTATTTTACCCTGGAGAAAGTGTATTTCATGTCCCATGCCTTAAAGCGCTGTTCCAGCATGAGGTATAATCGGTAAAGCCTGGTGTTGCTATTGTAAGCGTAATTAATGTTCTTCATGTACCCCTGTCCCGTGTGTTGTTCTACATGCCTAAGGTTGATGTTTTTCCTGATCTCTTTTCCGGAGCCGCCAATACTAATAAAAAAAGTGACTGCTTCCTGGTGGCTACTCTGGAGCGGTTCGTAATAGACAAGGTTATGCTCCTTTGTCTGGTATATGAATGGATGTAATTCTTCCTGCCTGATCCTTTCGAGGTTCTTACTGAGCCAGGAGAAAAGGGTATCGTTATCCAGGTAAATCCAGTCTGATGTGGCCGACAAAAAGTTGGTGCAATCACCGTTGCAATACGATATGTATTTCCAGCTTACCACTTTGTTGCCCGACCTGACCAATACATATCCAATGTCGGGCAGGAGGGGTCTCCCTATGCCTGGTATTGAATCATTGTAGGAATAACGGAAGGGCAATGCAAAATAAATGGTATCACCTTTATGGTGAGAGGCGCTTTGCGCTTTCCTGTTGGGTGCACGCACTTTTTGCTGTGCTATGGTGGTAAGAGAAAACAGCAAGGCGGTGAATAGCGTTAAATAGGTGGTCGGTATTTTCATGTGAAGAAGGCTTCGTTCTTCCCGAAACGAAGCCTTCCTGTCAATATTACCTATAACGTGTTAAGATAGATATAAAACGCCAAGGCTTTTTATCTTGTGTTATCTGGATGCGGCCGGATGGTGATCATAACTGATGATACGATGCATTTTCCAGGCACCATCTTTAAGCAGCCACAGGTGAGTAAAACTGGCATGGCCCTCCCGGGATTCCGGCTTCCCGTTTTGTGTAATGTAAAAATAATGTTCACCTGTCATGACAGCGCCGTAGATGACGCCGTTCTTCTCCAGGGGATATACTTTCAGGGTGTTTGGTACGGCCTCTCTTCTTATGCGGAAGTTGGGATTGCTGCAGAGATTGTTCTGAAGGCTCATTACCAGGTTATGGCGCCCGTAGGTGATGCCCCCTTTGTCATGGTAAAATTCCACATCCTCCGAAAAGAATTGGGCGTTCAGCGCTGTATCACACTTGTTATAACTTGTCCAGAAAATGCTGTCTTTCTCCAGGATGAGCTTACTTAGTTCCCCGGGTGTTTTTTGTGCGTGCAGGGAAAGGGTACCGGTGACTACTGACAATACAGTAAAGGCAATACGGATGGTTACGTTCTTTTTCATGTTTTTAATGACGTTTTAGTGGTTTGTGGAGACACAAACCACGGCGGAAATAATATAAAATAGATGGCTGTATTCGCCTGCACACTACAGGACTTGCGAAGGTTGAACTATTGGAGTGATAAAGATAGGCATAAAAGCATTTATTCCCTGCGTTTTTTGAAATGGAAGACACTGAAGGCGGATAAAAGGAGGGAGCTTATTATCAGCGGTAGCAGCAGCGTCCACCAATTGGTTTTCTGTTCAGCAGTAAACCATTCCACCTGGAACTGATCCCAGTTCTCCTGCTTAACGGAAGTGTTCTCAAATATCTTCGGGTAGAAGTACAACCGCATTTTTTCATGGAATCGGCCTGCACTGTCCAGGAACTGCAAATGGTTACCTAAGCCCGATTGGGCCAGGTTGTTCATTTGTAACTGGGCATGCAAGGTGGGAATGAACCTGGCAACCTGGTTGGCAGCTAATTCGCGGCGACGTAGTTTATCTTGTAGTTCCCGGCTTTGGGGCTGCGCGTCATCATCACCCATTTGCTGCATGGCATAGTACCATAACCAGCTAAATTGCCCTTCGGGCAACCGATATTTGTTGAACTGTGGATAATGCGCATAGAATTTATTCATGGTCACCCGCTTGTCCATATCCCATTTTTCATGATAACCCCTGCGTTGCTTCACCGCCGTATCAAGGGCTTCTGGTACGGGGTATTTGTTAATGAGGTAATTGTTGATGACGGCCGGCGCCACAATGGTGAGCAGCACCCACACCGTCAGCAGGCTGACCGCACTGACCGCCGAACCCTTTTGCCAGGATATTACCCAACAGCTTACCGACAGCCAGAACAACAGGTACAGGGCACTCACACTAAAGAAGGCCAGCAGGACCGTATTAAAAGGCAGGGATAAGAGACCAATGGCGGCTATCATAAGCAATATAAAAACAGCAAAGAGTGCAGCGCCCCGCATCGCCAGCAATTTGACCAGTATCCGCACCGGACTGCCTGATTGAACCGTAAGCAGTGGCCAGGTACCGTTCTCTTTTTCGCCCGATAAGAGGTTATAGGTAAGTGCGATGATCACCAGCGGGAAGAGGTAAATGACCACAAAGCTGAAGTCGAGATTGCCCAATGACAGGCTGGCGGGATTGTACAGGTCCGTATCATACTGCTGCGCTTCCAGGTTACGGATGGTAAGGCTTTTTACAGAAGGGTTAACATCCCTTTGCCCGATAGACAAGGCATTGATAGGCTCCGTTCTATTGGCAATGGCAAAACGCAGGTAATAGAGGAGCAAGCCGGTTTCTTTGTCAAAGTATTGGGTATGCCTGTTGATATGCTCCTGTTGCCAGGCGCTTACATCGGCGATATGTTCCTGCTGTTTGGCCAGGAATTGCCTGCCAATGAACAGGCTCACGAGGCCGGTAATAAAAAGGAAGGTGAGTCCGGTGATAACACTGCCAGACCTGATGAAGTTTTTAAAAGCTAAGGAGATCATGTTAAATGGCTTTTAGTTGCTGTGACAGTACACGGGTGATAATAAGCAGCAGCAGGAACCAGGCTATAAATGCTGCGATGCAAATACGCTCATGGCCAATAACAGTCCCGAGAGAGGCCGGCTCGTAATGGAATTCAAGCAGCTCTTCCCAATGCTGACTGCTGATGGTATAGGGCCGGTCGGCGGGGCCAGGCTTTTTATTGGGGATGTATTTTATTTGCAGCTCATTCATGCGTTGCGCCATATAGTAGCGATAGCGCTCCGCCTGGTCCTGGAAGCGGATGTACGAATTGTAATCTGTTCCCGTAACAGCCATGGAGAAATATTTAATGGCCATGAAGGGATTGACAAAGGCTGCATACCGGGCGATGCTGTTCTGCTGGTCGTACCGTTGCAGGAGCTGCGCCAGGTGCCTGTTGTAGATGGTGGCGCTGATCTTTTCCCCTTCGGTTATGATGAACCCGCTGTAATTAAAGGGCAGTTTTTCTACAGAATCTACCTGGTGGACTTTGAGCAATGAATCTTTGATGGCTTTGTAATGCGCATCATCGGGATTATGGCTATCGCCTTCTTTTAAAATGTCTTTTTCAATGGCTGCCTGGAAAGCAATGGTAGAAGGAGCAGGGTAGCCGTAAGCACCCAGCGATTGGGTGGCCCTGGGCAATACAATGGTAAAGAGCAGCCAGATACCGATTAATTTCACCAAAGCTGCTTTGGCCGTTTTACTCGTCGCCGATACCAGCACTGCTATGAGGCTATAAACAACAAAGTAGCCGAAGTAAGCGCCGGCTATGCAGCCTATGCTGATGAGTTCATGGGCCGATACCCGGAATTGGATGAAGCTCATCCAAAGCAGGACAGACACCAGCAGCACTGGCAGGTACAATACCAATACAATACTGATGATGCCCAGGCCTTTCCCGGCGATGAGTTCCTGCCAGCTTATTCCCTGGCTGAGCAAGATCTTCAAGGTGCCGTTTTCCCGCTCTGCGGCAATGCTGCTGAACCCTAAAAAAACGATGAGCAGGGGTACCAATACCTGGAGGATCATGGCCATGCTGATCTCTCCAAAGCGCAGCAGGCCGGTGGAAAAGCTTGCCTCCGAAAAGTTGACGGAGTTCTGCTTATGCGCTTCGAGGAATATCGTACTGCCCATATAGCTTTCCATACCAAAATCAAAGAAGCTGAGGGATGATTGGGGGCGGAAGGCAAAGTGGCCATAGTGCGCCATGCGGTGCGGATGTTTGTCGGGGTTGTTTACCCAGTCATGTCTTGCTTCTTCCTGGAACTGTTGCCGGATGGCATTCTGCCTGGCTACGTTTTTCCAGCCGGTAAAAGCGGCATAGGCCAGCAGGAGACCGATGATAACGGTCAGGATGAAGATGCCTTTATTCCTGAATGCCTGGCGCCATAGTTGGCGGGCTATGAGCAGGAGCACAGTTTTTCGCATACAGTGTTATTTAGAAAGCCAGTGTCACCCTGAACCTGTCGAAGGGCTTCGACAAGCTCAGCCTGACATTATTCATTTAAAATTTATAAGTAGCGGTGAGCATAGCATTGCGGGGTGCGCCGGGAAATAAGCGCAGGTAGTTTTGCGCCCCCAGCCAATATTCCTGGTTGGTGAGGTTATTGACATTTAACGCAATCTGCATATTGCTCTTATTGGGCGTATAGTAAATGGCTGCATCCAGCAGGGTATAGGCAGGCACAGTGAAGGCCCTGGTAAACCAGGGTATTTTATCGCCGCTGTATTGAAAGCCGATACCAATGCCGAGGTCTTTGAGCCCGGATTGTTGCTTAAAGTTGTACCGCGTCCACACACTGCCGCTATGTTCCGGTGTATTTTGTTTCCGGGCGCCGATCAGTGATTTGTCCCGGTCATTCCTGATCTCCGCATCAATATAACTGTAGGAGGCATTGAGCTGCCAGTTGGGCAGGAGATAACCGGCGACGTCCATTTCAAAACCACGGCTTCTTTCCGCACCACGGGGTACCAGCAGATCGGGATTGGCGGGATCATTGGCATTCATCAACAGGTTGCGCTGGTTGATCTCATACAGTGCTGCATTCACCTGTATGCAATTGTTAAACAGGGCGGCTTTCACGCCCAGCTCTTTCAGGTCGCTGGTGATGGGATCGAAGGTGCTGCCTGCGGGAGCAGCTACCGGCAATAAGGTGACGGTATTGGCCTGCGGCTGAAAACCTTCCAGGTAAGTAGCATACACGTTTATGTTAGTGGTAACGGCATAGGTGAGTCCAATCCGGGGCACTATCCTTGATTTTTTTACCTCAATGGTATTGTTTGCTTTGTAATTGGTGATATCGGTAAACCAGTCGTGCCGCAGGCTTACCAGCAGGATGAACCTGTTCCATTTCAGTTGTTCCTGGATATACAGGGCATCTGACTGAATGAGCGCAGGGGCTAGCGGCGATTTGGTAAAAATATAATCATTCACATTGCGGATGGTGTAAACGGGATTGGCCAGGTTGAAGTGGTCTACGTTGGGACGGGGCATTTGAATACCGTCAATGGTGATGAACTGGTATTGGTCCTGGTTGGCGGGATTGTAAGTGTTAACCGTTTTCCCATTGGTCAATAAGTATCCCCTTGCTGCATTCTGTCCGCCGCCTTTTTGTTTGTGGGTACGGAGGAGGTCATAGCCGATCAATAAGTTGTGTGCTACAGTGCCTGTGCTGACTTCGAAGGTGAAGTAACTGTTCACATTGTCGGTGTTCCAGGATTGTTGTCTTTGTACCATTTGCATGGCGGCGAGGGTAGGGATGGGTTGGTTATGAATATCAACGGCAAAGGCATTGGTGGTGCGGTGTTCCTGCAGGTCCTCTGTCCAGGTCTGCTTCATGTAGGTGGTGTTAAAGCTGATGTGGCTGGTGAATTGGTGGGCGAGGCTGCCGGTGAGTATCACTTCTTTCGATTTGAAAAAATCGTTGGGCGCGCCAAGGTTAAAGCTGATGGGCGTACTGTTGAGGTTGGTCTTTCCGTCAACAGCGCCAAAGATGGGCTGGCCTCTGTCGAGCCTGCTGTTGATGTTGCTATAGATCAGTTCTGCATTGACAGCCGTGCGGTTGTTGGGGACGTAGGAGAAGGAAGGGGATATCAGCAAGGCTTTCTGGAATTGGAGGTCACGGAAGCTTTTGGCATCCTGGCAAGCGCCATTGATGCGGTACAATAATGTTTTTTCGGGGTTCAGCGGACCTGTAAAGTCCAGCGTACCCCGGATGGTGCTGAAGCTGCCTACGCTGAGGTTGATCTCTTTGCGGTCAACGGTCAACGGTTTTTTGGTCACCAGGTTGATGCTGCCGCCCGGGTCAACACTGGAGAAGGTGGCGCTGGCCGGTCCTTTGATCACTTCCACCCGTTCTATATTGGCTGTTAATGGCTGATTAAAGTAGTATTGGCGGGTGCGCATGCCATTTAGAATAACGCCTTCTTCATTCTGGCTGATGCCCCGTATGGTGAACTGGTTATAGTAGCTGGCCGGGGTAACACCACTGGCTGTTTTAACAGCATCTGCCAGGTTGAAAGCCTGCCGGTCATTGATCAGCTCTTTGGTGACGGTGGTGATGGACTGAGGAATGTCTTTGTTCAGTGCGGCTATTTTGGTAGCGGAAAAAGAATAGGCGCTGTTATAGCCGGTACTGCTGCGTCCCAGCACTTCCACAGTTTGTAATTCTTTTGATTGCCCGGTGAGTAGTACTGTGTAACCTTTTTGGGCAAGGGTATCATCTACCCGGATGAGACGGGTATACCCTTCATGCCCGATAGCGCTTACGGTAAGGGTGTATTCGCCGGCCGTTATTGCTTCGAAGCTGAATTGACCTGCCTCATTGCTGATGGCAGTCTTACTGGTCAGGTTATTTTTTAGCAGGATGGTAGCGCCGCCAAGCGGTTGCTGGCCGGCGGCCATAACCTTTCCCGAAAAGCTTACCTGCGATAGGGCGATGCCAGGCAGAACAAATAAGAGAGCAGTTAATAAATATTTCATGGTATGAGTTGCTTGTGCTTAAATGGGTTAAATGGTTTCGAGGTATAGCTGCTGCAGTTCATTGGCAGTTACGTGGGCTGTTTCAACGGTATGTACCAGTGTGCCTTCTTTCATGATGCCGATCTTAGTTCCTGCATGCACGGCATTGAAAATGTCGTGGGTGGCCATCATGATGGTCTTTCCCTGCTGGCCCAGTTGTTTTACGATGTTCGTAAACTCCTGGGTGGCCTTGGGATCGAGGCCGCTGGTAGGCTCATCCATAAAAATGATGTCGGCGTTTTTGGCCAGGGCAATGGCAATGCCTACTTTCTGCCGCATGCCCTTGCTGTAGGTATGCAGCCTTTTCTCCTGTGCAGCTTCCTGTAGGCCGGCCCGTGTGAGAAAGCCCCGTAACAATTCCTTTGCGTATTGAAAGCCGGCCAGCTTGCTGAAGAAGTCGAGGTTCTCTACGCCGGTGAGGTTGGGATATAGCATCACCACTTCCGGGATATACGCGAGGTGCTTACGGGTTTCATTGCCATTGGGTGTTACCCTAATGTTCTTGATCCTTGCTTCACCCTGGGTGGCAGCGGTGAAGCCAAGAAAAATATTGATGGTAGTGGTTTTACCGGCACCATTCTGGCCCAGCAAACAAAATATATCTCCTGCCTGCAGTGACAGGTTTAACCCATTCAATGCCGTATGGCCATTGTACTGTTTGGTGAGGTGGATGGCCTCTAAAGTATACATAGCTGTATGATTTGATGAATAGTAATGGCTGTATGCAGTTATAGCGGCATACAGGCAGGCGCATTACCCTGGCAACGGGTTGCCCGGATTGTTAAAAGATTAAACAATAGTGATCAGGAAAGAGGAGCAGGAGGTCCCTTATTGGAGAACAGCAATACCGGGATGGTGAATGCGTGTTCGATATAGCCGCCGGTGGGGCTGTTGTGTGAGAGGTTTGGCAGGGTATACTGGCACGCTTCTGCTACAGCATATACGGAATAGCTGTGCGAACAAACGTTACAATGACTGGCATACGAAGTACCGGTATCTTGTGTGAGGGTAGTGGCGTCATCATTGACGGCAGCAGTAATATGTGTATTGGCCTTGCCTTGCTGGTGGTGGTGCCACCAATGCACAGGCGTGGCGATAAAGCTATACAGCAGCAGTAAAAATGCTGCCATCAGGTGCCTGTATGTAGGAGATGTCGCCACTGTATTTATTCAACAATGTTGCAAATATAAGGAGGGCTGACCAAATTAGGCGGAGAGGGGGAGAAAAATATTATTAAGGGCAGAATTACAGAATGTGCCTGGTCTTTTGTTAGGAAGACCGTTGAACAGCCGGGCGGTATCTTTTTTCAACAATGATGGTGAAGATGATTCCTGCTGTATAGGCGATTAGGTCAATCCACTCAAAGGAGCTGCCGATGACGGTTGTTGCCAGCTTTGAGTGCTGAAGGCCAAGACGGTGAACAAGGTGGAAGTATTGCAGGATTTCTATCAGGTAAGCAAACAGTAATACGCTGATGGCTGCCGGCAGCAGTGAAATATTCAGGAAAGCTTTCAGGAGGCAGTACAACAGTATGACTACTAAAAAATCACCCACATAGGGACGTATAATAGCATCCTGAACATATAGGGCTATTAGCACCTCGATGATGAAAAGTAGGATAGCAATAAGGAAATACCGTTTGTTGAACTGGAACATGGGGTAAGGGTTATTGGCTGTAATGCTCCGCAATATACGCTTTCGCCTGCTCCTGGGTCAGGACGGCGAAGTCGCGGTAGCGGTGGTGTACGTCTATGATCTCTTCGAGGGCGTCTGCTACCAGCGGGGCATTGTCCCAGGTTTTCAGGTGCGCAATGACTGTAGCAAGGCAACCTTTCTTGTAAGCAATCTGGCCAATCACGTGCACCAGTGTATCGCGCACCCTGGCTGTTTTATCGTGTTGCAGTTCTTTCAGCAGGGGCAGGATGTCCTGCGGGTACTTCCTGCCCCGCAGTTCTATGCCGTGACATATTTCCCGTCGTATTTCCTTATCCGGATGATGGAGGTATTTTTTTGCCCATGCCAATACAGGCTTCGGGTTTACCTCACCCATTTTTTTGATGGAGCCAATCACCGCATTCCGGGGTGAGTGATGCTGATCAAATAAGCCGGTATCGAAAAAGGATTGTACGGCGGCAAAATCTTTTTTGCCGATCTCCCCGGCAGCATTGATCACCGTCTGACGTACTTTGTAATCATCGTGCTGCAAGAGTTCACCCAGGAGCTTTATGATCCTGGATTGATGCTTTTTGCTGTCTGCATATATGCGCCCGGTTGCCAGGTAGGCCGACTTTCTGATGTAGGTATCTTCATCTGCAAAATAGGGGATCGTCTTTTTCAGTTTGCCGGCCTTAAACTCCTGCAACAGGTCATTGCTGATGGTGGTGACCAATTGTTCGCGCTCCTGTTTGGAGAGATCGTAGAATGCCATAAGCTGCTATTGACCGGTGGGGCGCTCCTGGTTAACGATCAGTACGGTGCCGGCCGGGTCCATGATCCAGTGGGCATTGTTGTCCGGGAGCTGTTCCAACTCATCACAGGTATGAACGTTCATGGCTTTCAGGTATTCGGTGGCTTCCTGTACATCGGGCGTCACCAGTTCCAACCAGGTTTCGGAATGGGTATAGTTGTCTACGCAATCGAGCCAAACGATATTGTCTCCAAATCTTACTTCATGTGTTCTCGACACGGTAGGATTAGTAATAGGCTTTTCCTGTACCCCTAACCGCAGGATGTCCCTGTAGAAAGCGACCGTTGCTTCATATTTACTTTTGGGGATCTTAATGGCGATGTTGATGCCACCGCTGAATGGTTGACTGGTCATGGCTATTGATTTTGACCATAAAGATATAATAAAAAGGGGCCGACCTTTTACGGTCAACCCCTATACTGCTCACATGAGAAAAACTTTATCGCCAGCCTCCGTTGGAGGTATTGGTGCCATCGGCATTGGCCACGCCTCCAAACGTATAGAAGGGAAGCGTTTCCCGGAAGGTTTCGAGTGTTTTGGCAGGTAAAGGCCAGTGCAGCGGCGTGCCTTTCTGCAGCAGGTTCAGTTTGCGCATTTCAAAGAAAGACAGTCCCAATCCGGTGTTCATTAACTCCACGTGCCTTTCATGGTGAATGGCCTGAATAAGATCTTCTTTTACGGCAGCTACATCCGCCAGTTGGCCGCGGGTAGACCGTGTGCCGGCATTAATGATGGTAGCAGCACCTGCAAGGTCATTGAGGTATACCCTTGCTTCTGCCTTATAGAGGTCATTTTCTGCTTTCATAAATTCCGGGATAGGGCCATCGCCCAGCGCAAAGGAGGCGTCATAACGGCTGGCTCTGTAATTGGAAAAGTGATAATAACCGCGGGTAGGGTTGAGCGGTGTAGAGCTCAGGTATTGAAAATCTGAAAGCAATCTTTTGTCGGGTGGGTTGGTAGATGCCGCAGGCCAGGGAAAAGAAGGGGAGTCGTCCCAATGCTGGGGTTGGGCAGGGTCCATGAGGTGTATAACGTACATGTCTGTTTGTCCCCAGCCTGGTGAAGTGAGGTAGTCGGCTGCTTCAGCATACCACTTGGTGTAGCCGTCCATTTGTATGGTAAAATCACCGGTAATACCTGCATCTGCATAGGCTTTTACCTTAGCCCAGTCTACCTCGGCCAACTGGGTCTTATTACGTGGTACGTTGGCCAGTATGCGGGCAGCCATAGAATTGCACAGCTTGATAAAATCTGTATTGGAAAGATCAGCTGCAGTTCCCATCCAGTCTTTGGGTATGGTGAAGGGGGTGGCGCTTAATAGAATGGCGGTATCAAGGTAAGCAACGGCTGCGGCAGCTACCTGCTTATAGGTAGCGGCGGTAGCGGGGGTGGCATTGGGATTGGTGATATTTTCATCTTCTATGAATCCCTTGTCAAAAACCAATGCCATGTTGCCGTATACCACTCCCTGGCCGAATTTGCAGAAGGCTTTGACCATATTTTCATTGTCGCCCATATCTACACCTCTTTTTATAGCGTTCATAATATTAGTGGCTTTGACCGCTACCTCATAGATGCCATCAAAAAAAGTCTTCGTAGTACCCTGGTAGGTATAATTAGGCGCATTGTTCCAGGCATTGCGGGGTTCCCAACTCATATCGCGCATGGACTGGTTGCCCCAGGAACAGGTGGTATTGTCCGACGAGGTGGCTAAAAACATATAAACGCCGGCATAAGCGTGTGATGATTTATAAGCATTGTTAAACAAAGTACTGGCAACACTTTCTACGTCATCACCAGTGGCGTAGACTTCAATTGCACTTGGTTCATTGTTGTTTTTGACATCCAGTTCTTTTTTGCATCCCATTGCTATACTAAGCAGGGCTGCAAGTCCGATACTATATTTGAGTGTATTCATAATAATTTTATTTTTTTGGAATTAAAATTCAAGGGATAAAGAAAAGGCGAGGTTGCGGAAGTTGGGATAAGTGCCTGTGCCGTCATACGGGTTCCTGATAGAACCTACCTCGGGGTCGTAACCGGAATAATCGGTAATGGTGAGTAGGTTCCTGCCGATGATACGGGCAGAAGCGCCTTTTACAATTCCCTTGAATACACCCAATGTTTTTTGTGAAAAGGTATAGCCCAATGCCACTTCCCTGAATTTGATAAAGCCGGCATCTTCCACCCAATAGGAGTTATTGGTATTGACATCATAAAAAGCCTGGAAATAGTCGTAGGTTTTCTTTTTGGAACCATCTACGCCGGCCATGTCCATGATGCCATTGCGGCTATCGCGGGTAAGCCATTGGGATTTCCTGTTGTACACGTCGCCGCCTTTCTTGATATCCACCAGTACATACAACTGGAATCCTTTATAACCGATGGTATTGGAAATACCCATATTAAAGTCCGGATTTCCGTTACCGATCTTTACAAAAGCCAGATTGCCTTTGTCATCCAGCAGCTTAACCGGTTTTTCGGTTACGGTACCCTGACTTTTGGCAGGTACTACATAGCCATCGGAGTTTACTTCGTAGTCGGCGATCGTTTTGCCAGTGGGCAATTGCTTTGCCATTTGGTCCAGGCTTCTTACCCAGTCATAGCCATAAATAGCCCCATAATCTTCATCTGGTCTGATGTAAAACAATCCATCGGCTCCTCCCTGGTACGGAGGGATAGGCAGTTCAGTGATCTTTTGATTAATCTTTGAGAATACGATGTTGGTATTCCAGGTGAAATCTTTCTTTTTAAGCCAGTTGGCTCCTAGCGTAATTTCCAGGGTTTTGGATTCGATGGTGCCGGCGTTCCGCCATTGGCCAACAAAACCGTAATTCAAAAAAGGTATGAGGGGGACATTCAGGAATTGATCGGTTGTTTTTGACTGTGCATAGGTAGCTTCAAAATAGAATTTCTTCAGGAATTCCACGTTGAGCCCTATTTCGCTTTCTGCTGTTTTGGATGGTTTCAGGGAATCATTTCCCCGTTGGTAAGAAGAGGTCGTTCCATTGTTCAGGGAGTAGACATCATACTGCCAGTTGAACCCGGGGCGAAGACCGGCGGTTCCATGCGCTGCCCTTATTTTCAATTCATCAATACCAGGAATGGTAACATCCTGTGAAATACGATAGGCGCCTGATACCCGGAAGTAAGGATGCCATCTTTCATCTTTACCAAACAGGGAAGAACCATCATACCGGTACATGCCATCCAGTAAAAAGCGGTTGTCATAATTAAGGGAGAGGATGGCAAAATAGTTTTGCGCTTTGTAATCGTACATGGTAGAACCGTAGTCTGTAATGTTGGCCGGATCAAAATTTTCGAGGGTAGGCAGATCACGAAGTTTAAACCGTGAGCCATTTATACTATAGTCTTCTTCATGCCTGTCTTCATACAGGTAAGAGAGTTTGCCATTAATGGCCAGATCGCCTATTTTATGGGTGAGGTTGATGGTCGCTTGCGTATTCTGGGTATTGGATTCATAGGAATATTTGTACAGGCTGCCTTTGCTGTAGATGATGCCCAGGTCGCCGCCGGCAGCGCCTAAGGTCCAGGTATCATAAGGATTGTAGCTGGTGTAGCGGTAGTTCTCAATTTCAATGGTACGGGAGGCATCTATATTGAGCCATTTGGTCAGCTTCAGGTTTACTGAATAATTACCTATCCAGCGACGGGTATAGTCTTCCCGTTTATTTTTCCATACAGAGTACAGGGGATTGCGTTCATTGCTCCAATGGTTGTGGCGAATGTAATACGGCTGACCATCGGGGTGGGGCAGGTTCAGGTTATTGTCGGGCTCGGCCAATACGATGTTGAAGAAAATACCGCCACCGTCACCGGGCGATTGTGAGTTGGTATTGATGTACAGGTTGGAGGCCGATAGTTTAAGCCAGGGGGCTACCTGGTGGTCCAGGTTCAGCCGGAAGTTCTGCCGTTTGTAACCGTTGGTATATTGGATAATACCTTCCTGCGCATTGTTCTCAAAAGAAGCATACAGGTTGGTGAGCCTTGATTTGGTGGCAATGCCCACAAAATTGGTATAGTTCATACCTGTGCTGAAAAACTCCTTCTGCTGATCTTTGGTTACACCGAAAGGATTGTCCATATAATGATCTGCATCCACCTTACGTGCGCCTGAAATAGCCGGGTTGAAGCCGCCCATATAACCATCCGGATAAGTGACACCGTTGTATTTGGTGTACTGCCCTTTATAGGTTTCCCAGTCGCTGGCCAGGGTGAAAGGATGGCTTTCTGAGAGGTCAATGTATTTCTGCAGGCTCTGAAAGCCTATTTCATTGCGGATGGTTATTTTGGAGGTATTGGCATTCAGTTTGGAACCACGTTTAGTAGTAATGGCAATAACACCATTGCCTGCGCGGGAGCCGTACAGGGAGGAGGCAGAGGCGCCTTTGATCACTTCCATGGATTCCACATCATCCACGTTAATATCCGTAAGCGAGCCGCTCAGGATCACGCCGTCCAGCATGATCAGGGGGCCGGAGCCAATGTTCAGGTTGTTATCGCCACGCAACAGGAGGTCCAAACCACCGCCGGGCGTACCGCCGGAAGAGTTTACCCGCACCCCGGCTACTTTTCCCGAAAGGGCGCTGGCGGCAGAGGTGGCCGGAACAACATTGAGGCGGTCTTCATCAATCTTGGTTACGGAAACGGTCATGTTCTTCCGGGAGGTGGCGCTTGCCACGCCACTCACAATAACATCTTTTAAAGCATCAACAGATGATTGGGTGAGCTTAATAATAACCGGACCTGACCCTGGCGTGAGCTCCTGCGACTGGTAGCCAATGGCCGAGAAAATAAGGATCTTTTTATTTTCCGGCAGGGTAATGCTGAATGCGCCATCCATATCTGTGGTGGCGCCTGTTTTGGTTCCTTTTACGGTTACGGAGGCGAATGCCACCGGTGCGCCGGTAGAGTCTACTACTTTACCGGTGACTCTTGTGCCCTGTGCAAGGGCGATGGCACAGCAGGCCATGAAGCAGGTCAGTAATGAAAGCGTTTTTCTCATGCTTGATTTGATTTTATAATAAGGAATGATGCCGGTCGGTTATAGCAATACAATATCCTGCCCGGCAGGTGCCCGGGCTGTTGCAGTGTTGATCATGGCAATAGGACAGTAGGTTATGGGATGAAGTGGCTATGCAATACATAGCCTGCCTGTTACAGGCTGTTACCTGTTAATCATGGCCAATAGGATAGAAGTTAATGATGTGCAGAAATGACAAAACAAGGTATTGCTCCGCGTATGCAACGGGAGTGATTTGTTAATCATGGCAACAGCCATTCATACGACAGAAGCAGGTGAAAGCAATGTTCAGTAGAGCAGCAATCGTCAGGAAGAAATAACAGGTTTTTGCAGGATGTAACCATAGAAAACCTGCAGACGGGCAACTGGAAATGACCCGGCTTATGAGGATGTAAAAACTAAAACAATAAATAAATGGCTAAGGTGGGTAGCGCCCTGTCATGGCGATCCCTGATGGTAAGAGTTGTCTCATGTGTTGGTTTTGGTTGGTTAGGCAATTTAGGGCATTTTGTACAATCGGCAAAATATGAGGGGTGAATTGTTTTTGACAAGGTTGCCCGGTCGCGGCAAGATAAGATGAGTAAAATAGAAGTTGTACGGCAGGGAGCAGCGGTTTAATGCGGGAAGTCGATCTGGTAAATATTGGGCCACAGTTTGCCGGTAATATAAATTTTACTTGAAGTGCTATCCCAGGCAATTTTCCGTTACCGGTAATAAAAAAGATGTTTTCTTTCTCCACTTGCAATGGGTAGAACCCGCTCCAGGGGCAGGTCATTGGTGTTGTACCGGTATTTCCAGGAATAACGGAATTGACCATCATCCCAGGTCTGAACATTGCTGGTATTAAATACCGTAGCGTCGCGGGTAGCCAGGTAATAAGGTACACCGAACCTCCGCAAGGGGTTGTGGCGGGTATCGTAGGTGTAAGTGATCTTACTGCTGTCCCTGATGATCCCGTTTACCAGTAGGCCGGTCCTTTCGGTAGCTATATTACCGTTTGCATCCCAGGTATAAGCAGTAAAGTGTACATCTCCATTGGCAATTGTGCGTATACTGTCGCTGATCACGCGTTGATAAATGTCCAGTATCACCTGCCGGGTATAAGCAGGCGGCAGATTGCGGTGGGTAGTAATGGTCGACTGGACGGTGTCGGGGAGCTGCCTGCTGTAAGTATATTCTTCTATGTTGTAGGCGCTATTGCCTGACTCTGTATAGTAAGACCTAAGGAGGTAGCCCTCCAGGCTCATTTCTATCATTAATGCCTCCGTGCGTGCGTTCCGCTCACCAGGGTTGGTCACTATGTGTAACCTCACCAGGTCATGCACTTCATCGTACACATAGTTAGTGGCTACTATACCGACACTTGGCCGGTCAATCACTGTTTGTCGGAGGATGGTGCCATTGTTGGGATCATGGCGTTTTTGGCAGGAGGGAGCTATCAACAACAATAAACCGGTAACCGGCAATAAGTAGAATTTTAGCATATGGATGGGTTTCCATAAAGCTACTATGCCCCGTTTAAAGGTTCTGTTAAGGTGATTAACAGCTGTAACAATTTAACAAATATTATATCGTACTACTTATGCTTTGATGGCAATCCGGCGGGTAAGCCAGCTATCCTTCACCGGTATCATCCACTTGTTTTCCAGCTCTTCTTTGGTTTGTACCAGGTTGTTGAAATAAAGTGTATCGGGGGAAATGAAGTTATTGTCAACCGCATGCTGCAACTGGGAGAGGGGCAGCAATTGTACCTTTTCCTTTACCTGGAAGGCCAGTAACTGGCGGTCAAACAACTGAACTTTATAGAGCTCTTCTATTTGTTTGATCAGGCGTACGGAACTATCCGTACTGCAGCCGCTTACACCGGTGGCATTTTCGTCGGCCATCAGTACGATAAACTGTCCAAAAAACAAGGTGCCGAAACCTTTTACAGGAGTGCCATGCGATTTCCAGTTGGCCACAAATTCATTGAGCAGGTCTTCTATCTGCAGGGCTTCACCCATACCCAGGAGGCGGCTGCTCTGGTATATCCACACCCTGGAGTCGGGCGCAAAATCAGCGGGTAACAAAGATTGATAATTCCAGTTCATCGGGCAAAGATACGAAAAACTACAGCGACTGGGCGATGAGCTCGGCCACGTCCATCACCTGTACATTTTGTTCCTGTTCCTTGTTCTTTACGCCATCGGTGAGCATGGTATTGCAGAAGGGGCAGGCGGAGGCGATGATGTTGGCGCCGGTATCGAGGGCTTCATTGGTGCGTTCGAAGTTGATGCGCGTAGTGCCTTTTTCTTCTTCTTTAAACATCTGGGCGCCGCCGGCTCCACAGCACAGGCCTTTGCTGCGGCAACGCTTCATCTCTACCAGTTCGGCATCAAGGGCTTCCAGCACTTTGCGGGGAGCTTCATAGATATCATTGGCACGGCCCAGGTAGCAACTGTCATGATAAGTGATGCGCTTACCCTTGAAGGCGCCGCCGCCTTGTAATACGATCTTGCCTTCATTGATGAGTTGTTGCAGCAGGGTAGTGTGGTGGATCACCTCATAGCTGCCACCCAGTACAGGGTATTCATTTTTGAATATATTGAAGCAGTGGGGACAGGTTGTAACGATCTTTTTAATGCCATAGCCATTTAATAGCTGGATGTTCTGGTAGGCCATCATCTGGAACATAAATTCATTGCCGGCGCGGCGGGCAGGGTCGCCTGTACACATTTCTTCCTTGCCCATAATGGCGTAATTAATACCTACTTTTGTGAGAATGGTGGCAAAAGCCTTCGTGATCTTCTGGGCACGCTGATCAAAACTTCCTGCGCATCCTACCCAAAACAATATATCCGGTGTTGTTCCATTGGCCATCATCTCAGCCATTGTTGGTACCTGCATCAATTCGAAATTTGGGTGTAAATCTAATACAAAATACCAAACCCGGAACATTCACTACATTTGAAACAGAATTGTTCATGCTATTGTTATGCTGTCTGATGATAAATTAATACTGATACGCCGTTACGACCTCTGGCGGCATATTTCCGATGAGGAATATGAAGCATTGAATGTGGTGCATAATTTCCTGGAAGCAAAGAAAGGCGAGTACATTTATTTTGAAGCATTCCACCACAATAAGCTGTATTTTATTAAGGAAGGGCATGTACGCATTGGGTATATTGATGAGCAGGGCAAGGAGGTGATCAAAGAGATTATAGAAAAAGGCGAAATATTCGGTCAGCTTACCCTCGAACGCAATAACCTGCAGGGCGAGTTTGCTCAGGCCCATAAGCAGGATGTGAGCCTTTGCGCTTTTACGATCGAAGCTTTTGAGCAATTATTGGCCAAAAAACCTGAACTGGCCTTAAAATACAGCAAGCAGGTAGGCTCCAAACTCCGCACCATTGAAAACAGGCTGATCAACCTGCTGAATAAGGACGTTAAAACGCGACTGGTGAATTTCCTGTGGCAACTGGTGGTGCAGCATCCGGACCCTGATGGGCAAGTGGCAGGCGCTGTCCATATTCCCAACTACCTCACACATGAAGATATTGCTCAACTGATTGGCGCCAGCCGGCAAACCATTACCACCCTGATCAATGAACTTGCTGCTGAGGGACTTCTTACATTCAGCAGGCAGGAGATCCGCTTCCCGGATGTGAAAAAATTGCAAAAGCTGGCAAATGTCGGGTAGTTGACAAACGGCCACCGGACGTGCAGGTAATTTTGATGTATTAAAACATCTACATGAAACGCTTGTCTGTTTTTACCTGGATATTACGTTTGTTGGCGGCTCTTATTATGCTGCAAACCCTGTATTTTAAATTTACAGGGCATGAGCAATCAGTAAAACTATTCACTATACTGGGTATGGAGCCATGGGGGCGTATTGGCACCGGGATATTGGAATTGATCGCCGCCATACTGTTGTTGATTCCCCGCACCACCCTGTATGGAGCAGGCCTGGGACTTGGATTAATGGCCGGCGCTATCTTTTTCCATCTTACCAAACTGGGCATTGTATTCGATGGGGATGCCGTATTGTTCATTTACGCAGTGATCACTTTTGTTGCCTGTTTTATCCTGCTGGTGATCTACCGGCAACAGGTAGTCCGGTTATTGAAGCTGAAATGAATCCAGCTTTGTGACGAAAGGTATGGAGACCGTAGTTTTTATAAATACTTTTAACAAAAGAAGCACGGTTGTATGATCAGAAAGATAGTTGTGTTACTGGCAGGTATTGTTTGTTTTACAGTTGCCCATTCCCAGACCTATGTTCCCCTGGGCGACAGCTCCCGGATCGCCTTCTCTATCAAAAACCTGGGCATTAAGGTCAATGGGTCTTTTTCAGGTTTGCAGGGTACCATCACTTTCGATCCCAACCAGCCGGAAAATAGTCGTTTTAACGTGGAAATTGACGCTGCTTCCGTGAATACCGGCAATGCCAAACGGGATGAACACCTGCGGCAGGAAGACTTTTTCGATGTTAAGAACTATCCAAAAATAAAATTCGTATCTACAAAGGTTACAGCAGGTGGAAGGGCTGGCACATTTTTTATGGAAGGTATTCTGACTATCAAGGACAGATCTTTGCCGCTTTCTTTCCCCTTTACCGTTACACCCACTGCAGACGGGTACAGGATGGAAGGAACAGCGGGCCTACGCAGAAAACCTTTTACTGTCGGCAAAACCAGTACTATATCCGATAAGCTGACGGTTTCCTTGAATGTGCTTGTCAAAAGGGCATAATTTGTGCATGAGGTGTTGATTAAAAATCAGTTAGAACGTTGACGGTACGCTGAAATAATCCTATTTTGCAATTAAACAGAACCGACCGATGCAATTACAACAAGCTGTCAATACAGTATTTGTACAGCTTGCTGAGTCTTTAGAACAGATTTCTCAGCAAGAATATATTCAGCCATGTAAAACGTTGTTCAATAATACCATTGGACAGCACGTGCGTCATGTGATCGAATTGTTCCAGTGTCTTGAGAAAGGGTATGAGCATGGCGTGGTGAATTATGAAAAAAGAAAACGTGACCTGGATATCGAAACCGATAAAGCGCTGGCCAGTCGCCTGTTGTTGGAGATTCACAATGGACTGGGCAGGTCCAACAAAGAACTCATCCTGGAGGCCACGTATGACGATCATTCTACCGAACCTATTACTATTGACACCAACTATTTCCGGGAGGTAGCCTACAACCTGGAGCATACCATCCATCATATGGCGCTCATCCGCGTAGGGCTCACCGAGGTCACGACCATTACCCTGCCGGAGAATTTCGGCGTAGCTTCTTCTACGGTTAAGTATAAAAAGCAGCAATGTGCACAGTAACCTTTATTCCGGCTGCAGACAAGGTATATCTTACCTCTAACCGGGATGAAAAACATTGGCGCTCGCCCGCACTGGCCCCCGCCGTGTATGATTGTTCTTCGGGCAAAATATTATTTCCCAAAGATGCCGATGCCGGTGGTACCTGGATAGCCGCCCATGAAAATGGCAATGCCATCGTATTCCTCAATGGCGGCTGGATATGCCATACGCCGCAACCTCCTTACCGCAAAAGCAGGGGACTCATTCTGCTGGACCTGATCAACAGCGCTATGCCCTATCATTGTTTCCTATCCCTGTCACTGGACAATATAGAGCCTTTTACGGCGGTGATCTGGGAAGACGGGCGCCTGTATGAATGCCGCTGGGATGGAATACAGAAATACGAAAAGGACCTGGATGCCACCGTACCGCATATATGGAGCTCCGTTACTTTATACAATGAGGAGGTGATCAATAAGCGCCGCCGCTGGTTTGAAAGCTGGCTGCGGGAACAGGAGATCCCTCTGCAGGAAGAGATCCTGCATTTCCACCAGTTTACCGGTGATGGTGATGAACACAACGATCTTATGATGAACCGCGATGGAAAAGTATTCACGGTAAGCGTTACTTCCCTGGCTATTACCGGCCACGCTATAGACATTCATTACCTTGATTTAAAAAATAATCAGACTTTTGCGCAGGAATTAGCAATTGAAAAATCAATGGTAGGCCGATAATGAATGTTTTACGCAGCATCCTGCACAGACCTTTTTTCATTCGATTATTGAACTGGGAATACTGGAGTTTTACAGCCGTTTACCTGTGGATCTATCCATGCTGGATATTGATTTGCCTGCGCGCCCGTTCCTTCTTCTTCTTTGCTGCTGCCAATCCGCGCATTAAAAATGGCGGTTTTCTCAATGAATCCAAACAGGACCTGGTGGCCCTGATACCGGAACAATACCACCCTAAAACAGCCTTTTTCGACCTGCCTGCCAATGGGGACATTGTATGGAAAGAGTTGCAACGTAAAGGGCTGTCGTTCCCACTCATCGGCAAGCCCAATGTAGGTGGCCGTGGCCGTGGGGTAAAGGTGCTGAAAGAGGAGGCCGATGTAAAAGCGTATGCAGCGCAGGCCTGCCTGGACTTCCATATCCAGGAATATGTGCCCTGGAAAAATGAAGTGGGTATTTTCTATTACCGGTATCCCGGTGAAGCCAGTGGCGTTATTTCAGGTATCGTAAAAAAGGAATTCTTATCGGTAACCGGCAATGGCCGGCATACCATCCGGCAATTGCTGGAGCAGGATAAACGGGCATTGATGTACATGGCCAGCCTGGAAAATATGCATGGTGAAGGCTTGCAGGAAGTGCTGCCGGCAGGGGAGAAGCGGATCGTGTCGCCGTATGGTAATCATTCCCGGGGCTCGCTGTTCCTGGACCATTCACACCTGGTGGATGCGGAACTGCAGGCTACGATAGATACCATTTGCAAACAGATACCGGAGTTTTATTATGGCCGGCTGGATGTGCGCTACAATACGCTGGAAGAGTTAAAGCAGGCCCGCAACTTTGCCATCATTGAAGTGAATGGCGCCGGTGCAGAGCCTACCCATATCTATGATCCCCGGCATTCTATCTTTTTTGCGTGGAAGGAGATCGTGCGGCATTGGTTTATTCTGGGACGCATCAGCCGGATGAACCACCGGCGGGGGCACCGGTACCTTACCTGGAAAGAGGGCGTGCAGATGTTCCGGGAGGACAAGGAATGGTCGCAGAAGCTGGCGGCGATGACTGAATGATTACGACAACATGAAACTGTTACGCATACTTTGTACGGGTCTTTTTATTAGTTTTTTAGGGACCTTACCCCTGGGTACCCTGAATGTGGCTGCTATGCAGATCTCGGTCACGGATGGCATACGGCCCGCCCTCTATTTTGCCCTGGGTGCTTTGCTGGTAGAGATGGTATATGTACGGCTATCACTGGTGGCCATGGATTGGGTGCGCAAACAAAAGAGGCTGTTCCGCTGGCTGGAATGGCTTACCCTGCTCATCATTACTGCCCTGGCCATTACCACATTTGTAGCGGCAGCTCATCCGTCTGGTTCCGGAAAGAACGTGATCCTCAGCAGCACCATGCACCGTTTTTTCCTGGGCATCACCATGAGCGCGGTCAACCCCATGCAGATACCTTTCTGGTTTGGATGGAGTACGGTATTATTTACCAAAAAAGTCTTACTGCCTCAGAGTGATCATTACAATATGTATATATTGGGCATAGGTACCGGCACCTTCATCGGTAATTGTATCTTCATCTATGGCGGTCACCTGATGCTAGACCGGTTGAATGCCAACGAAAATGTGGTGAACTGGATCATTGGTGGCATCTTCGCCATTACCGCTATTATCCAAGGCTGGCGTATGTGGCGGCATAAAGACCCGGCGGAGAAGCTGTAGATAATTATTGTTGCCCTGAGCTTGTCGAAGGGTGCTTAAGACGGCTTCGACAGGCTCAGCCTGACATTTCTACTCCATATAAGCGCCTTTCACTTGTTCTCCTTCCGTTTCTACAAAAATATGTTCCTGTAAAGTGGTAGCTACAGAGAGACCCACATAATCAGTACTTACCGGGAAGGCTTTGTGGGTGCGTTCTACCAGCGCCAGTGTCTGGATCTTCCGCGGATGAAAGGCCAGGAGGGGCTTCATGGCATAGAGCAGTGTTTTGCCGCTATTGGCCACATCATCAATAATGATCACCACTTTATCGTTAAAATCGAGGGAAGGACTTACGATAACTTCTGCAGGTTTCTTTTTGTCCAGCGCGATCGTGATCAGCTCTGTGGGGAGGTCGCTGATCTGCTTCAACAATTGCTGTATGTTGCGGGCTATCACGCTGCCGCTCTCCCGGATACCAGCCAGGATAAGCTGGCGCTCTTCCAGGTTATTCTCTACAATCTCATACGCCATCCGTTGCATCTTCCTGTTGGCTGTATCTGCATCCAGGATATAGTTCTTTGCCATTCATTTAAAGTTTCAGGACGCTAAAATACAAATTGCGACGGAATAGCAATTTTGCAGTTACCCAGGCCGTACCATCCCGCGGCATGAAAGTTTCTTGTAGAAACCCGCATAAAAGCACCATTGTGAGTTGCCTGTGAACTACTTATAGGGGAATATCCGGGTTATAGACCTGCAAATCCTGAAACCTTGCTTATCTTCGCGCTGTCCAATCTATAAGGCATGTCATACCTGCAGCAGATATTGTTTGTTATTGCGGCCGTTGTGGCCGTTTGGTTGTTTTCCCGTAAGGCCATTCAGATCCGTAGGAACATTCTATTGGGCAAAGACGAGCCCTATAATGACCATCCGTCCGATCGGTGGAGAAACGTATTCCTGCTGGCTTTAGGGCAAAAGAAAATGTTCCGCAGGCCGCTGGTGGCGTTCATGCACTTTATCATCTATGCAGGCTTTATCATTATCAATATCGAAGTAGGGGAAATATTCATTGATGGCGTCATTGGCACACACCGCCTGTTTGCCGGCTGGCTGGGAGGTTTTTATACCTTCCTCATTAATGCCTTTGAGTTCCTGGCAATAGGAGTGATTGCTGTGTGCGTAGCTTTCCTGGCCCGCAGGAATATCCTTAAATTAAAACGCTTCATCAGTAAGGACCTGGATGGATGGCCCCGGAGTGATGCCAATTACATCCTCATTACCGAGATCATCCTCATGACGCTCTTCCTTACCCTCAATGCGTCAGATACCTTATTACAATCCCGCGGTTATGGGCACTATGCAGAGCATATCACCGGCAATTTTGCCTTTTCACAATGGCTGCATCCTCTCCTGAACGGGCTTAGCAATGAAGCACTGGTGGCAGTAGAGCGTGCCTGCTGGTGGCTGCACATCCTCGGCATCTTTGCTTTCCTGAATTACCTGCCATACTCCAAGCACCTGCACATCTTACTGGCATTTCCCAATGCCTATTATACCCGTCTGGAACCCAAGGGACTGATGCGCAATATGCCGGAGATACAGCATGAAGTATTGTACGCCATGCAGCCTGAACTGGCGCCTACCAACGCTACACCACCTGAAAAATTCGGCGCTAAAGATGTGATGGACCTTAGCTGGCGCAACCTGATGGATGCCTATAGCTGTACCGAATGCGGCCGCTGCAGCAGTGCTTGCCCAGCCACCCAGACCGGTAAAGCCCTTTCACCCCGTAAGATCATGATGGATACCCGCGACCGGCTGGAAGAAGTAGGACAGAACATCAATACCAACGGGGAATTTAAAGACGACGGCAAAACGTTATTACACAACTATATCACCACGGAAGAATTAAGGGCCTGCACCACCTGCAATGCCTGTGTGGAAGAATGTCCTGTCAGCATTAGTCCACTGGAAATCATCCTCGAACTGCGCCGCTCCCTTATCATGGAAGAAAGCAATGCGCCCCAGGAATGGAATGGCATGTTTGGCAATATCGAAAACAACTTTGCCCCCTGGAAATTCAGTCCGGATGACAGAGATAAATGGGCAGAAGAACTGAAAGCGTAAAACAACCGTAATGGAGATACCCCCGTTCAACTTCCAAACCATTGACTGGACTGCTATTCCCCGCGAAGAGCTGCCTGGTGAACAAGGTACGGTGGTGCGGCAGGTGCTGTTTATGGGTAACATCCGTGTACGCAGGGTTGCTTATTCTGCCGGGTATATAGCCGATCACTGGTGCAGTAAAGGCCATGTGCTCCATTGCCTGGAAGGAGAAATGGATACAGAACTGGAAGATGGCCGCCATTTCAAACTCACTGCAGGCATGACCTATCTTGTGGGCGATAATAGCGAGCCACACCGTTCTTCTACCCAAACAGGTTGCCAGCTTTTGATTGTAGATTAATACTGTCAGAAGTGAATTAAATGTCCCCGGAACTTCCCATTCGAACTAAGCTCCAACGCAGGGGCAGGTATCTTGATCATATTAAGCACAAAAAAGGCAGAGCGCAGGAATTTACTCTTCGTTCTTATTTTGGTGAGGTCTATATCGGGGCTCAGGTAAAAATGCCTGCAACGGGCTATATCATTCCTGTTATGGACTATGCCGGCTTTGTCTACCCACTTGTTGTCGTATCCGCCCAGCATACCTTTGGCTGCATACCCCACGGCCAGGTTGAGCCATTTGGGTAGCCTGCTGTCGGGCATAAAAGAATGGAGATTGGCGCTGAGCCAGTAGGTTTGTGAATTATAATCTTTCAGCATCCTTTCCGGGATACTTTTCCCAAAAAGCTGGTTCCGGCGGGCAGTGAGTTCAGGGCTGTTATAATCATAGGGCCAATAACTCATCTTTACCTGCAGCCGTTGTTCCTGCCATAACAGCTCCTGGGCTACATAGAGGGCAGAGCCGGTTACATTAGCTGCCATATCGCCCCAGCTAAAGCCCCATTCACTGGAAAATCCATCCTGTATCTCAATAATGCTTTGGTAGGCCACCCCGCTGATGCCGCCCAGCCAGGCGCTTTTTTTAGGGTTCAGACCTGCCCATTGCCACAGGGCGCCCGAGAACCGGCTCATCTGGTAAGCTGTCCACACATGGCCGGCTTTATCCATCTGACTCCATTCCCGGTTATCATTGAAGAAGTGAAATGATTCTTTCGGATAATCAGCATACCAGGCTTTGTTCAGGGCTATATAAGAACCGCCCCAGAGGGCTGCGTGGGCGCCTGCTACCAGCCACTTTCTATTGGGATGTTGTACAGGCGGAGGGTGCATCGGCCCCAGGTTAGCGTCAATACTTTTGGTGGTAGTATCTTCCCACGGAATAGTAGGTGGGGGAGTATTAGGAGTCTTTTGAGGTAGAGAGGGTTCTTGCGCCGCCAACGTTCCTGTGATCAGTAAACCAATCAGGACAGCTCGTATTTTAAGTATGGGTATTTTGCGGGAAAGCACTGTCAAAATTAATGATAACTTATTGGCGGCTAATTTACAATAAAAATACGGCCCTGTTTTGTAATCTTACCAATTGTAACGATATTAGTCCCCCACAACATAAAAAAGAGTTATTATGGATGTAGCAATACAGGACAAAGTGAGCGCCTGGCTGACCGGCAATTTCGATCAGGCCACCAAAGAGGAGATCAAAAAGTTACAGGCGGAAAATCCCAATGAGCTGACAGAAAGCTTTTACCGGAGCCTTGAATTTGGTACCGGCGGTTTGCGCGGTATCATGGGCATAGGCACCAACCGTATGAATAAATATACGGTGGGCATGGCCACACAAGGTTTTGCCAATTACCTCAAAAAAACATATCCCGGTGGTGTTATACGCATCGCCATTGCACATGATAGCCGCAACAACAGCCGCTTCTTTGCAGAGATCGTAGCCAATGTGATGGGCGCCAATGGTATTAAAGTATTCCTCTTTGAAGCGCTGCGTCCTACACCTGAATTGTCTTTTGCCATCCGTCACCTCGGATGCCAGGGCGGGGTAGTATGTACTGCTTCCCACAATCCCAAAGAATACAATGGTTATAAAGCCTATTGGAGCGATGGCGGACAATTGGTGCCGCCCCATGATAAAAATGTGATCCTTGAAGTGGAAAAGATCGCTTCGGTGGATGATGTACAATGGGAAGGCGGCAAAGCCAACATCTCCCTCATTGGAAAAGAATTGGATGAGGCCTACATCAACATGGTAAAAAGCCTGAGCGTATATCCGGAAGTGATTGCCCGGCAGCATGACCTGAAGATCGTGTACACGCCCATACACGGCACCGGTATTACCCTGGTGCCCGAAGTATTGAAGCGTTTTGGATTTACCAATGTCACCATCGTACAGGAACAGGCAGTGCCCGATGGGAACTTCCCCACGGTAGTATATCCCAATCCCGAAGAGAGTGAAGCCATGAGCATTGGTCTGAAGAAAGCCAAAGAGCTGGATGCCGATATCCTGCTGGGTACTGATCCCGATGCCGACCGTGTAGGTATTGCCATTAAGGACAAGCAGGGCAACTGGGTGCTGATGAATGGTAACCAAACCGCCGTACTGGCCTTCAACTACCTCATTGAAGCACGCAAAGCAAAAGGCATTGCGCAGGCCAATGATATGGTGGTGAAAACAATTGTTACCACCGATATGATTGACAATATTGCCGCTAAGAATAACATCAAGTGTTACAATGTACTCACCGGCTTTAAATGGATTGCCGAGCTCATCAAGGAAAAAGAAGCGGCTGAGAACTATGTGATCGGCGGTGAAGAAAGCTATGGATTAATGATCGGTTCCCAGTTGCGCGATAAGGATGCGGTATCTGCCGTAGCCTTCCTCTGTGAGATGGCGGCTTATGAAAAAGACAAAGGCCGCACACTATATGATAAGCTGATTGATCTGTACGTGCAATATGGCTTCTTTAAAGAGCACCTGATCTCCATTACCAAAAAAGGCATGAATGGCCAGAAGGAGATTGCCGATATGATGGAAACCTATCGCAGCAATCCGCCTCAAACCATCAATGGTTCTCCGGTGGTGAAGCTGCTGGATTATGAATTGCGCCAAGGGAAGAACCTGCAAACAGGAGAGGAGTGGGAGATCAAATTGCCCAAATCGAATGTGTTGCAATTCATCCTGGCCGATGGCAGTAAGATCTCAGCCCGTCCCAGTGGCACAGAGCCCAAGATCAAGTTCTACTTCAGTGTCAATACGAAGCTGGACAATGCCGCCAACTTTGATAAAGTGCATACTGAGCTCAATGCCCGCATTGATGGTATTATAAAAGATATGCAATTGAAATAGGCTGAAATTGTATCAGGAAGAAAACTGCCCTGTTTTCAGGCAGCGAATTACCTGTTTTTAATGACTTACATAAAACAACTAACAAACAACTCTCATGCAAAAGCATTTTTCTTTCGTAATTGTTGCGCTGGCCCTGCTGTTGACTACAGGTAAGGTGAATGCGCAGGTGAAGGTGGGCTATATCAGCCTGCAGGAACTGATTGTAGCCATGCCCGAATTCAAGAAAGCCAATGAGGATATGGCCGACTATCAAAAAGCAATACAGCAACAAGCCAATGAATACCAGGAAGCCTATCAAAGGCTGGACAGTATTTTTGTGGCCGACTCTGCCAAATGGACTTCTGCTCAAAAACAGGTGAAGCGCAAGCAACTGAATGAAGCTTACCTGAAATCGGTGAACTTCACTAACCAGGAAGGGCCTCAAATGATACAAAGAAGAGAGCAGGAGTTGCTGGCCCCTATCCAGGAGAAAGCGGTGACCACTACGCAAACCGTAGCTAAAGAAAATGGTTATACTTATATTCTTTCCAAAGAGCAACTGATCGCGTTTCCTCCGGGCGATGATGTGCTGCCACTGGTAGCGAAGAAACTGAATATCAGCCTTACTAAACCGGCTGCACCGGCAGGAACAACACCGGCTACAACAGCGCCGAAGCCTGCAGGCTCCAAGCCATAAGATAGTTTATGATTAATGGTCCGTCATGTCCCGGCAACACCAGATGCCGGGATTTTTTATTTCATTGCTGGCAATGCAAAAGCTATATACGTATCACCGGATGGTGTACCCAACTTACCACCGCCGCAGGCGATCACGATAAACTGCCGTCCGCCTGCCTCATATACAGCCGGTGTGGCAAAGCCCGGGGCAGGCAAGGTATATTCCCATAATAGTTTGCCAGTATATTTATTGAATGCCCGCAGTTTGCCATCACGGGCGGCTGCGATAAACAACAAGCCGCCGGCGGTGACTACTGAGCTGCCGTAATTCTCGGTGCCGGTAGGAGGTACGCCTTTCGCTTTCAGTTCAGGATATTCGCCCAGCGTGGTTTTCCATACGTGTTCACCCGTATGCAGGTTAATGGCGGTTAAAGTGCCCCAGGGTGGCCTGATGGCGGGATACCCTTCAGGGCTCAGGAACTTATAATAGCCGGTAACACCATAGGGTAGGTTGAGGAAACTGTCTACAGACTTTGCCTTCATCATGAATGCTTTCTTTTTCCGTTCCTTCGCTTCCACAATGAAAGAAACGATCGCTTCTTTTTCTTCTTCTGCCAATTGATTAAAGGCAGGCATCATGCGCCGGCCGGTATTGATGAGGGAAAGAAGATCGGGCTCTTTGTACCGGGATGCTGCATCCAGCAGGGAAGGATTATTGCCCGATCCCTTGCGGTCGGCGCCATGGCAGCTCATGCAATGCGTTTCATACAGGCGCCTGCCGGCCTGTCCGTAGTTCTCCCGCTGTGTAGTGGCCGGTTTATTATCCCGTATTGTGAGCAGCCAGGCCATTTCATTCGCATTCAAATACAGGTAGCCTGTTTCCGGATCATAAGAAGGGCCGCCCCATTCTGCTCCGCCATCCAGTCCTGGCAGCAGCACCATCGTTTGTTTGCCGGGCGGCATATACATTTCTCCATAGCGGTAGCCCGAGAATTCCTTTTTCAGCCTGGCTATAGAACTGTCCGGCAAATACGGGTTCAATTCATCGGCGGTGAAGCGTTGCCGTACGAAAGGTTTGGGTGTGGATACAATGGGTTGCGTAGGCCATATCTTCTCCTGCACCAGCGTGGTGTTCGTATCAATGGCTTTTTCTTCTATGGGATATAGGGGCCTGCCGGTTTCCCGGTCGAACACATAGATCATGCCCTGCTTCGTGGCCTGTGCTACGGCGTCAATTTTCACTCCATCTTTGTTGACCGTTACCAGTGCCGGTGGGGCCGGTACATCACGGTCCCATACATCATGGTGCACAAACTGGAAATGCCACTTGCGGGTGCCGGTGGCGGCATCCAGGGCCAGCAGGCAGTTGGCAAACAGGTTAGCACCCCGGCGTCTGCCACCATAAAAATCAAAAGAAGCAGAGCCGGTAGGGGCAAACAGGATACCTCTTTTTTCATCCAGTGAGAAACCGCCCCAGCTATTGGCGCCGCCAATATGTTTATACGCAATAGGGTCTTCCCAGGTATCATAACCAAACTCGCCGGGCTGCGGGATCGTATGAAAGATCCATTGCAGTTTTCCGGTACGCACATCATAAGCCCGTATATGTCCCGGTGCAGCCGCAGCGCCTTCATCTACCCGTGAACCCAGTATATACAGGTTTTTATAAACAATGCCTGGTGAAGTAGCGGTGACAAACAGGTCTTTCACATTCCTGCCCAGGCCATCGTGCAGGTCTACTCTTCCCTGATGGCCAAAGGAGTCAATCAGTTTGCCGGTGAGGGCATTGACAGCATACAGGAAGGAGCCGGCTGTATATAGGATGCGCTGGTCATTGCCCTTCGACCAATACGTGACGCCACGGTTATTATTGAGTATAAACTGCATGACACTGTTTTGTAGGGTGGAGTCTGCGGGGTCAAAAGTCCAGCGGCGCGCTCCGGTAGCGGCATCCACGGCGAATAGTTTCAGGGTGGGAGAGGTACCGTATAAAATACCATTCACTACAATAGGATTACATTGTATCTGTGAGTGGTGTACCGTATCCGCATCACCGGTACGATAAGTCCAGGCGGGTTGCAGTTGTGTTACATTGTTGGTGTCAATGATTGTTAAGGAAGAATAGTGGATGGCTTCTTTGCTGCCGCCGTATACAGGCCAGCCAGTGCGCTTTTCGGAAGGAGTGTTGCACGAAATGATGAGAAGTAGCACAACAATGAAATTCCATCGGAAGGTTTGGTTAGCGGCAGGCATGGACAATCGGTTTAATAATAAAGGTGGTGCTTTATAAAAGACACCACCTCTAAACTAATAAATTTACTCCAACTAATCCCCCGCAGAGTCTCCCGTAGGGGACTCTGCGGCATAAAGTAACAGCTACTCAAGTACCTTCTCACTGATCTTGCCCGTCTTCTTATTTTTAATGATCACCTTCTTGGCGCCATAGTGGGTCATTTCTTCTTTCACCAGGTAATGGTCGGCGTCGTACTCCGTGAGGTGACTGTCCTTGGATACGCCGGTACGTCCGCGCCAGATGTCGAGCTTTACGGGTTCCCATTGTTTGCTCTTGGCCGAACGGTAGGCCGCATCAAGGATACAGTTCACTACATAGCCGTCATAAAAAGATTCTTTGGGTGCAGTTCCTGCTTCTATGGCATTGAACATATCCATGAACATATGGTTATAACCCAGCTCATTCAGTTCATCGCCTACCGGGAACAGCCAGCCGGTATTGCTTTCTGCTTTTTCGGCCACATAGTCGGCCCCTTTACCGGTGGTGAACATATCAAATCCGGTACGCAGGAAGCTGTTTATCCAGATCGTGCCTTCTGATCCCATCACTTCATCGCGCAGGTCGAGACCGCCACGGAAAGTCCAGCTTACTTCAAACTGGCCGATGGCGCCATTCTCATACTTTACCAGTCCGATGGCATGGTCTTCCGCATCAATGGGTTTTACCTGGGTGTCGGCCCAGCACATCACTTCTACGGGTTTAATGTCTTTGCCTATATAGCTGCGGGTGATCTCCACGCAATGGCAGCCGAGGTCGAGGATACAACCGCCTCCGGCCTGTTCTATATCCCAGAACCATTCACTGTGGGGGCCGGGGTGCGTTTCGCGTGATTTGGCCCAGAGGATGCGGCCCAGTGCGCCATTCTTAACGCTCTCCAAAGCCTTGATGAACTTGGGCGTATAAACAAGATCTTCCAGGTAACCGTTGAAAATACCGGCTTTCTCTACAGCCTCCAACATGCGTTTGGCTTCTTCGCCATTGCGGCCCAGTGGTTTGGTAGTGATCACCGCTTTCTTGTGCTTGCAGCAAAGCAGTACGGCTGCCTCATGCAGGTTATTGGGCAGGGAAATGCACACCAT
Source organism: Paraflavitalea devenefica (assembly GCF_011759375.1). Classification (NCBI taxonomy): domain Bacteria; kingdom Pseudomonadati; phylum Bacteroidota; class Chitinophagia; order Chitinophagales; family Chitinophagaceae; genus Paraflavitalea; species Paraflavitalea devenefica. Next base: position 288,488 of record NZ_JAARML010000004.1, on the reverse strand, counting down.
ATCTACTTCGGGGTGGGCAATGGCGGCTTCCATATCGGTAGTCCAGTGCGGCACCTTATAATCGGCGGCAAACTTTTTGGCGCTTTCCTCGCGGCGGGAATAAATGCTCACGATCTTATCCTTGCTTCTATAGCCTTGAATGGAATCGGCATAAAAGCGGCCGATAAATCCGGAACCTAACATCGCAATGCGTTGCATAAAAATATATTTATGGTTTTTAGTTGATTGTTTGATGGTTGCCGTCGTGGTGTTAAGCGGCCTGGGTTATGTCCTTCTTCTCGCGGAAGAACAGGATGAAATACAATAACACAACTATGGCAATACCGGCCGGAACAAACCAGATGCTCTTCCAGTTGTGGGTCACCGGATCACCAGCAATAGTGTAGTTGTCTACTATGAAGCCGGAGAACCAGGTACCGATAAACATACCCAGTCCATAAGTAGCAAAAGTGAACAGGCCCTGGGCAGCATTCTTGATCTTTTCGCCGGCTTTCTTTTCGGTGTACATATAACCGGTTACAAAGAAGAAATCGTAGCAGATACCGTGTAAAATGATACCGGCATACAGCATCCAGGTATTGCTGCCGGCATCACCGTAGGCGAAGGCCACATAGCGTAATATCCAGGCGCTCATGCCCAGCAGCAGCATCTTCTTTACGCCAATGCTATTAAACAGGAAGGGGATGGCCAGGATAAATACCGCTTCAGATACCTGCCCCAATATCATCTTACTGGCGGGTTTGTCCAGGCCCATTTCATTCAGGAAAGGATTGGCAAAACCATAATAGAAAGAAAGTGGTATACACACCAGGATGGCGGCAATAAAGAAGATCAGGTAGGATTTACTTTTGAACAGTACAAAAGCATCCTTGCCCAGTGTTTGGGCTACGGTAGCGTTGGCGCTGGCTTTGGGCGGTGTATTGGGTAAGGCAAAACTAAATAAACCCAATGCAGCCGAAGCAGCGGCTGCAATCATAAACGTAGTGTTTGTTTTTTCGATGCCCAACTGGCCGATGATAATACCAGCCACAATCCAGCCAATGGTGCCGAAAACGCGGATCCAGGGAAACTGTTTGCCGGGATCAGTCATCTGGGAAAAAGCAATATTATTGGATAGGGCAATAGTAGGCATATACAGCAGCGAATAGAACAGTATTACCCAGTAAAAGGGGCTGTTGCCGGTAACCTTGGTAGCCAGGAAGAGCAGCGCTGCACCGAGGAGATGCAACACGCCCATGATACGTTGTGCGGCAAAGAACCTGTCAGCTACCAGTCCCACAAAAAAGGGCGATATCATCGTGGCAATTGCCAGCGCACTATAGGCGGCGCCTACCTGTAAACCCGATGACTGTAAATGCTCTCCCATGTACGTGCCCATGGTTACATACCATGAGCCCCAGATAAAATATTCCAGGAACATCATTAATCCAAGCGAAACGCCGGTGTTGGTTTTCATCAGTCTTAGTTTGATCTATTTGAGTTGGTAGAATTAGCGTGGCGGAAATTACGAACAAATCGCATACAAGCTCACCATTCTTTTACCAATTTTGCGCGCTTGGGGTCGCTCTTCGGAGCTTGCAGCTCCGAAGGTTTATTTGGTTGCCTTTGGCAACCGTGTTGCTGAAAGCAACGAAATAACCATGCGAGGCTGCAAGCCTCGCATAGCTCCACTACGTAATTTCCACCAAATCCCTATATTTGTATAAGTACTTATACAATTTATGAACTTCTACGAATCCCTCGGTTTCCTTGTCTTTGGCAGCCGCCTGCGGCGGCTCAGTGAAACATTCCTGGGTGATGTGAACCGCATCTATGAAGCCCACAAGCTCAAATTCGATGCAGCCTGGTTCCCCGTATTCTACATCCTTTCCCGGAAAGAGTCTGTCTCTATCAGGGATATTGCCGATGAACTGGCCATCTCCCATTCCTCGGTCAGCCAGCTCATCAGCGCCCTGCAGCAAAAGGGATTGGTGAAAACCACCACGGCCGCCGATGATGCCCGCAGGAAAGTGGTGGAGTTCACGGCCAAAGGAAAAAAGCTGCAACAGCAGATAGCGCCGGTATGGACTGCTTTGACGCAGGCGATGGAAGAACTGGTACAGGAAGGCCGCCACAGCAAAGTATTGCTCAAGGCCATCGCGGAAGTGGAGGAACACATGGCCAGCCAAAGTGTCTTCGACCGGGTAGAACGCATTATGAACGCTTAACGTTGTAACGATTGACTATGTATAAAATATTTGAATACGGTATTGATGTATTGACAACTGGTAAAGCGCTCGCCATTGCCAGGGGCGAACTGAAAGGCATCCTGAGTAAAGAAGCGCGCCAACGTATCACGGCCAGTCAGCAACAGGTGCAACAGATCGTAGACGACAACAAAACCGTGTATGGTATTACCACCGGCTTCGGCATACTGGCCAATGCCCGGATATCTGACGAAGATACCCGCACCTTGCAGCACAAAATACTGCAAAGCCACAGTGTAGGGGTGGGCGATCCCATTCCGGTGGAGATGGCCAAACTCATGCTCATTACCAAAATGCAGGCCCTGGCTAAAGGCTATTCCGGTGTACAGTTACAAACGCTGGAACGCATCAACTGGCATATAGAGCAGGAGATCATTCCCGTAGTGCCGGAAAAGGGGAGTGTGGGCGCTTCCGGCGACCTGGCGCCACTGGCACACTTATTCCTGCCGCTGATCGGGTTGGGAGAAGTGTATTACAAAGGCACGCGGTACAAGGCGCAGGAGGTCCTGCAGCAGTTTAACCTGCTGCCTATCCAGTTAGGTCCCAAAGAAGGCCTGGCGCTCATCAACGGCACCCAGTTCATTCTATCCTTTGCGGTGAAGGCCGTACAGCGTATGCACTACTGCCTGGAAGCGGCAGATATCATCGGGGCCATGAGTCTTGAAGCGTTGACCGGTACCCAGGCGCCCTTCGATGAGCGGCTGCACCAGTTGCGTCCTTTTGCCGGCACCCAGTTGGTGGCGCAGCGCTTACGCCTCTTATTACACAACTCGGCCATCATGCAAAGTCATGTGGATTGCGGCCGTGTGCAGGACCCCTATAGCCTGCGCTGTATGCCGCAGGTGCATGGCGCTTCGCGCAATGCCTGGCTGCATTTGAAAGAGCTGACAGAAATAGAACTGAATGCCGTTACGGATAATCCCATCATCCTGGCGGCCGATGATACCATCAGCGGCGGCAATTTCCATGGACAGCCGCTGGCATTGCCCCTGGATTATGCCTGCTTTGCTGCAGCAGAGATCGGCAACATTGCCGACCGCCGCTGCTACCTGTTGCTGGAAGGCAAATGGGGACTGCCTATGTTGCTCATGAAGAATGTAGGGCTCAATAGCGGATTCATGATCCCGCAATACACCACGGCGGCACTGGTAACAGAAAACAAAACCCTGTGTTTCCCGGCAAGTGCCGACAGCATCCCTACCTCGCTCGGACAGGAAGACCATGTGAGCATGGGCAGTATCAGTGGCAGGAAGCTCAATAAAGTATTGGATAACCTGGAATTCATATTGGCTATTGAATTGCTAAGCGCCTGTCAGGCTATTGAGTTCCGGCATCCGCTGAAGAGCAGTGCCATCCTGGAATTTGCCCATGATTATGTGCGCCGTTTTGTAGGTTTTGCAGAAGAGGACAGGATCTTTGCCGAAGACATCAACAAGATCAGGAACATCATCAGTGACTTTTCGTTTGTGGATGCGGTGAATACCTATACTTCCCTCGCGGGTGTAGAATTGAATAAAGGCTATGAAGGGTTTAGTATCTGATTTTGTCACTCTTTCCGTCTTCCCGTCTTCCCGGCCCGATGCTACGTTATTATTAATGAAAAAACTTGTTTTATGAACAATACAGCAACCCGCCAATACGATCCCGTTAAATACAAAACACCTACGGGTACACAATTAACCTGCAAGGGATGGATACAGGAAGCGGCCCTACGCATGTTGCTCAATAACCTCGACCCGCGCGTGGCAGAACGGCCCGACGACCTCATTGTATATGGCGGCCGTGGTAAAGCCGCCCGTAATTTCGAAGCGCTCGACGGCATTATCAAAGGACTGAAAGATCTGGAAAATGATGAAACCCTCCTTATACAAAGCGGTAAGCCCGTTGGTATACTTAAAACACATCCCGATACACCCCGCATACTCATCTCCAACTCACAACTGGTGCCCCGCTGGGCCACCTGGGAACATTTTGATGAGCTGGAAAAGAAAGGGCTCATGATGTACGGGCAAATGACGGCCGGCTCCTGGATCTATATCGGTTCACAAGGTATTGTGCAGGGCACCTATGAAACCTATGCTGCAGCCGCCAACAAGCATTTTGGCGGCACGCTGAAAGGCACCCTGAATGTAACGGCCGGACTCGGTGGCATGGGCGGCGCACAGCCCCTGGCCATCACCATGAATGAAGGGGTGGCCCTCATTGCCGAAGTGGAAAAATGGCGCATAGACAAAAGGCTCGAAACAAAATACCTCGATATACAGGTAGCGGATATTGATGAAGCCATTGACCGCGCCCTCATGGCCAAACAACAGGGAGAGGTCATTTCCATTGGCGTATGCTGTAATGCAGTAACGCTGCTGGAAAGATTGATAGCCCGCAAGGTAGTGCCGGACACATTGACCGACCAAACCTCTGCACATGATCCGCTCATTGGCTACTGGCCGCATAGCATCAGCTATGAGCAGGCGAAAGTGCTGCGTGAACAAAATCCCAAACAATACATCGAACTGGCTTACGAATCCATGTACCGTCATGTGCAGCTCATGCTGGAATTACAAAAGCAGGGCGCCATTACTTTCGATTATGGCAACAACATACGGGCAAGAGCACAGGAAAAAGGATTGCAAAACGCTTTTGACTTTCCCGGCTTTGTACCGGCTTACATACGGCCGCTGTTCTGTGAAGGCAAAGGCCCGTTCCGCTGGGCAGCCCTCAGTGGTGATCCCGCTGATATTGCCGTTACAGACCAGGTCATCAGTGAAATGTTCCCGGCCAATACCTCTTTACAACGCTGGCTGAAGCTGGCCAAAGAAAAGATCGCTTTCCAGGGATTGCCGGCACGTATTTGCTGGCTGGGACAGGGAGAGCGGGAGAAGGCAGGACTCGCTTTCAATGAACTGGTGCGAACAGGCAAAGTGAAAGCGCCCATTGTCATTGGCCGTGATCACCTCGATACCGGTTCAGTGGCTTCTCCCAACCGGGAAACAGAAGCGATGATGGATGGCAGTGACGCTGTGGCCGACTGGCCGCTGCTGAATGCACTGGTAAATACAGCCGGTGGCGCTTCCTGGGTAAGCTTGCATCATGGTGGCGGGGTAGGCATGGGATATAGTATCCATGCCGGTATGGTCATTGTGGCCGATGGTACCGATGCAGCGGCTGCCCGCCTGAGCCGTGTATTGCGTAATGATCCCGGCATGGGCGTTATCCGTCATGCTGATGCCGGGTATGAAACAGCCAAAAAGACAGCTACAACGTTTGGATTGGACATACAAATAAGGTTAGATAATGTTCAATAGTAAAAAAGCTGCGAGCCACGAGCTATGAGCAGCGAGCGAAATACAGAAAAGCCGATTGAAGTAAGGGCTCGCAGCTCATAGCTCGCAGCTGGAAATTTCTGTCCAAAAAACTCCCCATTTTAAGGACATTGTACTATCATTATAAGCCCTCCCTAATGCCCTGCTTTTACTTTTGCTGGAGCATAATCTTTTCTTTCCCCGCAGTGTCTCCCGAAGGGGACACTGCGGTCTTTTGTCCCAAAACCTCCCCATTTTAAGGACATTGTACTATCATTATAAGTCCTCCCTAATGCCCTGCTTTTACTTTTGCTGGAGCATAATCTTTTCTTCACATGCCTGCGACCGCCTGATATCAATAGGTTGGACCTCCTTGTAATGCTTTACTAAGCAATAGGTTGATTGATTGGTGGTGTCGATTGACCAAACTGGCCTCCTTTTTGAAAACATACTATGAACAACTTAATCATTTAATCCGTACCCCCTAATTCATTTTCTTATGGGTAGACTAATTATTGTTTCAAACAGATTGCCATTTTCGGTAGATCATGATGGTGACCAGGTGACGATACGGCAGAGTTCTGGCGGACTGGTGAGCGCTATTAAAAGTTATTTTGAGAGCGATCAGGCAGACAATAGCACGATCACTGAAAAGGCATGGATGGGGGTCGCCGATTTTTCCAGCGAAGACTGGGAGTCGGAAGTAGCGCCCCGAATGGCCAAATATGATTTTACAGCTTATCCCTTATTTGTGGATAAAGCATTGTACAAAGATTATTACAATGGCTTTGCCAACTCCGTATTATGGCCCCTGTTCCATTACTTCCCTTCATTGGTGGATTACCAAACGCAGTATTATGATGCTTTTGTACAAGTGAACCGCATTTTTGCAGAACGTCTAAGTGAAGTAGTAAGACCGGGCGACACCGTATGGATACACGATTACCAGTTGATGCTGCTGCCCGACATGTTGCGCGCCCAACAATCCAATATTAATATTGGTTTCTTTCTTCATATTCCCTTCCCTTCCTATGAAATATTGCGGCTCATGCCCACAGAATGGAAGACTTCATTGATGCACGGACTGATGGGCGCCGACCTGATCGGTTTCCATACTCACGATTATGTACAGCACTTCATGCAGAGCGTAAAAATGCTGCTGGGGGTAGACAATTATTTCTATACCATGCAATACCAGGACAGGCTGGTAAAGGCCGACCTGTTCCCCATAGGGATTGACTATAAGAAATTCCACCAGGCTGCGTATGATGCAGAAGTATTGGACCTGCGCAATGATATCAAAAGGAACTTTGAAAGCAAGAAGATCATTTTCTCGGTAGACAGGCTGGATTACACCAAGGGCTTAATGGACCGCCTGAATGGATTTGAATACTTCCTCCAGCAACATCCCGAATGGCTGGAACAGGTCGTGTTTGTACTGAACATCGTACCCTCCAGGGATGAGATACCGGCTTACCTGGAACGGAAACGGCAGATCGAAGAAAAGATAGGTACGCTCAATGGTAAATTCTCTTCCATAAGCTGGCAGCCGGTCATCTACCGGTATAATCATCTTCCGTTCAGTGAGCTTTGCGCCTTATACCAGGCGGCAGACGTGGCCCTCATTACCCCTTTGCGTGATGGTATGAACCTCGTGGCCAAAGAATATGTGGCCAGTTGCTCTACCCAGCGCGGCGTGCTCATCCTGAGTGAGCTGGCAGGCGCTGCGAGTGAGCTGAATGAAGCCTTGCTGGTAAACCCAACGGATATTGTGGATGTATCCAATGCCATTGTAAAAGCATTGAACATGCCGCTGCATGAACAAAAGAACCGCATGGCGCTTATGCAAAAAAGGTTAATGGATTATGACGTCATCAAGTGGGTGAATGATTTCCTGGATCAGCTTGTCAATGTACGGAAAGAACAACTGAAGCTGCAGACCAAGCTGCTGGACGATAAAATATTAAAACGCATACACCAGCACTACCAGAAGGCGCAGAAACGTTGCCTGCTGCTGGATTATGATGGTACCCTGGTATCCTTTACCCGCTTGCCGCAGGAAGCCGTACCTGATAAAGAACTAAAAGACCTGTTGTACCGGCTGGCAAAAGATGAAAAGAACCATGTGGTTATCATCAGCGGACGTGATGCAGAGATGCTGGAAAAATGGCTGGGCCATTTGCCTGTTACCCTGGTGGCAGAACATGGCGCCAGCGTAAAAATGAAGAACGAGTTGTGGCAGCAGGCGATCCCCGTGTCGGATCAATGGAAAGATGAAATACGCCCCATCATGCAAATGTTTGTAAGCCGCTGTGTGGGTTCCTTCATTGAGGAAAAGAACAACACCATTGCCTGGCATTACAGGAATACCCATCCCGATCTTGGTTTCAGCCGTTCCCGTGAGCTCATCAACAACCTGTCGCAACTGGTGCAAAATACCATGTTGCAGGTCATTGATGGCAATAAAGTCATTGAAGTGCGTATGTCGGGCTTTGATAAAGGCGTAATGGCCCTGCGGATCGTGAACGACCTCAATCCCGACTTTACCTTGTGCATAGGAGATGATACGACTGACGAGGATATGTTCAAGGCGCTGGGCAACAAAGCCTATAGTATCAAGGTGAGCAATGGCATTACCGCCGCGCAATACACCGTATTCTCGCAAAGAAAAGTATTGCCATTGCTGGAGCATTTGATGACCCCTTTAACCGAGAATGAATATGCCGGTGCATAAATACAACATGGGCATCATAGGTAACTGCTCCTACCTGGCCTATATTGATACGAAAGCAGATGTAAAGTGGATGTGCCTGCCGAGGTTCGACAGCAGTTTCCTCTTTGGGTCACTGCTCGATGAAGGGAGGGGAGGACACTTTTCTATCCAGCCCGCTATGGAAGGATATACCAGCCGGCAGTATTATGTTCCCAATACCAACGTATTGTGCACGGAGTTCACCGCGGCTGATGGCAGCTTCGTGGTGAAAGATTGTGCCCCGCGCATGACCATTCATGAACGGCAGTTCAGGCCCCTCATGATGGTGCGTAAGATAGAGCTCATCAGTGGTGATCCCGCTATCCGGGTCACCTGTGATCCGCGGGGCGACTACGGACAGGTAGTGCCGGAAACCACTACCGGCAGCAACCATATCCGTTACATGAACCTGGGACAGCCCGTACGCCTTACCACTGATATTTCACTTACTTATATCCAGGACAAGCGGCCTTTCCTGCTCGACCAGGACCGCTATGTGGTATTGACCTATGGATCGCCCCTCGAAGCGCCCCTGAAAGAAACCTGTGAAGAGTTCCTGCGCAAGACCATCCAGCACTGGCAGCAATGGATCAAGAGCTGTTACCTGCCGGATATCTACCAGGAAGAGATCATCCGCTCGGCCCTGGTGCTTAAACTGCACCAGTATGAGGATACAGGCGGCGTCATTGCTTCCGGCACTACCAGTCTGCCCGAATTTCACGATAGTACCCGCAACTGGGATTACCGGTTCTGCTGGTTCCGCGATGCGCACTATACCTTGCGGGCCTTTAACCAGATCGGTCACTTTGAAGAGCTGGAAAAATACTTCGACTTCATCCATAACATTCTGGCCAATGCCGGCAGTTCCCTGCAACCTTTATATTCCATTGCCGGGGAGAAAGACCTGGAAGAGCTCACCATCGACCTGCATGGTTATATGGGCAATAAGCCGGTGCGCGTAGGCAATAAAGCCTATGTGCAGGTACAGCATGATGTATATGGACAGGTATTGGTAAGCCTGCTGCCGCTGTACACCGATAAGCGGCTTACCTTCATGCGCAAGAACAGTTACCGCACCATTGTACCCTGGTTGCTGAACCAGATAGAACGTACACTCACCATGCCCGACTCTGGCCTGTGGGAGTTCCGTAACCAGGTGCAGGTACATACCTATACCTTGTTATTCCATTGGGCCGGCGCCAAGGCTGCCTATAAGATCGGCGCAGTCTTCAATGACATGCCGCTCATGCAGCAGGCGCAGGACCTGGCCGCCGCCGCCAATAAACTGCTGGAAGAAGCGTATGATAAAGAACGCAAAGTATACCCGCAGGCCATTGGTACGCCCAACCTCGATGCCAGTACCCTTACCATGGTTACCATGAACTACCTGGACCATAACTCACAAAGGGCCCGCGACCATATTGCCGCCCTTGAAAAAGAACTGCTGGCCGATCATGGTCTTTTCTATCGCTACAAACACTACGATGATTTTGGCTTTCCCGAAACCACCTTCCTGGTATGCGCTTTCTGGTACGTGGATGCGCTGGCCTGCGTGGGCCGCACAGACGATGCCATCCGTATATTGGACAAGCTCTTAGGCTTCAGCAACCACCTGGGCATCTTTAGTGAAGATGTGCATATAGATGGATCACAATGGGGCAACTTCCCCCAAACTTACAGCCATGTGGGCCTTATCAATGCCGCTTTTCGTATTGCCCGGAAAGTAGATAAGGTGGATTTTCTGTAGCCTGCCTTTGTTATCTTTACCCCATGTCTTCACTACTCATTACAAATATTCGTCAACTTGTCAATGTTCGTGAACACACTTCTGTACTGCGGGGCAGGGAGCTGGCCGATCTTCCCTGTATAGACAATGCTTACCTGCTCATAGAAGAGGATACCATTGCCGGCTATGGCCGTATGGAAGACTTACCAGCCAGCAACCAACAACCAGCAACTGTTGTCGACGCGATAGGCGCCTTCGTCGTGCCTGCCTGGTGCGACAGCCATACGCATATCGTCTTTGCCGCCAGCAGGGAAGAGGAGTTTGTAGATAAGATCAGGGGCATGAGCTATGCTGATATCGCTGCCAAAGGAGGCGGTATCCTGAACTCAGCCCGTAAGCTCCATGATACTTCAGAAGAGGAGCTGTTTAACCAGGCCTGGAAGCGCCTGGAAGAAGTAAGCCGCCTCGGCACAGGCGCTATTGAGATCAAGAGTGGTTATGGACTAACCGTAGAAGCAGAATTGAAAATGCTGCGGGTGATCAAAAAGCTACAAGAAAAGTCCCCGCTATCCATTAAGGCCACCTTCCTCGGGGCACATACCTACCCATCCGAATACAAGAATAACCACCAGGGATACATTGATAGTATCATACAGGATATGCTGCCGGTCATTGCCCGGGACAAGCTGGCCGATTATATTGATGTTTTTTGTGAAGAAGGGTTCTTCTCCCCGGCAGAAACGGAAACCATTTGCCGCGCCGGCATGGCGCATGGGCTCAAACCTAAGATCCATGCCAATCAACTGCACCTTTCTGGAGGTACACAGGTAGGGGTGCAACTGGGCGCCATCAGCGTAGACCACCTCGAAACGATGGATGAAGCTGCTATACAGGCATTGGCCCATTCCAATACCATCGGTACCTTATTGCCCACCGCCGCCTTTTTCCTGCGCATGCCTTTTCAGCCTGCGCGGACTTTAATAGATGCCGGTTGTGCCATTGCCCTGGCGTCGGACTTTAATCCGGGCTCATCGCCTAGTGGTAACATGAACCTCGTGGTGGCCATGAGCTGCATACAAATGAAAATGCTGCCGCAGGAAGCCATCAATGCTGCCACGCTCAACGGAGCTTACGCCATGGAACTGGGCCAGGAGCTGGGTAGTATTACCGTAGGTAAAAAAGCCAACCTTATTATTACAAAACCCATTCCTTCACTGGCCTATTATCCTTATGCTTTTGGTGCTAACCTGATTGATAAAGTAATGATAAAAGGGGAGTGGTTATGATGATCCGCAGAAAAAAGAAAGTCGATCCATTTGTTCAGTTCCTGGAGCAAAAGCCAACCGTCTCTATCAAAGACCGGGAAGCCGGGTTGGATTACCTGGTATCTTTCATGCACCTGATTCGTCCCCGTACCGGCAAGCCCGGTGAAGCCGTGGAGAACTTTGGAAAAGCCCTGCATGTATTGTATGAGCATCCTGCTGTACTCAATGGACTTCGCGTTTCCATCCTCGCGCAACTGATCAACAGCAACCTGCTGCCCCTGCTTACAGAAAGCGGCATCACCGTGTCACGCGGCGCCGGCCGTGAATTATATGCCCGCCTCAAGCATAAATTCCTGCCCGCCTTACAGGACCCCAATGATTTCCTGTATGTGCTGGACCGTCTATTCTACCGTAAAGACGATTATGAATGGGTGGAGGAAATCGGACACCACAGGTGGGTGCAATTCTTTGATGCGATAGGATTTTCTTTTGAGGGACGTGCACCGGTGATTACCCAACAGGCATTGACAGCTTTGCAAATACTCTCGGCAGGCGTGGCCCAACTGGGATGGGAAAGTGCCGTTGTGCGCAATGCTCCCTTCAAACACCCGCAGGCGGATAATCCATTTGCCGAACAGCAATACCTCGTATACGAGTTAAAGGAACTATTGCTCAATAATGGCTCGCGGGAAAAATTGCATCCATTGCTGGAGCGTATTAAAGCCGTATTTGCGGAAGGCATGCAGGTAATACAGCACATCCGTGACCAGACAGCCGAAAGAGGGGCCAGCCTGTCACAGACCTTTATTCTTTTCCAACTGGAACAGAAGCTGGACCGCATGCAACTGGTACTGGATATTGTAGACCTCGATGAAAAAATGGATACCTCCCGCCTGGCCAGTCTCTTCATCAAGGCCATCCGCAATGAGAACCGTAAGAACAGCTTGTGGGAATTCCTTTCCCAAACCACCGGTTACCTGGCGTACCAGATAGCGGAGCACAAGGGAAAGAAAGGCAATAAATACATTACTTCTTCGCCCCTCGAGTACTGGCAAATGATCGTGAGCGCCATGTGGGGTGGGTTCATTGTATGTTTTGTGGCCATCGTTAAAATATTGCTGGGAAAGGTCCACATGGCGCCGTTCTGGCATGGCTTTGCCTACAGTATCAACTACAGCCTGGGCTTTGTGGTCATAGAAGAAACAAAGTCCACGCTCGCTACCAAACAGCCTGCCTTTACAGCCAGCGCAGTAGCCAGCTCCCTCGATACGAGGAAAGGCGATAACACGCCCAACCTGTACAACCTCGCTGTTACTGTATCAAAAGTATCCCGCAGCCAGATCGCTTCTTTTGTGGGTAACCTCATCGTAGTGTTTCCCGGTACCTTCCTGCTGGCCTGGTTATATGATATTTGCTTTGGCGTACCGCTCGTGGCAGGCGAAAAGGCGGTGAAACTATTGGAAGCACAGCATCCCTGGCATAGCTTTTCCCTGCTGTATGCCTGCAATACGGGCGTATTCCTGTTCCTCAGTGGTATCATTGCGGGATATGTACAGAACAAAGTCAACTATGGCCGCGTGGGCCGCCGCCTGGCCGAACACCCTTTTCTGCGTCAATATACTTCACGGAAACGGCTGCAGCGTATTGCCAATTACCTCGATGCGCATGCAGGCGGCCTGGCCGGTAACATCTCGCTCGGCTTTTTCCTGGGCTTTGCCACTACAGCGGGCGACTTATTCGGTATCGGGTTCGACATCCGCCATATTACCATTGCCGCCGCCAATACTTCCATTGGCTTGTACGGCGTAGGCTGGAATAATGTATCTTTCAGTTACATGGCCGTGGTAGTGAGCGGCGTATTGGGTATCGGCTTCCTGAACTTCCTGGTCAGCTTTTCACTGGCGTTCATTGTAGCGGTACGCTCCAGGGGTATCAAGTTGCGCGATTATCCTGAATTCCTGGGTATATTGTGGAAATACTTCCGTTCCCGCCCCCTCGACTTTTTCAGACCGAGAAGAAGATTGGATATACAATAATTTTCCAACAATTCATTTATGAAGCATTTTAAATTTTACGATAAGCAGGATGTATTGTCCCTCACAAAGCTGCGGAAATTTGAAACCAGGCTCGGTGAAAGTATACAGGTACTGGCCGATAAGCATCAACTGGAAACTTCCCTCACGCAATCAATAGCCGACTATGTAGTGTTGGGCATCCCGGAAGACATTGGTGTGCGGGCCAATCATGGAGTAGGGGGGACCGATTCTATCTGGGTACCTTTTCTGGCTGCTTTCTTAAACATCCAGAGCAATGACTTCCTGGTGGGCAACGAATTACTGCTGCTGGGGCATTTTGACTTCGGTGATCTTAAATACCTGATAGAACAGAATGCCCATGGTCATGACGAAAAAATAGATGCTTACCGCCATGCTGTCATCACCATTGATGAAGAAGTGGAAGAACTGATCAAGATCATTACGTCTTATAAAAAGATACCTATTGTCATTGGCGGCGGACACAACAATGCGTATCCCCTCATCAAAGGCGCTGCCAAAGGATTACACAAAGCAGGGCTGCTGCCCCTGGCGCAGATCAACTGTATCAACCTCGATGCCCATGCCGATTTCCGGCCGGCCGAAGGCCGGCACAGCGGCAACGGTTTCCGGTATGCAGAAGAAGATGGCTACCTGCAAAAATATTGTGTGGTAGGCCTGCATGAAAACTACCTGCCCCAGAACGTATGGCTTGATATTGTCAACAACCCCTTCCTGGACTTTATTACTTACGAAGACATTTTTGTACATGAGAAAAGGAACTTCATACAGGCCGTAGCCCATGCCGCCAGCTTTACAGATGATAACTATACCGGCATTGAGCTCGACCTGGATTGCATAGAGCACACCTTGTCCAGTGCCGTCACGCCGGCAGGCATCCTGCCGCTCCATGCCCGGCAATACCTTACCTTCACCGGTATCGACTGTAATGCCGCCTACCTGCACATTTGCGAAGGCGCCACCCAGCTTACCGATGGCCGCAAAGACGACAGCACCGGCAAACTCGTCAGCTACCTCGTCAGCGATTTTGTAAAAGCACATAGTCAGTAGATCAGAAAGGTATCCCCAAATTCACATACGACTGTATCTTCCCCGTCTGGTCACAATACATGGCGCTGATCTCCAGCGGACCAAGCGCGAAATTATAGGAGAAGGTAAGGGCATAGCCCGAGAAGAAATCACGCGTTACAAAGAAACCAGGGTCTTCAATAAAATTATTGAACAGCACATTGGCGCGGCCCATCAGGTAAGTATTATTAAACACCTGCACCCTTAATCCTCCCTGCAGTGCTGCCGCGCTGGAACTATATTCAGCGCCTTCCGGCAGGCCGGCAAAAGTGATCTGGTTGCGGAATGTCCTCGTCAGGCCGCCGATCACAAACTCATTCAGCACATTATCGGCATAATCAAAATTGGCGCCGCCCTGTACATTGAACAACAGGGTAGTGCGCTTGCTGAGGGGGGTATAAGTTTCCAGGTTAAGGCTGGAGCGGTAAAAGCTGCGGTCGCTGATAAAAATAACGCCCGGGGGGACCTCCGCGCCATTCTCATAAAAACGGATATGGGAGTTTTGCGGCGCTACCCAGCCCACTTCCATATCCAGTTTAAAGCCCCGCCTGGGATAAATACTTTTGTCCAGTGAATTACGCGCCAGGTAGGCAAAGGGGGTGAAGAACTTCTTGCTTCCTTTAAATTCCAGTTCTGTGGAGATCTTGGGACTGTACTTCACCCATTCAAAACGGCTGCCCACACCCACCGTAAACTGACGTTTGGCTGAGAACTGGAGTTTGGAGCCGAACTTAAAAAAGTTCAGGTTATACAACCCGTTCTGCTTCGACTCGCTGTAAGTGCCGATATCGAAATTATCGTACTGTGTTTCCAGTAGCAGCGCTACGTTCTTGAGCCTGCCGAGGTATTGCAGGTGCTCGCCACGGATGCGGAACGTTTCACCTATATTCACTGATACGAGGCTCCTGGAGTTGGTCGTAAAGAAATTCCGCGAGGTGAGGTTGACAATCAGGCCCACACCGGTAAAGCGGTTATAGTGAAGGCCCAGCTTGGCAAACGTGAAAGGATACTCTGTCACATCAAAAATAATCTTCGAGGTGCCATCCGGTTGAGGTTCCAATGAATAAGTAACCCGGCTATAATACCGGGTGCCATAAGCCTGCCGCACCATATTGGCCAGCTTACGGGCAGTATAAAACTCATTGATCTCAAAATTCATGGTATGGATAAAGAACTCTGCCGACGTTTTGTCAACCCCGCGCACCTCAAATGAGGAGATCACCACGGCAGGTACCTGGGGCAGGCGGTTTACCCTGGGTGGTACAGGGCCATACAATGCTTCCAGTGAATCGGCGATCTTTTTAAAGCGCGGGTATAACTTACGCCCTTCCTGCAGGCCCAGCTCCATCAGCTCCTTTGAATCGCCAAAGCTGCCCATGCTGAACCTTTCCATATCGAAAGGGATATAAATATCGCATTGCGCCACTTCCTTCTTATTGTCTTCTGCTTCCCGGAAAAAAGCTACCTGCAACAATACCTGTAAGGCATTACGCACCTTGTCTGAAGGCATCAGCCCGGTGGCTACATTGCTGCCGATCACAAAATCGGCGCCCATTTCCTTTACATCCTTCACCGGGAAATTGCGCACCAGGCCTCCGTCAATCAGCTTGCGGCCATTAAAATCCACAGCCGTAAATACGGAGGGGATGGCCATACTGGAACGAACAGCGCTGATGATCTCTCCTTCCTTCATCACTACGGCTTCGCCGGTACCTACATCCGTGCCGATACACCGGAAGGGGATGCTGAATTTGGAGAAATCTTTTTCATTATATACCGGGAAAAACAGTTCGGAAAACTTCAGCCATAATTCCTGCCCCTGCAATACGCCGCCGGGTAAGCGGAACCGGTGGTTAACCCAGGGAAGCTCGATCACATACTTCGCATACTCATCTTTCTCTTCCATGAAAATGCTGCGCAGGGAGGATTGATTGCTGAGCAGCAGGTCCCAGTCGATCGTACGGGCAATCCTTTCAATGGAATCAGCAGAATAGCCCACTGCGTACAGACTTCCGATAATGCTGCCCATGCTGGTGCCGGTAACATAATCCACCCGGAGGCCGGCAGAGTCGATCGCTTTGAGGATACCAATATGGGCCAGACCTTTGGCGCCGCCGCCACTGAGGGTAACGCCAATCCTGGGGCGGGCAGCAGGGGTAGGCTGTGCGCCGGAGAACAGGGTGAACAAAACAAGAATACCCACAAAACTGTACTTCATGGCGGCATTAGGTTGAAGTGTAAGTTACAGCTACAATTAACAAAATAAAAGCCGTTCCGTTTAAATGGAACAGCTTTGTTTGAAAGAAAAGTTAAAATACTGTCTGGCTTTCAGTCGCCAGCGTCCCGCTGGTGACGGGTATTTACAAGCCTCTGGCTTGTTGTAGCAAGCCAGAGGCTTGCCAATAGCCTCACTCGCCGGAGGCGAGCGAGTGCGAAGTCTATGCCTTCTTTGGTATCTTCAGCTTCCAGCCCACCTGTATCAGGTCAGGGTTCTTGATCTGGTCCTTATTGGCTTCATAGATCTCCTTCCAGCCAATCCCATACTTTTTACCTATTTTAGTGAGGTTATCTCCTTTCACCACTTCATATTCTTCCGGTGCAGCAGAAGCGGCTACAGTTATATTCATCACCACATCGGCAGCGCGGTAGTCAGGATCTATCTTATCATAAATAGCCCATAGCTGATCTTTCACCGTGAAGGAAGGTGCTTCGCCATCAATATACAGCACATTGTCCTGCTCACGTACCTGCAGGTTTGTAATACCGGATGCTTTGGCAGCATCCACCAGCTCTTTGTATTTATCTTGCAGTGCCATGGTTTGGTTCCTCCATTTATTTTTTAACGGTTAGTTTATTCTCGATCTTCTTGGGCTTCAATGCATGCAGTGTAGGCATCAGCACGGTGAGCTCGGCTTTCCTGATTTCGCCGGTAAGGGTTACCACGCCATCCTTTACCTCCGCTTTCACGCCGCTATAGGCTTTGATGGCATCATTCACGGCCGCTTTAAGTGTTTCGTCGGGGGAGATCACCACAGGTTCCGGCGCCGGGGGAGGAGCCACTACCACAATATTATTGCTCACTTTTTCTACGCCCGGGACCGTTTTGATGGCCGATTCATAAGCTACCTTGGCTGTTTCATCAGTAGTCTCCCCGCTGAGCGTAACCACACCATCCTTCACGGAAGTCGTTACCTTTTCCAGGCCGGTCATCGTTTGGGCTTTGGCGGCAATGGCCTGCTGTATATCACTGTCTTTCACCTTGCCTTTACAGGAATACAATACCAGGCTGCTTACGGCCATCACCAGGGAGAGCAACGCAAGCTTCGTTTGAATTGTTTTCATTATTTTATCTGATTTTAGTGAACAATAACATGCTACGCGCAGCCAATCAGCTACGGTGTAATCACCCATCTGCAGGGGATCACGCAGGAACATGGGGGGATCTCATGGCGCGGACACAACAAGGCATCCACGGCAAAGTGTTAACGGGGAATAAATACTGTACAGACGCTCAGTCCGGGTTATTGGGATTCCAGGTCAATGATGCTTTCAAATACTTTTTCGTACTGATCAGAGGCTTCTTTAAGATTTTCAGTAACGCTTTTATACTCGCGTTCTGCAGAGAGGAACTTGTTTTTGTCTGAAAACACATCGGGAGAAGCCAATAATGTTTCCAGTTCGCTTTTTCTTGTTGTTAAGGTAGTTATTTTTTCTTCGAGTTCTTTAAAAAGGCGTTGTTTTTTTTGCAGCTCCTTCTTAGCCTCTTTATTAATTGGCTCCTGTTTGGCAGGTGGCTGAACTGGCGCTGAAGTCTGAGGTCTGACGTCGGATGATGGCTGCGTATTCGGCTTCTCTTCAGACTTCGGATTTCTGACTTCCGACTTCTGATTTCCGGTGCCAGCCTTCTGCATTCTGGATTCTGAATGCTGAATTCTGGCTTCTTCCTCCTTCTTCTTCTTCATACGCTCTTTCCATTCCACCCATTCTTCATAACCACCATCAAAATCCTTGATCTGGTAATTATCGATCTCCCAGATCTTATTAGCTACTTTGGAAATAAAATAACGGTCGTGGCTCACCAGTATCAGGCTGCCTTCATACTTATTCAGGGCCTCGATCAGCAGGTCTACCGTATGCATATCCAGGTGGTTCGTAGGCTCATCGAGCATCAGGAAATTGGCTTTGCTGATAATCGTTTTGGCCAGTGCTACCCGTGCTTTTTCTCCACCGCTCAGCACCTTGATCTTCTTATCGGCATCATCGCCGCTAAACAGGAAGCAACCCAGGATCGTGCGCAATTCCAGTTCTGTTTTCTGGCTGCCCGCCTCCTTCATCTCATCCAGGATCGTGTTATTTACATTGAGGGCTTCCAACTGGTGCTGGGCATAAAAACTTTCATCCACATTATGACCCCAGCGGCGGTCGCCGGTAAAAGATTCCACGCCGGCAATAATGCGCAATACGGTGGATTTACCTTTACCATTGGCCCCGATCAGGGCAATCTTATCGCCCCGGTTAATCTCTGCGCCGGTATGCTCGATAATCTTATTCGTGCCAAAACTTTTGCCGATGTGTTTTAACTCACACAATACCTTGCCAGGTGTTTTATCTACCTGGAAATTGATGCGCAGGCTGGGCCGTTCGATGCCAATATCTTCCAGCCTGTCCAGCTTGTCCAGCCGCTTCATGGCGCTTTGCGCCGCCGCTGCTTTGGAGGCTTTGGCCTTAAAGCGTTCAATAAACCTTTCCTGCTGGCGGATATAATCCTGCTGGTTCTCATACGCCCGCTGCATCAGTTCCAGCCTTTGTTCCTTCTCTGTTTCATAGAAAGAATAATTGCCGTTATAAATATGCAGGCGGCGTTGGTACAGTTCAATGATCTTCGTCACCATCCGGTTCAGGAAATACTTATCGTGGCTGATGATCACCACCGATCCCTGGTAGTGCACCAGGTACTTTTCCAGCCATTCAATAGAGGGCAGGTCAAGGTGGTTCGTAGGCTCATCAAGCAGCAGCAGGTCGGGCGCCTGCAGGATCATCTTGGCCAGCAGTACCCGCATACGCCAGCCACCGCTGAACTCTTTATAGGGACGTTGCAGGTCGGCATTGGCAAAGCCCAGGCCCTGCAATATTTCCTCTGTTTTGTGGTGGATATTATAGCCGCCGAGTGTTTCCATCTCGTGCAGCAGGTCGGTATACTTGTGCAGCAGGTCTTCATCGCCGGTCTTTTCCAGTTCCTTACCCACTTCCTCGATCTCCACTTCCAGTTGCCGCACGCGTTCAAAGGCGCCCAGCGCTACTTCCAGGATGGAATCGTTCGTATCAAAGCTCAGCAGGTCCTGGTGCAGGTACCCGATGGAAGTGCCGCGGCTCCGTTCTACGGTGCCTGCAGAAGGGAGGTATTCGCCCACCAGGAGCTTCAACAGGGTCGATTTACCGGTACCATTGTACCCGATCAGGCCTATTCTTTCATTGGGTTGAATATGCCAGGTTGCATCTTCCACAATGGCACGTGCCCCAAACTCAAACGTCATATTCGTAAATCCTGCCAGCATATAATAATTTATAGGTTCAGAAACCCCGCAAGTTACAAATTATCAGGTAATTTACCACTCATAACTCAGGCTTTAGACCATACATTCTTTCCCCAAATCTGTTAACTTTGGCAAAACTTTTTCATCAATGAAGAAACTGATCATTGGCATCCTGTTGCTGGCTGTAGTGGGGCTAATTGCCTGGAAACTATTGGGTGGCAAAGAGGAGAAACCCCGTGAAAAGCAAAAAGCCTTATCCATTGCGGAGAATACCGGGACTTTTAACCAGTCATATGCCCAATTATTACAGGCGTATTATGCTGTAAAAGACGCACTCGTGGCCAGTGATACCGCCAAAGCTACCGCTGCTGCCCACCAGCTCATCCTGGCTTCCGACAGCCTGAAAGTGAGCGAGATCCAGGGCGACACCTCCGGCATGATCAAAGAAACCGCTAAAAGTTATACCGCTAACCTCAGCACTACCGCTAAAGTGCTGGCAGACAGCAAGACCCTGGACGACAAACGCAAACAATTTGAAATGATCGCCGATGCCGTCTGGAGCCTTACCCGTACCGTGAAATACAATGGGGAAAAAGTATACTGGCAATATTGTCCCATGGCTTTCAATGATAAGGGCGCTTACTGGATGAGTAATGATACTATTATCATGAATCCTTATTTTGGGAATGAAATGCTGCATTGCGGCAGCACAGAAGACTCGCTGAATTACGCGAAAAAATAAATGCTATAAGGTGGGTCGCCCTGCCGTTCTGCAATGCAGCGCAGGAGGGCGGCTCACCTTAATAGCTGGAAAATATATGCGGCATTGCGCTGTAGTCATACTCATCTGCCTTATCACCATTCCTGCTTTTGCGCAGTCCAAATACACATTAAGCGGTTATGTAAAAGATTCCCTGTCCGGCGAATCGCTCATCGGCGCTACCATTGCGGTGAACGGTCAGGGCAAAAGCATCACCAGCAACCAATACGGTTTCTATTCCATTACCTTGCCGGAAGGCGACTATAACATCTTCGTGTCCTTTGCCGGCTACCAGCCAGTGCAGATGGCCCTTACGCTCAACAGGAATATTGCTTTCAACTTCCCCTTGCTGCAACAGGGAATGCTGGAATCAGTCGTGGTATCTTCCCGCCGCCGCGATGGCAACGTGCAAAATGCGCAGATGGGAAAAATAGACCTGTCTATGAACCAGGTGAAGGCAGTGCCGGTATTGCTGGGGGAGGTAGACCTGCTCAAAACATTACAACTTATGCCCGGCGTACGCAATGCCGGGGAAGGTAATACCGGTCTCTATGTACGCGGCGGTGGACCCGATCAGAACCTCATCCTGCTGGATGATGCCATTGTGTACAATACCGGTCACCTCTTTGGCTTCTTCTCCATCTTCAATGCCGATGCCATCAAAAACATATCACTCATCAAAGGCGGGATGCCTGCCCAATATGGCGGCCGTTTATCTTCTGTGCTCGACATTGCCATGAAGGAAGGCAACATGAAAAAATTGGAAGTGGAAGGAGGGATAGGGGCTATTGCTTCCCGCTTGTCTATACAGGGACCTATCAAAAAAGACAAAGCCTCTTTCATCATCTCTGCCCGGAGAACCTATATTGACCTGCTGATAAAACCATTCATTGGCAAGAGCAATGCCTTTTATGGCTCCGGTTATTACTTCTATGATGTGAACATGAAGGTGAACTATAAGTTCTCTGAAAAAGACCGGCTATACCTCAGCGGTTACTTTGGTAGGGACGTATTTGACTTCCGCAATTCCCGGCGCTCCTTCAATGCAAGAATTCCCTGGGGCAATTCTACGGCCACGCTGCGCTGGAACCATGTCTTCAACCGGAAACTCTTTGCCAATACCACCCTTGTATACAATGACTATGCGTTTTCTTTCGGTGCTGCGCAAAATGATTTTTCTATCAAGCTCTCTTCCGGCATCCGCGACCTGAATGGAAAGGTAGACATAGATTTCTATCCGGCTCCGCGCCACAAGCTGCGTTTCGGTGGCTTGTACACCTATCACCGGTTTACCCCCAATATATTGAGTGGCAACCAGGGTTCTACAGTTTTTGAACCCAACAATGAGAGTAAGAAATATGCGCTGGAGTCGGGCATCTATATCCAGGACGACTGGGAGCTGAGTGAAAAAATAAAAGTGCATATGGGATTACGTTATACCGGGTTCACACAGGTAGGTCCGTACAAGATTTTTCAGCGGGATGCAGATGGTAATAAGCTGGACAGTACCGTTTATGGCCGCGGCAGTGCAGTGAAGACCTATGGCGGATTGGAACCGCGGTTTACCATTCGCTATGCGCTCAATGATGCAACCTCCCTGAAAGCGGCCGTTACCCGCAACAACCAATACATTCACCTGGTGAGCAATGCGGGCTCTACCTTGCCCACCGACCTGTGGGTGCCCAGTACCTATCGGGTAAAGCCGCAGCAAAGCTGGCTCTATGCAGCAGGCATCTTTAAAAACTTTAAGGACAATACCTACGAAACATCCCTGGAGCTGTACTATAAAAGCATGGATAACCAGATTGAATACCAGGAAGGATATACGCCTTCTTTAAAAGATCCCGAAGAGACATTTACGTTTGGAAAAGGATGGAGCTATGGCACAGAACTTTTTGTGAATAAGACAAAAGGGAAGCTTACGGGCTGGGTGGGTTATACCTTATCGTGGACCTGGAGAAAATTTGCCGGCCTTAATGAAGGGGAGCGATACCCGGCCAAATACGACCGCCGGCATGATATGTCGGTAGTGGCCATGTATGAGTTCAATGAAAAATGGAAAATATCGGGAGTGTTTGTATACGGCACCGGCAATGCCACCACTTTGCCGGAAAGATTTTACGTGATAGGAGGTGTGCTTACCCAGGAATACAGCAAAGTAAACCAATACCGGCTGGATGCCTATCACCGTGCGGATATATCGGCCACCCTTACGCCCCGGAAGAAGCCCGGCCAGCGATGGGAGCAAAACTGGGTGTTCAGCATTTACAATGTGTATAGCCGCCTCAATCCTTATTTCATCTACTTCGACCAGGAAGGTAGCCCCTACGATGGGAGCCTGAAAGTAGAAGCCCGCCAGGTATCCCTGTTCCCGATTATCCCCGCAGTGACGTGGAATTTTAAGTTTTAGGTTAAGTGGGTTTTACAATAACACAAGGCTCCCAAATCATGAATATTTATGGATTCCAATGCCTTTTGATTTCCGGTAGTCAACGATAGTATTAAACGGCATACGGCTGCCTTTACTTCTTACTTCGGCTATAAATAGATTGCACTCTGTATCAGTCATAATCTTTTTGACAGTTGCTTCTTGCAAAAGATCCATAGTCGTATAATAAACTATCCTGTTGGTCTTGCAATAGGCAGCAATATCGTTGATATTACTGCTGGCCACGTATTCTTTTCTGAATCTTGCTACAGCCAGACAAGCAGCTTCTCCATCACCCATCGACTTTTTTAGCGTCAAATATTCCTTTATGATTGTAGGTTCTGTCGGCATGGCGATCACCGGTACGCTGCCAGCCGCCAGAAATACCCCTATGGCTAGTACATTGCTGTTACGTTTCAGTAGCTCATTGTGCACTTTATCCAGCATAACGAAACGGCCGGGAAAGATGGTTGGTAATTCCAGTATCTTGCCACCTTTCAGGAAGTGAATCACAACGTCGCAATCGAGCAGTATCTGGGGTTCACCATTCGTCGTCATTTTCCTCAAATTTTTGATCAATGTTCACTCCAATGTCGAACATCAGGTTGAAGTAGTGACTTTCTGAAATCTTTTCCTCTTCAAAGAGCTTTTTGCAAACCATACCATAGTCACCAATCATATTATAGTCACTACCAGCTTCATATAATCTGGTACTATAACCCAGTTGGTTGGCACTTCTTTTTATTCCAGTCAGGTATTGAGTGCTATAACCTTCATAGTCTATCAGACCAAGCTTGTCCAGCCTGACCAGTAGCGCGCGGCGGGAAACTCCAAAATGCTGTTCAAGCTTCACTATCGTTGGCAGGCTAATCTGGCCTCCTCTTGCCAGTTCCTCTTCGGGAATGCAACTCAGCACACCAACTTCTGGCATCAATAGGAAACTACTGAAAACATCTGCATTGTATTCTTCGCGGTCTTTTTTGTTAAACCGTCCTGTTTTGCACAACATAAAGCTAAAGTCAGGTTGTACAAACAAGTGATACAGTTCATGGCCAATGGTGAAATGCTGCCTTGATCTGGCCTGTTCACTATTTACCAGGATAAACTTGCTATCCTTTCCTATCTTCAACGCCATGCCGGAAAATTCTGGTCCCATGCGACGAAAATTGGTAACTACATTCAGCTCTGCCAGAACTTTATATAGGTCAATGGGGTCAGCATTGCTGATTCCTAGTGAGTCCCTGAATTTAGTGGCTCTTACCTCCAGTATCTTATCATTAAAGCTGACCATTTAATTTTTTAATCTTTAGATAGTTCTTTACAATCTTGCCAAAGGCGGCGATTTCTTCCAGATCTTTTGAGTCAATTTCATCTTTTCGGAAGGCAAAAGCCACCTGGGCTACTGCTTCTTCCACTGTCTCAGCGAAAAAGGCTTCCGGGTCGACGCAGAAAAGGTTGCTTAGTTTCTCGATGACTTCAATTGGTACATCTCTTTCTTCAGTTTCATACATACTTACCAGTTCTCTTGAAACTCCCAGAAACTCCGCTACATTCTCCTGCACATACCCAAACTTTTCCCTAAGGGACTTCATTATTAAACCAGTTTTTGACATAGATAATTTGCGGTTAGCGATTTTTAAAGGATGTTACAAAATTAAATTAATTTTATTAATTTATAAAAATTGTAACAGGTTAGAAATTTATTAAAATTATTAACTAGTTGAAATTCAATTTGTAATAATTTATAAGACAATGGGTGTTTGTTTTTAAAAGATAGTTTAGAACAATTTATTACAATAGGCTAGTCCACCGCAGCATCCATAATATCAGCAATAAGAGCATATTCCATTTCCGTCCACAACACGGGTTCATAGAATGGCTCTGCCAAACTACTGCGTGATGCTTTTCGCCGCTGATAACCCTCTACCGGCAACAACACCCGCAAAGATTTCTCAAATTCCACATCATCACTAATCAATACCGTATCCACTTCGTCTGCAATAAATTCAACAGGTGCTGCTGCTGTAGCTTCAACTTCCACCACATCCGTTTCCGGAAACAGGGCTGACTGCTCAACCGCTGTAATAGTAGCATCCGCTTCAGCAAATCCTGTTCTCTCCAGGCACGCAGCTAAAACCTCCTCCATGGCTTCCTTGTACGCTGCACCAATCTCCTCCATCTCAGCCTCAACAGGCTCTACTTTCCCGGCATACGCTTCAGTCAATACCACCTCATCTGCAACATCCTGAACTACCATAACAGGCTCTTCTTCACACGCCTGCCCAATCCACTCCATCACCCGCAAGGCGCCACCTTTTACTACTACTGGTTGCTCATTCACCATTTTATAAAACTCGATCCCCATCAGCCAGAAGCAACCTTGTTCATTGTCGGGTTGTACCACCTGCTCAATACAAAAACCTTCTCCAGTCTGCCGGCCCATCGCTTGTAGTGCCCCTTCCTGTTTGTCTTGCCGGAAGGTCCGTTTTTCGAAATCGATCGTCAGTATACACGATACCAGCCGGTAATGCGTGGCATCCACCGGCAAGCTTTTTTTCTTACGCAGCCGGAATGCCGGGATATTCACCGCTACCTTGCCTGGCTGAACGGCCATGCAATTGGCTATATTCAAGGGCAGGGCGTCGTCCAGCGACAGTTTATAGTTGAACTCAAAGCCGGTTAACAGCGACAGGTCGCCGGAGGCAACCACCCGCTCGCCCCGGTCATGGACCTGGTCGGCCTTGAGGACCGCCAGTAACCGGCCAATCATGCGGCCGCTGAGCTTTATATTCTTCACCGAATGCCGCAGGCTGCCCAGGGCCAGCCGTGTGAGTTTGGAGGCCGCCGTGGCCCGCTTCCACTCGGCCGCATTGTGGCGGGTATTGGCCATACTGTCCAGGTTTTTTACCTGCCATTTCGTAGGGCCGCCCTTTTCCTTCACCTGGGGGCCATACTCATTCTCGAAATAGGTAAGGTCACCGAGTGACCCGCTGAGCTTAAAAGGAGATATAACTTTAGCCATACATGTGTTTTTCTCTAATTTACAACTGCTCATAACGGTTTCCAAATCACCCATGTTCCAAAACGGTCTTTTTGCACGAAAGTGAAACAAATGTCCGTTTTAGTATGTCTTATTTGACCTGTCTGCCCAGGTAACCTGCTCTGCGAGGGCTTGCAGCCTCGCAGCCCTATTCCCGGGCCTCTGGCCCGCTTTACCTGATTACTCCTAATAGCTATCCTAATAGTAGTTCCATGGCAGTCCCCGGGCAATCTGATAGCAATCTCCGGGTAAAGGCAAAGGAAAAGTAAACCAGCAGTAAGCCAGTAGTAAAGGAGTAGTAAAGGAGAAGTAACACAACAAGGGTCAAATGCAGGCGGAACGCGGGTTTATATTGTTTTGGATTGGCAAACCCAGTCCCGGTAAGGGTTTGATCGAAATGAGGATGTTAAAAGTAATACGCCTGCTCATATCATAAACGGATAAATCAGTGTTCATACAATTTACCAAAAAAGGCCGCTGAATCCAAAAACAGATTCAAAATTTCCTCAGGATAAACTGTAAGCGTCAACCGCCACGTAAGCCCCAAATCCATTGTAATGGAGCTATTCTTCTAGCAACGACGGCCTTTCCGTGATCTCGTGGTACTTGATCACATCTTTGGCGTAATAGTGGATCACCATGCTTTTGCGGGTGAGTGCTTTATTGAGGATGGGCGCGCCGCCATGCACCAGGTTGGCATGCCATATCAGTACATCGCCCTTTTTGGCCAGGAACTCTTTCTTCTCATAATGGTTGGTGGCTACCAGCTCTTCCAGTACATCTTCATAATCGGGATAATCCTTTTTGCCGAGGGTGAGCAGCGTAGAACCTTCATTGAAATCATTATTCAGCAGGTAGGGCAGCTTGTGGCTGCCGGGATAATAGAACAGGGGGCCATTCTCATACGTCACATCTTCCAGCGCTATCCATACAGCAATCAGGTAGCCAAGCGGGTAAGTGGTCATGTGGATGCTGTCGGAATGCGCCCGCTGACCGCTGCCATGAATAAAATTGATTGTCTGGAAGGGCACTACTTCTTTATCCAACAGGAACTGCAACAACTTCGTGAGGGCAGGGCTTACCGTAATGCCTTTGATCAGTGTTGATTTCTTATTGGCAAACATCAGCTTGTTGCCATATGTAAAACCCAGCTTGCCTTTTTCCTGCAACAGACTTATTTCCTGGTTAACGGCATCGCAGGTGGCGGTATCTATCAACTGTTCCAGGATCAGGTAGCCATTGGCGCTCCATTGCAATATCTTTTCGCGTATGGCGGGCTGGAATTGATAGAACCCTTCTTTTTGGGGAGCCAGCACGGTCGAATCGCCGGTATCCAGCCAGGCGCGGGATTCCTTGTCGGGGAAGTCTTTGCTGGAAATGGAAGCGGTAAGCGGTTTGCGGATGCCATACCTGCTATACGCTGCCTTATTGTGCTGCAGCGCTTTATAGTGTAACAGGTTATACACCCAATGGAGTGGTTTGAATTGCTTCAGGTTCATAGGATAAAGCTATAAATTAAAGCATAGGCTGCCAATATTGCGAAAATAAAAATGCCACCTTTTAGGTGGCAGATAATAATTTATCCATATAAAAATCAGCCCATTTTTAGCTTTCCGATTATTTTATTGGCCTTTTCCAATTTTTCTGGGAACAAGACCTTGCCGGAGAATTTCTCCAGCGATTTGGATACTTTCACCTTCACGCCAATGGCTTCGGCTCCTTTCATTTTCTTGGTCTTTTTCATAACCCTAAAATTACATCTTTTTTCTTTTAACCATAAACCCGAAATAATCTACACCTTTATGGAAGGCAACCCTTTCAAAAGTGTCAATTCCCCTGAGCACTCCATAAATCCGGAAATCATTCTTTAATGCTTCCATATTGATTGTCAAGGCCATCCGGTAAAGTCTGGTTCTTTGTGGAGTAGTTCCACAAAAGAAAACAAATTTATCAGGGTAATGGGAGCTAAATTCATATACCGCTCCGGCAACAGTTGCCAATATCTTATTTCGGTCTCCATTATCGTTAGTCGTTTCATCATCAACGCAACCATCACTTTTTAAGTTTCCGAATGCGAGATTATAGATCTCTTCATGCAGCGTTTGTGTAAATTGAATCACTTTAGTGATTTTCCCTTTTGGCCCTTCACTAATAAACTGGAATTCCAATTTATCTGGCGAAGCTATAATGTGCTCATATTTTTCATAATTCATGCCTTCAGCTTAGTATCCTATTAACGTATATTATAGCTGTTTGGATGTCATCTATAAATACAACACACATGTTTTTCTCTGGGTCTCTGGTGACCTATTCATTAGCATTTATCCTACGCCGCTTATCCTTAATTTCAGCAAATTGTACGTTTGCTGTCTTCATTACAGCAGGAAAACGATAGTTTACCCGTCTAATCGCTAAATTCATTGCACATGAGAAAATTCCTGTTCACGTGTTCTGCTATTGTTGCCAGTTGCCTGGCTATGGCCCAGGAGGAAAAATTGGATACAGATATGATCCAAAAGATCCGCGCCGAGGGCCTGAATAACTCCAAAGTAATGGACATTGTTTTCTACCTCACGGAAGTGAGTGGTCCACGGCTCAACAACTCACCCGGTTATATGCGCGCTGCCAATTGGGCCAAATCGGAGCTGACCAAATACGGTGCAGCAGATGCCCAACTGGAAGCCTGGGGCGAATGGGGTAAAGGCTGGGAACTCGAACGTTCCTATGTAGCCATGACTGCTCCGTATTACAGGCCCCTGATCGCTTTCCCCAAAACATGGACTTCCAGCACCCGGGGCTTAAAGAATGCAGAAGTGATCATCCTTTCCCCTAAAGACTCTGTAGAATTACTTTCTTATAAAGGCAAACTCAAAGGCAAGCTCATCCTGGTGTCCCGTACTGATACATTAAAACCAACCTATGCGGCAGATGCCAGTCGCCGGAATGAAGAAGAGTTGGGCAAAATGGCCGCCTTCGATCCTAAGACTGTTCAGGATCGTGGTGGCCGTGCCGGTGGTGGTCCACGTGGTAACTTCGGTACTGCTATGGCGCTCCAGGCAAAAATCAGGGAGATGGCCAAAGCAGAAGGTGCTGTTGCTTTACTGAGCACCAGTCCGCGCGGACGCGATGGTACCCTCTTTGTACAGGGTGGAGGCGCTTATGCAGGAACAGCGCCTGAAAACTTCCTCGATATCATGCTGGCGTATGAAGATTATATGTCGCTGCAAAGGCTGGTGAATGCCGGCATCCCGGTGAAAGTAGATGTAGACGTAAAATCAAAATTCTATACCAACGACCTGAAAGGATACAATGTAGTGGCAGAGATCAAGGGCACTGATCCGAAGCTTAAAGAAGAGTTGGTCATGCTGGGTGGGCACCTCGACTCCTGGCATGGATCAGTAGGCGCTACGGATAATGCAGCCGGTTGTGCCGTCATGATGGAAGCGATCCGCATTCTCAAAGCGCTCAACATACAACCACGCCGTACCATTCGCATTGCCTTATGGGGTGGGGAAGAGCAGGGCCTGCATGGTTCCAGGAATTATGTACGCAATCATTTTACAGATACCACTACCCGCCGCTACAATGCTGCCGGTGATAAACTGTCGGTTTATTTCAACCTCGATAATGGTACCGGTAAAGTAAGGGGCGTATACCTGCAGGGCAATGAAGGCGTGAAAACCATCTTCGCCAAATGGCTGGAGCCATTCAAAGACCTCGGCGCTGCTACCGTTACCTTGCAAAATACCGGCGGTACCGATCACCTGGCTTTTGATGGTATTGGTTTGCCGGGCTTCCAGTTCATCCAGGATGAAATTGAGTACAATACCCGTACGCATCATACTAACATGGATTCCTATGACCACCTGCAGGCCGACGACCTGAAGCAGGCTGCCACCATCATAGCTTCCTTTGTGTACCATGCGGCCCAGCGCGATGAGAAGCTGCCAAGAAAACCAGCCACTCCAGCAACACAGGGAAGACAAGGATTTTAAGTTTAGTGTTTCGTGTTTGGCGTTTCGGGTTCTTTATGTGTAACATACTGCAAGTACAACATGTTCTTGCCATTAATAATTGCAGCAAAATAGCTATTAGTCAATTATTCCAGGTTGCAGAACCCGAAACCCGGAACGCCAAACCCGTAACCTATTGCGTATACTTAAACTTCACCACCGCACTCTTTTGTTCACTGGAGGATAACCGGACCTCATAACGTTTCTTGCCGGCGGTAATGACCATGAGCGAAGTATTGGGCGGTATGCGGCCTAAATTCTCGGCATACATCATCAGCTCATATTCTGTATTGGGGAAGGCATTGAACTGAAAAGTGAGCGGCCTGTCGGTAAGCCGTTTCTTGTGCAGCAATAAAGAATTGTTGAGAAAAATACTTACCGTATCATCATCTATCTCTGCATTGTCATACAATTCGATCTTGATAACAGACGTATCAATCACCACGGTTTGCACCACTTCTTTTTGGCGTTCCTGCAGCTTCAGGTTTTTCTGCAGGTTCATCAGCGTGTCGTTTTGATATACATCAACCGGGAATGTGGGTGTTTTTTCACGGTTGAGGGTGATCTTGCCGGGCGGGCACACATTGTTATTGCCCATCTCATGGCCCTTCCAATCGCCCAGCAGGACTTCGAGGGCGCCATTCTTTGACCAGGTAAGATCGTAAGTCTTAATACAGGGGATACAGTTGGCCGGCACACTGTATTGCAGTACGGCATTTTCTGTGATCACCATCCGTTTATTCAACGGGTTATAGCGGCCCGTAAAATTGATCTTGGTGAATTGTTTGGTATCAACGTAACTATAGGCATTACCCATCAGTGAATTATCATTGGCCCAGGTAATATGCAATTCCAGGAAATATTCAGGAAAACACCCTTGTGCGCCTTGTGTACGTTTCCCACGCCAGATGCCGGTAATAGATTGAGCCATTAAAGAGCTGCTGCCAATAACCAATAATGCAAAGAGAAAAGAACGACGCATCCGGGGGATTTTAAGGGAAATTAGCAACAACTATAATACCAGCCATCCTGTTTTATGTGAGCGGTGAAAGCCCGAAGTCTGAGAACAGAAATCTGAAGCTGCTGTCCGGGCAGCAGGCTGTACCTGTACGAACCCGCTGACCCTGACATCCGACCTCCGACTTCAGGGTTTTCCTAGGGCTTATACTTAAACACCACCACTGCATTTTTCTGCTCTGTAGAAGTGATGCGTACTTCATATTGCTGCTTGCCGGCATCCACGATCATCAGGGAAGTATTGGGTGGTATTTCACCCAGGTTTTCTGCTACCATCACCAGCTCATGGTAATTATTTTGATCGTCGAGTTTTACTTTCAACGTGAGTGCCCTTTCTGTTAAGCGTTGTTTGGCAAGCACCAGCTTTTTATCCAGGTATACGGAAATCGTATCATTATCCACGCTGCCATTATCGTAAATCCTGATCTGTATCTCGTTGACATTGGTGATAATTGTTTTTACCAGCTCATTTTCCCGGGTGAGCAAGATCTTCGGTGTTACCACCGGAGGTACTACAACTGGTTTGTCTACCTTTTTCATAGAATCAATCAGCACCGGTTTGGTGGTCAGGTTTTTCTCTGCGGGCGTGGTGGTAGCAGGTTTATTGACTGGTGGTTTGGTTACCGGTGTGTTCTTCTTTGCCGTAGTATTGCTGTTGGGCGTTTTCGTGGTGGCCGGCTTCTTCACGGCCGGTGTATTGGCAAGCGGTTTTTTGGTAGTAGTGGTCGACGGTTTGGTGACTGGCGTGGTTTTCTTCACCACCACACTGTCGGTTTTGGGGGTAATGACCGGTTGTTTCTTTTCCACTTTCTTTTCCCGTTCTGCCAGGAAAGGTTCTTTATAAAAATCGGAGGTGATTACTTTACGGAGGAAAACAGTGCCTTTGCCGCAATCGGTGGAGTCGCGGGTTTTAATACTGGTATACGTACCTTCCAGGAACTCTTCTTCGCCGATCTTGGAATATTGAAGAAAGAGGGTCATAATGCAAATATCGCTGCCGCTGCTCATGCGTTGTTCCACGATCTTGAGCTCTTCCAGTAATACTTTTCCGTTTTTGGTATTTACAGTACCCTGGCAGGTGGCTTTGCCATAAAATACAGTGGTAAGGTAAGAGTAGGTAACGCCGCTGAAACGTTTATCATGCTGATCAACCTGTACTTCAAACTTATATCGTTCTTCCTGTCCCAGCATTTCCATCAGGCGGTTTTTGGCCGCTGAACGGAAGCTCCCCCTCCAGATGCCCGTTAAATCCTGGGCAGACACAGAAATACTTACGCAGCAAATCGCAAAAAGTAGAAATCGCTTCATGAATGGTAACCTCACGGAGGCAAATTAATAAAATTGTAATTTATTACGATAAATATCGTACGTGCTCGTCTGCAAAAGTTCGTTAAATTTGCGGTCTTTCGGATATGGGACAGCCGGATGCGGGCTCAATATACGGGTTTCACCGATACCATTGTTTACCACGCATCTAATTGAGGCAGCATCAACAGCAAAGCTCATACCGCAGTTTATAAAAACAACAGAAACGGCAATAAATAACAATGATCAAAATTACATTACCAGACGGGGCAGTACGGGAGTATGCAGCAGGGGTGACTGCTTTGGATATCGCCAAATCAATCAGTGAAGGGCTGGCCAGAAAAGTGCTGGCCGCCAGTGTGAACGGACAGGTGTGGGATGCCACACGGCCTATTTATGAGGATGCAGCGCTGAAACTCCTCACCTGGGATGATGATGGTGGTAAGAGCACCTTCTGGCATTCTTCGGCCCACCTCATGGCTGAAGCGGTGGAAGACATGTTTCCCGGCGCCAAATTCTGGGTAGGACCCGCTATTGATAAAGGATTCTATTATGATATTGACCTGGGCGGCCGCCAGATTGCTGAAGAAGACCTGCGCAAGCTGGAAAAGAAAATGAACGAGCTGGCCAAACAGAACAACAGCTACGTACGCAAAGCCATGCCCAAGGCAGAAGCGGTTAAATACTTCACCGAGAAAGGGGATGAGTACAAGCTGGACCTCCTGAGCAACCTGACCGACGGAGAGATCACCTTCTATACACAGGGTAGCTTTACCGATCTGTGCCGGGGACCACATATCCCCACCACCGGTCCTATCAAGGCGATCAGGCTCACCAATATTGCCGGCGCTTACTGGAAGAACGATGCCAACAATAAAATGCTGACCCGCATTTACGGGGTTACCTTCCCTTCCCAAAAGGAACTGGATGAATACCTGCAATTGCTGGAGGAAGCCAAAAAGCGGGACCACCGGAAGCTGGGCAAGGAATTAGGCATCTTCACCATGGATGATGATGTAGGTCCGGGCCTGCCCCTGTGGCTGCCCAACGGCACCATCATCATTGAAGAACTGGAAAAACTGGCCAAGGAAACCGAGCTCAAAGGCGGTTATAAAAGGGTGGTAACGCCCCATATCGCCAAGGAAAGCATGTACCTGACCAGTGGGCACCTGCCTTATTACCAGGACAGTATGTACCCGCCGATGGAGCTGGAAGGGCAGAAATACTACCTGAAGGCGATGAACTGTCCGCACCACCACAAGATCTTCGCGGCCGAGCCGAGGAGCTACAAGGAACTGCCCCTGCGCCTGGCGGAATATGGCACCTGCTACCGCTATGAGCAGAGCGGGGAGCTGTTTGGCCTCATGCGGGTACGTTGCCTGCACATGAACGACGCCCACATCTATTGTACCCGGGAGCAGTTTGCCGACGAGTTCAGGGCTGTTAATGACATGTATATCAAGTACTTCAAGATATTTGGCATTGACAAATATGTCATGCGCCTTTCGCTGCACGAGCCTTCCAAACTGGGACAGAAGTACATCAATGAGCCGGAACTGTGGCTGGAAACCGAGGAAATGGTACGGCAGGTACTGAAAGAATCGAACATCCCCTATGTAGAAGTGCCGGATGAGGGCGCCTTTTACGGCCCCAAAATTGACGTGCAGATCTGGAGCACCATTGGGCGCGAGTTTACCCTGGCTACCAACCAGGTGGATTTTGCCCAGGGACGGCGGTTCAAGCTGGAATTCACCAATAAGGACAATTCCCCGGAAACCCCGCTCATCATCCACCGGGCCCCCTTGGGTACCCATGAGCGCTTCATCGGCTTCCTGCTGGAGCATTATGCGGGCAAATTCCCGGCCTGGCTGGCGCCGGTTCAGGTGAAAGTATTGCCCATCAGCGATAAGTTTTTACCCTATGCAAATTCTATTTTAGAATCCCTGAAAAATGCGGATATTCGTGGAGAGGTCGATGACCGCAACGAGAAGATTGGCAAGAAGATCCGGGATACCGAGCTTATGAGAGTACCTTACATGCTGGTAGTGGGAGAGAAGGAAATGAATGAAGGCAAAGTAGCTATCCGCAGGCAGGGAAAAGGGGATGCAGGAGTAAAGAGCATCGAAGAGTTCATTACCGAAATAAGTGCGGAAATTAAAGCGCGGAAAGGAGAATAAGTGATATGTAAAAGATTAGTATATTTAATAACCGTACCATAAAACAAAACAATAAATAAAAATTTAGTTCACGTAAAAATTGTAAATGGCATTTCCACCGAGACCTCCGAGAGGTAATTTCAATCCACGTTTTAGAAAAGAACAACAACAAGAACATCGTACCAACCACATGATCCGCGTACCGCAGGTACGGTTGGTGGGCGACAATGTAACAGTAGGTGTATATTCTACCCAGGAAGCACAGAAGATGGCACAGGAGCAGGGACTTGACCTGGTAGAGATTTCACCACAGGCTGATCCACCAGTATGTAAAATCATCGACTACAATAAATTCCTGTACGAGAAGAAGAAGAAGGAAAAAGAGATGAAGGCCAATAGTAAAACGGCCGAAGTAAAAGAGATCCGTTTTACGCCTGGTACAGATGACCATGACTTTGACTTTAAAGCCCGCCATGCGGAAAGCTTTCTCAAGGAAGGCAATAAAGTAAAAGCCTATGTACAGTTCAAGGGTCGCGCCATCATGTTCAAGGAAAGGGGCGAGCTCGTACTGTTGAAGTTTGCTGAGCGCCTGGCCGAAGTAGGGCAGCCCGAGGGCATGCCCAAACTGGAAGGCAAGCGTATGTTGATGATCCTTTCCCCCAAGGGCAAGCAAAAGAAGAAAGAAACGAAAGAGGCGCAATAAGCGCTGCGATCATATTCGAAAAGCATCCTGCTGCGTGGGCAGGATGCTTTTTTTATTGCTGCATTTATAGTTTTATAAACTCCACACGCCTGTTATTGGCTTTGCCGGTAGGCGTTTCGTTCTTGTCGGCCGGTTGCGACTCTCCTTTGCCATCGGCTTCCATACGGGCAGCATCAATATTGAATTCCCTGGATAAGGCCGTTTTCACCGCTGCCGCCCGGCGCTTCGACAGGTCCATATTCGACTTGTCGTCACCGTCACTGTCCGTATGCCCGATGATCTTTACCTTCACGGTACTGTTCTCTGCCAGTACACCGGCAATATCTTTCAGCACGCCATAGGACTCCGGCTTAATGCGGTCACTGTTCACGTCGAATAAAATACCATTTGTGACAAACTTCCCTTCTGTAATGAGCTTATTACGTGTGTCAGGAGCGCCCACAGCCAGCCGCAGGTTATGGACCAGGTAGCGGTCGTTTGCATCATGTGTTCTGCCGGTCATGAACAGGAGGGTATTGTATTTCTTCTCTGCATCAAAAGCACGGGGTACGTCCCATACCTTTTCTTCATTCAGGTATACCCGCAACCGTTGTTTCTGCCGCCATACCGATACCTTTACATAATTATTGCTTTTATGGAACTGCGCCGTGCTGCTTTCATTCTCCATACTCTCTTTACCGGCATTCCATACCACAAACCCCGAATGCCCGCGTTGGCCGCCTGCATCATTAGGGTGTACCCATACTTCCACGGCTTCCTTTTTGGCAGGACCTAAAAACTTGTATCCTTGAAAATCTTTCCGGTTGGCAAGCGACGCCATGTATAGATGAAAGGGAGTAGAATAATAACTGTATTCCGGGTTGCACATCACTTCAAATTCCAGCGTAAAATTCTCCGGCAGGGAAGTGATGAATTCCGGCATAAATACACCGTCTTTGGACAGTGATAGCCACTTGCCGGTTTTACCTTCTACATTCACCAGTTCACCGGTAGAGTTTGTATTCCATTTATCGGGAAAATCACCAATGGCATCCTGGGAAAAGTCTTCTTCCACCAGTATCTTTTCGCCGGGAATAAAATCAAACTTGCTATAACTTTTGAGGGTGCCAGACTTGCCATTGCCGCCGCTCTGGTTGCCGGTCCCTTCCGTACCAGCAGCATCGTCATTGGACTTGCCGGATTCTTTTTTGGTTTTCGGCTTGCCATCCACCGCATCATCAATGGCTTTGTCTACTTTCTGATCAATCTTTTGCTCTACCTTTCGTTGTGCATTCCTGCCGATACGCTTCAGTATCTGGGCATGGGTAAGCTGTAGGGTAAGCAGGAGCGGCAGCAGCAAAAAAAGCTTTTTCATGAGTGTGGTTTTTGATTAGACGGGGTAAAAGTATTGCCTTGCCAGGGCTGTACAAGGCCCCTTTTAGTCGTATTACATGTAGTTGTTTTTCTCCCGGAAATTGTTTATGGAAAGGGCCTTCGCCATTTACCACCCGCTTTGTATATTACAGCATGAAAATCTAACCTTCCCCGCAGGGTCTCCTGCAAGGGACCCTGCGGAGTATTTTTGTTTCTTCATTTGTATATTAACAGCATGAAAATCTTCAACCTGCTTTTCTGTTTACTGTTTGTCTTCAGCGCCGCCCTCCAATACAATGACCCCGATCCTTATGTATGGATCCCTATTTACGGCTATGGCGCCGTATTATGCTGGATGGCCTTCCGGGGCAATTACTATCCCCGGGCCTATATCATTGGCATCCTGGTCTACAGTATCTATGCGGTGTTCCTGTTCTTTACCGATGATGGGGTATTGGATTGGATCAGGGAACACCAGGCGGAAAACATTGCGCAGACCATGAAAGCCCAGAAGCCCTGGATTGAAGATACCCGTGAATTCTTTGGGCTGGTCATACTCATCGTTGTACTGGGAATAGATTATTGGTATGCAAAAAGGCGCAGCAGCTCACCGGTGCGACGCCAATAATTATAGTAACAGGAAAATAAATATCCCCCGGACTTCAAATCTCAGCCTGTATTCCGAATTTTGTCCCATGTACCCAACCACCCATGGAAAAGCAGCCAGGAAAGATGTGGAGATCGTACTTGACCTGCTCAACCGTGCCTATCCTGTCAGCGATGCGCTGCGCGAAGAATTCTATACGCACCTGGTATCCTTGCAGCTCGCTAAAGGCGATACGCTGGTGGAAGAAGGCGATCGTTGCCACTATATGTATTTCATCCTGGAAGGGGCTTTGATGGGGCATGCTACCCATAAGGGTAAAAAGATCACTACTTATATTTCGGTAGAAAATGAATTTGTGAGCTCCATTTCCGGTTTGTATGGCTTGCAACCGACACGGGAAGGGATCGTAGCCATTGAACCTACCCGCCTGGTAGCGCTGGCCAATGAGGTCATGCTTGCCCTCTTTGAAAAACATTTCGATTTCAATTACATATTCCGCGTCTTTGTACAGAAATACTACCAGGATGCACAGGAGCGGGCGCATATTATCCGGGTAGGCAATGCGAAGGAACGTTTCCTCTATTTCATGCAAACCAATCCGGGTTACATTGACCGGCTCCCCCTGGAGAATGCAGCCTCTCTGCTCGATATAAAGCCCCACACCCTGGCAAAGATCCGCCGGCAGCATACGTTGTCCGTGCAGAAGAGTGCAGGAACAGAAAGGCTTTGCCGGCAACTCGAAAAATATCTCCGGGAATCACAGGCTTACACCGAAAAGAATATCAGCCTTGCTTCTCTCGCTGCTGCGCTGGAAATCACTACGCATAAATTATCTTCCCTGCTCAACAGCCATTACCAGCTCAACTTTGTAGATTTTATCAATACCTATCGTATCAACCATATTAAAGAACAGATGGTATTGCCGGAGAATATGCAAAGCTATACCATCGAGGCCCTGGCTTACGATGCAGGGTTCTCCTCCCGCAGCGCTTTCTACAGCTCCTTCAAAAAACTCACCGGCAAAAGTCCGGTAGAGTATGCGCAGGGTTTTGGGCGATGACCGCTTACTAAGTACTATCTGCTAAACTTTGTCCTGTATTATAAACCGGGACAAATGAATGCCTGCCGGATTCGTTCCGGGGGATTGCCCGGAATACATTTGCGCCACTTATGACTCCCTACACCCTAATGCGCCAGGCATCTGCAGGCAGGCGCACTACAACCCAGGCGCGAATACTATTCCTGATTCTTTTATGCTGCGGTATTAACCTTGCAGGACAGGCACAAACAAAAAGATATGTAAAACCCACCGGTTCCGGTGCAAACAATGGCACCAGTTGGGCCAACGCCTATACCAATTTGCAGACCGCGATCAATGCCTGCACTTCCGGCGATAGTCTGTTCGTCATGAAGGGTACCTACCAACCCGCTTCCAATACTTCTTATGTGATGAAGAATGGAGTGAAAATATATGGCGGTTTTGCCGGTACAGAAACCAGCCTGGCACAGCGTATTCTTTCAACGATCAATAAAAGCATATTAAAAGGCAACAACAGGAGTATTATTAACAACACGGGTAAGAACCTGGATAATTCTACCGAGCTGGATGGCTTTACCCTTACAGCAGGAGGCGGCGCTTCGTATAATGGAGGAGCTATTAACATGGACAACTCCTCCGGGGTGATCCGGAATTGTATTTTCAACAGCAATACCGGTCTTAATGGGGGTGCTGTCTATAGTACGGCGGGGGCTATGTATAGTCTCGTCAATTGCGTTTTCAGCAGTAATTCCGCCGCTGAGGGCGGGGCCTTATACAATGACAACTATGCGGAACCCCGTATTTACAACTGTACATTTCTTAAGAATACCAGTACTGTCAATGGCGGGGCCTTGTACTGCGAAGAGTCCCTTGGCACGATCATCAACTGTATATTCTGGCAAAATGAAAGCCAGGGGGTATCGCAGGATATATTCAACTACAACAATGATGACTGGAACTTCGTCGAAAACTGTTATTCCTCCACCAATATTGGTGGAACCAATTGCATCGTGAGCAGCAATAATCCATTTGCGGACAGTGACAATCCGGCTGGTTCAGATGGCATAGCGGGAACTTCCGACGACGGCCTCAGACTGGCCATAGGAAGTACAGCCGTTAATGCCGGTTCAACAACAAACATTTCGTCCTGGTTATTGCCGGAAAAAGACTTGTTGGATTTTACACGTATAACAGCCGGAACGATTGATATTGGTGCGTATGAATTTCCCCTACCCGAACCGGATGCCGGTGGTATCGTGTATATCGACAGCAGCCAGGTAAACACCACCATCGCAAATGGCAAAAGCTGGAGCACCGCAACCGCCGATCTCTCCCTCGCCTTGTATGCAGCCCGCATCAACCCGGCGGTACAACAACTATGGGTAGCAAAAGGAACCTACCAGCCGCTGAGCGGCCAATCTTTCAGCATGGTGGAGGGAAAGAAAATAGTCGGTGGCTTCGCCGGAACGGAAACGGCCCTGGCCCAGCGTAACCTGGCCGCGCAAAAGAACAGTATATTAAAAGGCAACAATAGCCGCGTTATTGACAACGGCAGCAATTCCCTCACAACGGCCTCCTTGCTCGACGGCTTTATCATAACCGGTGGAGGAATGAGCAATAACGCCTCGTCGCCTACCATCAGCAACTGTATATTCACCGGCAACGATATGTACTTTGGGGGCGGTATGTACAATGGCGGGAGCAGTCCTGTTATCCGTAACTGTATTTTTGCCAACAACACAGGCGGCTATGGAGCTGCCATACAAAATGACGGTTCCAGCCCCGTCATTACCAATTGCACCTTTGCAGGCAATAACGCCACCGCTATGGGAGGGGCCCTGCACCTTTCAGGCTCCGCAGCAAAAGTCACCAACTGCGTGTTCTGGAACAATACGGCGCCGGCAGGTGCCGACATCAATATCATGAGCACCGATGGCAATTCCATCACTTATTGTTATACACAAAACGCTTTTGCCGGCGCTGGTAATATACAAGGCGCAGGCAATCCATTTTCCAATGCTGTCAGTCCTGCCGGTGCAGACGGCATTTGGCAAACGGCAGATGATGGGTTGAGTTTACTGGTGGTCAGTACAGCTATCAATGGAGGCACGCCCAGCATAGCAGGTCTTGGTTTGCCAGCGAATGATATCAGGGAGAAAGCGCGGGTAAGCGGTATTGCCATCGATATGGGCGCTTATGAGTATACCATTCCCGATCCCGATGCGGCTGGTATCATCTATATTGACAGCAGTAAGGTCAACAGCACAGTGGCAGACGGTAAAAGCTGGAGCACCGCAACGGCCGATCTGCCGGCGGCCCTGTTGGCTGCGCGTCAGAATAGTGCCATCAAGCAACTTTGGATAGCCAAAGGAACCTATCAACCCCTTGCCGGAACTTCCTTCAGCATGGTGGAAGGATTGAAAATATACGGCGGTTTTGCAGCTACAGAAACTGCTTTATCGCAACGCAATCTGGCAGCACTGCAACAGAGCATTCTGAAAGGGAACACCAACCGCGTCATTGACAATACCAGCAACCTCACAATGGCCTCCTTGCTCGACGGCTTTATCATAACCGGCGGAGGAATGAGCAATCACCCCTCGTCGCCTACTGTGAGCAACTGTATATTCACCGGCAACGATATGTACTTTGGGGGCGGTATGTACAATGGCGGAAGTAATCCTGTTATCCGTAACTGTATTTTTGCCAACAACACAGGTGGTTATGGAGCTGCCATACAAAATGACGGTTCCAGTCCCGTCATTACCAATTGCACCTTTTCCGGTAATGCTGCCACCGCCATGGGAGGAGCCCTGCATCTCTCAGGCTCCGCAGCAAAAGTTACCAATTGTGTGTTCTGGAATAATACGGCGCCGGCAGGCGCCGACATCAATATCATGAACACTGATGGCAATACCATCACGCATTGTTATACACAAACTTCTTTCGCCGGCAATATAACAGGCGCCACTAATCCCTTTGTAAACAGTGCCAGTCCGGCCGGAGCAGATGGTACCTGGAGAACCACCGATGATGGCCTGCGCCTGTTAGCAGGAAGCACCGCCATCAATGCAGGAACAACAGATACTGCAGGACTGGGATTGCCCCTTGTTGATATCCTCGGCATTCCCCGTATCTACGGCGCCGCTATAGATGCCGGCGTCTATGAAACATTTGATTATACAGCCGATGTGCAGGGTGTGTTATATGTAAACGCCGGCCGGAGCAGTGTTGCCACCGATGATGGCAGAAGCTGGAATGCGTCTTTGACTGATCTTTCTATTGCCCTGCAAGCCGCGCGCCAGAATAATACCATCAAACAAATATGGGTGGCAACAGGTACCTATCAGCCTGCGATCGGTACTCCATTCAGGATGGTGGAAGGCGTGAAAATGTATGGAGGCCTTGCCGGAACAGAAACCAGCCTTGCCCAACGCAACCTGGCAGCCGGGCACAACAGTATTTTGAAAGGCAACCACTACAAGGTGATCGAGAACTGGGGTAATAATTTAACAGCCGCTGCTGTATTGGATGGCTTTATCATTACAGGAGGAGATTATCATTCAGAGGGAGGAGGTATGTATAATTATAATTCTTCTCCTACGGTCAATAACTGCATTTTCATAGGCAATAAGGGTAGTAGGGGAGGTGCTGTTAATAACGGTAACTCGTCCACCGTGCTGCGCAACTGTTCCTTCATCGGCAATATAGCCTACGAGGGCGGTGCCGTATGCAATGAATACAACAGTGCGGTGGCGCTGATCAATTGTACCATTGCAGGCAACCAGGCCAATAATGCTGGTGGGGCATTAGCACATTTCTCTTCCAACACGAAGATCATTAACACCATATGCTGGAATAATACCGCCCCCACCAGCAATGACAGCTATGTTTACGGATCATCTGTCCCTTTGTTTTCTTATAACTATACGCAAGACCTCATAACCGGTACTGGTAACATACAAAGCACTACCGATCCCTTTGTAAATAGTGCCGATCCTGCCGGCGCAGATGGCTTATGGGGTACCAGCGACGATGGGATGCGCATGAAAGCAACCAGCGCCATCATAGATGCAGGTATACCCGATACTACCGGCCTTGGCCTGCCGCGTACCGACAGCTATGGCAATATGCGTATTTTCGGAGCACGCATTGATATAGGCGCATTGGAATGGGTATCGGCCGCCCTGCCCGTAAAACTGGTATCGTTTACGGGTAAACTGCAGGAGGGGATGGCCTACCTGCAATGGCATACAGCCGACGAAGTGAACTTCCAATACTTTACGGTAGAAAAAAGTACGGATGGCATCAGCTACCAGGCAGTAGCCACAGTGGCAGCCAAAGGAAGCAATAGTTATTACACCTATAACTTGCCGCAGTCTCAACAACGGGCGTACTATCGTTTGAGAATGACGGATATGGATGGCAGGCATGAACATAGCCGTATTGTCATCTTGTCCCAGTCGGTAGAAGTAGAAGTCATATTGATCTATCCCAATCCTGCAAAGGGCCATATTACGATCAGTGTCAACAACCCGGGTACGGTAAGTATGTACAGCCTGGCCGGACAATTGGTAAAAACGCAAGCTATACAGGCAGGCATTACCGATATAGACATCAGCGGCTTTTCAGCCGGTACTTACCTGGTGCTGGTCAATGGCAAGACCATCCGGCTATTGAAACAATAAACAACAAGAGATACTACGGGTGTCCTTGCAAAAAAGCGGCTGTCTCCCAAAAGAGACAGCCGCTTGTATTTTAGTTAGAAAGTTAGAACCGCGGAGCAACCCGGAACCCTAAACCCTAAACCCGAAATTATTTAAACTGTATCCACTGCACAGCTACCTGGTTGGGCTCAGCGGCATCGGTTGGTTTGCTTACAATGTACAGGTTATGCTTTTTACCATCTGTTACTGCTGCAAAGGGGGAGGTCAGGGCTTTGCTGATAAATGGTGTTTTCTCATTGGCTGCCTGTCCGCCGCCGGGCAAGGTGAAGGAGCCCAGTTGCTGGCCGTCGGGTGCGTCAAGACGCAGCTCAAAACTGTAACCCGATTGAGCGGGCTTTGACCACACCAACTGGAGGGTGGCGCCGGTAATGCCGGTAAGGTCAATATTTTCCAATACAAACCAGCCTGCTGCTTTGGGCGCGATCATCAGGCGCGTGCCATTCATATTTTCTCCCGTGTACTTATCCATCTTCTTTACTCGCCGGAAAGTGACTTTGGGACTGCGCAGGGTCACCACATCATTACCCGAGAGCGGCTTGATATTATTACCTCCTTTGTCGGTATAGCTGGCAGAGAGGTACAAAACGCCATTATCTTTTTCCGGTTTGCCCAGTGTAGGCTGTACAGTGCCGGTAGCAGGCAGGGACTTTTTGTTTTGTGTCGTAGCCGTGAGCGACTGTATCCAGGTAACGATCTGGCGGGCGTCGGCTTCCTTCAGATTGGGATGCGCAGCCATCGCCACTTCGCCCCATACGCCTCCGCCACCTTTAATGATCTTGTCTACCAGGTAAGACACCGCGTTGGGGTCTTTTTCATACCGTTTGGCTACATCCAGGAAAGAAGGACCGATCGACTTCTCATCTGTCTTGTGACAGGTTTTACAATCCAGCGATAACATCAGGTTCTTGCCCATCGTAGCTTCTGTAAGCACCTGGTGTCCCTGGGAGGCGCCCGCCCGGTCGCTGCCTTCCACGTAGTCGGCCGAAACGATCAGGTTACTCAGGTCTTTTGCCTGGGCAGTATCATCCTTGTCTGCAATGGTAACACTATACTGTATAGGTTTGCCGGGGAAATAGAAGCTCTTGTTGCCCGGCAGGGTGATACTTACTGAAGGGGCTTCATTGCCGGCATACACATTCTCCACGCTGCTTTTGGCAGTTGCCTGCTTGTCATCACTTACTTCTACTGAAACAGCATAGTCACCGGGTTTAGTGATCGTATATTCCAGCTTCGGCTCAGTCGTTTCTTTTGTAGAGTCGCCGATATGCCAGGTATAGATCAGCTTATCTTTCTCCGGGTCTGTCGCTTTCACGGTAGCGGTAAGTGCCAAAGGCAGCGCGCCGGATACTTTATTTACCTGCAGGCTGTCTATCTTAGGCGCCCTGTTGCCGCCATTGTAATCAACACGCGAAATGCCGGCATCAGCATTCTTGCTGAACCAGCCGGTACCATATTCCAGCATATACAACCGGCCATCGGGGCCTACCTCAAAATCGATCATCGAGTTGAGCTTCGTATGCTCCATGAAAGGTTCCATCTTATCAAAGTCGCCATTGGGTTTCAGCGTTACGGCCTTTATCCATCCGCGTATCCAGTCATACACAAATACCTTATTGTCATAATACGCAGGCAGGCGGGTAGCTTCCGGGAACATGTCTGTATAATAAGCAGGGCCTGCCATCGCATTACGGCCGCCGGTGCCTACCTGTGGAAAATCTTTGGAGTTGCCATAAGGATACCAGATAAAGGCAGGCTGAGCAGGCGGCAGTTCCTGGAGACCGGTATTATTGCGTGAATTATTCACCGGTTTGGCAGGATCATAAGGCTGTCCGGAACTGCCGGTGGCATAATCATAAGCCCTGTAAGGGTAATTATTGCCTACA
The DNA here is from genome assembly GCF_011759375.1 of Paraflavitalea devenefica. Lineage (NCBI taxonomy): Bacteria > Pseudomonadati > Bacteroidota > Chitinophagia > Chitinophagales > Chitinophagaceae > Paraflavitalea > Paraflavitalea devenefica. The sequence goes on along the minus strand of NZ_JAARML010000004.1, from coordinate 243,513 downwards.
AACAATGGCCAGCCGAAATAACCGGCTTTGCGGGCTTGGTTCACTTCATCATAACCACGGGGACCGCGTGTGTCCAGGCTGTCGTTATTGGCATCCGGACCTACTTCTCCCCAGTACAGGTAATTATTTTTCTTGTCTACGGATATCCGGTAAGGGTTGCGGTTGCCCATTACATAGATCTCCGGTTTGGTGTTGGGCGTTCCTTTGGCAAACAGGTTGCCTTCCGGTATTTCATACGAGCCGTCTTCTTTCAGCTTTATCCGCAGGATCTTGCCCCGCAGGTCGTTGGTATTGGAGGAAGAGCGGCGGGCATCGTATTGCTCATGTCCGGCGCGATCGTCCAATGGGCCAAACCCATGATTCACGTAGGGCTGTTTGGGCTCATCAAAGGGAGTAGAGTTGTCGCCGGTAGATACGAACAGTTCATTGCCTTCCCGTCCGAATGCGATAGAGCCGCCGGTATGGCAGCATATATTCCGTTGGGAATAGAACTGGAGAATGATGTGCTCCGACTTCATATCGAGCGTATCATTTTCAAATTTGAAACGGGAGAGACGGTTGACCGATGTGTCTTTGGGACTATAGAATACGTAGATATAGTGGTTCTTTTCAAAATTAGGGTCCGCCTGTAAGCCCATGAAGCCTTCTTCGGCATTCACATTAGGCACCTCAGCCTTGTGGTATACATTGAGGAACCCAACCTGTTTTATATGGGAACCAGAATCCTTGTTCTTATACAGCATCAGTTCGCCGCGCCGTTGGGCAATCAATATATCCAGGTTGGGGAGGATGGTCATTTCGGTGGGCTCAAAGAACTCACCCTGCGCCAGTACCGTTTTGGTAAACCGGTCTTCATCCGGGGTGCGGAGTGATTTGGCTTTGGAGTAATCCAGCTTATAATTCTTGCCGATGGCATATTGAATACCGCCCAGGAGATGCTTGAGGAAATTCTCTTCCACGAAGGACTCGTCTGTATGGCCCAGTTCGGTATAAAAAGAGCGGCCGCCATCAAAGTCATGGTACCAGGCCATGGGATGATGATCGCCGTTTTTACCACCCTGGTAGCTCTTTTCATCTATCGTGAGCAGTACATGCACATCAGGGTTCAGGTTTTTGAAATTGTACCACTCATCTTTCCTTTCCCATACGTGGGGGAGGTGTTTGGTGGCAATATTCGTGGAGTCTTTTACCAGCAGCTTAGCCACCTGTTGTTCGGGATGGCTCTCAAAATAAGCGCCGGTCAGCCGGCCATACCAGCCCCAGTCGTACTCCGCGTCGGCAGCAGCATGGATGCCTGCGTAGCCGCCGCCAGACTGGATATAGCGTTCAAAATCGGCTTCCTGGTATTGGTTCAGCAGGTCGCCGGTGGTATGGAGGAACACCACAGCAGCATACTTGGCCAGGGAGTCTTCCGTAAAAAGATCAGCATCTTCAGTCGTGTCTACCTCAAAACCATTTTCCTGGCCCAGTTTCATAATGGCAGTAACGCCCTGGGGGATGGAAGCATGCCGGTAACCGGTGGTTTTGGAGAAAACCAGGATCCGGGGTTTGCCGGAGCGGGTTTTGTTACAACTAAACAGATGGAGCAGGAGAATAGCAAAAGCAAGGAACCGCAGTGTATTTTTCATGTGTGCAGGAAATATGAGGGTTAAAGATAAGGGTTTCAATATATTCCAGAAGTCTCAAAGTAGGAGGCTTCAGGGCTGAGAATCAATAAATAGGGAAAAGTTGGGTAGTTTTGCCTGTTTTCCTTCTTTAAGAGCACATCTTTCCGTACCTTTGCGCTCCATTTTCAGTTTTTATTCTTTTGAGAGAGTAGAAGCTATATTGCCCACAAGGCCCAAAAAGTTCCCCGGAGGATCGGGGGCGCCAGCAGGGTGTAACAATTAAAGGTGTAAAAATGCCTAAAGTTAAAACAAACTCCAGTGCCAAGAAAAGGTTCAAAGTAACCGGCACCGGTAAAATCACTCACCAGAAGTCTTTCAAACGCCACATTCTGACCAAAAAGTCCAACAAGCGTAAACGTGCCCTGGGTAAAGATGGTATCGTGCACAAAGCCAACCTGGATTTCGTAAAACGTCTCCTGAGGCTGAAATAGGAACCCGGCCGTTTAAACTATCAACTTTAACTTCAAACTTATTAAGATATGCCACGTTCAGTAAATGCTGTAGCAAGCAGGGCACGCCGCAAAAGGATTTTAAAACAAGCCAAGGGCTTTTATGGCAAACGTAAAAACGTATATACCGTTGCCAAAAACGTATTGGAAAAAGGTCTGCAATACAGATATGTAGGCCGTAAGCTGAAGAAAAGGGAATACCGCGCACTGTGGATCGCCCGTATCAACGCCGCCGTTCGTCCGGAAGGCCTTACTTACTCTGTTTTCATTCACAAGCTGAACGAGAAAGGGATCACCCTCGACCGTAAAGTACTGGCCGATCTGGCCATGAATGAGCCGGAGACCTTCAAGCTGTTGGTTGCTTCTGTAAAATAAGCCGCTTAACGTTTACGTAACATACAAGCCGGGTGTTCAACAACACCCGGCTTTTTTTTGGCTGTTCGAGGTCCCAACTTCCAAACCGGTAATGTTTTTGTTTGTAAAATCAGTCAAACTATTACTTTTGTATACTTTTTTTGAACGGTGTGTTTTTTTGCTAACTTTTTAAATTCACTGCCATCAGCCAGAATCAGTTCATGAACAACTCGTACACCGACCTGGTGACGCAAACCTTTAACTTTCCACAGGAAGGGTTTGAAACAAAAGACAACAATCTTTTTTTTAATGGTCTTGATGTGAAGGGGCTCATTGATAAGTATGGTACGCCCATGAAGCTGACCTACCTGCCCAAGATCGGCATGCAGATCAGAAAGGCCAAGAAGATGTTTGCCAATGCCATCAAAAAGCACCGGTACGAGGGAGAGTACAATTATTGTTATTGTACCAAGAGTTCTCATTTCTCGTTCGTGGTGGAAGAAGCCCTGAAGCACGATATTCACCTGGAAACCTCTTACGCTTACGACATAGAGATCATTAAGAAGCTGTATGAGAAGAAAAAGATCAACAAGGACACGTTCATCATCTGTAATGGTTATAAGCAAAAGACCTATACCAGCCGTATAGCCAGCTTATTGAATACAGGGTTTAAGAATGTAGTACCCATCCTGGATAATAAGGATGAGCTGCAACAATATAAAAAGTCGGTTAAGGTACCTTTCAAACTGGGTATACGGATAGCTGCAGAAGAAGAACCTACTTTCCCGTTCTATACTTCCCGCCTGGGTTTCCGTGCCAGGGACGTACTGGAGTTCTATGTAGACAAGATTGAAGGCAATGAAGACCGGTTCCAGTTAAAGATGCTCCACATCTTCCTCAACAAGGGTATTAAAGATGATATCTACTACTGGAGTGAGCTCAATAAAGTCATCAACCTGTACTGCCAACTGAAGAAGATCTGCCCCGAACTGGACTCCATCAATATCGGCGGTGGTTTCCCTATCAAGCATTCCCTGGGCTTTGAATATGATTACCAGTTCATGATCAACGAGATCATTGGCAATATCAAGAAAGCCTGTAAGAAGAACAACGTACCGATGCCGCACATCTTTACAGAGTTTGGCAGTTATACGGTAGGAGAGAGCATGGCGCATATTTACAGTGTGATTGGCCAGAAGATGCAGAATGACCGGGAAACCTGGTATATGATCGATTCTTCTTTTATCACCACGCTACCGGATACCTGGGGTATCGGAGAGAAGTTCCTCATGCTGCCTATTAATAAATGGGACCAGGAATACCAGCGGGTAGTGCTGGGCGGTATAACCTGCGACAGCCACGATTATTACGATTCTGAAGAGCACGTTAATGAAGTGTTCCTGCCCAAAATAAATAACGGAGAACCTTTGTATTTAGGGTTCTTCCATACCGGCGCCTACCAGGACCAGATCAGCGGCTACGGCGGTATCAAGCACTGCCTCATCCCTTCGCCCAAACACGTTATCGTGGGACACGATAAAAATGGTAAGCTGGTGGATTGGGTCTATGCCAAAGAGCAAACTGCTCAAAGCATGCTCAAGATCCTGGGCTATGTAAAATAGAATCAAACGTTTTCAATACAAAGGGTGGATCGCCTTCCAATGGCAGTTCACCCTTTTTTGTTGTTAGAAAAGCTAGTGGTAAGTGGCGAGTGGCAAGTGGGCCTTTGACCAGCGAAGCAAACGTCCACTCGCCATTTACTACTCGCCACTCGCCTTCTACTGATACATTTTTAGCATTTATCGGTGTTTTTTTAACATGTGTCGAGCAGGCGCCCGGATGCGAATGTCATTATATAATAAACCGTGCTTCCTAATGAAAGACTGCTTGTCTGCCAGACATACAAAACTTGTTTTTGCAACAGCAGTTGATAAGTGTTATTCTATAGACTGGATTTCGTATATGGTTTATGTGTTAATATTGTATACCACGTCCTCACTAACCAGGTGATTGCTAATGTCTGAGAATGATGCACAAGCAGACCAAGACTGGCTGCAACGTTTGCAATGCAGCGACGAGCAGGCTCTTGCCGCGCTGATGAAGAAGTACTATACAGACCTGTATAGCTACGCTTCCCGCTTTACAAAAGATGAGGGACTGATCAAGGATTGCATACAGGAAGTCTTTATCAGCCTCTGGCAGCGAAGGGACACTGCCGCACCCATACTTTCTCTGAGGTACTATCTTCTACGGGCCGCTAAAAATAAGGTACTCAAATCGTTGCACCGGAAAGTGTATAAGACGGATACCCTTGACGGGCAGGAGAGCTATGATTTCTACCAGGAGTTTTCCGTGGAGCGTTTCATCATTGAAAAACAGGTATCCGAGGAAAAGGCGGCGGCTCTCCGTAACATCCTGCAGCAACTCTCCAAACGGCAGCATGAGGTCATCTACCTGAAATTCTATCAACGTCTTGACCATGGACAGATCGCTGATCTCATGAACATCAGCCGCCAATCAGTATACAACCTCTTACACGAAGCCTTACAAAAGCTGCATGGCCTCTGGCACGCAGAGTACCTGACGAAATAGTTCCAAAAAAACTTTCCATTTTCCCAGTAGATTTTCTCCATCCGCGGAACTTCTTATTACAACAACCTCCAGGCATGAAAGATTATCGCTTGTTCGATATTACGGACTTCGTTATGGATGAGGACTTTATACGCTGGGTGTATGAACGGCGTCCGGAAGATGAAGCTGCCTGGCATGCCTGGCTTACCAGGAATCCTGATAAACACCTGCTGGTAGCGGAGGCGCGGAGCATACTGGAATCTGTATACATCGCCCCGCCGGTGCTTACGGAGCCGGAAATAGAGCAGGAAACAGCGCGCTTATTGCAAACCATCCGTCAGCAACCTGCAGAAGCCCCGGTGAGAACCGTAAACCGGGTAAAGTGGCGTACCTGGTATACAGTAGCGGCTGCCGTGTTAGTGGCTTGTGTAACAGGTGGCTTGTATTTTTTCTCCGGCAGGGGCACTGCCGCAGCATCCTTTACCTGGGAAAAAATGACAGCCTCCCGTCAGCTCATAGAGAATGTAAATACCTCTGATAAACCCATTACTATAGCATTGCCTGATGGAAGTGCCATTTCCCTGGCGCCGGGAAGCCGGGTAGGGTATGCCAATCACTTCGACAGCTCGGCTACCCGTGATGTGTATTTGTCGGGTGAAGCGTTCTTTGAAGTAACCAAAAACCCTGACCGCCCTTTCCGGGTATTTGCCAATGAGATCGTGACCAAAGTATTGGGCACCAGCTTTACCGTACGCTCCTTTGAAAAAGATACTACCATACAGGTTATTGTGCGTACCGGTAAGGTCACTGTGTATTCACAGGCCGTTACCAATACCCGCCGCAGTGCTACTGATCATAAACCCGGCGAGGTGATCTTAACGCCCAACCAGCAGCTGGTGTATGAAAAAACAGCGCAGAAATTCCAGAAAGTATTGCTGGATGATCCGCTGCTGATAATACCCCGCGTTAAGGAGCAGAAGATGGAATATGAGGAAGCCGGTCTTATCGGTGTATTCAATGAACTGAGTAAGGCCTATGGCATCAGTATTGTGTACGATAGTGAGCTGTTTGAGAAATGTACGGTGACGGCCGATCTGAGGAACGAAACTTTTTACCACAAGCTGGACCTGATATGCAGCGCCATCGGCGCTTCGTATGAAGTGATTGACGGACAGGTGGTGATCCAATCCAATGGATGTCAATAGATGTTTACACTAACAGCTAAAGGCTAACAGCTAATAGCTCAAAATAAAAAGGGCCGGTATTGCTGCGAACAATATCAGCCCCGATTCTTAGCCCCACAGCCACTGAATGCGTGCGGGGACCTGTTTTGATTAAACCGATTTGCTTTAACCAAACACTGCAAAAATATGAAAAAACAGCTCGTTTACCAGTTAATTTACGGGTTTATGAGAATAGGACTGCTGCCATTATTGATGATTACCACACTCCAGGTAGTCATATATGCCAACCCCACCAACGGGCAGGAGGTATTGGACAAAAAGATCAATCTTATTGCCGAGCAGAAGGAAGTAAAAATTGTCCTGGGTGAGATCAGTAAGCTCGCCGGGATCAAGTTCGTCTACAGCGCCCAGCGTATTCCAACCCGTCAAAAAGTATCTGTTGTAGCCCGTGACCGCCGCCTGGGCGAGGTGCTGGATGGATTACTCCAGCCCCTGAATATTTGTTACCAGGTATCCGGCACCCAGGTGGTGCTGATGCGTAAGGGCGATGGTGTGGGTGTAAACATTGCTTTTTATGAGGAAGGATCCATGGATAGACCGGAGGCTACCCATGAAATACCTTTTAAAATAATAACGGGAAAAGTAACCAATGAGAAAGGGGAAGGATTGCCCGGGGTTTCGGTAGTTGTAAAAGGGACTGCCAAGGGTACCTCTACCAATTTGGAGGGTACTTTTTCTATCAATGCAGACGTAGGGGAGACGCTCCTGTTTTCTATGGTGGGTTACAAGTCCTTTTCCGTGGTAGTAGGGCAGGAGAATGAGGTGGCTGTAACGCTGCAAGCCGAAATGATCAATATGAATGAGGTGATCATTGTGGGTTATGGTACACAGCGTCGCAGCTCTTTAACAGGGGCCATTGCTTCTGTAAGCGGTAAAACCATTGCCGAACTGCCGGTGGCCAGTGTGGAATCTGCCCTGCAGGGACGTGTGGCAGGGCTTACGGTCACCAACAATGGTGAACCGGGCACTACGCCTATTGTGCGCATCAGGGGTATCAGTTCCATCAGCTTTGCTTCTGATCCGTTGTATGTGATTGATGGTTTCCCTACCGGCAACCTCAGCAACTTCAACAGCCGGGACATTGAATCGGTAGAAGTATTGAAAGATGCCAGCGCTGCTGCTATCTATGGCTCCAGGGCTACCAATGGCGTCATCCTCATCACCACCAAAAAGGGCAGACGGGATGGCAAGCTACGTGTTAACCTGGACTCGTATATAGGTACCCAAAGTGCCTGGAAACAAATAGACCTGCTGAATACCGCTCAATACCTGGAATATGAACGGGCATTGAATGGAGCGGCCGGTATCGGCAGACCACCCCGGCTAGAAGCAGCCAACTTTAACCAACCTATTTATGACGGTACTACCCAAACCTATGCGCAAACGAATACTGACTGGCAGGATGCTTATTTTAAAAACGGTATTATTACCCAGCATGACCTCTCTTTGGGCGGCGGTAACAATGTTTCCCGCTTCTTTGCTTCTGCCGGTTACTTTAAGCAGGATGGTATTGCACGGGGCGTGAATTATGAACGGGGCAACTTCCGCATCAATTCCGACCATGCCATTAGTAAAGTATTCACCTTTGGTGAGAACCTGTTCATTTCTTACTCCCAACAACGTTATGACAATACATCCGGTAACAGGACCCGCCTGGTAAATGTTATCCGCAACCTGCCTTACCTGCCGGTATATGATCCCACCACCTTGGGCGGATACCGCAACGCGGAAAACAGTGTTGACGGTGCGGATCCCACGAATCCCATAGAAGATGCGGAACTGCTGGGCGATGCTACCAATAAAACAGTGAAAGTGCTGGGTACGGCTTTCCTGGAGATCAACTTTACTTCCTGGCTTAAATTCCGCTCTACCTTCGGGGTAGATTATGTGAACCTGTTCCAGCACCAGTTTAGTCCCATCTTCAACGACAAGGGGCGTAATGCGGCTGTAGCCACTATCCGGGATATGCGCAACTCCTCTACTACCACCTTATTTACAGAACAGCTGACTTTCGATAAAACCTTTGGTGAGCACCATATCAATGCGGTAGGCGTATTTGAAGTACAGAGTACCAAGAGTTCTACAGAGAACGCTTTCGGTAACCAGAACAGCAATGCTATTGAAGTATTGCGGGGCGCCACCAATGTGAGCTATGTTTCCACGCGCAGTGAAAACTTCCTGCAATCCATGGTAGGCCGGGTGAATTATGAATATGCCGGTAAGTACCTGCTAAGCGCAGCTATCCGCCGGGATGGATTATCCCTGTGGGCGCCGGGTAAGAAATATGCCAATTTCCCCTCCGCCTCTGTGGGATGGCGGATAGACCAGGAACAGTTCATGCGTACGGCTCCTTATATTTCTGAGTTAAAAGTACGGGCGGGTTATGGTGTTACAGGTCTGAATGCAGTGGCCGCCCTGAATAATGACTATCCCTGGCAGGTAACCGTATTTGCCAATGGGGCCACCTATCCATTCAATAACGTGAACTCCACCGGTAATGCCTCTTATTACAATGCCCTGGGCAATGCCGACCTCGAATGGGAAAAGACCAAACAACTGAATATTGGCCTTGACCTGGGATTACTGAATAACAGGATCACTTTATCGGCCGAATATTTTACCCGCAAAACCGATAACCTGATCCTGAATGTACCTACACCGCCTTCCTTTGGCTTTAATGGGGTAGGGGTACTGGCCAACGTTGCTTCCATGAGAAATAATGGACTGGAATTCCAGGCAGGGTATAACCAGACACAGGGTGAATTTACCTGGAACATCACCGGTAACATCAGCTTTATACGGAATAAAGTACTTAGCCTGAATACGGAAACAGCGACTATTGATCAGGGGGGCGACCAGGACTTTGGTGGTGGTACAGCTATTACCCGTACAAAGGCAGGACAGGCCATACAATCGTATTACGGATATATAGTGACCGGCATTTTCCAAACAGCCGATGAGGTTACCAAGAACCCCACACAGGCTCCGGGCACCGCTCCCGGCGACCTGAAGTTTGCAGACCTTGACGGCGATGAAAAGATTACCGATGCCGACCGTACGTTCCTTGGCAGTTACCTGCCTAAGTTTTCCTATGCACTTAATTATGGCGCGAAATACAAGAACTTCGATGCCTCCCTTTTCCTGCAGGGCGTACAGGGCAACAAGATTTTCAATGCTGCCCGCATTATCAGTGAAGGGATGGCCCGTTTATTTGGTTCCGGTACGGCTGTGCTGAGGGCATGGACACCTTCCAATACCAATACCAATATACCCCGTGCTGTGAGCGGCGACCCCAACCAGAATGTACGGCCTTCCAACCGCTGGATAGAAGACGGCTCTTACCTGCGCCTGAAGAACATCATTGTAGGATATACTATTCCCAACAGTGTACTACAGTCTGTTACCAAAGGCGCTATCAGCAGTTTCAGGGTATATATTTCATCCCAGAATCTGCTGACCATTACCGGTTATGATGGATGGGACCCGGAGATTGGGTCCAAGAATACCACGCTGACCAATGGTATTGATTATGGTCAGTACCCGGCAGCCAGGTCATTCCAGTTTGGCGTGCAGGTCGGATTTTAGACGGTAATAGAAAACTTAAAATAATACAGTATTTCAAAAAAAGCTTCATATGAAATATGCTCTTGTATATAAAGTAACGACCCTGGCCTGTATCATTACAGCGATCGTGGTGGTTGCCTGTAACAGAGAACTCGATAAAAGCAACCCGAATTCCCCTACAGTAGATACTTATTTTAAGAATAGTACAGAGCTATTGGGGGGTACTAATGCTATCTATTCCATTTTCCACTCTGCTGCATTAATAGGCCGGGAATGGTTTTTCCTGCATGATACACGCAGTGACGATGTGTCGGCCGGAGGCGGTCAACTGGAATTGCCCAGGGCACAGCTCCTGAATGGCGCTACAGTGGCCTCCAATGCAGTGATGAATAATGTATGGAACGGGCTGTATACAGTTATTCACCGGGCCAATACGGTCATTGACAATGGTCCTAACGTAACGGATAATGCGGCCTTACGCGACCGTTGTGTGGCCGAAGCAAAATTTTTCCGTGGATGGGCTTACTTTGAGCTGGTATCCCAATGGGGCCCTGTTCCCTTATATATAAAACAGGTAACTGCTCCTGATCAGTTTCAGCCAAGGGCCGCTGCAGATGCTGTATACACACAGATATTCCAGGACCTGAAAGATGCCGCCGCCGGCCTTCCGGCCACTACTACCGATAACGGGCGGGCTACCAGGGGAGCTGCGAATGCAGTGCTGGGCAGGGCTTACATGCAGAAGGGAGATTATGCCAATGCGAAAACGGCTTTACTGGCAGTAAATCCTGGTAACAGCATCTATAGCCTGCGGGATAATTACCTCGATAATTTTGATGAAGAACATGAGTTTAACAGTGAGTCTATCTTTGAAGCCGTGTTCTTCGACCGGGGTGATAATAACTTCAACTGGGGCTATACAGGCGATGACCAACCCAATGCGCAGCCCCAGAGTACCGTACGCAACCAGGAATATTCTCCCATTGCCTGGCGCAACCTGATCCCTTCCAACAAATTCCTGAATGAGTTTGAGAATACCGCTACCGGCGCTGCTAAAACAGATCCCCGCTTTGCCATGTCGGTGTACCAGACCGGCGACAAATACAATAACAATGCGAATACGCTGACAGATGCTGAGCAGAATGGTAATTCTTCGGTGGTGAATGGCGTTACCAAAAAAATAAGCTGGCGTAAGTTTATGCTCATCTATAAGGATAACAATGGCTTCCACCCCGGCGGCATTAATCAACGCATCATCCGTTATGCGGAAGTGTTACTGATGCTGGCCGAATGTGAGAATGAGCTGGACAATCCTGCCGGGGCTATCGGTTACCTGAACCAGGTGCGCGACCGGGCCAGTGTGGCGATGCCGCATTATCCTACAACACAGTATCCTACCGGCAACAAAACACAGATCGCCAGGGCCATTATTCACGAGAAAACAGTGGAGCTGGGCGGTGAGGAAATACGCAATCGTGACATCCTGCGCTGGCGGAAGAAAGGATACTTTACTACCGACCCCATCTCTTACTACAAAGCAAGGGATGAGTTCCTGCCGATACCGCAGGCGGAAATAGACAATAATCCGAAACTGGCGGCCGGTGGCATTGACAAACAAAATGCAGGCTATTGAGTATTCATTGATAACGGGGAGCCTTTATTTTGCATTCATTACCAGGGGTTATGTAATAGTAGCCCCTGGTTTTTTAAGAAAAAGACCACCTATGTTAAGAATTCCTTGCTTGTACATCCTGTTATTAACAGCTCTTGCCTGCAGGCAGGAAAAAACGCCTGCCCTCTTCACGCAGTTGCCGGCATCGGAAACCGGTATTCATTTCAGCAACGATCTGCAGGAGAACGATTCCTCCCAATCCTTCATCAATGAATTTGGCTATATGGGAGGTGGGGTAGGTATTGGTGATTTTAATAAAGACGGGTTGCCCGATATTTTCTTTACCGGCAACCAGGTAAGCTGCCGCCTCTATATCAATAAAGGAAATCATCATTTTGAAGATATTACAGAACAGGCCGGGCTGCATACGCAGGTATGGGCTACCGGTGTGAGCGTAGTGGATATCAACAATGATGGTTACGATGATATTTATGTATCGGTGTTCGGCAAAAACCTTTCACAACGTGCCGCCAACCTGCTGTTCATTAACCAACGCAACGGGCATTTTACAGAATCGGCTGCGGAATATGGACTGGCCGATACCAGCTATTCCACGCAGGCTGTTTTTACCGACTATGACCGGGATGGCGACCTGGATATGTACCTGGCCAATTACCTGCTGAACGGCCCGAATGCCAATACGATCTATCCCCGTAACCGTACCGGCCATTCTCCGGCCAATGATAAGCTATACAGGAATGACGGTATACCTGCAGGAGGTACCCATCCGGTATTTACGGATGTTACGCTGGCGGCTGGTATCAAAGATGATGGGTATGGACTGGGCGTTTCTGTCAGCGATTTTAACCATGATCAGTGGCCGGATATCTATGTGGCCAATGATTTCCTGTCGGATGATATCCTATGGCTCAATAACCATGACGGTACCTTTACCAATGTTGTTGCCCGCAGTATGCATCACCAGAGTTATTCCAGTATGGGATCTGATGCGGCCGATATCAATAATGATGGCCTGCCCGACCTGGTAACACTGGATATGATGCCGGAAACCAATCAGCGGCGTAAGACCACTTTCTCTTTTATGAACTATGAACGCTACCAGGCCGAACGGGCGGCGGGGTATGAGCCGGGTTTTATGCGCAACATGCTCCAACTGAATAATGGCTGCTACAAGGCTGGTGATACCAGTATACCGTTCTTTAGTGAGATAGGTCAAATGGCGGGGATCGCTACTACCGACTGGAGCTGGAGTGTACTGATGGCCGACTTTGACAATGACGGGTGGAAAGACATGCATATCACCAATGGCATTGGCCGGGATTTTATCAATGCCGATTTTATAGAGTTCAGTTCTACCGTATTTGCCAATAAGAGAAGTCCGCAGGAACAGCGCCAGCTCATCAATGCGAAACTGGCTTCGCTGAACCATATTAACCTCCCCAACTACCTTTACCTCAATAACCGAAATTATACGTTTACAGATGCTTCTGCCCAGGCGGGCATTGATGAACCTTCCATGTCTAACGGGGCCGCGTGGGCCGACCTCGACAATGACGGCGATCTCGACATGGTAGTGAATAACATCAATAAAGCAGCCTTTGTGTTTATCAACAATACCATTCAACCTGGCAGGCCTGTTAATGCCCACTACCTGGGGATTGTATTGAGAGGGGATAGTACCAACCCGCATGGCTTTGGCGCCAAAGTATTGTTGCATAGCCAGGGGCAGGTACAAATGCAGGAACAGAACCCCGTGAGGGGATACTTCTCCTCAGTAGATCAGCGATTGTTTTTTGGATTGGGAAAAGAGTCAGCAAGAATCCAGCATTCAGCATCCAGTAGCCAGAAGCCTTCGATAGTTAGCATAGACTCCATTGAAGTGATATGGCCAAATGAAAAAAGGCAGGTGTTGAGAAATGTCCCGGCCGATACTTCACTGACACTATTTGTAAAAAATGCGCAGGCGCCAGGGGCACATCCGGTGGAGCCTATGCCGGTTTTTGAAGAGGCTTCGCTGGCTACCCATATTGCTTATAAGCACACAGAAGGCATTTACAATGATTTTGCCAGCCAACGTTTACTGCCGCAAAAATATTCGCAGTTAGGTCCTTTTATTACGACAGCCGATGTAAACAAAGATGGCCTTGCCGATTTCTTCGTGGGAGGCGCTTTTAACTTCTCCGGCAGGCTCTTTATCCAGCAGGCCAACGGCACTTTTGCTTCACGGGCCCTTACAGATAGTGTGAAGATGCAGGAAGACCTGGATTGCCTGTTCTTTGATGCCGATGCAGATGGCGACCAGGACCTGTTGACCGGTACCGGTGATGTACGCTTTGAAGAAACGTCGGTGTATAACCAACCTGCATTATATGTGAATGATGGCAAGGGGAATTTTAAGGTGAGCCCGTCTGCTATTCCTGCTCATGTACGTACCATAGCCGGCTGTATAAGTGCCGGTGACTATGATCATGATGGCTTACCCGACCTGTTTATTGGTGGCCGTGTATCCCGGCAATATCCCTTATCGCCCAAAAGCTTTGTACTGCACAACAACAAAGGTTCATTCAGTGATGTAACAGCTACTGTTTGTGCTGCCCTGCAGCAACCGGGGATGATCACCGGTGCTGTGTGGACAGATATAGATAATGATCAGCAAACCGACCTGATAATAGCCGGCGAATGGATGCCTGTACGTTTCTTTAAGAATAACAGGGGACGTTTGCAGGAGGTCACTCAGGCTACCGGTTTACAACAGATGGAAGGCATGTGGCGAAGCCTGGCAGCCGCTGACGTGGACGGCGATGGAGATACCGACCTGGTGGCCGGCAATATGGGGCTGAATTGTGATTTCCGCGTAAGTAAGGAAGAACCCATGCACCTATATGCTAAAGATATGGACGGCAATGGCAGTATTGATCCGATACCTTTTTATTACTTCAAAGACAACAAGGGTAAGCGGGCGTCTTTCCCGGCCATTAACCGCAGGCAGTTTGCCGACCAGGTACCTGCTATCAAAAAGCAGTTTCTCTATCATAGGGATTATGCACAGGCTTCCTTTGCGGCCATCTTTCCGGGTAAAGCAAAAGACAGCCTGCTACAACTGGTGTGTGATGAAACTGCCAGTTGCTGGCTGGAAAACATCGGCAATGGAAAATTTGTAAAGCGTTACCTGCCGGCAGAGGCGCAGTTTGCTCCTGTTAATGCGATCATCTGCGACGATATTGACGGGGATGGTACCCTTGATCTGTTGCTGGCAGGCAATGAATACCAGGCGGAGGTGATGACAGGCCGGTATGATGCTTCCTGGGGATGTTACCTGCGCGGGCAAAAGAACAAGCAGTTCAAAGCGGTACCACCGGCTGCCAGTGGTTTTATACTCAACGGGGATGTAAAAGACCTGGCAGTGGTGAAAATGAAAAACGGAGACAGGGTAGTGGTGGCCGGCGTAAATAACGACGTACTGAAAGTGTTCAGTACAGGGGGGAAACCTGCGGCTACCTACCTTACCCTACGGATCGCCTCCGGATCTCCACCGGATGATCTCCGGAAGTAACCCACTATATAAGCTCTATAACTGCTCTATAGCAGCTCTATAAGAGCTCTATAGCTTTTACCGAAAACCGGCCTTATAAATGAAAAAGGCGCCGGGTGAGCGCCTTTTTACGGGTTCTATACGCAGGAGGGATTATGCCAATACGCTGATCAGTCCTTTGATCACAGCACCCAGCTTCACGGCTTCAAAAACACGTGATTCACTGCTGCCGTGTTGTATTACGGATTGCTCGTGTGAGGTAACGCACATTTCGCAACCATTGATGGAGGATACCACCAGGCTGAGCAGTTCAAAGAATTCCTTACCCAGTACCGGGTTCATCATAATGCTCATTTTGATGCCGGCGGGCTGGTTATTGTAAGACTCCTTGTTCATGAAATGGCGGAAACGGTAGAATACATTGTTGGTATTCATCAACGAAGTACAGGCCACTACTTCTGCTATCTCTTCTTCTGTAGCGCCGGCTTCCCTGGCCAGGCTGGTAAAGCTTTCCTTCAGCAGCTCATACTTTTCATTCACGGCAACGGCCAAAGCGAGCAACAGGGCTTCCTTACGGTTAAGGTGTTGGCTGTTGTTCAATACATTGCCGGTATTGATCTTAAGGTCCTTAATAAAGCGGGCATTTACATTCAGCAATGCCTGTGCATTGGCACCCGGAACGTAATGCGGGATGTTCAGGTCGTTGACGAGGTTCTGAAATGTTTCGTTCTGTATAGTAGCGGTAATGCTCATAGTAATAATTTGAAGTCTGAAGTCTGAAGTCTGAGGTCTGAAGTCCGGTATCTGACTTCAGCCTTCAGACCTCGGATTTTAGTTCATGTTCAACTGGGCGGTCAGGGTTTCCTGTCCTTTATTCCAGTTGCAGGGGCATAATTCATCTGTTTGTAAGGCATCCAGTACACGAAGTACTTCCTGTACGCTGCGGCCTACGTTGAGGTCATAAACACTTACCCAGCGAACGATACCCTGCGGGTCAATAATGAAAGTAGCGCGGTAAGCGATCTTTTCTTCATTGTCCAGGATACCCAGCTCTTCTGCCAGTGATTTGGATGTGTCGGCCAGCATGGGGAACTTCAGGTCGCGCAGGTCGGCATGATCCCTTCTCCAGGCAGCATGTACAAACTCTGAGTCGGTAGAGGCGCCGATCAGCACGGTGTCGCGATCTGTAAATTCGCTGTGTTTCTTGTTGAATTCAGCGATCTCTGTAGGACATACAAAGGTAAAATCCTTTGGCCACCAGAACATGACGGTCCATTGTCCGTTGGCGCTTTCATTGGTTAATTCTGTAAACTCTTTTCCTTTTTCGATAGATACTACTGCTTTCTTTTTGAAGGCAGGGAACGGGCTGCCAATTGACAATACTCTGTTGGACATATTAATTATGCTTATTTTATATACCAATAAATAAAATGGGGATAAGACTTTTCGCAGGCAGGCTAATCGTGTAGCTGTAAAGTGGTGCAAATGTAAGGCATGGACTGATAGAGCCTGATCATCGTTTTCTATTGGTTGATAGATAAAACCTATTTGGCTACTTTGGCCCTTTTGTTGTATAAATAATAGATAATGATTTGATAATTATCAATAAGGAGCTGTGGTATAACGGCTGCTACCGTAGGACAGGAACCCTATAATTAATAGAAATACTTAATTAATAAGCGGTAAACAAAGGGTTATTGGGTATTTTCGGTTGTAGCTGGATTGGTTTTTTATTTTTACTTTGCTAAAAGTGCACTGTTTTAAAAAAAACTTAAGCACGCTACCCTCCTTTTGCGATAGTTTATTGTATTTAATTAAACTATCCCGGTAAAAAGAATAGTTGTTGATAACCACCCTTATCTCTTTTGTCTCTTTTGGATTGATTGTATTTTATAATAAATACCCCCGTTTTGTGAATACAAAGGAATATCTGAAATACTTATTGAACGCAAAAGATTGGACGCAGGAAGAGAAAAAATGGATGCTTCGGTACCTGGATGCCAATGATCTTTCTGAACTGGAGGCCGTGGCTGCAGAAGAATTCAATACAGATATCCATGCGGTGAAGAATATACTGGACAGGAAACTGTCGGAAAATATATTGGATAAAATACACCAGCAGATACAAACACCACCGGCAGTACATACCCGCGTGGTGCGTTGGTACCGCTCAAAAATTGCTGCGGCTGCTTTAATTGTCCTGATAGCAGGTACTGTATATTTTTTTAAGGACAACCTGAACAGCTTCTTCAACCCGGTAGAAATGCTGCAGGTAGCAGCAGGGACCCGGGAACGGAAAAAGGTGCAATTGCCCGACGGCTCTGCAGTAGCGCTGGAGCCGGGTAGCACGTTGGAATATCCTGCAACCTTTGAGGGGAAAGAAAGAGTGGTAAAGCTGGATGGGGAAGCATTCTTTGAAGTGACAAAGAACCCGGAACACCCTTTTGTTATTCATACGCGCTTTATACATACCACGGTGCTGGGGACTTCTTTTTCAGTGCGGGCCTATGGTGCGCAGGAAGCACAGGTAGTAGTGGTAACAGGCCGTGTAAAAGTACAGACTGCAGCGCAGGGAAAAGGATCAGGCGAAATAGAAGTGACCGTTAACCAAAGCGTTGTGTACAATAAAGCTACCGGCCAGTTGGAAAAAAGAGAAGCGGCAGAAGAGGCCCTGTTCTATGAACGGAGGCACAACGGTAAATTCATTTATGATGGTGTGGCGATGGCGACAGTGGTAAAAGACATGGAACGGTTTTATAATACCTCCATCGTTTTGAATGGCAACGTTAAGCATTGCATTTTCTATGGTAGTTTTTATACCAGCGACGAATTGGAAAAGGCATTGCGGTTTGTAACAGTAACATTAAATGCAAAAGTCAAAAAAGATAGCTTAGCCAACAGATATATCATTACCGGTGGCGCTTGTCACTAAGGGATAGAGTCAGTTTACACCACGACGGGAGATCATATCATTCAACAAAAATTACTCATTGTAGTAGCAGGAATAGTCAGGTCTGCTAACAGGCAATCTTTTGTCTGCGGTAAAGCCTGCTGTATATAGTATTTGTTATAAAAAACTCAACACCTAAATAGTAAAACATGAAACACTGTACTTTAAAGCATTTTGCTGTTTTTGTATTATCCGTAGGCCTGTTGTTCACTGCCTGTAAAAAGGGCGATGCTGGTCCGCAAGGGGAAGAAGGTCCTGCCGGCCCGGCAGGAAGTAAAGGCGACAAAGGGGATAAAGGAGAGGCGGGTAGCGCCAATGTTATTTATTCAGGCTGGCTCGACGTTGCTTATACCCCTGCCGTCAGTTCAACCACCGGCGATACCCTGGCCTGGGAGGCTGAGATCGCCGCACCAAAAATTGATAATGCGATACTGACATCCGGTATCATTAAGGTATATGTGAATGCAGGCACGCCTACGCAGCCGGCGGTTTTCCCTTTACCGGTAACCGACCTCTTTGCCCTGACCGGCTTATTAAACCTGAACCTGTATTTTACAGCAGGCAAGATTAACCTGTATGCTACCGATAATGCCTCTACTTATACCAATACATCAGGTGTAAAACAATGGCAATACCGTTATGTGCTGGCGCCGGGTGGTGTGGGCGCACGCAGTGCCATTGACTGGAACAATTATGAGCAGGTAAAGGCATACCTGGAGCTGAAAGATTAGCCATGAACAATATCCCTGGAAAATAGAGCATTTATGTCCGCGTTCGTCCGTGAAGCTGTCCTTGTCCGGGACAGCTTTTTCTTTGCCTGTATAGCCGGTCCGGCCAGGCCTGCCCCGGCTTACGGGCATAGGTACGTTGGGGAGAGCGTATTTTCCGAAGGAAGCGTGCGGTTTTGTGCCGGTAGGGTGGTGGAGTGGTTCTGTGTAAGCGGGATGGGCATGCAGGTACAGGATAGTAAAGACGCTGTGTAACGAATTTTAATTAAATCGTATGCCCTGCATAGAAAAATAAAAAAAATATAATTATATTGCTATTCTTTCCGGGAATTTGATAAGAATTAAGTTATCTCAACAGTCCAGACGTTATCTCAACTGTTTTTTGTTGCTATATGAATTAGTATCCAGGCACATTCCTTTCTGATGTCTACCGGGATCATAGCAGGTGTAACATGAAAACGTAACGTAAGTAAACCCAAACTGACGCATGAGTAACTCTAACGCTGAACTTATAGCGCGGCTACAGCAGCACGATGTAGGCGCCTTTGATGCTTTATACTGGCAATACCACGAAGTAGTTTACCGTAACATCCTCAAATTCACCAAAGACGCAATAGCGGCCGAAGATATTCTGCAGGAGGTATTCATTAAACTCTGGGAAAAAAGACACACTATTAAGACTGAACAATCGGTAGCGGGCTGGCTTTTTGTGATCAGCTTCAACCTGTCAGTGAACCATACGCGTAAAAGGCTGAGGGAACAAACACTGCAAAAGAAGCTGGCTGCTATAGAGCCGGACAGCGGCATGCCGGCCGGGATCATCCGGTATGAAGAGCAATACCAGCTTCTGGAAAGCGCCATTCAACAATTGTCCCCGCAGAAGCGTAAAGTAGTGACACTGTGCAAACTGGAAGGAAAAACCTATGAAGAGGCTGCCGGCGAATTAAAGATCTCCCGCAATACAGTGAAAGAACACCTGCAGGCGGCCATGGTAAACCTGAATGATTACATACGTAAAAAAGCACATATCTATATCGCTTTTTTTGTTGCATTGCTCAATGATTGACAGGAACCAGTCAGCACCCATATTCATCCGCCTGCCTGAACCATCCGGCAGGCGTTTTAATTTTTTGCCTGTAAGTGCGCCTCCTGTATATAATGAATAAGTAAATATGGGCATTCCAAAAAAAAGCGCTGCAGGTTACCCCCCGATTTTTAAGGGTCGTTGTATTTAGAATAGCTACCCGGTAGAATGATAACGGGGGCATGGTTGAGTAACTTATTTCTTATCCCGTCACGTTGCAAGCATTAGAAAATGTCCTGGCCATCATCATGGCTCCTATTGAAAGAAACCACCCGTCTGCATTTAATGGCCCGCCATTAATGCAGCCTGTTTTGTGAATAAATTGATCAGGCGTTAACCAAAAGTCACTGTATGAGAAGATACCTCCGGCATTTTCATCCCGGTTAGAATGTCTTTATTCTCCGGGCCCCGATAATCAATCTATCAGCCTTTTACTAGAATGTGGCAACCGCTCATGGCAGCGCCGGTAAGTTACCGGCATGGCGGCTTATTGCCCGGATCACCCACCAAGATAAACCCTATGCGATTTAAAATACCTTTCGTTGATGCCTGTTTAACCGGAAGCATTATGAAGTCATCCCTGCTTGTTCTTTCTATTCTTTTTTGCACCATGGCCAATCTGAAGGCTTCAGGGGTAAGTGCACAAAATGCACTGGATAAAAAAATATCTATTGAACTGAAAGATGTGTTATTGAAGGAGGCGCTTGACAGGATCAGTAACCTGGCGGAGGTTTCTTTTGTATATGTAAGCAACAGCACCCTGGATGAAAATAAAGTGAGCATTGTAGCCCGTAACCAGAAAGTGGGCGATGTATTGAAAAGATTGCTTACGCCCTATTCATTACATTATACTGTCGTTGACAACCGTATCATTATACGGTCTGGTAAACCGGCGAAGCCGGTACCAATGGTAGCAGCACCGGTTGAGGCGTCTGTTAATAAAGATGTGTCGGGTGTGGTAACCTCTGAAAAAGGGTTGCCGCTGGCTGGTGTGTCGGTTACGGTCAAAGGCTCTCCGAGAGGAGTGGCTACCAATGATAAAGGCGAATTTGAATTAAAGAACATCAACGATGATGCGATACTGGTGGTTAGTGTAACCGGCTATCGCACAGAAGAAATAAAGCTTAGCCATTTTAAAAATAAGCCGCTGCGCATACAATTAAAAGAGGAAGCCACCAACTTACAGGAAGTGGTGGTTACTGGGTTTCAGCAGGTAGATAAGAAAAGATTTGGAGGAGCAGCAGTGCGTTTGAAGGCCGATGATGTAAGAATGGATGGTACTACAGATGTGAGCCGGATGCTGGAAGGCCGGGCGGCAGGGGTAACTGTACAAAATGTATCCGGTACTTTTGGAACAGCTCCCAAAGTGCGTGTAAGGGGGGCTACTTCTATTAATGGCGATAATAAACCCTTATGGGTGGTGGATGGTGTAGTGCTGGAAGATATCGTCAATATTTCCAACGACCAGTTGTCAAGCGGCGATCCTGCTACCTTGCTTGGCTCGGCAGTAGCGGGCCTGAATGCCAATGATATTGAATCGTTCGATATATTGAAAGATGCTGCTGCAACAGCCATGTACGGCGCCAGAGCCATGAATGGGGTAGTAGTGATCACCACCAAAAAAGGCCGCGCTGGCAGAACTTCTATCAATTATACCGGTAATTTAAGCACCCAGTTTAAGCCCGTTTACGCCGACTATAATATCATGAACTCTGCCCAGCAAATGTCTGTGCTGGCAGAACTGGAGCGTAAAGGAGCATTAACGCCTAATATCCTGGACAGAACTGATAATGGTGTATATGGTAAGATGTACGAAATGCTGCATGCTGATGATAATGGCAATTTCCCACTCGAAAATACGCCGGAAGCCAAAGCCGCCTTTTTAGAGCGATACGCAAAGGCCAACACAGATTGGTTCGACCTGTTGTTCCGGAATAATTTTATGCAGGAGCATTCCCTGAGTATTTCTTCGGGTACTGATAAGTTGCAATCTTATTTTTCCACCAGCTTTTATGGTGATAACGGATGGACCATTGCCGACAAGGTAAGGCGCTATACCCTGAACTACCGTAACAATTACAAGTTTAATGATAAGCTGACTGCTGGTTTTGCAGTAGTGGGTTCTATGAGGCAGCAAAGAGCGCCCGGCGCCCTGGCGCGCAATAGCAACCCGGTAGAAGGGAAGTTTGACCGTGATTTCGATATCAACCCTTTCAGCTATGCACTGAATACCAGCCGTACTTTAACAGCTTATGATGAAGACGGTAACCTGGAGTATTTCCGCCGCAATTTTGCTCCCTTTAATATCATCAATGAGTTAAAGAACAATTATATTGACCTCAATGTAATTGACCTGCGGTTACAGGCCGATCTGGGGTATAAGCTCACCAGGAATCTGCGTTATGAGTTTGTCGGCGCTGTACGTTTTGTAAAATCTTCCCGTGAGCACCAGATCACGGAGAACGCCAATATGGCCGAGGCATACCGTGCTGCCAGCACTTCCACCGTCCGCCGGTTAAATAAATTCTTATACCAGGACCCTGATAATCCCGAAGCAGAAAAAGTAGTGGTATTGCCTTTTGGCGGTTTCTATAACCGTGCAGAAGATCAGTTGCTGAACTTTGATTTCAGGAACAGCCTTAATTATAGCAAAACATTTGCAGGGGTTCATAATGTCAGCATATTTGGTGGTCAGCAAATGAAATATGCCGACAGGCAACAGTTTTCCAGTACCGGCTATGGATATCAATACGACAATGGCGGCGTTCCCTTTGTCGACTACCGCATCCTGAAACAAACGATAGAGAACAATTTCCCTTATTATGGAATGAGTAAGGACTATGACCGTTTTGTTGCGTTCTATGGTTCGGCTTCTTACTCTTATGATTCGAAGTATAATGTCACCGGCAACGTGCGCTATGATGGATCTAACCGGCTGGGTCAGTCAAGCACGGCCCGCTGGCTGCCTACGTGGAGTGTAGCTGGTTCCTGGAATGTGGACCGTGAGTCTTTTATGCAGGATGTACGGTGGATGGATTACCTCACGGTAAGAGGCGCCTACGGCCTTACAGCGAGTATGGGGCCTGCTACCAATTCCAATATTGTACTAAAGAATATTAATACCAAACGTCCTTATCTCACAGAAGTAGAGTCCGTGATACAATTGGCCAACCTGGAGAACTCTGAACTTACCTGGGAAAAGCTATATACTACCAACCTGGGTATAGATGCCGGTTTCTTCAATAAGCGGTTGAACGTAAGTGTGGATGCGTACCAGCGGGAAAGTTTTGACCTCATCAGTCTTATCAAAACCTCCGGTATCGGCGGTGAAGCATACAAAGCAGCCAACTATGCCGATATGAAATCAAGTGGTATTGAAGTATTGGTGGGTGGTACCGTGCTCAATGCCAGAAACTGGAGCTGGAAATCCAACTTCACGTTTGGTTATAATACTACCAAGATCACCAATGTCAAAAACATACCCAATATTTTCAGCCTGGTGGTAGCAGAAGGCGGTGCCAAGGAAGGTTATCCGGTGCGCGGGCTATTTTCTATTCAGTATGAAGGGTTAGATCCACATACCGGCATACCATTGTTTATTAACCAGGCTGGTAAAAGCAGTGCAGATGTGTACCTGCAGGATGAAGAAACAAAATACCTGGTATATGAAGGTCCTGTTGACCCTACCATGTCCGGCGGGTTTTCCAACACTTTCACCTATAACGCATTTTCTTTAAACATCTTCATTACTTACCAGGCCGGTAATAAGATCAGGTTGTATCCTGCTTTCAAAACTACCTATTCCGACCTGGATGCCATGCCCAAAGAGTTCTATGACCGGTGGATCATGCCTGGCGAAGAAAAGGTTACCAATGTACCTTCTATCCTCGATGCATTCACCGCCAACTACATTAGTGCCAGTGGCGCCTATCCCTATAACAATTATAATTATTCAACAGAGCGGGTGGCAAGGGGCGATTTTATACGGCTGAAGACCGCTTCGCTGACCTGGAATGCAGGAGGGGCTTTGATCAAAAAAGCAGGATTGACCAATCTTTCTTTTACACTGGTAGCCACCAATCCCTGGCTGATCTATTCTGATAAAAAACTGAAAGGACAGGACCCTGAGTTCTTTAATTCAGGCGGGGTGGCGCAACCTGTTCAGAAGCAATTGACACTATCCATAAAAGCAGGCCTGTAAAAATGTACTATAAACGCATGAGAACCGTAAGAAACATATTAATAACATCCTGCCTGGGGCTGATATTATCCGGTTGTAATAAGTTCCTGGACCATCCACCGGATAACAGAGCGTCCTTAACCAGTCCCGAAAGTGTATCCCAGTTGTTGGCTACTGCTTATCCGCAGGCCAACTATATGGCATTTTGTGAATCAATATCGGATAATGTGGCCGATAAAGGGATTGGCGGCGTGGACCAGACCAATACAGATCTTTTCTTTTTCAGGGATGTTACTTATAACCAGCAGGACTCGCCGGAGTTTTACTGGAATGCCTGCTATGCGGCCATTGCTGCAGCTAATCAGGCATTGGAAGCCTGTTTACAAGCGCCCGATCCGGAGAATTATACGGCACAAAAGGGAGAGGCCCTGGTGGCAAGGGCTTATGCCCATTTCATGCTGGTCACTTTCTTTTCAAAAGCGTATGATCTGTCTACTGCTGATAGCGATCCCGGAATTCCTTATGTAACCAAGCCGGAGAATGTTGTGTTCAAAGACTATGAGCGTAAAACGGTCAGCTACGTATATAAGATGATCGAGAAGGACCTGACACAAGGGTTACCGCTGATCAATGATAAACTGTATTCGGTACCGCGTTATCATTTTACCAAAGTAGCGGCGAACGTGTTTGCTTCGCGCTTCTACCTGTTTAAGAAAGATTATGCAAAGGTGGTAGAACATACCAACCTGGTATTCCCGGGTAATAATATCACTCCCTTGCTGCGGCCTTGGAATACTACTTACAGAACAATCACCTATAATGAACTGTGGGCGCGGTATGCCAAAACTACGGAGCCTGCCAACCTGCTGCTGGCAGAGACCAGTTCTTTATGGGCGCGTACTTATTACCGTACACGGTATGGCTTGAACGATAGCCTGTCGGATGTGATATTAGGCCGCAATGTAACAGGCGGCACCTGGGCATTTAATTATCAGCTCTATGAGGGAGGCACCAATAACTATGTGTTGCCAAAAGTGAATGAATATTTTGTAAGGATATCTGTCAATGCAGAGATAGGGTATCCTTATGTAATGGTGCCTTTGTTTACTGCCGAGGAAGCATTGTTTAACAGGGCGGAGGCCAATGCACAACTGAATAAGATAACAGAGGCTGTTGATGACCTGAATGCGTATGCTTCCACCCGTATTGCCAATTATAATGCTTCATCCCACACCCTCACGGCTTACCGCATCCAGAATTTTTATGGCGCTTCCGGTACACAGGCGGGTGTAGTGGCTTGCGTACTTGATTTTAAAAGGGCCGAGTTTGTACAGGAAGGCATGCGCTGGTTCGATCTGTTGCGGCATAA
This sequence comes from Paraflavitalea devenefica, assembly GCF_011759375.1. Taxonomy (NCBI): domain Bacteria; kingdom Pseudomonadati; phylum Bacteroidota; class Chitinophagia; order Chitinophagales; family Chitinophagaceae; genus Paraflavitalea; species Paraflavitalea devenefica. The sequence goes on along the minus strand of NZ_JAARML010000004.1, from coordinate 218,188 downwards.
GCTGCCGGTGAAGCACAGTGTGTGGAAAGGTGAGTCATTCACATTGGAACCTGATGATAAGCGCAGGGTATTCCAGATCCCGGAATCGGCCAAGCTCTCCGGTCTGGACCTGAACCCACGTTAAAACGAAAGCAATTACAAAAAGTAAACGAACAATGATATGGAACAGCAGGCTAAAATAATCCCGATCTCTGTAAGGGCCGGTGCACTCCGGAATGATGCTGCATACAGGCGTCATGAGGCTGCTTTTTGGGATAATATAGAGAATGACGATACAGCAGGCTGGTTGCATCCGGTGAAAAGCATGCTGAGGAAAATACGTGTTTATGTGTTAAGATACAGCAGGCGTGTATTCTTACTCCTTGCCTGCATTTCTGTGATAACAGCCTGCAAAAAGGAAGATGATCTGAATAATATTGATGAAATACCCGGACTGGGAGGGGATACCTGGGTGAAAGGCCCCATAGATTACTGGATCTATGATAACCTCACAAAGCCCTACAATATTGCTGTTAAGTACAAGTGGGACCAGTTTGAACTGGAACTGAATAAAACATTGGTGCCCCCTAAGGAGGAAAAGATCATTCCGGTCATGGAAGCAGTAAAAAAAGTGTGGATCGATAACTATGTGGCGGAAGCAGGGGAGCTTTTCATCAAGAAATACTGTCCTAAGTTTTTTGTATTGGCAGGCAGCGCCAGCTATAATACGGATGGGACCATAACACTGGGAACCGCAGAAGGCGGACGTAAGGTAGTGTTGTATGTATTGAATGATTTCAGGACTAAGGCAATGCCCAGCTATCAACCTGCTGATTCTGCCAATATAAAAATGATGTTCCACACCATTGAACATGAGTTTGGCCATATTCTCCACCAGAATATTATGTATACCCAGGATTTTAAAAGGATCACAACAGGGTTGTACACCGCCAATTGGACCAATATGTCCGATGCTGCGGCACGTAGAGATGGTTTTGTGACAAATTATGCCATGTCGGCTCCTGACGAGGATTTTGTGGAAATGATTGCCATGATGCTGGTAGAAGGCAAAGCAGGCTTTGACAGGATCGTGAACAGCATTCCTGCAGGCACCAGCATCAATGGCACCACACAGGCCGATGCCAAAAGCCGGTTACGGCAAAAAGAGGCAATCGCGGTGACCTATTTTAAAGACGTATGGGGTATTGATTTTTATAGCCTGCAGACGCGTACAAGGGCTTCTGTTGAAAGTTTGATCCGATAATAACCGGAATCCTTATTTAATAAAGTGATAAGAAGAATGAAAAATAATTTATTATATCTCCTGTTCATAGTGGTTGGGCTATCATCCTGCAGCAAAGATGATGATCCGGTTTTTGATAAATCGCCCGATGAGCGGATCAATGAAACACTCGATAAATACCAGGCTGCCCTTTTGGCTGCAGCCGACGGCTGGAAGGCCACCATTGTTCCAGCCAATGGTGCTACTTATCATTATTACTTCCGCTTCAATGATTCCAACCGGGTATTTATGCAGGCCGATTTTGATACTACCTCTGCCAGTGTAACAGGGCAGAGCAGTTACCGGCTGAAAGCGTTGCAGCAACCCTGCCTTATTTTCGATACCTATTCTTACCTGCATTTATTGTCTGACCCGGATGGTTCTGTGAACGGGGGAGATTATGGTGGCGGGCTTTATTATGACTTTGAGTTCGCTATTGATACAGTCACTGCCGACAGTATTAAAATGACAGGAAGGTTTAATGGTTCCAAACTCATTTTGCAGAAAGCAACACGGGCTGAGCGGACAGCATGGGAAAACCAATCATGGGCAAAATCTTTGACATTGCAACATGTGGGTAAGTTCCTTACTTATTTTACCCGGCTTGAGGTAGGTGGACAGCAGTTTGATCTGAATGTTGATCCCCTCAGCCGCCGCATTACTTTTTACACCTATTCCGGCAGCGGAAGCAGGCATGGATTTACCACTCTTTTTACCTATAGCCCCAGCGGTGTAGAATTGACTACTCCTTTCAATACAGGTTCGGGGATGATTACCGGATTTACCCACATGAATTGGGACAGTGTTGATAATAAGTTATGGTTGCAGGTAAATGGAGCACCGGCATCTATCTCATCCGCTATTGCTCCTATCGTAGTAGACCTTACAGCGCCCACCCGGTGGAGGCAGTCGGCTATCTTAGAGGGTACGTACTGGATCTCTGTTACGGGCTTTACCAAAAGCAAGAAGCTGGACGCCCTCAACATTTTCAGCATTCCCAACTATTACTATACGATGTATTACCCGCGGTTTGGCACAAGCGGCGGTGTTACTTATGACTTTGGCGGTATTGCCTATGTGAATAATAATGCTTTGGCTGCCTATGGACCGGCCTTCCGGCCTCCGGTGTTTACACCCGATGGGCGCATCATCTTCAGCCTGCTGGGTACTTATGGTGCAGCGCCTTCCAGCGGCAGTATCTCCATCATGAGCAGTGTTGGGACTGAATATACGCAGGCTGAAGGGTATTACTTTATACAAACCAGTCCTTCTACTTATGATATGGTGTGTGCCAGGGATGCACGCTCCTGGATCAAGTGGCAGGCGTTGGATTAGGAGTGCCTATCTGTGTCTTATGAAAATAAAAAACATGCGCAAGCATGTGTATTCATATAATCATTGCCAAAACAATAGCTACATGAGAAAATTTTCCATAACTGCTTTTCGCGGAAGACTGTTGTTGCTGTTATTGATCGTATGCTCAGCCATACGGCTGCATGCCCAGACTGATATTAATATTGGTACAGGGACTGCCGGCAATACCGGGACCAATTATCCGGCTCCCCTGCAGGACTGGTTTGAGGGTGGGCGCGCCCAGTTCCTCTACCTGGCGTCGGAGTTAAACGCCGCTGGTATGACGGCTGGTAATATCAATGCCATTAAATTCGATGTTACCAACCTCAACACTTTTGGAGGAGAAATCCAGGAGCTTACCATCAAGATCGGCGGTACTGTGGTGGGTACTTTAAACACATCAGCCACCGGCTGGGAAAATATCTCCAATACTGTTTTTGGTCCCATTGATTATACGCCCACTCTCGGTATCAATACCTTCAACTTCGCTATTCCTTATTATTGGAATGGCGCAGAGAATATTGTCATAGAGATCTGTAATGGTCTTCCCACCAATACCAATGATGGCGTGATACACTATACCCAGAATGTGACTGTTCCCTGGACAACAGGATTGTCTTTCAACGGATCACATTCTATAGCCCTTGATAATTCAGGCAACCTGTGTGGTAGTACCGAGACTTCTTCAATTACCAATACTACTACGAACAGGCCCAATATCGCTTTTAGCTGGACGATCGCTTCTGCCTGTACAGGTACACCGGTTGGCGGTACGGCTGTTGCCTCTTTGGCAAGCGTATGCAGCCCTACCATACCCTTTACAGTAAATGTAACCGGGGCTACTTCAGCTACCGGTTTAACCTTTCAGTGGCAGGACAGCACCCAGGCCTCCGGCGCCTGGACCAATATCCCGGGTGCTACGGGATATCTTTATTCATCTACAGGCATAGGGGTTAACACCTGGTACCGGAGAAGAACTACCTGTGCCGGTAACAGCAGTTTTTCTGCTGTTGCACTTGTTACAGTGGCACCACCTGCGTATGCTACACTGCCTTTTACGGAAAGCTTTGAAAATACCTGGATCAACGCCTGTAACACCAAAGACGTACCCAATAATTTCTGGCGCAATACACCGGCTACCGGCAATTCTTCCTGGCGCAGGAATGATGATGGTATTTCCGCCAACTGGTCATCTGAATTTGGAGCTTATACCCCGGAAAGTTCAGCAGGAACCTATTCCGCCCGCTTCCACTCCTATAATGCCAGTGGAACAAATGGGCGGCTGGAGTTTTTTGTGAATTGTAATACGCCCGCCATTACCAAAATACTGACCTTTGATTATATTAATGCATCAGGCAATGACAGCCTGATCGTGTATGTATCTACCAATGGAGGCGCCACCTTTACACGGATAGATAGTGCGCGTGCTACTACTGTATGGAGAACGAAAACTTTGTTCTTCAATTCCTCGTCCGCTACTACGATCGTGCGTTTTGAGGCTACCCCTACCAATTCATTTGGCAACGATATTGGCCTGGATAATGTTAAACTGGCTGATTTCCCCAATTGTAGCGGTACACCAGTTGGCGGTACGGCTGTTTCTTCTTTGGCCAGTGTTTGCAGTCCTACTACTCCTTTTACACTCAGTGTGAATGGCGGCACTTTTGCCGGGGCATTGACTTATCAATGGCAGGACAGCACCCAGGCTTCCGGCGCCTGGGCAAATATTACCAATGCTACCGGGGCTACTTATGCCCCCACAGGCATTGCTGCCAATACTTGGTATCGCAGGATCATCACCTGTTCCGGCAGCAGCAGCATTTCCTCGGTTGTATTTGTTACCCTGACGCCGCCGGCCTATACAGCATTACCTTTCACGGAAAGCTTTGAAAGCAGTTGGATCAATATGTGCGATACGCGGGATATACCCAATAACTTCTGGCGCAACGCGCCGGCCACCGGCAATAACTCCTGGCGCAGGAATGATGATGGTGTATCGGGAGCGTGGGCTGGCCCTACTTTGGGCACTTATACACCTGAAAGTTCTGCGGGAACCTATTCCGCACGCTTCCATTCCTACAATGCCAGCAACGGCACCAAAGGACGGTTTGATCTTTTTGTGAATTGTGCTACGGCTGCTCCCACTAAGGCGCTGACCTTCGACTACATCAATACTTCCGGCAGTGATAGCCTGGTCATTTACATATCTACCAATGGCGGCACCAGTTTTGTGCGGGTAGACAGTTCGCGTGCGACTACCGTATGGAGAACCAAGACTGTCTTCTTCAATTCCTCATCCGCTACTACAGTGGTAAGGTTTGAAGCCACATCCGATTTTGGAACTACCGATATTGGCCTGGATAATATCAAGCTGGTTGATTTCCCCAACTGTAGCGGTACGCCTGTTGGTGGTGTGACGGTTTCTACGCTTACCAGCGTTTGTAATGCCACCACGCCTTTTACGCTCAGCGTGAACGGCGCCACCTTTGCAGCCGGGTTAACCTATCAATGGCAGAAATCTACCAATGGAACTACCTGGGATAATATCACCACCAATGGCACCGGCGCTACTTATAACGCTGCAGGCATTAGCGCCAATACCTGGTTCAGGCGCCAGATCATCTGTTCCGGTAACAGCAGTTTTTCGGATTCAGTACTTATAACCTTTACTGCGCCGGCTTATGCTACGCTTCCTTATACAGAAAGTTTTGAAACGTGGACAAGTGTTTGTGGTGTGAAGGACGTGCCCAATAATTACTGGCGTAATAATCTCATTTCCGGCAATAATGCCTGGCGCAGGGATGATGAGGGCGCTTCAGCAGGGTGGACCAATCTAACCTTAGGTGGTTATACGCCTGTTGCTTCCGATGGCGCTCATTCTGCCCGTTTCCATTCCTACAGCGCTGTCAATACCACCAAGTCACAACTCGACCTGTATATTAATGCCAATACTGCTTCTGCGCTCAAACGGTTGACGTTTGATTATATCAACACATCAGGTAATGACAGCCTGTCTGTTTACCTGTCAACCAATGGCGGTACTTCCTTTATACGATTAGACAGTGTACGGACCATTGCCACCTGGAAGACCAAAGCTATTTTCTTTACCTCGGCTTCTGCTACCACCGTGCTTCGTTTTGAAGCGGTGGATGCTTCCAGTACTACCGATATTGGGTTGGATAACATAGTGGTGATTGACTGGGCCGATTGCAGCGGTAAGCCAGAAGGTGGCACAGCGGTCAGTTCAGCTACTACCGTATGTACAGAACCGTTCAAAGTAAGCGTAACAGGTATATCTACCGGTAATGGCCTTACCTACCAATGGCAACGTTCTACCGATAATACCAACTGGTCTAATACCAGCGCTGCTGATACCGGCCTGTCTGTGACCACTACGCAGATCGGTACTACCTGGTATCGTATCATTGCTACCTGTAGCTTGTCTGGTTTGTCCGATACTTCTGCTGCCGTACAGGTAATATCTCCCACACCGGTGAGCGGCCTGTTTTATACCATTGACAATCACTTCCCGACAGGCGGTCTGAACTTCAACTCCTTCAATGATGCCTATAATTTCATCAGGTGTGGTATCAATGGTCCCGTACTCTTTACAGTAAAGACAGGTGTAAACAATGATCCCTATAATGAGCAACTGATCATGAACCCCATACCCGGCGCTTCCGCTGTTAATACGGTTACCTTCCAAGGTAATGGGGTAGCGGCCATTGGGTTTGCTACAGCCAATTCCAATGAACGGGCCATTATCAAATTAAGAGGAACAAGACATATCATATTCGATAGCCTGGTCATCAATGCCAATACAGGCACTTATGGCTATGGTGTGCAACTGATGAGCAATACAGATTCCAACATCGTTAGGAACTGTATCATTAACAGTTCACTTACTTCCACTACGGAGAATTTTGCGGGTATTGTTATCAATGGCAGTGATGCTGGCCCTGTAGCAACAGGCACGGTGTTGAGCGATGATAATATTTTCTCCGGCAATACCATTGTTGGTGGTTATTATGGTATTACACTCGTAGCTACCTATAATGGTGGCGGTAACGGACGCAATAGTTTCACTAAAAACGATGTGAAAGAGTTTTACCGGTACGGCATCTATGTAGCCGGCAGCTATAAAACCTTAATAGAACTCAATACCTTCAGCAGGCCCAGCCGTGCAGACGTAGGTAGCTTTACCGGTATTTTCTTTACTACACAGGACAATACGGCCTGTAAGGTTTCCAAGAACCGTATCAAGAACCCGTTTGGCGGGGCGCCTGCCAGCACGGCTGATTTCTACGGTATCAACTTTAATAACTCTGATGCAGATGTGGCTGATGTAGATACGGTGAGCAACAACCTTATCTACGATGTAAATGGCAATGGCGCCGTGTATGGAATAGCCAATACAGGCTCTAATCATATCTATTACCTGCACAATACTGTTTCGCTGGATGATGATACTTCCACGTCTACAGCCACTACCAGGGGATTCTACAATACCGGCACTACTACCGGCCTGGCTTTCTACAATAACCTTATTTCCATAACAAGGGGCGGAACAGGTGATAAACATTGTATCTACCTGAACGGTAACCTGCCTTTTGCTGATAACAATGATTATTATATCAATGCAACCGGCGGTAACAACTATATTGGCTATTACAGCAATGCCAGCTACCTGAATATTATTAATTGGAGGGCTGCCGTTTCAGCTTCTCCTGCCCGGGACCTGTTTTCTGTAACAGCCATCCCGGCTTTTGTGAACAGAAGTGCCGAAAATTATGCACCCGGCAATGCAGGTATAGACAATAAAGGATTAGGGATAGGTATTCCGGATGATATCCTGCATTTACCCCGGAATGCCTCCACGCCGGATATTGGCGCCTACGAGTTTACACCGCCACCTTGCAGCACACCGCCTGTCAATGGATACACCAGTGTAAATCCGGATACGATTTGCCAGTATAATCCTGTTTACCTGAACCTGAACATCGGTGCTTTCGGTTCGGCCCAAACCTTCCAGTGGCAGTCTACCAGTTCCCTGGCGCTGCCGTTCAATTCCATCGGAGCACCCAAACTTACGCCGGATACTGCTATTACAGCCATGACTACCTTGTACCTGCGGGCAGCCATTGCCTGCGGTAGCTCTGTGGTATACAGTGATACGGTAAAACTGGTGGTGAACCCTGCCTTGCCTTCCGGTACCTATACCATCAGCAAGGATACAGTTACGAATTATGTACCTGGTAATGCTTTTGGTAACTTCAACTCCTTTGCTGATGCCAAAGCGGCTATGAGTTGTGGTATTGGCGGAGCAGTTGTCTTTAATGTCGTAACTGGTACAGGTCCCTATAATGAACAGCTCAGGCTCGACAGCATTGCCGGCGTTTCTACTGTCAATACTATTACCTTCAATGGCAACGGCAATACCATTACTTTCAATGCCACCGATGCCAATGAAAAAGCCGTGATCAAACTAAGCGGCGCCGATCACATCATTTTCGACAGCCTGATCATTGATGCCAGTGGCGGTGCTACTTTCGGATATGGTGTACAATTGATCAACAATGCCGACTCCAATATATTCCGCAGGTGTACGGTCATTGCTTCTACTACGGCTACCAGCACCGATTTTGCCGCTGTGGCAATCAGCGCCAATGCCGGCAGTCCCACTGCAACCGGCAATACTTTATGTGATGCTAATCTTTTCGACCGCAATACGATTATTGGTGGTTACTATGGCGTAACGCTGGCAGGAAGTACAACTACTGCCAGTTATATCAAGGGCAATACGTTCACTAACAATACCATCCAAGAGTTCTATGCCTATGGTTTATATGCTGCAGGTACCATCAATACGCTGATTGAAGGGAATACCTTTACGCGGCCAACCCGTACCGGGTCAGCCTCCAATGTCTATGGTATTTACCTCACCAGCGCGCCCAGCTTTAAACTAAGCATTTCCAAAAACAGGTTTACCAGGTTCTTCGGCGGGTCGCCTGCCGCTACAGCCGGGCTCTATGGTATAGCCCATAACTCGGTGGATGCTTCTTCGGGCAATGAGGATACCGTGAGCAATAACCTGTTCTATGCACTGGACGGCAAAGGTGTTATTTACCCCTTGCACAACACAGGTTCCAATAACGTGTTGTATTACCACAATTCCATTTCTATAGATAACGATACCAGTACCACTACTTCGGCCAGCGCCGGCTTCTATCAAACAACTTCGGCCAGTGGCATTCAGTTCATGAACAATACGGTATCTGTTACCCGTGGAGGTACCGGTACTAAACATGCTATCTACCTGAATACAACGGCCAGCAACGTGCTCTCTGATCACAATGACTTCTACGTATCTGGCACCAATGCTTATATAGGTTACTATTCCGCCAACCAGCCAACATTGGCCAACTGGATAACAGCCACCAACGAGGATTCCAGTTCTTTTGAGCTTAACCCGCTGTATACAGCCCCGGATGCAGGTGACCTGAAACCCCAACTGGCGGCTATTGATAATAAGGGTATGCCTGTGGGTATTGCTACAGATATCCTGGATGTGACCCGTCATGCCACTACGCCCGATATGGGCGCTTATGAATTCGCACCACAGCCATGCGCCAATCCGCCTGTGGCCGGTGCTGCTTCAGTAACGCCTGCTTCCGGTATTTGCCTGGAGGCACCCATTGTGCTGAATGTAACAGGACATTCACCGCTGGGGTCCATCACCTTCCAGTGGTTCTCTTCCGGCGATAATGGAGTAACCTGGGATTCGATCAGCCCGGTTCAATACTTCCCTGAATTCCATACGGTAACTACTACCAGCACATTGTACCGGGCAGCAGTAACCTGCAATGGCGTTACTACTTATACCAGTACGACACAGGTGACCTTGAATACGGTATTGCTGACGGGTATTTATACAATCGGCGGACCAGCAGGACCCAAAAACTTCCCCACTTTCCAAAGTGCGGTAAGTGCCCTGCTGTGTGGTATTACAGGGCCTGTAATATTTGACGTGGCCTCCGGTACCTATAATGAGCAGATCTTAATACCATATATTCCCAATACTTCAGCCATCAATACGGTGACCTTCCGGAGTGCCAGTGGCATTGCCAGTGATGTAAACCTCACTCATGCCGGCACTGCTGCAGCCAACTATACGCTCAAATTAGACAGCACCAAATATTTCATCTTTAAAAACCTTGCCATCACCGGTACCGATGTGGCTAACGGAAGGGTAGTGGAGCTGGCCAACACCGCTTCTTATGATAGCATTGTGAACTGTAACATTGTAGCGCCCGCAGCCACCACTGCCACCAATAATGTGGTGGGTATTTATGCCAACAACATGAAGGGCCGCAACCATGTTATCAGCGGCAATCATATCAGCAACGGTTCAAGCGGTATCTACCTGGCTGGTACGGGCACAGGCGTTAACCTCACGGCCGATCACGTAATAGACAACAATACCGTCAACGGTGCTTTCCAGTATGGTATTTATGCTGCTACGGCCAAAAGGATCAGGCTGAGCAATAATACCATTGCGCTGACCGATACGGCCAATACCGTAGCCTATGGCCTGTTTGCTACTGATTGCGATTCTTCCTATACAATTACCGGCAACAAGGTAACCATCAACAATATTTCCACTACGGTCTATGGTATTTCTGTGAGAAACAGCGATACCGCGCTTGCAGCGCCGGGTAAAGTGACCAACAATAAAATAACTGCTGTAAACAACCGGGGCATCCTGTATGGCTTGCACCTGGCCAGTTCACCAGGCGTTAATGTCGTGAACAATGTTATCTCGATCAACACAAGCGGGGCCAGCTCGTATGGATTGTACCACGACAATTTCAATGCGGCCAATTATTTCAATAATACCGTAAACAGCGACGCCACTTCCGCCACCAACAACTTTGCGGCCTATTTCGTGACTTCAGCTACCAGCAGCTTCCAGGTACGCAATAATATCTTCTCCCATAAAGGAGGCGGTAAGGCATTGTTTGTGACCAATACCGAATCTTCTTACCTGAGTGATTATAACATGTTGTATACAACAGGCAGCGTTCTGGCGCAAAGGGGTAGTCCCGCAGGTACTTTTGCTACCCTGGCCGACTGGAAGAACGCTTCGTACTGGGATGTAAATTCCATTGTGTATGCGCCTGCCTTTGTGAGCAATACCGATCTGCAGCCAGCATTGGGCAACCCCGATGTATGGGCCATGCATGGCCGCGGTGTACAGATCGCAGGTAATAATTATGATTTTAACAATAATACAAGGCCCACCACTTTAACGGCTGGTGTACCCGACCTGGGGGCTTATGAATTCTATCCCACCGCATTACCCACCGTACTTACTGCCACACCGGCTGTTCCCGTGGCAGGACAGTTACAAACATTTATGTACGGAACAGATACGGTGATGAAAATCACCTGGGGGCCAACTGCTCCCTCCACTGCTGTGGAAGCCAGGAGGTTCTCCGGTGTTGTACCTGCCGGTCTTGTAGCCGGCACCGACTCTATGTATTTCTATACCAAGGTGGATATTGCCGGCGGGGGTAATTATGATTATGATATGAAGCTGTTTTACCTTGATCCCTGGCAGGGGTCTATCCCTGATCAGCACATGCTCGGGTTGGGTAAAACCACGGCTTCCAATTTCTGGGTAGTAGGCTTCAACAGCCGGACTGATGTGCTTAAGAAAACGATCACCCAGTCAGGCGTCAATTTCCTGGATAAATTCACGGGCCTTGTAAATCCCTATGCACCACCTGTGCTGCCTGATAAAGACAGTTCCAATAGGGGCAGAAGGTTCTGGGTGGCTTATCCCATCAACGAGCTCAATGCGGGTACAACGCAACAAATGGTATTGTACCTGAGTGCACAGGAGGCTGCCAATGTACAGGTGAGGATCAATGGAACCAACTGGGTGCGTAATTATTTTGTGCCTGCCAATTCAGTCACGGCAACAGAATACCTGCCCAAGGCCGGTGTGATGAGCGCTTACCTGAATACACCAGGAAAATCTGACCGGGGTATTAGTATTGTGAGCGATGTACCCATAGTAGCGTATGCGCATGTTATTGGTAGCACCTCTTCGGGCGCCAGCATGCTGATGCCAGTGGGCGTATGGGGATATGAGTATAGAATGCTAGGCATTACCCAAAGCTGGGGAACAGGCGGCTATTCTTATTTCTATGTAGTGGCTGATAATGATAGCACTAAAGTAGAAATTACCAGTGTACCGGGTGTGCCTCTGCAAAATGCAGGTATGACGCCGGGAACGCCCTACACCGTTACCTTAATGAAAGGACAGGTGTTCCAGGTAATATCCAGCTCTACTACTGCCGAGCTTAGTGGCAGCATTATTAAATCAATACCCAATGATCAGGGTAAATGTTTCCCAATTGCTTCCTTCAGCGGCTCCAGCCGTACCTATATTGACTGTCCTACCAGTGGTGCAGGCGGCGGTGATTTTAATATGCAGCAAAACTTCCCGTCAACAGCCTGGGGCAAAAGATACCTTACAGCTCCATCTTCTACCAGTTCCAATGCCAGTGGTTTGCAACCCAATATTTTCCGTGTAGCGGTGAAGGACCCCACCACGGTGGTGAAGAAGAATGGCGTAGTATTAACCGGGCTTACGAATAATTTTTATTACCAGTATGTTAGTTCCACAGCCGATTATATTGAAGCAGATAAGCCCATCATGGTAGCGCAGTACCTGACCGGCGCCTGTGTAACCGGAGATGTGGGTGATCCGGAAATGATCTACTTAAGTCCTATTGAGCAGGGGATTGATAAGGTCGCTTTCTACCGTAATGATGAGGAATCCATTACCATCAACTATTTGACCCTTATTGTTCCAACCAACGGAGTAGGCTCTCTGTCAATGATCGCCGGTACTACGCCTGTAACGCCGGATTATACCTATCCGCATCCGCAGAATGGTTTACTGAATGTGAATTATACGGTAGTGGTAAAACGCTGGACTTCGGCCAAGCAACAGGTAAGGGTAACATGCGATTCCGCCTTTACCGCGATCACCTATGGCCTGGGAAGCGTGGAAAGCTACGGTTATAATGCCGGAACGCTGGTGAAAACACTGCATGCGTTGGGTGATATTAAGAATACATTAGACTCAACAAGCAACAGGAATGAGTTTACCTGTGATGGTGCGCCATTCCGGTTCACTGCCTACCTGCCGGTGAAACCATTGTCACTTACCTGGAAGTTTAGCAGGGTGGCAGGTCTTTTGCCCAATGCAGACAGCACGTTTATCAACCCTGTCCCCACCGATTCTGTGGTGAAGAATGGAACCCGCTATTATGTATTCCCGGTACGGCAGGATTATGTTTTTGCCGGACCTGGTGTATATGGTGTTGAGATTATTTATGAGCATCCTGATATTGAGTCCTGTGATCATACCGGCCGGGATATCCTCTATGTACAGGTGGTGCCGCAGCCAAAACCAACCTTCACGGTCAATTACTCCGGTTGTGTAAATGATGTGGCGCAGTTTACCGGTAAAAATATGACAGATAATGGTATTGTTATTGACGAATGGAAATGGACATTCCATGATAATACCACTGCCACCGGCCAGCATGCCAGCTATAATTACAATGCGGCAGATACCTTTATTGTAAAACTGCAGGCTACTACACCCGATGGTTGTATCGGAAGCAACCAGGATACCGTTCTGGTAAATCCAAGACCTGTGGTGAACCTGGCAGCCGATTCTTTAAATGTATGTCCGGGTGGTGATACAGCATTTGTTATTCAAAATCCCGAGCCTGGCAGTACTTATAACTGGTATACTTCACAAACAGGTGGTTCGGCTATATACACAGGCGACACCTTAGCGGTAAGTAATGTTACAGCAACGGCGGTTTATTATGTGGAAGGTGTATCGGCAGCAGGCTGTGCCAGCACTGATCGTAAGCGGGTGGTGGTATCAGCGGCATCCTTACTGCCCCAACCTATTGTAACAGTAGGAGCGTCCGGTATCAGCTCCATTACCTTTAACTGGGTGCCCGTACCGGGAGCTGTTTCCTATACTGTTTCTGTCAATAATGATCCGTTCACTATACCCAGTTCAGGTCCAACAGGTACCACGCATACCATTACAGGTTTAAACCTCTTACAATCCGTAAGCATCGTTGTACAGGCGGTGGGTGCTTTAAACTGCCAGAATAGCCTGTCGACCCCGTTAAATGCCTGTACCAATGCCGATGTGCAGGTGGTAGATGATTCGTTAACGGTCTGTACGGGCTTTGATGCAACGTTTACCATACAATCGCCGGTGGCAGGAACAACCTACACCTGGTATGATGTTCCAACAGGTGGAACGGCCATTGCAACCGGCACCAGTTTCGTAGCGACCAACGTTACCACCAATGCTACCTACTATGTACAACAAACCTCTGCCGGAGGCTGTAGTTCCGGAAGGACAAAAGTGATGGTGACTGCTACACCGGTACCAATAGCACCCATTGTTACCGCCGACTCTGTGGCTACCGATCTCGTGCGGTTTAAGTGGAATGCCGTACAGGGCGCATCCGGCTACGAGGTTTCACTCGATGGTGGCAATACCTGGACTACACCCACATCGGGCGCTACAGGCCTCACCCATACGGTAGGTGGTTTGCAACCCTTACAAACCATTACCCTCCTGGTGAAAGCAATAGGTTGTAAAGAGGCTGTATCGAATCCCTTATCACAACAGGTGCTGCCTGATGGTATTTACATTCCCAATTCATTTACGCCCAATGGCGATGGTCTCAATGATGTATTGAAAGTGTACAGCTACAAGATCAAGGAAATGCAGTTTATGGTATTCAATCAGTGGGGCGAAAAGATCTTTGAATCAAGGAATCAATCCGTAGCATGGGATGGTGCTTATAAGGGCAGGATACAACCATCAGGGGTGTATATGTATGTATGCAAAATGATTTTAACAGATGGGACGGTTATCAATAGAAAAGGATCAATCAATCTGATCCGCTAGAATAAGACTGCCGGGTGATCATATATTTCCTATGATCCCCGGTGGTTTATTTGATGAATAAGTTAACCATAACACCAAAAGGATTAGTATGAGAAAAAACTGCTTACGATTACTTTTTGTGATCCTTACAATCAGTATAACGGACAACTGTCTGGCCCAAAAGAAAGATACTACCGGACTGTCAAAAATTATCGGCAGGAAGAATGCGAATGCCGGAACAGCGAACCTGCGTTCAACAATAGATTGCACGCCGGTTGCCGCGAACTCCTGTAATCATAGTTCCAATAACACTTTCTCTATTCCGTCCGGAGCAAACTGTAGTACCTGTTATACTATTTTTGATGGGGATGTGGCTTCCTGGCTTCCTTCTCACGGAACGCCTGATGTTAACCCGCCATGGACTTCAACAGTTAACCCCACCGGGGTGCCTAATGCCAATTTTGCATGGATGATAGCAAGGGCCAATTATGTGCGGCAGGAAATAGGCGGCGAAGGCATTGCGCAGAAAATCCCCCAAGTGACGCCCGGAAATTATTACACATTGAGCTTCCTGTTGCAGAAGGCCGATTTTCTCGGATTTGGAGGATGGGAAACCGGGCCGATGGACCAGTTGAATATTATTTTAATGCACTGCGAAGATGCACCTGCTACATTTCGTAATGATTACGAGCTGCCGAATATTCCTGCCAATTCCCAGCAGGTAGTTTGTTTAAATTATATTGCCCATACTTCCTGGGAGCAGTATGCAGTAGGGTTTACACCCAATGATGATTATGATATGATACTCATTTATCCTTCAGTAGGGTACCGTCCATTTCAAACATTTCCCAACAATTTTAATCCCGATACCTATATTTCTGCTATAGCATTTGCATATCCTGAATTGAAGGCAGCCAGTGATTTTGCCATAACCACTGAGCTGGATGATCCCAATGATTGTGATGTAACCTTATCGGTAAAATGCGGAATTATCAATGCCATATATACGTGGAGGGATCCATATGGAAATGTTCTTGGGCAGGGAAGTAAGATAAATGTTCCTGGAGGCCGGCCAGGAATTTATACTGCAAGTATGACCGTTCCGCCTTCTCCAGGCTCATCGAACAATGGGTGTAGCGACAATAACCCAACGATAACGGCATCGATTGATTTAACTCCATTGAATACAGGCAGACTGCAAATGGCAAGGGCTACTGCAACATACGACGTACACCCTGATGGTATCAATATTTTTAGCCCAGGAAAGCTAACGACAGATTTCTTATCATCTGCTTCCTGTAGTTTGTACAATGTCTTCAGCGCTTGCCGTTTCACCGATGAAGGTAATATAGCTTTTGATTTGAGCTCAAATCAGCCACATGGAAATATCTGGGAAATATACAGGGACCATCAATTGGTGCCTACCATTTCGGGTAATACAACGATTGTTGCACCGGTTCCCAATAATACTTTGCAGGACTATAATCCGGTGATCGGATTTGTCGGGTTCAATGCTCCTACTACTTTTGAAATAAGGCTCACCAATACCATTTTAAATGAAACAAAAAGCCTGTTTATAACACTAAAGCCACAAGCGATCATGAATGGTACTGCCTGCGCCACCATTTCTTCGCCTTCCGGCTGGATAACCACGCTGATCAGTTCCTATTATACCATTCCTTCAACACAATATGTATGGGACATGAGCAATGCACCAGGTGGCTTCCGGTATAAGCAGCCTTCGCCCACCAATCCCAACATCGAATTCGATCCTGCCTCTCTTTCCGGCTCATTCACGGCTACGGTGAGAACTGTGGGGAGTCAATATGGATGTGAACGTATGAGACAGGCTACCATTTCTCCTTTCCTGTATGAATGCAATGCTGTATACGCAAGGGCCGGTTCGGTGAGTAGTAAAACAAGCAGTGACATTGCAAAGAACACTTTGCTGTTATATCCCAATCCCGCTGCATCGGTGGTAAATGTGTTAGCACCCAAAAATATCATACAGCTTGAGGTAACAGGCATAGACGGAAGAAAAATAAGATCATTCAGCGCAACGGGTGTAAGGGCCACTATTCCATTGACGGAATTGCAGAAAGGCACCTATCTGTTAATGATAAAATACAAAGACGGTACATGGGAAAATAAATTGATCATTAAGCAATAATGATCCTAAAACGCTAATCCTATGAGTAGATGTAAAAATATGAACAGGGTATTAGCCATATTGCTAGGGAGCATTGTTCCCTTTATAGCCAGCGCCCAGCCTTTCAGCAACAGGGGTAAAGAGTTCTGGGTAGGTTATGGCCATCACCAATATATGGAACCTCCCTGCGGTGGTTCGGGAGATGGTGGTAACACGATGAATATGGTGTTATACCTCAGTGCAGAGCAAGCTGCGGTGGTTACCGTAACGATCGATAACGGCGGCGCCCCATTTCCTCCTCAATGGACAAGAACCTATAATATACCGGCCAATACGGTTATCGCTACAGAAAACCTTCCCAAAGGAGCTACTGATGCAGTAAACAGTGGCAGTGATCCTGCTTATGACGCCCGGTTGTTTACCAAACCACCGCCCGGTGGTACCGGAGGGGAGGGGCTCTTCCAGAAAAGAGGTATTCACATTGTCAGTAATGTGCCCATTGTGGCATACGCACATATTTACGGTAGTGTTTCATCAGGAGCTACCATGTTGATGCCGGTGCATACCTGGGGTTATTCCTATACCTCTGTGAATAGTGAGCAGGGCGATGCCAGCCAGTCTTATTCCTGGATGTACGTGGTAGCAAAAGACAACAATACAAGAGTGCGTATAACCCCCTCGGCGCCTTCGCGTGCGGGCAAGCCGGCGAATGTTCCATTTGAAGTGGTCATGAACAAAGGAGAGATATACCAGTTGGTAGGTCAGGCCGACTGTGCCACCGGCAATGGTCCTGAATTGACCGGCACCACCGTAAAATCAATTGCCGGTCCCGACGGACTATGTCATCCCATTGCTGTTTTTGGCGGCAGCAGCCGCACAGGCGGAGAAACAACTCCCTGCGGCAACAGTCCCGGCAGGGATAATGACATGCAGCAATTGTTTCCTGAGCAGGCATGGGGTATGTTATACCTCACGGCGCCTTTCTCGAAATCGGGTGGTTCCGCCAATTTGTATGCCAGCCTGTTCCAAACCAGCGTATACAAAGTGGTAGTGAAAGATCCTACTACAGTGGTTAAAGTAAACGGTACACAACTTACAGGGCTCATTAATAATAAGTATTATAAATTCTCCAGCAGCACGGCTGATTATATCACTTCCGATAAACCGGTCATGGTGGCGCAGTTTATCGGCGGTGGTGGCGGCGGCTGTAATCCCGGTCCGGGTACAGATGGCGATCCTGAAATGGTGATCCTGAGTCCTACCGAGCAGGCGAGTAAGCGGGTAGGATTTTTCAGGAACAACAAAGAGGTCATTTACTCCAACTTCCTTACCCTGATTGTACCCAATGGGGGACTATCATCACTCAGGATTGATAATTCATCGGTATTCAGTCATACCTATGCACATTCCTATCCCGGGTATACCGTGGTGGTCAAAGGTTGGCCGTCGGCGCAGGCGCAATGTATCGTTCAGTGCGATTCGGGATTTAATGCCATTACCTATGGATTGGGTAGCGCAGAGAGCTATGCCTTCAATGCGGGCACCAATATCCTCAACCTGAATGGCGTGAGTGATATCCATAATGTATACGACAGTACCAGGAAGTCGAATGTTTTTACCTGTACCAAAACACCGGTGGAGATATCTGCACTGATAGCCTATAAACCTACTAAACTGGAATGGAAGCTCAGCAGCCTGGGCGCTGCTGTGGTAACACCCAATGCAGATGTAACGGACAATAGTCCAATGCCGGTGGATTCTGTTGACATCAATGGCTTCAGGTATTACAAGTATACACTTCCGCAGCCATATACATTCATCCAGGCCGGTACTCATTACCTGCCTTTGATCGCTACATCACCCACGGTGGATATTTGTACCCGTACAGAAGAGTTTTCGCTGGAGATTATCGTAAAGACAAAACCTACGGCTGATTTCACGTTTACACAGGGTGGCTGCCGGCTGGATACGGTGATCTTTGCGGCCTTAAATACTTCCGGTAATGGTTATACCATTGACCGCTGGCGCTGGATCTATCCTGATGGCGGTACAGACAGTGTGCAAAACCCCCGTCATTATTTTCAAAGTACAGGCCCCCATAATATTTACCTGAAAGTAATTACCCCCGAGGGTTGTGTGGGCGATACTACGAAACCCATTACACTGGCCGGTATTATAGCGAATGCCAGCATTGTAGCTGCACAGGATTCTATCTGCGAAGGAGGAAGTATCACCTTCACAGATACATCTACTACTGCCGGCGTTACCTCCTGGTATTGGGATTTCGGTAATGGGAATACGGCAACGGTTACTTCCAATACGCCACAAACCATCAATTATCCTGACTACGGCACCTACACCGTGAAGCACCTGGCTTCTGTACCCGGTGCCGGTAATTGTTCCGGCGATACCATCAGGAAGGTGATTACCATACTGGCCAAACCCAATACCGGTTTTACCTACCCACTGGGATGTTTGCCTGCAAATGACGT
Organism: Paraflavitalea devenefica; assembly: GCF_011759375.1. Lineage (NCBI taxonomy): Bacteria > Pseudomonadati > Bacteroidota > Chitinophagia > Chitinophagales > Chitinophagaceae > Paraflavitalea > Paraflavitalea devenefica. The sequence continues at coordinate 198,929 of NZ_JAARML010000004.1, read as the reverse complement.
GGCGCAGTTTACCGATACATCCTCTACGCCGGATGGGCAACCTATCACTACCTGGGCTTGGAATTTTGGGGATCCCAATGCCACGGCGTCCAACCCCAATACTTCCACCCTGCAGCATCCTGCGCATACTTATACCAGCTATGGTACTTATACTATCACCTTTAGCGCTACTACTGCCAAAGGTTGTACCAAAACCGTTACTGTACCGGCTGCCTTTAATGTGCGGCCGCAGTTAACCTATCCGCCATTGCCGCCTGTATGTGAAAGCACCACCGGCACTGTTTCCATCGCTACGGCCAGTGTTACCAACGGGGTCGGCGGAACCGGTGTGTACAGCGGTAAAGGCACTGATGCTGCCGGCAATTTCAGTCCTTCCATAGCCGGCGCCGGCACGCATAAGATCTATTATACGTTTACTTCTGCCGGTGGTTGTGTGGTGGTAGATTCCAGCAACAGTATGGTGGTAATGGCCAAACCCAAAGCTGAGTTTACGTTGCCAGCCGTTTGTCTGCCGGTGAATGGACTGGCGCAGTTTACCAATATATCAACCCCTTCTGCCGGTGAAACCATCACAGGTTATACCTGGAATTTTGGCGATCCGAATTCTACGCCGGGCAACAATACCTCCACCTTACAAAACCCAACACATAATTATGCTGACTATGGTACCTACAATATTGCGCTTATTGCTACATCCTCCAACGGCTGTACAGACGATACCACTGTTGTGGCAACCCTGGGGGTTACGCCTCAACTGGCTTATTTCGCACTCGCAGCTATCTGTGAAAATGCACCGGGTATCATTTCCGTCGCTACAGCCAGCGTTACCAATGGTGTTACCGGTACGGGCATATACAGCGGTCCGGGCACCACTGCCGCCGGTGGCTTCACCCCTGCATTAGCAGGCCCCGGTACACATGCCATTACGTATACCTTTACTTCTACCGGTGGATGTACGGCAACTTATCCGAATACCATGGTGGTGCATCCCAAGCCCAATGTAGTATTTACAGCAACCAGTGATATCTGTCTTAACCAGGCAGCCACCATTGATGATAACTCTACCATTCCCACCGGAAGTATTACCACCTGGGACTGGGATTTTGGAGATGGCAATACGGCTTCTTACGCCAATGGGAATACCTTCACCAGGTCATGGGCGGCCCACAATACCTATACTGTTAAGCTGACCGCCACCAGCAACAATGGTTGTACTGGTAATGCTACACTTCCTGTAGCGGTACATGCTTTACCCGTGGCCGACTTTGAGTTGCCTGCAGGAATATGTGTGCCCGGCGGTACAGCTACCTTCAATAACCTTACCACGATTGCTGATAATGCGGCCTTGAATTATCAATGGACCTTCGGCGATGGTGGTACAGGATCAACTACTCACCCCGAACATACGTATGCAGTCAGTAACACTTACAATGTAAACCTGACGGCCATATCTGTGTATGGTTGTACCGATGCGGCTGCCAAACTGCTTACACCCGATAAGTTCCTGAATAAACCGGTAGCGGACTTCCGTATAGAACCGGCAGCCCTGTGTCAGGGTGATGAGCACCGGTTTACCGATCTGAGCACGGCGCCCAACAGTACCGTGAGGGGATGGAGCTGGGAGTTTGGTGATGGCCGTGTGGCCACCAGCCGCAACCCCCGTTATGAATATGCACTGCCGGGTAAATATGCCGTGAAGCTGCAGGTAACCAATGAAGCGGGATGCGCTTCTGATCCGGTTACCCATGAAGCTACCGTATACCTGCAACCGGTTATTGATGCGGGAGGTCCATTTGTGGTGGCACAGGGTACCCAGATCAGGTTCAATCCCAAGGTTAATGACTCTACAGTAGTGAGCTTCCAATGGTCTCCGCCCACTGATCTTTCAGATGCCAACACCTTGAGGCCTGTCATGGTGGCGCAGCAAGACCGTACTTACCGCTTAACCGCTACCGGTGAAGGCAATTGTACGGCAACGGATGAGCTAATGGTAAAGATCCTGCGGCCTGTTAAGGTTCCCAATGCTTTCTCGCCCAATGGTGATGGCGTGAATGATACCTGGTTTATTGAGAACCTGGCCGATTATCCAGGCTGCACCGTAGAAATATTTAACCGGTATGGGCAGCGGGTACATTATGCCAGTGGCTATAGCAATCCGTGGAATGGGACCATGAACGGAAAACCATTGCCGGTAGCTACCTATTATTATGTCATTCATCTGAAGAACGGATTCCAGCCTATGACAGGGCCGGTAACCATTTTGAGATAGTAAACCATATATGTCAATACCAAAATTTAACTGATATGAGACGTGTTGTAAAAATGTTATGGCTGTTCCTGATAGCAGTATGTTCAGGCCATGAAATGAGCGCCCAGACAGATCCTCACTTTTCGCAGTATTATGTATATCCTGCCTGGCTGAATCCTGCTTTGACCGGATCGTTTGATGGCGATTACCGGGTATCAGGTATTTACCGTACGCAGTGGGGAAACCTCAGCAGTCCTTTCTCCACGCCGGGACTGTCGGCAGAGTTTACGACCAGCAAGAACTCTAATTTCGGCGCCAGTATCCTGAATCAGAAAGCCGGCGACGGCGGCTATAATTATACCACGGCTTATGGCAGTTATGCTTATACCGGTGTGCGGTTTGGCGCCAATGAACAGCACCGCATTGTGATGGGTATGCAGTTGGGCATCATTAGCCGGCGTTTCAATCCTTCCAAGCTCACTTTTGGCGATCAGTGGAATCCTATAACAGGTTATAATCCCGGCAATACCTCTATGGAATCCTTCAGTCGTACATCGGCCGTTTCCTTCGATGCAGGCGCCGGTATTCTTTATTTCGACGCACAACCCGGTAAGAAGGCCAATATCTTCGGTGGCTTTGCAGTGTCCCATATCAACAGGCCCGATGACAAGTTCAGTGAAACCGGCAATGCACGTATCCCGGTGCGCTATACCATGCATGGCGGTGTGCGGCTGATCTTAACGGATGTGCTGAGCCTTACACCCAATCTTTTGTATATGTTCCAGGGAAAGGCCCAGGAAAAAATGGTTGGCGCGTATGCACAGTTAAAGGCATTTCCTGAACTGGATGTAAATGTGATGCTGGGCGCTAACTACCGTTTTAAAGATGCCTTATCGCCGTATGCCGGCTTTACCTGGAAAAATATGGTGCTGGGAGTGAGCTATGATGTGAATACGTCCGACCTGGGCCGTATGGCCGGTGGCTCCAACAGTTTTGAAATATCACTGTCCTTTACCGGAAAACGGTCAGCAAAAACACCGGAAGTGGAATTTGTATGTCCGAGGTTATAGTGATTATTGATTATTTATTATTGATTATTCCTCTGCGCCGATCGCTTTTTACGCAGCAATAATCAATAACGCAATAATTAGTAATCAATAATTAATAATAATATTAGTGACCATGAAAAAAATATATTTCACATCTGCTGTTCTTCTGTGCATGATTGCTGCCAAAGCACAGTTTACCTATGACTATCTGAAGGCGGCGGACAACTATTATAAAAAGGCTGACTATAATTCTGCAGCGGAGTATTACGAGAAGTACCTGAACACTTCCAAACCGGCTGTTAAAAAAGAAGGCTTTAATCCCTATACCGCACAAACAACAGTTACGACTAAAAAGGTGGCAGTGAGCAGCCGGCAGCAGGCAGTGTTCTACCTGGCAGAAAGCTACCGCCGGCTGAATTATCCTTCCAAAGCAGCCGGCTATTATAAACAGGCACTGGAGGAAGGGGAGAGCGCCTTCCCGCTGGCAGGGTATCATTATGCTACTTCCCTGCGGGCGTTGGGGCAATATGAAGAATCAGAGAAGGCCTTCACCCATTTCCTGGATATGTATAAAACAGATGATGCGTATAGTGAAGCTGCCCGCAAGGAAATATTAAGCCTTCGTTTTGTACAGGAGCAACTGGCTAAGAAGGACCTGAAGTTGTATACGCTTACCAAAGCTGATGAGCCGCTGAATACGAAAGGCGCCAATTATGCACCGGCCTGGCTGAATGAAAATACCCTGTTATTTACTTCCACCCGCGCTGATAGTGCAGCAGGCGGTAAAAAGCAGGTATATACCAACCGCCTTTACCAGGCGCTGTATTCAGCAGGTGCCATTGGTACTATTACCAAAACTGATCTGCCCCAGGCAAATGATTATCACCAGGGGGTGGTAAGCATCACACCGGATGGGAATACGCTCTTCATCACCCGCTGGACTCTTGTGCAGGGTGTCAAGAAATCAGCCATTTACCACAGCAGCAGGAATGGCAATGGGTGGAGCAGCCCGGTATTGCTGGACAGCCTGATCAATACACCCGGCTTTAATGCGCAACAGCCTTATGTAATGGAAGGAGGAAAGTATTTATTGTATGCCAGCGATAAGCCCGGTGGTCATGGTGGTTTTGATCTGTGGTATGCAGAGTTGGATGCGACAGGCAAGCCTGTCAGTAGTACTAACCTGGGTGAAGCGATCAATACGGCCCATGATGAACTGGCGCCTTATTATCACGCTGCTTCCGGCACACTGGTCTTTTCCGGTAATGGCCGGATAGGCATGGGTGGTTATGATTTCTTTTACAGCAAGGGCACATTGGCCAGTTTGGGCGCACCGGTGAACTTTGGTTACCCGGTCAACTCTGTAAAGGACGATGTCTATTTCGTGAGCCGTGGCAGCGCCCGGAATATCCTTGAAGATGTATTCCTGAGCTCTGACCGTGCAGCTGAATGCTGCCTCGAATTGTTCAGCCTCAGAAAGATCAAGCCATTGAAACAGGTAAACGGGCTGGTGGTCACCTGTGATAACAATGAGCCACTGGCTGGCGCTGTTATCCAAATTGTGGATACCATCAACCATACAACAGTATTTACCAAAACCACCGGCGCCGATGGCAGCTATTCTTTTACCATGGAAGAATTCCAGCCGTTGAAAGCGATCGCTACCCTGCATGGTTATGATACCGGTGCCTTGCATTTTAATGCTCCGCTCAACGAAGAAGCTGACAATCTGCTCAATCCTGCTTTGTGTCTCATTAAAGAGGCACCTCCTGTGGAAGCCGTGATCGTCATAGACAATGTGTATTATGATTTTGACAAGTCGGTCTTAAAAGAAGTTTCTTATCCGGCTTTGGATAAAGTGGTGTCCATGTTGAATGATCATCCTGCCATGGTGATTGAGATCGGCGCCCATACCGATGATAAAGGTTCAGATGCCTATAACCTGAAGCTGTCCGAAGCGCGGGCCGCCAGTGTAGTCGCTTACCTGATCAGTAAAGGAATTGACAAGGACCGCCTGCAGTCCAAAGGTTACGGAGCTTCCATGCCTGTGGCGCCTAATAAGCATGAGGACGGCAAGGATAACCCTGAAGGAAGGCAGCAGAACAGGCGGACAGAGTTTAAGGTGTTAAAAAATTAACGATTATTGATTATTAATTATTGGCCGCAGCACAGCAACCAATAATATAGCATGATACAATGCAAGCAATAATCAATAATGAATAATAAATAATAAAAATAGTGCGTATGAGAAAGATAGTATTCGTGTTGTTGGCTCTATCCTTATACAAACCGGTTTCCGCACAGCAGAAGCCGCATTACACACAGTATATCCTGAACCAGTATATCATCAATCCTGCCCTTACAGGTATTGAGAACTATACGGATATTAAAATAAGTCACCGGCACCAGTGGGCTGGCATACAGGATGCGCCCGTTACGACTTATTTAACCTTGCATACACCCATAGGCAAGGATGACTACCGTACTTCGGCCACTTCCTTTGCCGTGCCGGGCGAGAACCCACGGGGGCAGGCCTATTGGGAAAACTATACCGCGGCAGAACCGCATCACGGTGTTGGCCTGCAGGTGATCAATGACCGTACAGGTCCACTGAACCATTTTTCTGCCTATGCCACCTATGCTTATCATATTGGCATCAGTCCGCGTACCAGCCTGGCGGCAGGTTTCGGGGCAGGCATTTCGAACATCAGTTTAAATACCGATAAGCTGCAATTCCAGGTACCGGTAGATCCGGCTGTTTACAACAGTGGCGTGATCAATCAACTGCGGCCTGATTTCATGGCTGGTCTGTACCTCTATTCGGCTGATTACTTTATTGGTTTATCTGCCCAGCAGATCATACCGCAGAAGGTGGTATTTGCTGATAATGCCGTGAAGAAGGAAGACGGGCGTATTGTGCCGCATATATTTGCCACCGCCGGTTACCGTTTCCTGGTGGGGGAGGACTTCAACTTCATTCCTTCTGTGCTGGTGAAATACATTAATCCATTACCGCCCCAGGTAGATATCAATGCCAAATTACAGTACCGCGACCTGTTGTGGATCGGCGCCAGTTACCGGACAGAGGATGGCTATGCCGGTATGGTGGGACTGAATATTTCCAATACGCTCAATGTGGGCTATGCGTATGATCATACCATTTCGGGATTGAATAGTTTTACCAAAGGCACCCATGAGATCATGGTGGGTTTTGTGCTGGGTAACAAATTCTATGATGGATGCCCGAAGAATGTGTGGTGAACTGCGGAGCCCGCCACTTACTTTTTACTTTTTGCTCTCATACTTGATAGGTAATAAGGCGTACCCTGATTATGTCCGTTTTTAAGGTCCGTGGGGGATTGTGTCTACTTTCCCTCCCTTTTTTATCGTTTAAAACAATCAACCCAAAACTCTATGCAAAAAAATAAACTCATTGCTTGCAAAAATGTATTCCTGGATACGACGAGATTATCCGTTTTTATTCTTCCTTTTCTGTGTATGGTCTCCGGCTTCAGGGTATCTGGTGCTGTACAACAGGATGTAAGTGCCAAAAAGATCTCTATCGCACTCAAAGATGTTACTTTACGCAGTGCCCTGAACAAGATCAGCGATGTGGCCGATATATCCTTTGTATATGTCAACAGCCAGGCGCTGGATAAAAGCAAAGTCAGCATCACCGCCAACAATGAGCCGGTAGGCGTATTACTGAAAAAGCTATTGACTCCTTATTCCTTTTCCTATACTGTTGTTGACGACCGTATTATTATACGGCATGATGCGGAGAAGGAGGTTCCTACTGTGTTTCGCTCTTCGCTTCTTCGCTCTTCGAGGCTTGCAGCCTCGAAGGCCTATTTTGTTGCCTTCGGCAACGGTATTGCTGAAAGCAATATAATAATGATGCGAGGCTGCAAGCCTCGCATAGCCTCAATCATGTGAAGCTGGTAAAAGATCAGCTGCCAACTAATTCTTGAAAGTCAAAAAAGGGGGCAACTTGTGCATTTTTTGCACAAGTTCAGTAGCCGTAGTGATGTTTCTTCGTAAGACGCTGTAATGAACCTTCCTTGTTGCTGAACCAGTATGTGCAATAGATGCACATACTGAAGAGGACGAAATCTACAGCCAATGTAGTATAAAAGAGCAACTCTTTCCGTTTTGGAAAGAGTTGCTACCACTTGTCAGCTTCTTTTTTCAGGTTGGTCGCGGTAACAAAGTTCTCTTTTTCTATTTCTATATTTCCTGCTTCAATATCTTGATTGTATTCATCAAGAGTCTGTGGCTTTGTGGATGTATGAAAGTCTATACTCATTAATTTCAGGGTACAGATTAACCATTCTTTCTTTGCATTGCCTTGAATCTTGTTAAGATCAATTATTAACTTCATTGTAATGGTTTATGATTGGTAATTCTGCTGCTTCGCTCTTCGAGGCTTGTAGCCTCGAAGGCCTATTTTGTTGCCTTCGGCAACAGTATTGCTGAAAGCAATGTAATAATGATGCGAGGCTGCAAGCCTCGCATAGCGTCGCAAATATTAGCGCTGCTTCTTAAAACAGGAAGTCTATTTCCATAACTCCTTTTTTACCCTGGTAATTGGGAGCACTGCTATACAGATAATCATGTGGTTCTGCTACCAAACCTGCACGGACAGGATTGTTATGGGTATAATTTAGTTTGGCTCTCATAAAATCCCCACTGTGTATTTCTTCCGGATGATTATTGTTGGTCCATATTTTATAATAATCATTTGAGGCTACTGGCGCAGCATAGAATTTAAACATGTACAACAGCCATTCTCTTCTGCTCTCCGGTTCATCTGCTATACTCTGTGTAATAGCTTTGCTGGTAAATGTTTTAAAGTCCCTGACAACATCACTCAAGTTAGCCTTGTCTGCCGTCCAGATGGTGTGAACATGGTTAGACATGATCACAAAAGCACCTATGCGCAGGCCTTTGTTTTGACGACAATACTGGAAGCTGTTAATGATAATATCTCTGTAGCGCTGGCGGCTGAAAATGTCAATCCAGCCCATGGTAGTGAATGTTAGAAAATGGGTGGCAGTCTGGTTACGGATCTTATACCCATCGGCTTTTTCATAAGTCATGGCAATGTTAGATATTGGTTATGGCAGCAAATATATGATGATATTATTATGTATTTGCCTTGTTTTAGGTAACGGAATTTTGTTCTTACGCTCCTTACGCTCTTCGAGGCTTGCAGCCTCGAAGGCCTATTTTGTTGCCTTCGGCAACGATATTGCTGAAAGCAATGTAATAATAATGCGAGGCTGCAAGCCTCGCATAGCGGTACAGTTGCAAATCCTACCCCTTCTCAATCACCTCCAGCAAATAAGCATTTAAGGATACCTCGCCGGGGATGCCGAGTTTGCGGCGGAGGCGGTAGCGGCTGGTTTCTACGCCGCGGACGGAGATGCCGAGCAACTGGGCGATCTCTTTGGAGGTAAGGTCAATGTGCAGGTAAGCACATAACTTCAGATCGGTAGTGGTGAGGGTGGGGAAGTGCTTCTTCACCCGCGCCAGGAAGTTGCTGTGCACCTGGTCGAAGTGACGGGAGAAATGTTCCCAGTCTTCTTCATTGTTCTCCGCTTCTTCAAACAACCGCATCACCCGCTTAAAATGATCCTGCGCCACCGCAGGCTCCAGCTTCTTAATGGTGGTGGTGAGTACTTCCTTGATATTGGACAGTACCCGTCCACGGTCTACGAGGTGCATCGTTACGGTGGCCAGCTCCCGGTTCTTGAAGTTTACGTCACTGGCTAACTTGTCATTCTGCACTTTGATCAGCTCCTTCTCATTCCTTTCCAGTTCCAGTTGGTGCAGGGAGATGAGGTGTGCCTGCCGCTGCTGGTATTTCTGCCGCTGCAGGATGAATTTTTGCTTTTGCCTTCTGTACAGCAGGTACAGCAAACTGATAAAGAGCAACAGGTAGATGGCTTTGGCAAGGGTGGTTTGATAAAAAGCCGGCAGGATGGTAAAACTATATTGGATGGGGGCCGATTCTATGCCGAGGTTATTGCGCGCTTTCACGGCAAAAGTGTAATCGCCATAGGGAAGGTTGGTATATTCCTTTTCTGTTTTGGCGGTCCACTCACTCCAGGTAGTGTTAAAGCCATTCAGCCGGTAACTGTATTCAATATTACTGCCCTGGTCATACGCCGGGGACGCATATTCAAAATGAAAGTCATTGAAGCCATGAGGCAGACTCACTTTCCGGTCGCTGGACTGATGCGATAATAAGGAACTGTCGTTGGAAAAGTAGCCACCGAAGAGCAGGCTGTCTGTTTTGCCGGTAGCTTTTATCCGGCCAATGGCAATGGCCGGCCCCGCGGCCGACTGCATGTATTTACGGTAATTGATATGGTACAAACCTTTCTCTGCTGCCAGGAAAATATTCTCCTCATCATAAGGATAGATGAATTCAAAGCCGGGCACGATCTTCCGCTGCAGTTCGGGAAAGTAGATGATGGAATAGGGCTGGTTGCCGGAAGGTTTATGGTAATCAATGATACCCGGCCGGCGGTTGGAGGTAAACCAGATATTGCCGTTAGCATCTTCTGCCAGGAATTGTACCGCCACATTGCCCAGGATGGAATAGAGCAAGGCCGATCTTTTAAAACGGTTAATACCGGGATCGTATTCGTAAATACCATTGCGGGTAGCCACTACCACGCGGTTACGGATGCGGAAAACAAAGTTGTCGTAATCGGAGGGTAGTCCATGCTTACCGGTATATAAGGTATAATGAAGAGCATCATCATTGGGCAAGGTTATCTTATACACGCCACGATAGGGATGCGATGCCCAGATGGTATCCTCATTGTCTATAGCCAGGAAGCGGAGCGACTCATTTAATCCATCAAAATGAACAGGCGACATAAATCCCTGCTGACCCGTCCGCACACCATACAGGCCATTGTAAGCACCGATCAGTACATTATAAGGAGAGGAGGAGGTATTAAATGGTTTATACAGCCAGCATCCTTTTTCGGTTGTCAGTTTGGTAGCGATATTGCCGCTGACCAGGAAAGTGCCTTCATGATGGCCCATGAGCAGCCTATTATTGATCACAGAAAGGTTCCATACCTGCCCCTTGCTGTTACTCACCTGCCGGAAGTGGTTTTTGGAAAAGCTGAAGTCGGTATTCCTGCACAGCGGTGTACTGTACAAACCATCAGAAGTGCCAACGAAGAGCTGGTTGTCGAATACCTGCGCTGCATAGGTGGTGAGCAGGTTCTTTTTGCCGGGATAGATCTGCTTAATGAACGTATTATACCGGATGAAGTCAATCCCATTGTCCAGTGCGAGCCAGATGTTCTGCCGCTCATCGGCAAAGAGCTTCAGCACATTGTTATTCTGCAAACCTTCTTCCATGCCGAAGTGCTGGATGATCTTGCCGCTTGTTTTATTGATAATGTAACAACCGTCGGAGGTGGTGCCTGCCGCTATTTCCTGTCCGCCCAGGGAAATAGCATCATAGATACGGCTGGCGGCAAAAATACCGTCGGCCTCTGTTTTGCGTGGGGTCAACTGGTTGCCTGTAATGGTAAACAGTCCGTTTTTATGCGTGGTGATCAGCAGGGTGCCGGGCTGATCTTCCAGTACGGCGGTGATGAGCATATGCTGCAGGGCCGGGTGGGTGCATACTGTTTTCCACCGTCCCTGTTCATACTTCATCAATCCTTCCTGCATATCCTGCACGTACAATCCTTTATTGGTTTTATACATTTTCCGCCACTCTTTGGGCGCTGTATGCACTTTGATGCGGTTGTTCCGGTATTCCAGGATCATGTCATAGGCCCGGTAGAAGACGGCGCCGTCATACAGTTCAATATTCCATACATCGGCTATTTCCTTGCGGCCGGAAGGCAACAGGTGCTTGAGGGAATGGTAGCGGAGTGTGCCGGTTTGATCGGGGAAATAATAACCAAATTCATCCTGTGCCCCGGCATAGATATATCCCCGCTTATCTACTTTCACCGAACGCAGGCGGGTATGATTGGCAATAGGATACAACTGCCAGAATTGTCCGTCGAAGGTGAGCAGCCCTTCTGTATTGGCAAAATACAGCAGGCCACGGTGATCAATGGCCAGGTCCCAGTTCTGTCCGCCTCCCTGGTATTTTTCTTTGCCATAATTAATGATGTCCGGAAAACCGATGGTGTTTTGAGCAGGCGCCTGGTAAAAAAGCAAGGCAAAAAGAGGTAATAGCAGCAATCTCATGCAACAGTCGTTTGCCGTAAAAATAGGCGAAAAATGTAATGTAGTAGGGGTGGCGTAAAACGCAGATATTGATAACCAGGTGCTTAAATTTTTTTGTAGTAGTAATGACGTAGGTCAGTATGCGATTTTCAGGCAGTGTGGAGAGTAATTTGGTGATACCCCTTTGGGGGCATTGAACTCATTTTCTTATCACCGACTTTAAACTGCTTGTGTATGATTAAATCAATTGCTTGCGCATTGCTACTCCTATGCCTGTTACTTTCGCCCACCGTCTGGGCACAGCAACAACAGGTGTCCGGTAAGATCAACGCCACAGACGGCACACCCATTGCCGGCGCTTCCATCTCCGTAAAAGGCACTTCCCGCGGAACACTTACAGATGTTAATGGCCAGTTTAGTATCAGCGTCTCCAAAGGAGAGGTGCTGGTGTTCAGGCATATTGGCTTCTCGGAGCAGGAATATGCTGCGGATAAGGTACCTGCTACCATCCTCCTGGCGCCCAAAGCCGCCGACCTGGATGATATTGTGGTGATCGGTTACGGTACGCAGAAGAAAAGCGTTACCACCGGCGCCATTTCCCGGGTAAAGGCCTCCGACCTGGAGAATATGCCCATCAACCGGGTGGAAGATGCCCTACAGGGCAGGGCTTCCGGGGTGACCATCGCAGCCAACAGCGGCCAGCCCGGATCGGCTGCTACAGTACGGGTGCGGGGTATTACCACCCTCAATAATAATAATCCGCTGTGGGTGATTGATGGGGTAGTGGTAGACAATGGCGGCATCGGTTACCTGAACCAGTCCGACATTGAGTCTATTGAAGTATTAAAAGATGCGGCTTCCCAGGCCATCTATGGAGCACGTGCTGCGGCAGGTGTTATCCTCATTACTACCAAAAAAGGGAAGGCCGGTAAGCTCGTTGTTAATTACAATGGTTTTTATGGTGTATCGGCGCCGGCCAAAAAGCTGGACCTGCTGGATGCCACCCAATATGCGACCCTGCGTAATGAAGCGGCGGTGAATGCAGGCAAGCCTGCGCCCTATGCCAATCCTTCAGCGTTTGGTAAAGGGACCGATTGGCAGGACCTTATTTTCAACAACAGCGCCAAAAGGCATAACCATGAGCTGAGCCTTAGTGGCGGCAGTGATAAGTCGACCTTTTATCTATCGCTCGGTTACCTGGACCAGGAAGGTATTGTGGCTACGGATATTTCCCGGTATAAACGTTTGAACGTTCGCATCAACTCTACCCATAAGTTGTCCAAATGGCTGACGTTTGGCGAGAATATTGGCTATGCCCATGACAAATCCATCGGGCTGGGCAATACCAACAGTGAGTTTGGCGGCCCTTTGTCTTCCGCCATCAACCTGGACCCCATTACACCGGCTATTGTAACCGATCCTGCTGTCATTGCCGCTGCTCCTTATACCAATAAAGGCGTACGTCGTGATGCCAACGGCAATCCCTTTGGGATCTCTACTACAGTAGGCCAGGAAATGACCAACCCGCTGGCGTATATACAAACCCGTCTGGGAAATTATAGCTGGAGCGATAACATCGTAGGTAATATGTACCTCGAAGCATCGCCCATCAAGGGGCTGAAGATCCGCTCCAATTTTGGCCTGAAGCTGGCCTTCTGGGGCGATGAGGCCTTTACGCCTGTCTTCTGGTTGAACCCTACCAACAGCACTACGCAAACCAATTTCCGGAGAACGAATAACAGGCGTTTTGATTACAACCTGGAAAACACGATCTCCTATACCCGCAGTTTTGGCGATCACAATGCCTCCCTGATGGTGGGACAGGGTGCTTACCTGGACAACCGGACCCGGATGACCAGCGTCACCTTCTTTAATGTACCGGCCGATAATTTTGACGAAGCGTCGCAGAACTTCAAAGTGCCTGCCGATCAGCGCAACTCAGATGGTTCGGAAGGAATAGATCATATGGTTGCTTCACTCTTTGGACGGTTGACGTATGACTACCAGGAAAAATACCTGTTCCAGGCACTGGTGAGAAGAGATGGTTCTTCCCGCTTTGGTCCCAATAATAAATATGGTGTGTTCCCTTCCTTTATGGTGGGCTGGGTGGCTACCAAAGAGAACTTCTTCCCGGTGAATGCCCGCATCAACTTCCTGAAGATACGTGGTGGTTATGGCGTGGTAGGTAATGATAATATCGGCGACTTTGCCTATGTGTCTACCGTGGGCAGCGGCCGTAACTATAGCATTGGTACTTCCGGCAGCTATGCTATTGGCTATAGTCCCAACGCGCCTTCCAATCCCAACCTGAAATGGGAAGAGACCAGCAATGCCAACGTAGGTTTTGATGCGGTGGTGTTTGATAAGTTTACTGTCACCTTTGATTGGTTCAGTAAGAAAACAATAGACATCCTGCAAAACCCGCGCATTCCCGGTTATGTGGGGGCTATTGGCAACCCGGCCTCTAATATCGGCAGTGTGAAGAACAGTGGTGTGGAACTGGAGTTGGGTTATAATAACAGGTTGGGAGAACTGAAGTTCTCTGTCAATGGCAACGTATCTTATATGAAGAACGAGGTTACCTTCCTGGGTAATAATATCAAGTTCCTTTCCGGTGGCGCCAACTTCCAGTCTATGAACTTTGGTTCCATTACCCGCACACAGGTAGGAGAGCCGATCGGTTCTTTCTATGGCCTTAAGACCCTGGGCATTTTCCAAACCCAGGCCCAGGTAGATAGTTATGTAGATAAGACCGGTAAAAAGATACAGCCCAATGCTAAGCCCGGCGACTTCAGGTGGCAGGATACTGACCAGAGTGGTGTTATTGATGAGGCCGACCGTGTATTCCTGGGCAATCCCATACCTACCTGGACTTATGGATTTACCATCAATCTTGCGTATAAAGGATTTGATGCCGTGATCTTCGGACAAGGTGCTGCCGGCAATAAGATCTTCCAGGGGCTGCGCCGTCTGGATATCGGCAATGCCAACTGGCAAGCCAAAACGCTTGGCCGCTGGACAGCAGAAGGCTCTACCAATTCTTATCCCCGTCTGAATGTGGATGATCCCAATAAGAATTTTAATAACCCTTCCGACTTCTACCTCGAAGACGGTGGTTATTTCAGGTTGAAAACCTTGCAGATCGGTTATTCATTGCCTGACAATATTATCAGGAAAGCTGGTTTACAAAAAGTACGCCTGTATGTGATGAGCCAGAACCTGTTTACCATTACTAAGTACACCGGTTATGATCCTGAGATTGGCGGTGACGTATTTAGTATTGACAGGGGCATTTATCCGCAGGCACGTTCTTTAATGATGGGTATTAACCTCGGCTTTTAAACCTATTTAAACCAAGTAAAATGAAAACAAAACAAATAACATATAGTATCCTGTTGGCCGCTGGTGTGGTAACCATCTCCTGTGGCAAGAGCTGGCTGGAAGCCAAACCCCGGGGACAGTTCCTCGAAGATCAATATTACCGCAATGAATCAGAAGCGTATAATGGTCTGGTGGCGGTATATGATGTGGTGGGCTGGCAAGGCGGCGGTTATGTAACCAAGATAGGCACGATGGATTGCGCTTCGGACGATCATTATGCCGGTGGCGGCGGCCCCAATGATATTACCAATTACCAGGTAATATCCAACTATACACTTTCTCCTTCTGTGGGTCCGCAGGGAGAATTGTGGGCCAAAGGATTTTCCGGTGTATTCAGGGCCAATGTATTGTTGCAAAAGATGCCCGGCGTACCGATGGATGAAAGCCTTAAAAAACGCTTCACAGCAGAAGCTAAGTTCTTAAGGGCTTATTTCTATTTCGACCTGGTGCGTTTCTTCAAAGCCATTCCTTTGCTCACCGAACCGGTAGCGCCCGAAAAAATGTACGATGTGCTGCAGGTAGCGCCTGAAGCGGTGTATGCGCAAATAGAGAAGGATATTAAAGAAGCATTGCCTGAACTGCCTGCCACCCTTACGTTAACTACGCAGGCCGGCCGCGCTACCAAGGCGGCTGCGCAGGCTTTGCTGGGTAAGGTATACCTGTGGCAAAAGAAATATGCAGCAGCGGCTGCTGAGTTTGCCGGTGTAACCGGAACTCCGGGTGGTATGGGTCCCTATGGGCATAAATTGTTTACCACCTTTGCCGGCCTGTTCCAGTTGGCCAATGAGTTTAACAGTGAGTCTATTTTTGAGATCTCCTATACCAATACTTCAGCCGGTGGTTGGGGTTGTGTATCCTGCACAGAAGGGAATGTACTGAATATTATGACCGGCCCCCGCGGTTATAACCGCAAAGACGCTACCGCGCCTGACTATGTTTCGGGCTGGAGCTTTTTGCCCATTACGGACAACTTGTTTGATGCGATCAAGGATGACCCCCGTGTAACTGCCACCGTTGCCAACCTGAAACAACTGGAAGCCGATGGTAAGGTTACTTACCAGAAGGGACATATGAATACCGGGTATTTCCTGGAAAAGACAGCAGGCCGTGAGTCATTCAAATGGACAGGCGCCGGTAATATGGAGCTGAACTTCCCCAAGAATATGTATGATATGCGGCTGGCGGATATTTACCTGCTGGAAGCAGAAGCGCTGCTCATGAGCAATGGCGACCTTACCAGGGCGGCTGCGTTGCTCGATGCTGTGCGTGATCGCGCTTACGGCGATAACCTACACCGTGTGCCGCTGACGCTGAATAATATTAAAGGGGAAAGAAGGCTGGAACTGGCAGGTGAAGGCCATCGCTGGCTGGACCTGGTGCGCTGGGGCGATGCGCCTGCTGTACTGGGCCCAAGGGGTTTTCAGGCCGGTAAACATGAATACCTGCCGATCCCTATACTGGAATTAGAGAATACGAAGATTGAACAAATAAAAGAGTGGGGCGGTACGAAGTAAATTTTTTCACACAGGCAGTTAGCGTTATTGATAGATAACGCTTCGCGTTTCGCAAGCAATCACTTGAAAGTGGAACACATTTACCTTTCCAGGTTGAATGCTTCCACTTTTTTTCCTTCATCCTAAAAAATAAAAATCATGAGTTGTAATCTACGGAAAGCCTGGCTGCGCTTTACCTGCAGCAGCCTTTTAACGATGCTTATTGTATGCCATACTGCTACTGCGCAGCTATCCCGGCTGCGGGCAGATGGACAACGGATTGTAAATGCCGGCAACCAGGAGGTGCTCCTGAAAGGAGTGGGCCTGGGCGGCTGGCTTTTACAGGAAGGGTATATGATGAATCCCGGCTCGGGCGGCACCCAATGGTCGTTTAAGCGTATCCTGTATAACCAGGGACAAACCGATGCGCAGGTGGATGCTTTTTATCAAAGCTGGCGCGACAATTTTATTACGCAGGCTGATATTAACTGGATTGCCGACCAGGGTTTTAATTGTGTACGCATTCCTATGCACTATGAATTGTTTCTCACCGCCTCACAAAGAGCCGTGCGGAATACGGTGGCGCGTAATTCAGCGAACTACACCAATTACGTGAACTCCCTCACCACCTGGTACAACAACAACCAATTGTTCACCGATCCCAATACAGAAGGGTTCAGGACCTTGGAGAATTGCCTGAACTGGTGCGCTGCACGGAATATGTACGTAATAGTAGACCTGCATGCCGCACCGGGCGCACAGGGAACGGACGCCAATATATCCGATGCGCTGGTGGGCAATGATCTGTGGAACAGGTCCATTTACCAGGATATCACCGTACGCCTGTGGCAGGCTATTGTAAGCCGTTATATTAACAATAATACGGTGGCTTTCTGGGACCTGATCAATGAGCCCAATAATGTGCCCGGTGGCGGACAGACTATTTTTAACCTCACCAACAGGCTGGTGAATGCCATCCGCACTTTGGGCGATACGCACCTTATTATGATAGAAGGTAATGGCTTTGGAAATAACTATGACTGGATGGAACCTAATAAGTTCACCAACCAAAGCAACCTGGTGTACAATGCCCACCGCTACTGGATACCGGAAGCGGATGACAATATACGGGATGGCAACCCTAACCAGATCAACCGCCTCATTAACCTTACGGATTTTCGTAGCCGCTGGAATGTGCCGGTATGGGTAGGGGAGACCGGTGAAAATTCTGATGCCTGGCTGCGGCAGAATGTAGATAAGCTCAATGCTGCCGGTATAGGCTGGTGTCACTGGACGTATAAAAGGACCAGTTCCAGTCCCAATGCTGCGTTGCGACGGATTATAGGCCCTCCTTATCTTACCGATGGCGTTTCGGCTATGAGTGGTGTATTGAACAATATACAGTTTGCCAATACGGTCGTGAACAGCGGGCCGCTGGCAGCCGTTGATCCACGCAGGGGCAGTTCCACTACCTGTACCGGTAATTACAATGCAGTGCCCGGTACTGTACAGGCGGAAGCATTTTGCGCCATGAGCGGCATACAAACAGAAACCTGTACCGATGCCGGTGGTGGATTGGATGTTGGTTATATAGATGCCAACGACTGGCTGGGTTACCGCATCAATGTTCCTGCAGCAGGTACTTATACTATTCAATACCGGGTAGCAAGCCAGAATGGCGGTGGCAGCATACGGTTCGAGCGTTTTGGCGGTAGCACCGTATTCGGTACCATTGCTGTGCCTGCTACTGGTGGCTGGCAAACCTGGCAAACGATTTCCCATACGGTGCAGTTGCCGGCCGGCCAGCAGGAAGTGGGTATTGCTGCCCCGGCAGGCGGGTTTAATATCAACTGGTTCAGCATTACTTCCAACACTTCTTCCCCGGCGCCCATTGGGCAGGTCATTACTTTGCGTGGTACGAATAATATGTACGTATCCGGTGAGAACGGTACACAGGCCATGCGTTGCAACCGGGCCACTGTTGGCGATTGGGAAAGATTTTCTGTATTGGATGGCGGTAATGGTACGATTATGTTGCGCAGTATGAGCAAATATGTATCATCTGAAAATGGCGCGGCTGCAATTACCTGTAATCGTGCCACGCCCGGCGGCTGGGAGCGTTTTACCTGGGTAGTGAATGCGGATAATACCATTTCCCTGCGCGGCAATAATAATATGTACGTCAGTTCTGAAAATGGTACACAGGCTATGACCTGTAACCGTGCTACCATCAGTGGCTGGGAAGTCTTTAACTGGACTTCCGTAGGTACGGTTACCAATGCAGGTGGCGTTGCTCTACATGGAGAGTTGACAGATGGTGAAAGCGAGGTAGCTGCACTACAGGTATTTCCCAATCCTTCGCGCGGCGGCGTTGCGATCAAATCACTGACGCCGGGCAAGGTGGCAATCTTTGATGTAGCCGGCCGTACAGTATATCAATCTGCCATTAAGTCATCATTACAGGTGAATAACCTGAAGCCGGGCGTATACACGGTACGGGTGACGGGTGATGATCAACAAACGGCGACAAGAAAGTTGGTGATACAGCAGTAAACCGCAGCGTCCTCCCGCAGAGCAGGACAGGCTCTGTGGGAGTTCCCTCTTTGCACCAACAGTATAAACAATTAGAATTACTTTTGAGCTTTATTCCATTATTCGTGTTGTAATGTCAGACAACCAGGCTCATTTATCATTCTATCTAAAGCAGAGATCCAGACTACATGGATTGGCGTATAAAATGACCGAAAGCGCAAGTGATGCTGAGGATGTTTTAAACGATGTATACATCTCTTTTTCGCGGCAGCCTTTTGACCAGATAAGGGATCCCGAAAGATACCTGGTCCGTTCAGTGGTTCATGGATGCTTCGCTATACTTGATAAAAGAAAGAATGTTGTGTATCCGGGGATCAATCTTCCCGAACCATTGGCCTATGAACGTTTTCCGGATCTGCAAAAAAATGATATTTCCTATGCATTGTTGGTGTTGCTTCAGAAACTTAATGCTGTGGAAAGAGCTGTTTTTTTATTGCGCGAAAGTTTTGACTACGACTACGATGAAGTAGCGTCCCTGGTTGGTATCAGTGAGGCCAATTGCAGGCAACAATTACACCGGGCTAAAGAAAAGCTGAAAACCGGCAAAGTAAAATATAGCCCCACTAATCTGGAAAAGGAAGAAATGATCAGGGCATTTATTATGGCATGTTTAAACGGCGATGTCAGACAGTTGGAAACCTATCTGTCAAAAGAGGTCACCCTCTTTATGGACGGTGGTGGCAAAGCATCTACAGCAACCAGACCCATCTCTGGGCTGGATAATGTAATGCTATATCTGACAAGGGGCGCCCTTAAATTTGGCGGGAACTTGTCATATACGATAAAAGAAGTGAATATGGAAACCGGGGTTCTGTTTGAGAACACACTGACAGCCGATCTTGATACAGTCCTGATACCAGTTTTTGATCAGAATAACCAGATCACTCAGTTGTTCGGCATCAGAAACCCCGATAAAATGAAATACCTTACCTGATATCGCTATCCTTTGCCAAAGTATTTCTCTATAAACGCCCGTTCTTTTGGAGGCGTCTCCCGCCATTGAAAGAAGTTCGTATATCCTGCAACGATAAGCATTGAGACCAGTATACCGGTTCCTCCTATCAGCCAGGAACTCCACTTCGACCTGGTTTTCAAATAATGTATGGATGCTACATGCAGACTTATAGCACAAACATCCAGAAAGTAATAGGGTATGAAGAACAATCTGGCAGGATGCATATTGAACCCTGCAGCCGTATAATGGAAATTGGTATCCAGATGCTCAATCTGCCTGCTGGCTATGACAGCACCTACATGACCTATCAGGAAAAGCGAAAGATAAAGCCCTGAATATATCTGTATTTTTTCTGCCAATATCTTTGGCTTCCGGTTAAATAATAATTTGACACCCGATACAACCTGGACCAGCACCACCAAAACCAATACGGTCTCAATCACCGGATGCCGGTATACTTTTCTGAATTTCTCCATCAGCGCCATGTGCGCTTCCGGCCCAGCGAATGAGAACAAATGATTAAGCAGGTGAATACCAATAAATAGGGAAAGGGTGATGCCGGAAAAATAGTGTAGTGTTTTAACCGTCTGCCGATTGCTTTCTTTTGTCATGAAATATGCTTTTGCAGGATAGAGTGCATTAGCGGGATTTTGTGACAAAAATTTTTATTAAATTATAAAAGCAAAAGAGGGTGCCTCTTTATTTTTGAGACACCCTCTTTGCTATTTATTTATTCATTATTGTTTTACAATTCTAAGAACTCTTCTTCCCTGGGGTGTTGCCAGCACCAGGTAATAGAAGCCAGGTTTGAGGCCAGGTTTTGATATGCGGACAGAAGCGCCGGCCGGTAATGTTTTATACTCCCAGGTTTGCAGGATGGTACCACTCATGTCTACCAATTGCAGTTTGGCTTTATCAAGCTGCGTTTCCACTTGTACAGTGATATCTGAGATAAATGGATTGGGACCTGCTTTGATGGCCAATGGGGAAGCCTGCCTGTCCGGATTGGGTGTTTCTCCCGGCATCAGGTTGTACAGGATGTAAAGACCTCCTGTAGAAGTGTACAGGTTAGATAACCTGTTGGCGGTAACAAGATCAGGCTTGCCGTCTCCATTCAGGTCTCCTGCCAATACAGCCAGCGGTTCGGTGCCTGTTGCATAGCTGACGCCGGAGGCCAGTGTGATCGTGCCGCTGGTAGAGATGTTCCTGAATATAGAAACTTTGGAATTATAGGTTCCATTGGCGGCAATCACCTCAGGCTTGCTGTCGCCATTGATATCTGTAATGGTCATGGCGTAGGCTTCATACTCCAACGGATATTCACCACTGAGCGTGAAGGACATATCGCCTCCGGTAGAACTGTTGTTCTTAAATACCGAGAAGGCTGTGCGGGAGTTTTGTTTCAATTTGGATACCACGATGTCAGGAAGGCCATCTGCATCCAGGTCACCCGCTGCGCAGGCGATTGAGTAGCCATCCAGTGCAAGCGGATAGGCCGCAGCAAAGGAAATGGTACTGGTGGAGGTGTTTTTATACACAGCGGCCTGCAGACCATTGTAGTCGGTTACCACCAGTTCTGGTTTACCATCTGCATTGAGGTCGGCTGCAACAATATCCTGGGGATTTTCTCCTGCTAAGGCAGGGCCTGTCAGGGTACTGAAGCTGGTACCTTGGTTAGTGCTGGTATTGCGTAATAATATGATGTTGGGCGAGTAGATAGGCGCCAGGGCTATATCTGGTCTGGCATCGCCGTCAAAATCTCCCACGGCCAACCGGGAATCGTCTACCACATCCGTTGCAAAGCTGAGCTTACTAAAGGAGATCGTACTACCGGTAGAGGTGTTCAGTAAGATATATACCGTTCCACCTGCACCACCTGTCACCAGGTCCAGTTTCCTATCCGCATTGAAGTCGGCTACCAGGATGGCCGGGCCGCCGGTTGAATTGATCTGGATGGGTGAGGACCAGGAGGGAGTTTCGACCGTGCCATTGTTGGTGAAAACATACACTGCGCCGTTTGCATTAGCGGCGAGGTCTGATTTGCCATCTCCGTTAAAGTCGCCGATAGCAACTCCTTCTATAGAAACCGTAGAAAAGTTATTGATCTTCAGGTGAACCCTTGCTGAAAAGGAGGTAGAGTCCAGTGTTGCGCTCCCGCCAAATGCCAGGATGAAAGGCGTGCTGCTATAAGCAGTAGCGCCATAACAGGTAACAGACATCGGCGCCCAGGTAGCTCCTGCCGGTACCAGTACGGTGAGACTGGTAGGGGTGGCACTGGTGACGGTGGCTTTAGCAGCGCCAAACCAAACGGTATTGCTATCAGGGTTTGTACTGAAACCAATGCCCGTGATGGTCACTGCTGAGCCGGCCGGACCAAAAGCCGGTGAGAAGGAGGTGATGGACGGTTTAGCAAAAGTAAATCCGTTAATGCTGGTTTGCATGACAGGCGTGGTAATGGTTACCAGGCCGTCTGAGCCTTCTCCTGTAACAGCCAGGATGGTATCTGATGATACAACTGTGTAGGAAGCTGCCGGCGTATTACCAAAATACACACCGGTTATATTGCTAAAGTTATAGCCGGTAAGCGTTACGACGGTGCCGGGACCACCCGTTGTTGGCGTTATGTTTTCAAGGACCGGCGCTCCTATTTGGTTTTTCAGGATAGAAATAGAAGTACCGGGCCTGTTGGTAGTACTGATGTCGGGCTTGCCATTACCGTCGAAGTCTGCAATGGTTACTGCCAAAGGACTGGCATCAACCGTATAGTACTCAAATGCACCGAAAGTAACCGTGGTGCCATTAAAAGTATTCTTGTAAACGGATACCGCGTTGGTGTTTTTGTTGGCTACAGCAATATCGGGTTTGGTATCTCCATTAAAATCTTCCAACACCAGGTCTACCGGGTCTTTCAGGGCGCCCAGTTCATATATGGACGATAAAGTAAAGCCGCCGGCTGTGAATGAGCTGGTTAATACGCCTACTTTATACAGGCTGCTGCTGGTTACATAAGAAATCACCAGATCGGGCAAACCATCATTGTTAACATCTCCTGAAGTCATGCTCCTGTTGGTAGTGCCGGCAGTATACACCTGTTCGGCGTCAAACTGGAAATTGCCAGGCGTACTGTTGTTGACGAATGTGCTGATACCAAGATTGGTCAGTATGACAATGTCGGTATTTGTGTCATTGCTAAATCTGCCTGCTACGATCCTGAGGCTGACAGCACTATTCTGAAGCGGAAAGTGTTGGACCGCTGCATAAGCGAAGCTGCCGTTAACACCTGTATTCCTTACTATTGAAAAAGAGGAGTTCAATTCATTAACGCCTATAATGTCGGGTTTTCCGTCGCCATCAATATCTGTTATGGCCAGGGCGGCAGGAGAATATCCCGGGTAGGAGACTGTATTGTCTACTGTAAAAGAGATCGTGCCGGGCGTACTGGTATTTCTGAATACGACCAAAGGATTGGTAGTGTTCCCGTGTTTGATCGCAACGATATCAGTTTTCCCGTCACCATTGATATCTGCGGCAGAAAGCCATTTTACGGAGCCTGATCCTGATTGGGTGCCAGCCTGGAAAGAGATATTATCTCCTACACTGGTATTCCTGAATGTGAGCAGGGTTGCCGTAGTGGTACCGGTAACAAGGTCGGTTTTTCCATCACCGTCAAAATCGGCAGTTACGGTAGCGCCGCTGGTATTGGGGGCATCGACATCCGCAAGCCTGCCAAAGGAGGTGCTGTTGATAATGTCTTCGCCGGGGAAGGTAACCTTAAAAGGAACGGTGCTCTGCGTGGTCAGGTAATTGGTGGTCAACCGGAGGTTCCGGTAGATGGCGCCTGCGGGCACCTGGGCAGTAATCGTATTGGCATTGGCGTCTGTAATCGTAGCCTGCACCGGGCCGAAGAATAATTTGTTATCGGCGATGGTGCTGCCAAAATCTGTACCTGTGATGGTAACAGTGCTGCCTAAAGGGCCGCTGCCCGGGCTTACCGAGCTAATCACCGGCGCCTGGGCATTGGCAAAGCCTGCCCATAAAATGAAGCCTGCCGGCAACAACAATAATTTAACGGAAAAGGGCAGGAGTCGGGTAAAAGGATTGTAGAGGTTTGTCATAACCAGAAATGGATTTGGATTAGGAAACATCAAATTAGTGCCGCTGACAAAGACAACCTTACATGATTATTTCATCAATGGCTAACGAAAATGATATTTGATAAATGTTTATTGTGTATATGTGTTTAGCTATAAAGTGGCCCTAACGGATCCCCCTACAAGATCCGTTTAAAGTATTGCACTGGATTGCCCAAAGGGGTTTTCCGGTAAATACTGCCGGCTATTAAACGATGATCATATAAAAGATATTTTACGGGCAAGCAAGAAAAGACCCCGCGATAGGCTATATAGTTGCTGCACAAAGGGTAGGCGAGGGGAGCCGGAAAGGGTGTGGGGTGCTCTGAAATAGTACTAAGATAGTACTGGGATAGCTCTATGCACAGTACTATCTCAGAGCATTCTCTGACCACTACCAGGCAACTCCACTACCAATCTTTCCCAATCCGGGACAATTCGCTTACCTGTTAGTGCGGGAAAAGAACGGCTTCGCGTTAAAGGCAATTACGGGGCGTTTACGGCTTGTTGATGTTGAGTGGCGGCTCATTTATTGGTAGAATGGCGATCGGGGCGTAGTGGGGCTGTAATGCGCTTTAATCGTATATTGGTTTAATAGGGTCCTGCTGTAGCCCTGATATGGCTTTATCATGAACTTACCCTGGGCTTACCTTCGGCTTACCCTGGACTTCCTATGGACCCTATATGACTGTCATATGGCCTCCATATGGGCTTGATATGGGAACCATATGGGAATGATATGGGAACTATATGGGAAACATATGGGTGACAACTACTGACACTACGATTAAAATGTTCAAAAACGACTATATTTTTACCGCAGGGATAGCTATTTTGTGAAAACAACCCAACCATGAAACTGAATACCGTTTTACTATCAGGACTTGTTGCGATCTTATTGAGCTGCCCTGCAGCCGCACAAACCGCGAAAAAAGAAATCCACAATAAGGAGTTTAACTGGACGATTGTTATTCCCGAAGGTTTTGAATCTGTAACAGCAGAAGAATGGGCCAGGCTGGAGAATAAAGGCGCAGATGCTATTGAAAAGACCTATGGCGAAAAAGTTGAGAACAGGGCCAAAACCATTTTTGTTTTCAGAAGCAACCGGCTTCATTACCTGGAATCTAATTACCAGTCTTATGACGTGAAGGAAGACGGTGACTATCCCGAAAGCGTGAAAAATGTGAATGATATTCTCTACGGAACATTTGAGGCGCAATTGCCCAATGCCAAGCTTGATTCTGCTTTCTCTACCGAAGTGATCAGCGGACTGACATTCCAACGATTTAAGATCGCTATTACACTTCCCAATAAGATGGTACTGAATGTTTGGATGTACAGCCGGCTTTTTGGCAAAAAAGATTTCTCCATCAATATTATGGCTGTAGACAAGGAGAAGGAGCGATTGTTGCTGGAGGCGTGGAGGAATTCAAAGTTTGGAAAACAATAAAAGCCAGCGGCTGCTTCTCTGCAGGATCGTTTTATGGAATTTCTTTCTTTGCTGCATCCTTCAAAATAAAGACATGAAGAAGCATCTTATCTCCCTGTCAGTAGTGCTGCTGCTTTTAACGGTAAAAGCCTGGTCGTGCAGTTGTAATTATCAAGGCCCCTTTTTACAGATGGCGCCTGCAACCCCATTGGTGGCCCTTGTTAAAGTGACGAAGTATTTAACTTTTCAAGACATATATGCAGTAAAAACGCCTATGTCAATGCAAGTGGAGATCATAGAAGTTTATAAGGGGAGCGAGAACAGGAAAAAGATAATAGTGTGGGGAGACCCGGGTAATTTGTGCAGACCCTATCTTTCTGCATTCAAAGAAGACCAGTATTATGTCATTGCCTTTTCTCCGGGCAGGACCAAGGGTGGGCACCAAAATGAGCTGGCCACAGATTACACGATCAGCAGTTGCGGCGCCTACTGGCTGACAGTGGACTTTGCGCAAAAAACAGCTTCAGGCGATATTGACAGTAAGGACCGGCAATCACAAACATGGAGTTTGTCAGCACTGAAATCCAGGTTTGATCCAAGTGTGAATGATAAAGCCAATTGAATAATACTACCTCAGGCTTTACTACACTGGTTATGTAATCCGTTTGTTATGCATAGTTCTCTTGAGCAGAGCTTTGACCAGCTTTTGTTCCGGCTTCCTTGCAAATGCCGGTGATTGCAGGTATCTTTCGGCCTTAGCCACCTTCAAAAATATCCTATATGAGTTTTATCAAAAGACTATTTGGGAAGAAGGACTCTGAAAAACCAGCAAAGGAAAACCCGACTGTGCCCTATGATACCGTCCTGGAGCGACAGGGGTATATTAATCTTGGCCGGAGTATTTTCCCTTTGGTCAGGAATAAAAATGAGTCAAAGTTTACCCTGCAGATGCCTGCAGGCAGTGAGCTGTGTACAAAGCCGATTGCAGGCGACCTGCTGGTGGTATATGTAATAGATGCTGATAAGGAATTTCAATATATTAATTACGGGATGGTTGAAAAATACCGGCTCAGTTTTGAAGACCTTGAAAAGGCCGGGCTGAGGAACTTATTTGGTAAGACTGAGGGTAATTTGCAGATACAGACCATTCAGACCAGCAATGAAAACAACCCGGATGGTTTGCCCTTCTTCCGGATTATCCTTGATGGAACCTATGATGTGAGCCTGCTGGCGGGGGCCAACTTCCTGGATAAGATGAAAGATGTAGCCAAAGATGATGTCATTGCCTTTGCGGCGCCGAGAAAAGACGTGCTACTATTATCGCCTGTGTCGAACAGGATGACCCTGAGCCAGATGGGCCTTACGGCAGGTACTTTGTATATCAATGCTATTAATGATGATAACAATACTGCTTTATCCAACCAGATCCTGATCAGGAGAAATGGCCAGTGGACTGCTCATGAAAATACTGCAGATGAGTTTTATTTGAAGATTACGGAATTGTAAATAATGGCACATTGGTGAAGCTGATTGATCCTGAAGTTAAAAAACGGACTAATTAATGCAGATGGTATTCTCAAGGAAAATATTGCAAACCCTGTTGTTTTATGCAGTATCTTTTACTGGTTTTTATCTTATTTCAATAGTAGATAAGGGTGGCCCTTGCGTACCACCACTTTGGATAATGTTGGGCTTTTTTATATTCTTCCCCGTTTGCCTCTTTCTTTTTGCCTGGAATTTTTTCCAAACTGTCAGAAAAGGAAAGGAGTATTTACTTTCTGCCATTGTTCATGGACTTGTTATTGCATCCTTATGTGTGGGGATAGCGATAGGATAAGATCTTCTTGTACAAACACCGATCTTTTAATAATCTATTGATCTTTCTTAATAATTTTGAGGAAATGAAACATTATGACCAGATAGCTACGGTCTGGACAAAGTAAATTATATGGAGAAGCAGATACCTACTTTATACGAATGGGCCGGTGGTCTGGAAAAGTTTGAACAGCTTACAGAACTGTTTTACGCTAAAGTACAGGCAGATGAAAAGTTATCGGAAGTATTCAGGCATATGTCGCCGGCTCATGCAAAGCATGTGGCGCATTTTATAGCAGAGGTATTTGGCGGCGGCAAATTGTATACAGAAGGAGATGGCGGTAGCCATGCCCGGATGGTACAACATCATATTGGCAAAATGCTGACAGAAGAGCTGAGAAAACGCTGGCTGCACCTGTTGCTGGAAACAGCAGATGAAATGGGCCTGGCGGCTGATCCTGAATTCAGGTCGGCCTTTGTAGGCTACCTGGAGTGGGGGAGTAGGCTGGCCGTGATCAATTCCCAATTGCCAGAAAACCCTGTAGGCCAACAGGAGCCCATGCCCAAATGGGGCTGGGGTGAAACCGGCGGGCCGTATATGCCGGGGTAATTTATGGTAGATTAAGTAATATTGAACCATAAATTTGCCTATGAATCTTTCATTGTATACAAAATATTGGCAGGATTCAGGAAAAAACTATTGCTATGAAGGTGCTCCTGGCTATTATAGCCTTCATTAACGGCGGCTTTATGCTGCTCGACGGCATTGTTGTAATGCTCAAAGGAAAATACATTGGCCCTGAAAAGCCTGGTCCCTGGGCTAATCTTTTCTATAAGCTGGATGTGAATGTATTTAAACTAGGTCCCTTATTTGTGGCGTATGGCCTTGTGTGGCTGATATTCCTGTACGGGGTATTCACCAGCCAGGCATGGGCGTATAAGTTGGGATTGGTTATCTCCCTATTGACACTTTGGTACTTGCCTGTGGGCACACTTTTATCCCTTATTGTTTTGATTGTATTGCTGCTGGCACGGCAAAAAACAGGGTTATAGCAGCCGCTTTTACTTTTCTAAAATAATGAGTATGTTTGAGGGTTCACTTATCCTGAAACGCTATTCCGTTTACTATGAAAAACCTGTTGTTATTTGTTTTGAATGTTTTTATCGTTTTGACCACCCTGGGTCAAAATATTGATAAGCAAGCTGAATATTATTTCTCTTCTGCCTTCCTTAACCAGCCGGCATTTGTAAGTAAAGCTATTGCAGATGATAGCGCGCGCATGGGTGTTTTCATTGTAACAGAAATTATTGTGGATACGCTGAATAAGCATGAGTTGATTAAACTACCTCCCCCAAAGGATCCTATTGATCATTCAGTTATTAAAGTGGATGGCAGGGAAGTAGGGACAGTGGTAGCTCATCCAGGCTATTCCGGTAACAGCCGGCCTGAATATGATATGATGAGTGGGATGGCCGCAGTACACGGGGATACCTGTTTGCTGACGGCAGTTTCCAGAACACCTTACTTTCCAAAATCCATGTTGTGTGGCTTCAGGGCCATGATAAGGCAAGCGGGTATTGTAAGTACCAAATTTTATGAGGAAGCGCTTGATTCGGCCGCTATTTACCGGAGTACTGCGTCTTTCAAAAAAATATCCAGGATAGAGGTCAATGCCTCCCTTTCCAATTGTTTTTTCAGCAAATGGCCTACAAGCAAAACCGGTCCCGTTTATGGCGGAGCAGTGATGATCACCGATGCTTTTTATGCACAGGATAATAATTTTACCAGTAAGTATATCCTGAAGCGCTATACCATCTCTTTGGTTTTCCGTTCTCCTGTACAGGTGATTAAATAAGTGCAGCATCCGTTGTATAAAAACGGATGCCGGACTCTTATTTCTTCACTTTCTCTACCTCCTTTACTGTAATGGGCTTGCCTTTATTGCCCCAGTTATTGAGGATGTAGGTAGTCACATCGGCTACTTCTTCATCACTGATGTTGGGAGATGGCATAGGAGTGGTGTACTCAACACCATTAACCTTGATAGGATCAGTTAATCCATATTTAATGGCATAGATCGCTTTGGCCGGCGTCTTCAGCAGGTAATCGGATTTAACAAGTGGTGGAATGGCGCCGGGCATGCCTTTGCCATCGGCCAGGTGACAGGTGATGCACAGCTCTTCATAGATGGCCTTACCGCGGGCTTTGCTCTCTTCCAGTTTTTTGTCCTGCACAGGCGCCCATGCCAGCGTCGCTATGACAACCAGCATGGACCCTGCAATGGTTATTTGTTTTGCAAACATGCTATGCGTAGTTATTGTACAGGTATGAGTTTAACAATTTTACCCCCATCTACTGCTACATAGATAAAACCTTCAGGACTTTGCTCTACGTTGCGTACACGGCCAATGCCTTTCAGCAGCGGTTCCTGGTGGGTTACTTTGTTGTCTTTTATCTCGAGGCGTTCCAGGTATTCAAATTTCATTCCGCATACGAGCAGGTTGTTTTTCCAGGCAGGATATTTATCGCCTTTGATGAATACGAGGTTACTGGTAGCAATAGAAGGACGCCAGAAGATAACGGGCTGTTCCATACCTGCTTTCACTGAATCGGCAGAGATGGGCTTACCGTTATAATCAATACCATAAGTAATGGCAGGCCAGCCATAGTTCTTGCCTTTGCCAATGATGTTGAGCTCGTCGCCACCCATCGGACCATGTTCTGTTTCCCATATTTCACCGGTAACCGGGTTCAATGCCAGTCCCTGTGGGTTGCGATGTCCCCAGGAATATACCGCCGGACTTATTACTTTGGGTGTGTTGATATACGGATTGTCGGCAGGAATGCTGCCATCATCTTTAATACGGTAAACTTTTCCGTTGATGGTTTCCAGCGACTGGGCTTTTTCTTTTTCCCCTCTTTCTCCAATAGAAAAGTAGAGGTAACCGTCTTTTCCAAATTCAAGTCTGCCGCCAAAGTGTACACCGCCGCGGCTGAAGGGGGCACCTTTGAACAGGACCTGCTGATCGGTCAGGGTATTGTTTTTCAGTTTAGCGCGCATCACATAGGTGATACCTCCTGTGGGCTTTTCTGCATTGTCGGGCGCTGCATAGGAAATATAGATCCAGCCATTGTTCTTATAGTCAGGGTGCAATTCAAGGTCGAACAAACCGCCCTGTCCGCGATGGTATACAACGGGTACGCCCTGTACAGGTTCGGGAAGCAACTTGTTGTCGTGGATCGTCCTGATCTTGCCAGATACGTCGGTTACCAGGATATCGCCATCTGGCAGGAATTCCATACCCCAGGGTACGCCAATTCCTGTTTCAATGATTTCAGTGCGGAAGCTTGTTTTTTCTGACTGGAAGGTCTTGTCCTGGCTGAAACAATTGGAAAAAGTGCCTGCCGCCAACAGGGCGGCCATTGTCCATTGCTGTTTCGGGAGAAAGTTTGTCATATAGTTTTAAGTGTTAAAAATGGGATTGCCATCCCAGCATTCAAATATAAGTGCGTTCAACGGTTGATTGTTGCCGCTGCTGTAAATTAAGGTAAGTTGGCAGGCTAATTAACACCTTTGGGAGCATAGGCTACCGAATGCTTACCGGAAACCGGTGGTGTTGTTTGGCAGTTACTGGAAAAACAAACCCGGCAACGTAACGGAAATGACGATCCAGGCGAGCGGCGGCCCTGCTGAAGAAGCATAATTTATTTTAGCTATTGGGTGAACCGGTTCATGGTCTTCCAGTATTTGTCTTTGTAGATATTGTAGGAGATGGATAATTCACTCCGGTACTTATGGAGCAATGCCGCTGTTGTTTTTGACACATGCCTGAATTCGTGGCAGGAATAGTAAATTTTACGTGTGCCGTTGTAGGTCTGTCTTCCCAGGTTCAGGTAGCCTGCTGAATCGGGAAGCAGGGCTATCAGTTCCTCTTCAAATCCGGTCATTAAAGAATAAGTGTCATCATCCGGCATACCGCTACTATCGGCCTTATAGGTTATTTCAATGACCATCATCCAGGGGTGGGAGGCTTTAGCATCCCAATGCAATAACCGGTTGTTTACAACGGCCAGTAAGGGTAGTCCTTTGCTATCCTGGCCTTCTATGACTGCGTATTCATCATTTTCTGTGTTATACCTTTTGCCTTTGTATTTTTCTACAAATTCTTTTTCCCGCCATTGTAAAAATGCCTCTAATTTTTCCATAGGGATCAATTCCTTATCTGGCGGGCAGGCGCCGGTGATCTCTATGTTGTCAATTAATGTAACGGCATTCAATTCCCCCAATGCATTATCAAGGTAGATGAGTGCCCCATTGGCGAATATCTGCTCATCGGCTTCCTTATAATCCGGATGTACGAGCGTTATATCTATTTCATCCGGGTAATCTTCCTGTACGTTGCTGAAGAAATGAATTTTGTGCTGGTCAAATTCATATCCATCCATCCTGATGCTCATCTGGTCCAATCCAACGGTGGGTTTTAGAGCGGTAAACTTCCAGCCGGTGATAGCAGGAGCCGCTGCCACCAGTTCTTCCACAAAAACGAATGTTTTGACATCTCCTTCCGGTGTGATGATGAGCTCTGCGGTATTTTCATCACACATACCCGCTGCGCAGTAATACTGCTGGTTTAACTGCTGTAGTTGGGCCATGATCTTATTCAGAAAGTTACTTTCAATATTGTGCCTGCTTTTAACGGTTTCATAAAACGATTTTTCATGGAGCAGGAACCAGTTCCAGAAGCTATTGTTGTCAGTGATCACTGTTTTGTCTTTGGCGCCCAGCATTTTTTTCAAAAAGTTCATACAGGATGTTTAGGTATTGCTACAGGGCAAGATACAGGATTTCGGGAATGTGATGGTGTAATTACCCGGGGGGTAGTGGAAGGGGGAGTTGTAAAGTGGGCTGATAATCATTTTGTTAGAGGGTTGGCAATATGCTTTCTTCTACGCAATAAGAAATAATGAATTGTTATCTTGCATAAGTTACAGCTAACTGTTATATTAGCATTCCAACTAAACCCAATAACTATGGCTATGTTTATTATTCTCTGGCTTGCGTTTGTTGTATTCCTTATTGCTGCCCAGTGGAAAATTTATGAAAAGGCTGGTCAGCCCGGCTGGGCCTGTATCATTCCCATTTATAATATTTACATTCTGTTGAAGATTGTAGGTAAACCAGGCTGGTGGCTTATTATGATGATTATCCCGGTAGTGAATCTCATATTTGCTATCTGGGCATTAAACATGCTTTCCAAAAGCTTTGGCAAAGATGAAGGATTTACGGTGGGACTGTTGTTTCTGGGTATTGTATTTTATCCGATCCTTGGATTTGGCGATGCCCGTTATCTTGGTCCTTATGGCGATCCGGCGGCATTCCAGGCTGCACAGAATCCCCAGTTTGATTTTGAAAATAATCAACAACAGCGCTAAAGCTGCCGTTGTAAGATATGTCGTGAGTCCCGCCAGGTTGGTGGGACTTTTTTTATACCCTTTAAAACCGCTTGCCGATGGTTAAGCCTGCCTGGGGGATGGCATCGCCATTGGTGTCTGTTTGAAAGCCTCCTGCTATTCCAAAGAGAATATTGTGATTGAAGGTAAAGTAATAATGGAGCTGCAGCAGCCCGCCTGCGGCTATGGTATTCTGTTTGTTCCAGTTGTACAGGCTAAATAACACTTCCGGGATGCCCGATGTTTGTGGCGGGGTGACACTATACCCATCAGGTGAGGCAGACTGGTACCTGCCAAATGCGCCCAGGCTAAACATGACCTCATGGCGCTGGCTCCTGAGCACACTTAGTTGTGCATCTACACCCATTTGAGCGCCGGCTGTGGTAAACCGTATAGCTCCCTCTGTGCGGGTACCGGGTGTAGGACCGGGATAAGAATAGTTATCCTGCCTGTGATTGATGGTACCCCGTATATTAAGGTTTAGTGAAAACTTATAGCTCAGGTACCTGGTATAGGAGGCGCCGAATACAATGCCTTTCATATCCCCGCTGCCATGGTGACTATAACCTCCCATTAGCTGGAAGACTTCCCGCTCAAACCCATCATCGTTGGGCAGTGAGCGTTCCTCTTTCCGGGAAGTGGCAGGTTGTTGTGTATCTGGTCTGATTGCCGCAGCTGGCTTTCTGGATGAGCTATTGGACACAGGCTTCGTCAATGGAGTGGGAGCAGTGGGAGGGACAGCATTTTTGACAGCAGGTTGCTGTTTTACAGGCGATACTGTATGGGTGGTATCAATAACCGTGGCGGCTGCTTTGGGCTGACGAGTGGTTGTATTCTGCGCAGGCGTGCGACTACTGTCTATTATGACAACCGTTGTTTTTTGCGGAGGCGGCTTGATTGTAGTTGTTTGTTTAACCGGCGTAGTGGAAGGCCTGGGAGCGGGCTTACTTTGGGCAGGAGCGGTGGCAGGGCCGTTGTCAAACAGGATAATATGATTGCCTACCACTTTATGCTGTACACCTACCCGTTGCCTGAGTGTAGTTAACCATTGTGATAGTGTTTGGTGTTGTGTGGAAACGGTCAGGGTTTTTGATGGATTGACCCGGGTAGGATTGAAAGAAAACTCCACGCCGGTTTGCCGGGAAAAGACCTTTAGTAAGGAGTCGATGCGTATTGATCTTGTGGTGATCACGATTTTTTTATCGAAGGCGGTACGGCTTACCTGTGTACTAGCGGAAAGGTGGAAGCATACCGTAATGGCGATGACGAAGAGGGCAGACATGTTTATGGGTGTTTTTAAGTTTGTATTAGCGGCAACCATTGCCGGTGATGTGGATGGTATCGCCTTGCCGGCTGCTGGTTGTATTGAGTGTAGCATTGATAACGTTGAGTATGTAGTCCAATGGCATGTCGTTGAACCGGGCGGAAAGCCGGCAAGCGGCCATTTTTTGTGCGTCGGGCACGATGGTCACATGGAATGCCTTTTCGAGGTACCGGCACGCATCCGTTAAAGCA
Organism: Paraflavitalea devenefica; assembly: GCF_011759375.1. Taxonomy (NCBI): domain Bacteria; kingdom Pseudomonadati; phylum Bacteroidota; class Chitinophagia; order Chitinophagales; family Chitinophagaceae; genus Paraflavitalea; species Paraflavitalea devenefica. The sequence goes on along the minus strand of NZ_JAARML010000004.1, from coordinate 164,656 downwards.
ATATCATTGAATGAAAATGTTTTGGTGGCATAACCGATGCTGTTGATGTCAAGGGTATCTGTTACATATAGTTCCTGGGCCTGCTGATTGTAGATGCCTGTTTGTCCTTTATGGACTATGATCTCTTTTTGCGTTGTATACATTTTTACCACGCCCGATTGCACCTGTACTTCAATGAGCCCGGGCGGCGTAATATCCCGTACATTAAAGGATGTGCCCACCACTTTGATCGTCAGGTCGGCTATACTGATCATAAAAGGATGCTCCTTATTGGGAATCACATTGAAATAAGCTTCTCCCCTTAAGGTCACCTGGCGGTCGTACTTGTTGAAACCAGTAGTATACTTTACTGCACTATGTTGATTGATGGTGATGGTGGTGCCATCGGGCATGGTAGTTGTTTTTATGTCACCTGTGGTTGTCTGGGTAATGTAGACGGGATCATTGGATGCCTGCGACCGGGGTTCTTTGCTGTGGTTGAACCAAACGAATGGCAGGATGATCAATAGACCGATAATGGCTGCTGCTGCATACCGGTGGAACAATAACCTTACTACAGCCGGTTTTTTGCCTGGTGGCAGCATGGCTTCCAGTTCGGACCATGCCTGCTGTGTGGACGGCGTTTGAGGTGTGGCAGCACCCGGAAGCTGATGCCAGAGCGCTCTGATCCGTATGAATTCCCGGGCATTTTCCGGATTTGCCAGCCAGTCCTCCAGTTGCATGGCTTCTTCGGCGTTTGCTTCACCGGCCAGGTATTTGCTGATGAGGTCCATCATGGTATTTTTATTTGTTGCATTCATGGTGTAAGCATTGGGTTATACATTCAGATAAGCAGCCAGATGATCCAGCTAATAATGAGGTCGGCCAATTGTTCCCGGAGTAACCGGAGGGCTTTTCCCATCTGGGCTTCTACTGTTTTGACAGAGATGTTCATTTCCGTGGCAATGACAGTATATCTTTTTCCTTCGAGCCGGCTTTGGGAGAATACTTCTTTACATTTTGGTGGCAGGGTATCAATGGCTTGTTGAATTCGCGCTCGTATTTCTTTTTCTTCAGCGGTAGGTGTGCCGCTGGTCAGGAGAGTGGGAGCGATCTGTTGATGATGGCCGTCCCTGATCTTACGGTTGCGTATGGTGTTTAATGCGAGGCGGTAAACAGTGGTATACAGGTAGGAGCGGGCTGCTGCAGGGAAGTTGATCGCTGTACGCTTCTCCCATAGTTTAATGAAGGCCGACTGGACAATGTCTTTTGCTTCCGCATTGTCTTTTACTATGGCAAAGGCATAGTCGAACAACCGTTCGAAATAGGCATGAAAGCATTGTTGGTAGTGGTTTTCCACCTGGGTATACGCCTGTTTTTGTTTAACGGCACTTGTAACGGCTTCGTTTTGCAGGATCAGTATCATATTACTGAGACACATGAACGGCAAAAAGCCCTTACTGCCTGCAGCGGTTTCTATGATTAAGTTAAACCCTTTTCAGTGGCAGGTGGGGTAAAATGAGCCGAACGGCCGGCAGGCGTATACAAAAGGCGGGTAACGGGGAGTTAATTCACTCCCCATTTCACCTTTCCGGTATTGACAACGTTCTTTTTAAGCAGCTTCCTGACCTTCCTGAAAAGATACTTTACAAATGTATAGGTCATATTGGGGATGGTAACGGGTACCAGCACCATTACGCCCATTTGTTCTTTATAACCGGGATTGATGGTTAAAAAGTGCTGTACATCTGCATCGGTGCTGGCCTCAAACCGTTCAATATCACACTCCTTAAACTTGACCTGGAAATGTATTTTCAATACAAAGGGGGCTACCTTTTTGCGGCTAAGGTTCATAGAGTCCAGCAGGTCGTCGGCAAATTCCAGGATATCCGGAGAAGCGGGCTTGTTCCTCCTGGGATAGCAGGTAAGGGTATATTTACAGATCATGGCATACATGAGCGGATTGGCCATGAAACCAGCTACATATACCGGTGTGAAGAGGTGCTTCAGTTTATACCGCATGTATTTGTAGAAGAGTCCATGCAGGGGGAACCTGCCTTTTTTATAACAATCCAGCAGTCCAAAGGCCGATCTTAAAACTACCACTTTCTTTCCCCTGACTTTCCTGGGATAGGCGGCAGATGTACAAAAGCCAGCGAGGTTACCCTCGCTGTAGATGAAACTGATCTCCAGGTTATCGGGGTGCTGTCCGAACAGGTATTGCCGGAACTCCCGCATGGTGAGGTCGGGATTTAAGGTCAGTTTAAAGATCTCATAGAGCGAATCAGATACGGAGCCGATGGAGTTCACATCGCTCAGGTCATAATTTTTCAGCGTATACATGGCGCTAATTTTAAGGTTACAGAATGCTGTTTTCCGTAGCCTCCGGAAGCTTTATGATGCTGTACAGTCTTGTTTCAGAAATAATAACCGGTTATTGTTATTTACCCTGTAAAAATGGAGTGATGGCAGGGGGATGCCAAGCAGGAGGGAAAAACAGGGGAACTGAAGGGATAAACAGGTAGTTAAAGGAAGAGGCCTTTGAGTATGGCCAATGTTTTTTGAGTGCGGTATGCCTCGGATACTTCATAGCGCTTGTCGCCAATGTAGTATACCCAATCACTTTTACCCTGACTCGTAAACAGTTTAGCATTGATGATCTCCTGGCCGCTGAAACGGAGGAAATGTGGCGGCAGCTCTGCCTGGCATTCTGTAAGCGACTTGTGGTACAGGAACTCCCGGCCGTTTGACAGATAAAGCACCACGCTGTTTTTCACCATGGTAGTGGTACGTACGAAAGATAGTTCAGTCCACAGTATCCGGGTCCTTCTAAATCCCATTCCTGTGTCTTTACTTCCTTTCAGCTCTTTTACATAGAAAGAAGCGCCTTCCTTTCGTATTTGATCCGCTATTTCTGCCAATGGTAATAAGCGCTTAATATCCGCCTTCAGTTGTTGCAACTCAAGCGGCTTGCCCAGTTTTACCACGAACCCATCTGCACGCATCATGCCCGACCGCCGCAGGTTTTCATCGTTGTTATGGGCACTCAGGAAGATAACCGGGCTATAGTAGGTATCCCGGATGAACTGGCCTATTTCAATACCGTCCTTTTTATTTTTCCCAAGATCAATATCGAGAATGGCGATATGGGGAATGTCGGTTTGCGTCACCGCTACTGCATCCTCATAGTTGTCAATGAATGGTTTTCCCGGATAGGCCAGCACTTCATAGCCTTCGGCTTCCAATATGTTTTGTACATGCATGTAGCTATAGGCTTCATCTTCTACCAGTAGTATTTTTATTTTAGCAGCCATTTGTAAGGTATTAGAGGAAAAAAAATTCAAAGCCAACACCAGCTTCCTGCTTTTCGCGGATAGTAGCTTTCAACTGGTAGGCCAGCGCTCTCACCAAATGTAGTCCTTTTTGGGTGCCGTGGCTGGCCGACTGCTGCATGCCGGGTCCTGAATCGGTTATGGAAAGGTAATATTGCTCATCGTTATTGATACTGCATGTCACTGAAATGGACCCCATAGTCTGTGTTGTGAAAGCATATTTAAAGGAGTTGGTGACCAGTTCATTTAATATCAGGCCCACTTTACCGGCTTTACTGCCGCTCATGGTTACGGGGGCATTGATGTACAGGGTTATTTTATCCTCATGGTCATAGGAGGCTTTTAATCCCTTACAGATCTTTTCAAAGTATTCCTGCAGCGCTACATCCTCTGTTTTGTTGTCACTGAGCATCCGGTAAAGCACCATGAGCGGGTCTACTTTTTCTTCCAGCAATTCAAAAGAAGGTTTATCCGAGGAGCGGGTCTTAACAAGGCTGATGATAAAGGAAATATTATTCAGCGTATTGCCTACCCGGTGGTCCAGTTCATCCTTCAGGTGTTCAATGGTTGCTTTGTCTTCGATGGCCCGCTGCTTATCGGCCAGGGCCCTTTTCCGGTTCTTTACCTGCACATACAGCAACAGGCCCGATACGGCCAGCAATAGGAAGGAAAAAAGCAGGATGAGGTTGCGTTGGTTGAGCTGTTGCTTTGTCAACAGGCTTTCCTTTTGAGCAAGTTTGGTGCTGTCCTGTGCTTCTCTTACTTTGAACCTGGCTTCTACCTCAGCAATTTTCCGGTGTTGCTGCTGGGTGATTAAGCTATCAAATACAGGCTGGGTGCCTGTAGCCGGGTTGAATGTCATGGTATCATCCATCAACAGGGTAGTGTCGCCCGTAAGCAACATCTTTTGTATTTTTTCTTTAGCGGGAGGACTATAACCCTCAGTAGTCGCTATATCTATAGCTCCCTGTAAAAGTTCTTTGGGTACTGTTGAAGATAATTGCCCCATCATTTTTTTGATCAGGGTATCCGCTTTTTTAAAATTGCGGGTATCTATCGCATTGGAAGTCTCGTATCCTGCAGCGTAAAAGTTCAGGAGGGAATTGTTGTACTGTTTCAGGGTTTCTTTGGATAATGTAGTATAGTAGTCTGAGCTGTCCTTTTGATCCGCCTTGGCATAATAGCGCCCCAGGTAGGAATAAGAGAGACCGAGTCCTTGCCCGTAATTGTATTGCCGGAAAGTACGGAATGCTTTATTGATGCAAATGAAAGCAGTGTCATATTTGCGCTGGTTAAAATAAACGTCGCTCATCTTTAAAGAAATGTAGGCCGCCTCAAGGGGAGCACCTGCTTTTTCAAAAACAGCATAGGCCATTTCATAATAAGGGACTGACCTGGAGGAGTTGCCGGTGGTTTGGTACAGGAAAGCCAGTTGGCCGTATACCCTTGCCAGTTCCTCTTCCTCGTTAAGTTTCTTCAATTCCTCTACTGCTTTGAAGTAGTACATGGCGGCACTGTCATGTTTGAACCGGTATAAATAACCATCGCCTACCTGGCAAAAGGAGCGGCCTATTAAGCGTTTGTTTTGCAGGAGCTGAGCATAGTGCAGGCCATTTTCTGCCTGTGCAAGAGATTCTACGGGCCTGAACCTTTTAAAGTGATAAAACGCTTTTACCTGTGCTGCTATACATTTCCGGAAGGTAGTGTCGGCTTCCTGCGCCAGAGAATCCAATCCAGCGATGTATTTCTCTGCCTGCGGTACCTGGTTAGTATTCAGGTAGTCTTTGGCGCATAGCTGTAATGCATCAAAGAGCAGGGCAGTATTACCGGAGCGGCCGGCATAATGCATAAAGAGAGAGTCCATTACAAAAAGCCGGGCATTTCTTTCCGGCCTGTATAGATAGCTCAGTTGCCGGTAGCTTTTGGCCATCAGCAGGTGATTGTTCAGCCGGGTACTGATAGAGAGGCTCTCCAAGGCATAAATAGCCGCTTTTTTAGGGTCCTTTTCCTTTTCGGCCAGCGCCAGCAGTTTTATAACCTTTGAGGAATCAGAATAAATTTCTGCCTGCGTGGACAGGCCAGTCAGGCAGAAGTATAATACAATTATGATGAAGGTGGTTGTCCGGGGATTCAATGTTTTATAAAATATACATAACTAATTTAGGATAAAAGCGCTTACTGTTTCACCAGCTTACTGCTTTTCCTGGATTTTTTGCTGTCAAATTCAATGATATAGATACCTGCCGGCAGGTGCCGCACGTCCCATTTCAGCTTGTGCGTACCGGTAGTAAACAGGCGGTTGGCTATGGCGCTGATCTCCTTACCCTGCAGGTCCCTGATCACGATCCGTACTTGTTGTGGCTGCGGCAGGCTAAACTCCAGCCAGGTAGTGGTGGTGGCAGGATTGGGGTAGGAGCGTACATAAAAGCCATCCCCTGGCGGATCGTTGATGCCCGTTACCTTGCCTGTTACCAGGATGCTTGCCTCTGCCTGGGTTTTGCTATTTTCTATATTGCCGGCATAGTCTTTGGCAATGCTGTAGAATTTGTACAGGCTGTCTTTAGTGCCTGTAAAGATGGCCTCTTTCGCTGTTATGTCATATAGCCATAACTGAAAAGGCCCATTGTTAATGGCATAATAAATATCGTAACTCCTTATGCCCGACCTGTCGTCTGTGCCGTCCCAACGCACGGTGAATGTCGTATCTGTTGTTTGGGCGGGAAGGTTTTGTATCCTGCTCGCCGGGCTGTTCAGGTCAAAAACATTTAGCCAGGTATTGGTAATGATAACAGGGTTGTAGTCAAACTTGATATAAGCCTTGTTACTGATGGCATCCCCCGATTGTATACCACCAACCGGATCTATTACAAAGGAAACATATCCCTGCCCCTTGGGTGAAATTTTATCCGGCGGCAGGAAGCCATCCAATGCATGGGTGGTGATTTGGTTAGTAGAAGGGTCAATGGTATAGAATTTCCATTGTATGATACCTGTTGCGGGACTAAAGGTCGCCACTACCCTGGCCTTTACTCCATACCGGGCAATGAAATCAAAATCGTGGAAGAAAGATTGCACAGGGGTTCTTAATGTATATACAGAATCTCCAATAGTGACGCCTGTAAATCCGAAACTTCCCAGGTTATAGAGCGGGCTGCTTAGCGTGTCTGTCACTGTAACAGTTTGTACGTTCAGGTTGGCTGCCGGGTCATTTTCAAAGCCGATGGTGTAGTGCATTTTGCCGGAAGTCGTAAAATGATTTTGCGAGCCATCACCGGGACCATATTTAGCATTAGGGTCCCAGGCGTTTCCGATGATCACATTGAGCACGTCCACCGCATCATATTTAAATACCGGGACACAGTCTTTGGATACCCTGGCTATTTCAGCCACGGTGGCTGCATATTCTACATAGTGTTGAATAGCCTGTAATCTTTGGTTCAGGACAACGGCCGGTATTACAATCAGAGGTTGACCTACATAGGGGGCGCCAAGGCCTATCGCAGATACAACTACCCTTGCACAGCCCAATCCCTGTACAGTCATAGATAATGCTAGATCTGAGAAGTCCAGGACCTTGGCGATTGTTTTTTGATCTGTTCTTTTGGGGCTTGCTGTATAGAAATAAGATAATACCTTTTTGATGGCGGTGTCTGAGAAACAGGTGTAGATACCTGTGAAGTCTTTATCTGCCCCGAATCTTTTTTCCAGTATTTTCTTCATCGCTATGCCTGTTACCTGCTCCAGGCAATAGTTGATATCTGCGATCATTTGGGCCGGATCTGCCTGTCCGCTGCTATTGGGGGCCGGAGGTACAGCTAAAGGTTTGCCCAGACTAACCTTTATTTGGGGCAATATGTGCAGCGGCGTAGTATCCGGTACATGGAAGACGCATTGTAGTGTGCCTGTTGAATGTGCTGGTATACGGTCAAGTAAAAATAGCCGGTAGCTGCTATTGGATAATGTATCATGATGGGTAGGGGGCACCGGATAATCTGATAAGTGCAGCGTATCGGCTCCCGGCATGCCGTCAAGTTTGAACAATGGATTCAGGACTTCAATGTCAGTACCCAATGGCAAACCACCAATGTACAAAGGAACAATGGCTGCGTCGGTATTGCTGGTATTGGTATAGGTAACATTGTATACCTGCTGAAACCCGATGCGCAGTATGCTATTGCCGGATATTTTTACAGCTAATTTGGGTTCTGTTCCATCTTCGATGGTGAAAGCCTGGAATAAGGTATCTTTTTTACCGTCCGGGAATACTGCAATGACATCCCATATTCCTTTTTTGCTGCCTGTTAAGTTGAAGGCGGCAGACAACAGGCCGGTATGCTGTATAACAGGGGTATCTGCTTTTATGTTTTGTTCGCCTGTTTTGTGCAGGTATACGATCATGTCCTTTGCAAACCCTGCACCTCTTATATCAACTGTTACAAATCCCGTATTGCCGCCTTTATCGCTGCTAATGCTTTTGAGCCCCCTGATGACAACCTGTTTGGTTAGAGAGTCTGCATTGCAGAAATTAGAGACAATTTGTTTAACAATATAGCTACCTACTGAATCGTATATATGAAAGGGAGTACTTATTGTATCTGATTTTTTATCGCCAAAGTGCCATGTGTAGCGGGTGACTCCTGCTGCTGAATCTATAAAGTTTACCTGCGTTCCTTCTGTGATAAAATCAAACCCGGCTTTTGCCACATTGCCCGCACATACTTTCACCTGTTTTTTATGTACCAGGCTTTTCTGGCCGGTATTGGTAACGGCCCATATATACATGGTATATTCTTTTTCAGGCTCCAGCTCACTGAGGTTGGCGGTGAAGTCCAGGCTGACTGCAAGAGCAGGAGCGGGCAGGGTATAGGTATAGGTGCTGGACAGTACACCGCTGCGCTCAAAGTAATAATCAAATGCTTTAATGCGGGTGGTGTCGGACGACTGATCGAGGTAAACCAGTTTTTGCTGGGTGAGTGACCAGTGGCTTTCATTATCGCGCATACGTACAAACAGTGTATGAAATCCATACGACAGGTTGTCCAGGGGAATGGTGTAATTCAGTGTGGTGTTGGCGCTGCCTGTTACAGGAAGGGCAATACCCTGACCTGCACCCGGATCCGTATCAAAAAAGTATTCGGCTCCTGTAACCGTATTGCCGGCTGGTGGCAAGACATAAAAGGCATGCCAGGCAGTAAGCGACCAGCGGCCTTGGGCATCCCTGGCGCGTAGGTACAGGGTATGGTAACCCACCTCCACATTGGTGAGCGGCGCTGTAAAGTTTTGTTGTATATCATTGCCGGCTGTTATATTGATGGCAGTACCGTTGCCCCAGCCTGGATCATGGTCGATAAAGTATTCCAGCCGGGTTACCTGGCCTATCAAAGGTTGTACTATACCCAGTAAGAGGGATAACAGAAATAGATACCGCATATACTTACTGGTTTACTTTTGCTTTGATGGTTACGGGTAAACCGTTTTGCTTGCTGCCAAAGCCATCGGCCACCAGTTCATAGATGGCAGGGATGGGCGGCATGCCCGACAGGACGTAAGGCATGCTGCCACCATAGATGCCCGGCTGGGAATTGTTGTAACCGGCTGTGAGGTAGGGAGAGCTGGTCTTTATTTTATACTGCCCATCGGTACTGTTACCGGTAGGCCCGGCAAAGAGTTGCGTGGCGTTATAGGTTTGGTTGCCATTGGAGGCCGGAAGCTGGTTGCTGCTGACGAGGTTGTTCTGTACCTGGGCCGAACTTACCGTAACCACGGCACCGATGCCGGTGATAATATTGCTCCGGAAGAGGGAAGTGGTGAGGATAACAGTGCTCTGGAAGATATTATACTCCACGGCCGCAAATGTCCGTTGATAAGAGGAATTGGAAGTAATATTGACGGGGTCACTAATGAAATTGTTTTTCAGTACCACATTGGTAAACTTGTCTGTTGTATAATAGTTGGCTATGCCACCCTCCAGGAAAAAGTTTTGCAGTATTTGTACATTGTTTATATCTCCTGTGAGGTAAAGCCAGTTGGGAATAAAACAGCGCATGATGATCACATTGCTGGCTTCTATAAAGGGCGCATTCTCCGTATAATAATCTGAAAAGTTAAGCCCGATCAATATCGTACCGGCTGCTGAGGGTTTAATGGTGATCTTTGATACGATGGATTGCGCGGCGGCTGATTGGGTTTGTGCATTTTCAGTAAGCAGGTACCCGGTGCCAATCAGTACCAGGCGTTTGGTCATTGTAAATGCCGGATGCACCACAGCCGTACCTTCTATGAGCAAGGTGTCTCCTGCCAGTACAGTAGCGGCGTTATGTGCTTCTGGTATTGTTTTAAAGAGTTTCTGAGCCGGATCAGTGGTCAGGGTATTGTTTACCCGGAAGGTGTTGGGCCGGGCTGATTGAATAAACAGTATGGCTGCAAGAATAATAAGTAATGCTCTTTTCATAAATCAGGAGGGGTTTACAGGTGTAGTAAGTGGGTGATGTAGGGTTATAAGATTAAAAACCTTTGGGCTTTGTCTTAGCGGGTGTTTTGGATGCGGCGGCAGGTTTGGCAGTGGGCTTTTCTGTTTCCTTTGGCTTCTGGGCTTCTGCTAAAGCGGCCTGTTCCATCTTCTGTTTTTCTTCTGTAAGCCGGGCCATTTTCCGGGCTGCCTGTTCTTCGGTGTCTATCAGCACCAGTACTTCCCGCACATTACCCCGGAAGGTAGCATTGGCATTGGCTGCCTGCTCAAATGCTTTGCGTGACTCTTCATATTTTCCTGCATATAATAATGCCAGGCCATAGTTAAAGAAAGCAGGCGCCTGGTGTTTACCTTTCAGGCTTTTGTCTTCTGTATATTCTTTGAAGATGCTGAGGCCGGCATCATACTTCCTGTCCTGCAGGAAGCCTACCGCTTCCCTTAGCTTTTTAAAAGGGCTTTTAAAAAGACCGGGATCAGAGAACTGTAAGGTTGTTTTTACCTCATAGGGCACTATCAGCCGGGCAATTTCTTCGCCCAGGTCTTTAGTGGCCTGCCTGGTTATTTCGCCCACATCGAGTTTGTTGGGAACGGAGCAGTCTTCCTTGGTCTGCTTCTCAACCGGTTTGGTTACTGCATCATTGTAAATAAGCTTTCCATTCTTCAGGTCAAAGATTTTCAGTTGGATGCTTACAGTCCCTTTCACTTCATAATAATATTTACGGCTGCATCCGTTTACAATAATAGACTGGTCCTGGTAAATGAGTTTTTGTTCCAGGTTATTGCTTTGCAGCCTGCCGGTGATGAGCAAGGCATTGCCCAGCTTTTTGTTCAGCTCCCGGGTTGTTTTTTCGTCAATCACCTGCAGGTCGCGGAATTTTTGATCACCCAGTATTTTATCCAGCGTGTTTTTCTCTACTACTTCCAGTGCCTGTGCATTGAAGAGCCGGGCAGAGAGGGCATCGGTCAGGTCCAGGCTCAATTCTGTTTTGGTGCCCAGGGGGCCCACAATATCACCAACGGCTACCTGCCTGTACTGGCTTACATCCAGTTCGGGTGGTCTTTGGGAAGCGAGTGTAACGGAGGTCTGGGCCATTGTGCAGTAGTGGCCAACGGCCAATAAGATTAGGGTGAAGCACCTTTTCATAATCTGATGAGTTAACGGGTGTAAAAATTGATTACATCATATTGCTTCAGTATACAATATGACCGGTCTTATAAAAAGGATAGTTTGCGTGGTCCTTCAACAGGGGAAAGGAAGAATGGGCAGCATGCGGCTACCGGCTGCGGTGTGTATGCTGACCGGCTTCAAAATTTGGAAAATCCGTGCAGGTAAGTTGTCCCCCCGGAGGTGACAAAACAATAAATATTACAGTAATCCTGCCTTTTGGAGATAAATGGCTGCTTCCAGCGCGGAGGAAAAATCATGGTGAAAGTATTCCCGCGCTTTTTGGAGGAAACGCTTGTAATACGTGACGATGGTACTGGGCAGTACACCCAGGGTATCGGCAATTTGCTGCTGACTGATGCCTGGCTGATAAGCGAGCATACGGGCCACCTGCAGCTCATTGACGGAAAAGACCTTCATGCCGAGGAAGTTTTCTAATACTTTTTTCATGATGATCTCGCCCCGCTCGGTTTCCTGTTCGCCTTTGTCGGTAAAAAAAGAAGGGGAGAGGGGCTCGCCATTGTATTGGCCGATGATGGTAAACTCATTGAGGTATTCCGTCAGGCGGTTCTTTGTATCGTATTGGAATACCGAAGCGGTCCTTTTCAGGAGGAGGTAATGGCCTTTCGCATGTTTGATCGCCGTAAGGCTGCTATAGCGTTGTACCATGAATGCGAGGTCAAACTTACCTATACAGAGTATATTGGCCATTTGCAGGAATACGGCATGCGCTGCTTTTTGCAGTCCGGGATGTACGAGTCCCCAGTATTTTTTCAGGGTGAATTCTTTTTCATAGTACCCCAGCCAGCGCTGTATGCCGCCGCTTTGACTGATCTCAAAGCTGGTCATGTCCACCACAAAGTAGAACCTTTCACCACCGATGGTACGGCTGATGGAATGGATCTCTTCTTCCTGTTGTGCTACGGATACTACCGGTGAATCCGGCTGTTCCGGGAATAAACTGATGACGTGTTTCCGGAGCTGGTCAAAGTCGGAAGGATCGGGGGTATGCTTCATCTGGCATATTTACGAAAAAAAATGTACCGGAAAAAAGGTATAAACACCTGAAAGTAAGGTACATTACCGCTGTTATATAGCCGTTTGCCGTTTCCGGAAAACGGGCAGCCCATCAACAAGATGAAATTTATGCGTCCAGCTACTGAAAAGATATCCCTCGACAGGCTCAAAGCAATTATTGGCGGCAGTATCGGCAACTTGGTGGAATGGTACGACTGGTATGCTTATTCGGCCTTTGCCTTGTATTTTTCTGCTTCCTTTTTCCCGGCTGATAACGCTACGGCCCAATTGCTGAATACAGCCGGTGTGTTTGCGCTGGGTTTTCTGATGCGCCCGATAGGCGGTTGGCTATTTGGCCGGATAGCCGATAAAATGGGCCGTAAACGGGCCATGACAGGGTCGGTATTACTGATGTCGTTTGGTTCTTTACTCATTGCCTGTACCCCTACCTATGCCACTATTGGTATACTGGCACCTGTTATACTACTGGTGGCGCGTTTGCTGCAGGGACTCAGTGTAGGCGGTGAATACGGCGTATCGGCCACTTACCTAAGTGAGATGGCTACCCGCCACCGGCGGGGCTTTTATTCCAGCTTTCAGTATGTTACATTGATCGGCGGACAGTTGATAGCCCTCGGCATTCAACTGCTACTGCAGAAATGGTTGTTGACAGAAGCGCAGTTGCATGCCTGGGGTTGGCGCATCCCTTTTATTATTGGCGCCATTTTATCAGTAATAGCCTTGTACCTGCGCAGCAGCCTGCATGAAACTCCTTCTTTTGTATCAAAGGAAAAGCAGCAACAGTCGAAAAAGGGTACTATCCGTGAACTGCTGAAACATCCCCGGGCTGTGCTTACGGTAATTGGGTTGACATTAGGCGGTACGCTGGCCTTTTATACATATACCACATACATGCAAAAGTTCCTGGTGAATACAGTGCACCTCACCAAAGAGCAATCCACCATGCTCTCCTTTATCACGTTATTACTGTTTGCTTTACTGCAGCCTGTGCTGGGCAGTTTGTCGGACAGGATAGGCCGCAAGCCCTTGCTGATAGGCTTTGGCGTACTGGGGGTGATATGTACGGTGCCGCTGCTCACGGCATTGAGCCATACCTCCTCACTGGGCGGCGCTTTTATATTGCTGATGGCAGCCCTTGTGATTGTCAGCGGGTATACCAGCATCAATGCGGTGGTAAAAGCGGAATTGTTCCCGGCAGAAGTGAGGGCATTGGGAGTAGGGTTACCCTATGCGCTGACGGTAGCCATTTTTGGCGGCAGTGCGGAGTATATTGCCCTGTGGCTGAAAAAGGGTGGGCATGAACCTTATTTTTATTGGTATATAACAGGCTGTGTCATGGTCTCCTTACTGGTATACCTGTTCATGAAAGACACGAAGCAAACATCCCGCCTGAACGAAGAGTTGGCAAAGCCTGCGGCTTAATGTAGTTACAGGGAGATAAATTAAAAAGGGAACCTTCCCATCACGAAGACGCAGATACAGGAGCGCGGTTCTATTGTTTTTTTACTTATTTTGAGACCCTAACTTGCTATATCTGCGACTTGCCATTTGTTGAACCATACAACGAACAGGAACTATTGCTGCTTATTGCCTCCGGAGACCAACAGGCCTACCGGCAATTATTTGAGCGGTACTGGGATAAAGTATATGCAATAGGGCTACGACTGACCAAGTCGCCCGAACTGGCCAAAGACCTGGCGCAGGAAACCTTCATCAAGATCTGGAATAACCGCGATAAGCTGCCGGCCCTTACCAATTTCAGCGCCTTCCTTTCCACTGTTTCCCGTCACCTGGCGATTGATCACCTGCGGAAAAAAGTATTTACCACCGGCAACGAAGATTACCTGGTTGCTTATTTCAGCGATGACGCCATCACGCCCCACGAAAAAGCAGAGTACAAAGAGTTAGAGCAATTATTGAACGGGGCCATTAATAACCTGCCTCCGCAACTGCAGCAGGTGTTCAGGTTAAGCCGGTTTGAGGGGCTGAGCCATGCGGAGATAGCCCTGCGAATGAATATTACCCGTATTACTTCAAAAGCTTATATGGTGCGGGCATTGTACGCCATCCGGAAATACCTGTCGAAGTATGGCGATGAACAGGTTATCCTCCTCCTCCTGCTTTATTCCTGCCTGTCATAATTTTTTTTAGTGCGCACGTCCTCCCCCTGCTTTCTTTTACGTCCTTATTGATAGTCCATTGCTAAAAAGCCCGCCCACACGCGGAGGACATTAATAAGGCCATTATGTCAAGACAGGATCTTTTACAGGAATTATTCGAAAAATTCCTGCACGATAAGAAGATGACGCCTGCAGAGATCAGGCAGTTGCAGGCACTTGTACAGGACGAGCGCAACCGTGCGCTGCTGGACCAGTTACTGGCATCCTTCTATGAGGAAGAGGTACAGGAGCCTGGTATGGGAGAAAGTAATAGCCAGGCAGCTTTTGAAGAAGTATGGGCAAAGCTGCAGACCCCGGCGCCTGCTACAATCGCAGAACCTGGGGTAGTATACGGACAGTTCCGCCGCCGGTGGTGGAGGTATGCCGCTGCTGCCGTGGTGGTGCTCACTATAGGCGCCGGCTCCTGGTGGTTGTTCCGTGGTGATAAGACTATACCGGTAGTGGTACAACAAAATCAATCAACACAACCAGCCATACAACCAGGAGGTAATAAAGCCATACTAACATTGGCAGATGGCTCTACCATTGTATTGGATTCAGCGGCCAATGGCACGTTGGTACAGCAGGGAAGTATGCAGGTGGTGAAGTCGAAAGAGGGAGAGTTGGAATACAGGAAGTCGGAGGCCGGTCCGGAAGGACTCCTTCGGAGAAGTCTGAAGTCAGAAGTCGGATTTAATACACTGGCTACGCCAAGGGGCGGGCGATATACCCTCACATTACCCGATGGGAGTAAGGTATGGCTGAATGCAGCTTCTTCTATCCGTTACCCCACCGCTTTTACCGGTCAGGAAAGGAAGGTGGAGATCACCGGTGAAGCCTATTTTGAAGTGGAGAAAAATGCAAAGATGCCTTTCCACGTACTCCTGAATGGCATGCAGGTAGAGGTGCTGGGTACTCATTTCAATATCCATGCTTATGGAGATGAAGCGATGATGAAGACCACCCTGCTGGAAGGAAGCGTGAAGGTGAAAACCGGAAGTCAGAAGTCGGACCTCAGACCTCAGACTTCTGCATTTTTAAAACCGGGTCAGCAAGCGCAAATAATCAATCATCAATTATCAATCATCAATGATGTTGACGTAGAAGCAGCCATTGCCTGGAAGAACGGACTGATCCAGTTTGAAGGCCAGGATATTCATGCTGCTATGCGCATGCTGGCCCGCTGGTACGATGTGGCCGTGGAATACAGGGGTAATGTACCCAATGCACATTTCCGGGGAACGATACCCAGCAACGTACCTGTGTCACAGGTGCTTGATATGATGGAAAAAACAGAAGAAGTACATTTTGAGATCAGCGGCCGGAAGATCATCGTAACACCTTAAATCAAATTCTATTCACCTGAAAACTTGCCATATTATGAGCCCTTAATACACTCCTGGTGCTACATGGGCCTAAAAAACCGGATCCTGCTGGCGGGCGGGACCCGGTAACGATTCGGGTCCATAAACTGACAATCCATTTATTAACCCTCATTAGAACAAATGTATGCATTTGACGCTTTTTTCCCAAAGCGGGCCTCCCGGCTATGCCGGGACGGCCAACTACCCACGATTATTGGCCAAACCGTTACTGATTATGAAACTAACCGTGCTTTTGATAACGATTGTCATGCTACAGGCGCAGGCCGAAGGCATTGCACAAACGGTTTCCCTTTCACTCCGCAATACGCCGCTGAGCAAGGTATTTAAGGAGATCAGGAAGCAAACCGGTTATACTTTCCTGTATACCGATGAACAGTTATCCATTGCTAAAACAGTGACCTTACAGGTGCGTAATGAGCCGCTCGACAAGGTGCTGGAACAATGCTTCCGCTACCAGCCGCTTACGTATGCCATGAGCGATAAGACCATTATTGTAAAACGCAAGCCTGTTGTTGTGAACACTTTTGAGGTAGCAACGGATATCATCGTAAAGGGCCGGATCACCGATGGTAAGGGCGATCCGGTGGCCGGCGCTGCTATACAGGTAAAAGGCACTGGTAAAGGCGTTGTTACCAATGACAATGGTGAGTACGAGATCAGCGTGGCCAATGCCGATGCGGTACTGTTGGTGTCTTCTCTTGGCTTTACGGCACAGGAGATACCCGTGAAGGGCAGGACTTCTATTGCCGTAACGCTTGAAGTGGCGCCTTCCAATATGAAGGAAATGGTAGTGGTGGGGTATGGCGAACAGAAAAAAGGAGCCCTTACCAATGCCATCACCTCCGTTTCCACTGCTTCTTTCCGGGAGCAGCCGGTAAGCCGGCTGGACCAGGTGTTGCAGGGCCGTGCAGCCGGTGTGCAGGTGACCAATGTGGCCGGCTCGCCGGGCGGCGGCGTGCGTATTCGCATCCGCGGCTCCAACTCTATTAACAGTGATAATGGTCCCCTGTATGTAGTAGATGGATTTGTGGGCGCCGATTTTTCTTCCCTTAACCCCGAAGATATAGAGTCTTTACAGATACTGAAAGATGCGGCTGCTACTGCACTCTATGGCAGCCGTGGCGCCAATGGGGTGATCATTATTACTACCAAGAAAGGGACTAAAGGGGGATTGAAAGTGAATTTTACAGCCCGCTTTTCCTCCTCGGAAGTACTGAAGAAGCAGGACCTGCTGAATGCTGCTGAGTTTGCCGAAACAGCCAATGCGCATGCGCTGGCAGTGGGCACCAATGCTCCATTCACTACTGCGCAAATAGAGGAGTTCAGGGTAAAAGGAGGAACCAACTGGCAGGATGAAATTTTTCGCCGTGCAGGCGGACAGGAATACCTGCTCAACCTGTCGGGAGGTACCGACAAAAGCGGTTACTTCATTTCCGGCAATTATTATAACCAGGACGGTGTGATCAACAATTCATCTTTCAAACGGTATACCCTGCGTTCCAATATCAATGCCAAATTGAGCGATAAGGTATCCACTTACCTCAATATCCTCGGTTCTTACAGTACATCACAGAATACAGAGATTCCGGCAGATGGCGCCCATAGCCCGCTGGCGCAAGCCAGCACCTGGTCGCCTACCGTACCGGTACGTACGCCTTTGGGTGGCTATACCATCAGTGATCCCGTAAGTTCGGTGTTCTTTAATCCGGTAGCCTTAACTACTGAGCAACTGGCCGTGACTGAAAGGATGCTGGCCAATGTGACCGGTGGATTTAAGTATACTATTATTCCCGGTTTAGCTTTCACCCTGCAGTATGGCGCCAATTACCTGGGATATGAAAACAAGAACTTTGCGGGCAAGGTGGTGAACTCCGGTAGTTCCATTGCCAACCTGCGCGCCAACAAAGAGATCAGGTTACAGAACTCCAATATCCTTAACTACCGCAAGGTGTTTAAGGAAGTGCATAACCTCGATGTTACGGCCGTTATGGAATACCAGCAGTCTACCTACAACTTCCAGTATGCCGGTAGCTCCAACCTGAATTACGAACCCTTCCTATGGAATAATTTAGGATTGGGCACGCCGGGTACGCCTTCTTCAGGCACTTCCAAATCGGCGTTGTTTTCCCTGATCAGCCGTGTGAATTATGGTTATAAAGATAAGTACCTGGTATCGGCCGCTATCAGGAGAGACGGTACTTCCAGGTTCAGGGAGAATAACCGGTACAGCTATTTCCCGTCTGTTGCATTAGGATGGGTATTGTCGGAGGAATCCTTCATGAAGGATATATCCCTATTCAGCAACCTCAAGATCCGTGGTAGCTGGGGACTTACAGGCAACCAGGGCGTAGATGCCTACAGCACTTTTTCTTCCTATTCCAACAGAACGGCGTCCTTTACCAACAGTACTTCGCAAACCGGTATTATACTGGGTAATATCGGCAATCCCGACCTGCAGTGGGAAACCACCGAGCAAAAGAATATTGGTATTGATGCCGGCATACTGGATGGACGGATCTCCTTCACCGCCGATTATTTTACAAAAGATACGCGCGACCTGTTGCTGGATGAAAAGCTGCCGATGTACTTGGGTGGTAATGTGATTACCCGTAATGTAGGCGAAGTACAGAATAAAGGTTTTGAGCTGGGTATAGAAGCGGCCGTATTGGACAAAGGACCAGTAACCTGGCACACCTGGTTCAATGCCACGTTGGTTAAGAACCGCGTTGTATCTGTTGGCAACAGTAAGATCATATTCGATCCCAATAACCGCCGGATCGGTGGTGGTATGTCGCCCCAATCAGAATTTGTAGTAACGCCTGGTCAGCCGTTGGGTGCTATCTGGGGACTTACTTACCTGGGCACCTGGAAGCCTGGTGATGAAGCAAAGGCGGGACCTTTTGGCGCCAAACCCGGTGATGCCCGGTACCTGGACAAGAACAATGACAATGTAATTGATGCCGGCGATTATGGTGTGATCGGCTTTGGTGTTCCCACTACTACTTTGGGCTGGAATAATACAGTGGCGTATAAAGGATTTTCACTGAATATCTTTTTCCACGCCATGCTGGGCTTTGATAAGCTGAATTATAACAAAGCGGCTGCCATGTACCTGGGCGGTGATGCACGTGAAGCCACCCATGTGGATATTAAGGACCGCTATGTACCAGGTGTAAACGAAACTTCGGATATCCCGGCTTTCAGCACTACCAACAAAAACTTCACCCAATCCACCCGCTTCCTGGAAAAAGCTGATTTCCTGCGTTTGAAGAACCTCAGCCTGTCGTATAATATTCCTAAGAAAACGCTGGGTGGTATAGCAGGATTGAAAGTTTTTGTGAGCGCTACCAATGTATGGACATTGACCAATTATACGGGTATTGATCCCGAAGCGAATTCTTCGGGCGGCGATTTCCGCCAGGGCATTGATTATGGCTCTTATCCCAATACCCGCACTTTTACCGGCGGCTGTACCCTTAGTTTTTAACGATCAAAACGTGAACGTATGAAAAAGATCTGTTTCATTGCAATAGTATCCCTGACCTGTAGTTGTTCCAAACAATTGACGGAAGATCCGCAGGGATTAGTAGTAGGATCAATAGCCCTGAGTAACCAGGCGGGGCTGGAATCAGCGCTTACCGGCGCTTACGGCAGCCTGATGGTGCCCTGGGAAAGCGGCTTTACCAGTGTGGCGCAGATAGCCATGTCGATGGGCGGGGATGACCTTACTACCCATCCAGGTTCCAATAAAGAAGAGTTCCGCGAGTTTGACCGCTTCAGCGTGGCTGACCTCAACAGCCGCATGGTGCCCATCTGGCGCGGCTGTTATAAAACCATACAGTCTACCACCAATATCATTAACAACTATACGAAAGTACAGGACGGGACAGAAGCAACCATTAAAGCCATTGTAGGAGAGGCGTACTTTTTACGTGGATTGTGTTATTACTGGCTTACCCGGTTCTGGGGCGCTGTGCCCATTATTCCTTCTGAACAGTACCAGTCGGCCTATCTTAACCTTAAAAAAAGCGAGCCGGCAGAAATATACAAGTTAATAGAAGCCGACCTGCAAAAAGCAGAAGAATGGGTGCCTGATACTAAACGCGGGCAGGGTCGCCCCAATAAAGGTTCTGTGAAAGCATTGCTGGCCGATGTATACCTTACGCAGGGCGGATGGCCTATTAAAGATGCTGCTAAATATGCGCTGGCAGCCGCCAAGGCAAAAGAAGTGATAGATAAGAAAGCTACTTACAATTTTGATCTTTACCAGGGTGGCTTTCTGAAGATATTTGCCGGCGGCACTACAGAAGATGTATTCACCTTGTTCACCAGGGGGCAATGGATTACTTATAATTCATTCTATGGCCTCAGCACCATGCCCGAAAATGAAGGTGGCTGGAGCGACTTCTTCCCGGAGCTGAATTTCTTCAATAACTTCCCTGCAGGCAGCCGGAAAGACGCTACTTTTTCTACCAGCTTTGTCGTGAGCGGCAACACCATCTCCTGGCAGGAGACCACCACTAAACATCCTTATTACAAGAAGTTCACCATTCAGTCCGGCACCAAGGCCACGTATATGTCCAATAGCCCGGTTCTTCTGCTACGCTATGCCCATGTGCTGCTCATTTATGCCGAAGCACAGGCCAGGAGCGGCGGCGTGAATGCCGATGCCTATAGCGCCATTAATGCGGTGCGCCAGCGTGCTGGTTTAAGCGATCTTCCTGCCGGCCTGGCTGACAATGATTTTATCAATGCCGTCATTGATGAACGGGCCTGGGAGTTTGCCGGTGAATGGAACCGCTGGTTCGACCTGGTGCGGCTTGAAAGGGTGGAAGCAGCCAACGCCAATAAACATGCGGAGGACCTGCAGCCTACCGGCCCCATCACCAAAGAAGATTATGTATTACCTATACCCGGCGCCGATGCGATGATCAATCCTAATTTATAACAGGTTTTAACGAAAAATTTGCCATTATGAAACCGATAATGACCAACCTCCCTGTACAGGGGAAGGCTACAGTATTGTCTCTACTTTCCCATAAAAGAACAACATTCCTCACACTGATCATGCTCCTTGGCTGGCTGCTGGGCGGCCAGGCACAGGCCCAGTTCCTGCTGCTGGACGATATGGAAGGACATGGTCCCTGCTCGGGCAGGTGGACGTATTATGCCGGCAATACCACTACAGGTAAAGTAGAGTTTAGTATACCCAATCCCGCTGTGACAGGACTCAACACCAGCTCGCAGGTAGCCAGATTTACCAAAGACACTACCAGCTTTGAATGGATGTCGGCCAGTTGCAGTCTGCCCGATTCCTTTGATCTTAGCACCAACAGCGTTTTCAAAATGATGGTGTACAGCAACGTGATAGAAGATGTTATGTTCAAGCTGCAACCCGGCAGCAATTATAGCAAAGCGGTGTTCCTGACCTATCGCATCAAGAATGTCAATACCTGGGAAGAAGCCGTCTTTGATTTTAAAAGCGTTAAGAACAGGACCGACTTTAACACCCTTGTAGTCCAATTCATAGACGGCCGGAAAGCCAACGGCATCCTGCATTTCGACCTGGTGCAAGGCCCCGACCGGGTAAATGTCTCCCTGGCCGATAATAGGATTTCCATGGGACAGGAACAGGGCGCCGTTATACAGGCAACGGTGCATAACAATACTTTTGATACGGTATTGAACCAGGCAAACTGGGTAGCGCAGCAACTGCCGCCTGGCGTTACAATTGACAGCCTCCACCGGGTGAATGATACCACGGTGAATATTGTACTGGCTGGTAACTCACCAGCCAACTATTCCCGCTTCACCTTCAAACTTATCATTGCCGGATCGGAGCTGGGCGGCTCCGGCGCCGCACAGTACACAGCATTGGGCAATGTAGTTTTTGAAGGCAATCCCAATTACACCCTTATTTTCGAAGATCAATTCAACGGCACGGGCGTGCCCGACCTCACCAAATGGACGGTAGACCCGCGCCCCAAAGGCTGGATCAACGGAGAGCAACAGGTGTATACGGATACTTCTTACGACAATGCCCGTGTACGCAATGGTAGCCTGGTGATCACCGGTAAAAAGGATTATCCCAATTACAATACGACTGAGCCCTGGTCTTCAGCCCGGCTCATTACCCGCAACAAAGTAGACTTCAAATATGGCAAGGTGGAAGTGCGGGCACGCCTGCCCCGTGCAAAGGGCTCCTGGCCGGCCATCTGGCTGATGCCTACCGTCGATACCTACGGCGCCTGGCCCAAGAGCGGTGAGATTGATATTATGGAGCATGTAGGGAATAATTTCGGTACCGTGCTGTCTACCGTTCACACACAGAATAATAACTGGACCAATGGCGGCCACCTCTCCGCGTCAAAACTCATCCCCGATGCGGATACCGTGTTCCATGTATATGCGCTGGAATGGAGTGAAGACTCCCTGCGCTTCACGTATGATGGCGTTAAGGTGTACACTTATGTGAATCCTAAAACAGACTGGAAAGACTGGCCTTTCGATCAAAAGTTCCACATCATCCTCAATGTAGCCATCGGTGGTGGTATGGGTGGAGCGATCACAGAAGCCCACTGGCCCGACAGCATGCTGGTAGATTATGTACGTGTTTATCAAAAAGGACTGGGTACGCCGGTGCTGGACAGTATCGTGGTAAGCCCCGCCAATCGCGCTTTTGTAGCCGGCAGGAAATATCAATACACGGCAAAGATCTTTGACCAGAACGATTTTCCGATGAACCTTACGCCGGTATGGAGCATTACAGGTGCAGGTAATTGCATTACCGCAGGTGGATTGGCCACTATCCAGTCGGAGGGTGTTATAAAGGCCACCGCTATCTATAATGGCGACACCTTATCCGCCACCGCCAATGCTACCATCAGGGCCGCGAATTACAAGCCTGTACCGGCCAGGATTGAAGCAGAAGCTTTTGATTATTCCAATACCACCCGTACGGAACCTGCGCTCGATACCAGCGGCGTGCTGAACGTAAGTTTCATTGGTTCGTCCTCTTTCATGGAGTATGATATTCAGGCGCCCTGGACAGGTAGTTACCGCCTCCAGCTTCGGGTGGCTGTTAATACGGCCAGTACGGTGAAAGTGATGATGGGTGATACGTTGCTTACTACCATGAAACTGCCGGCCAGCGGAGGCTGGCAGAATTGGATTACTGTTACTTCCGAACCTTTCCAGATGCCGGGAGGTAAAAAGACCCTGCTGATACAATCCACCACCTCCGGCTGGAATTTTAACTGGCTGAAGGTGATCAAGGCTACGGATGTTTCGCTGTCACGCATCGTGGTGACGCCCGACAGCACCAGTGTTTTTGTAGGTGGAAAGAAACCGTTCAAGGCAGCGGCTTATGGCAGCGACAGCAGCCGTTTTGATGTTCCATTTACCTGGTCTGTGCCTGCAACGGGCGGTGTGATGGACTACAAAGGCGTGTTCACCGCAAGTAATACCCCCGGTGGCTATTTAATAAAGGCATCCTATAAAAGTAAGAGCGGCTATGCAAAAGTGAAGGTATTGGCTGCGCCGCAACTGGCCAGCATCAAGGTAGTACCGGATAGCCTTACCGTTCCGTTTGGCGCTTCCCAGCAATATACAGCTAAAGGATATGACCAGTATGGCAGCACCTTCGCGTTTACCGGCTCTACCTGGTCGGTAACAGGAAGCGGCAACACCGTTACACAGGCCGGTGCGGTGACTGCAGGCACTGAGCCGGGTACTTTTACGGTTACTGCTACGAAAGACAGCATCAGCGGAACGGCTACCTTCTATACCGGTTACGGATGTACTTTCAACAAGCGCTATGAAGCAGAGATCAGTACCTCACGCTCCGGCGTGCCTACACTGGAACCTACTACCGATACCAGCGGGGGCCAGAATTTCACCGGTCTTGCCTATAACCATTGGTTTGGTTATAGTGTGCTGGCCATACCGGTAAAAGGCAGGTACAATGTGAGCTTCAGGGTGCTGACCACTGCACCGGCCAAAGTGAAACTGGCCAATACCGGCATAACGTACGGTATCATCAGCCTGCCCAACACCAATGGTCAATGGGCTACCATTACGGATACGATGACACTGCCGTCGATGAGTTATGCCAATGTAATTGTGCACCAGGGCAGCTTTAAGTTCAACTGGTTCTCGATTGACAATTGCGCTGTACCACCTGCGCCGGACAGCAACAGTTCTATCATAGCCAGGATGGCCACTGTACCCGGCGATGAAGTGAGTAAGCAGCAGACACTACGGGTCTATCCCAACCCGGTACAGGAAACGGTCACCATTGAAACCGGCAACCATCACTTTCATACGCTGAAGCTGCTGGATATGAATGGCCGTCTGCTCCGTCAATGGACAGTACCGGCAGGTAATACAAGACTCACCAGGAATCTGGGTAATCTTCCCGGCGGCAATTATATGCTGCGCCTGGAAGGGAAGTCTGCACCGGCTTCTATACAGATCATTAAGTTATAATTAAGCATCCTGTTGTGCTATTGAACCAGTGCATGGTTCAATAGCACAACTTTTTTTATGGACGCATTTGTCATACAATTTCTTTAGCGCATGAAACAAGGAGCCATTTTTCTATTATTAATGTTTTGTATCTGCACCACCTATGGAGCGGATCCTGTCCCTAAAGATTATAATATAGTGGATTTTGGGGCAGTGGGAGATGGAAAGACCACCAATACACAAGCTATTCAAAAGGCCATTGATCAATGTTCCTCGGATGGAGGAGGCCAGGTAATAGTCCCCAACGGGGTTTTCAGGACCGGCTCTGTTTTCTTAAAGAACAATGTGGTGTTGTACCTGAGCCCCTCTGCGGTGTTGAGCGGCAGTACCCACAAAAGCGACTATGCCCAACCTGCCAATGCGCTCATCATTGCCAATGAACAACATCATATTGGCATCTATGGCCGCGGCACGATCCATGGGAATGGTGATGATCCGGCTTTTTACAGCAAGGATTTTGCCAATGGCTTACCCGGCCGTCCCAATACCATTGCCATCAACCAATGCACCGATGTAAAGCTTAAAGAATTTACACTCAGGAATGGTACCCGCTGGAATATTCACCTCATTGCCTGCGATTATGTAACGGTAGATGATATTAAGGTCATCAGCCGGGCAGTGGCCAATAATGATGGTATTGATATTGACGATTGTCACCACGTAACCATCTCCAACAGCTATTTTGATTGTGGGGATGATGCCATCTGTCCTAAAAGCCATTCAGCCCGGAGCGTTAAAAACCTGGTGATCAATAATTGTATTATTAAAAGTGAATCCAATGGTATTAAGTTTGGCACCAAAGGCGTGGGTGGATTCCGGGATGTGACGATATCCAATTGTGTTATTTATGATACGCGGTTGTCAGGGATTGCCATAGAAATGGTAGATGGAGGTATGATCGACCGGATCGTGATGAACAATATCACCATGCAAAAGGTGAATGGCAGTCTCTTTATCAAACTGGGGAAAAGGAGTGGGGACAAGCCGGGCGTTCTCCGGAATGTGACCATCTCCAACCTCATTGCTGATAGTATCGGGTTATGGAAACCCGATACCACGGCGCCTTATTATAAAGTAGCGGCCAATCCTAAGATTGGCATCTCTATCGTTGGTCAACCCGGATACCTCATAGAGAACATCACTTTGAGCCATGTACGTTTCCAGTTTGCAGGCGGGGGAACGCAGGAGGATAGTAAAGCGGTGATGAAGGATGAACCCAACAGCTATCCTGAATATACCAACTTTGGCGTAACGCCCGCCTATGGGCTCAACCTGCGGCATGTGAACAACCTGCTGCTGCAGGATGTTCAATTAACCACCCTTGCGGAGGATGCCCGCCCCGCCATCTTCCTGGAGGATGCCCGGCAGGTACATATGGATAATGTAAAAGCACAGCTATCGGCCCGGGCAACTGCTTTTATCCGGTGTAAAGACGTAGAGGACCTGTTTGTATACAGTTGTAAACCAGATGCCGTGCCCATTCCGTTCCTGTCGTTCGAAGGCCGGGTAAAGGAGGTGAGCATTCTCAATAATGACCTGCATAAAGTAGCCGCCACCTATGTAAAGGAGGCGGCTGTAAACAGGAAAGAGATCTATACGGGCAACAACCGGCAATAACAGTTTGCTCAGAAAGGCTGTAGCAGGTAGCTGAAATGGTAATTGCCATAAGGCAACAGGTAGGGCTGCATGGGCATGGAGCGCCAGCTATCTATACCGCCTACGCCCATCTGCTTCCAGTCAATATTCAGTTGTGTTTGTTTTCTTTTCACCAGGTCGGTAGCATGGCGCTGGTGGCGCTCCATACCATCATCCAGGTCGCTGTCAAAATAATGCAGGGCGCTGATGCTAAGCAGGGAATCGGAAGTAATGAGCAGTCCTTTCCCTTTTGCATTGCTGATCTTATACCAGCGCAGGTCGGTTTTATTGCCTGTTTCCTGGGGTACTACATACGGAAAGAACTGTTCATCTACTGTTTGTCTGTACAGACCCACATGGGCGCTGAAGTTCCTGTCCTGGTAGTTTTCGTGCGGCCCTCGTCCATAGTATTCCACCTGGTTGAAGCCGGACGGCAATATCCATTGCATGCCAAACCTTGGCATGACCGCTACTTTCGCGATAGAGTCATTATTGGCCTGTACACTTTGCTGCACCAGTATTTTACCGGCTGCATTGATGGTATAGGTTATTTGCAAAGTAGCATATACACCGGGTAGCCTGTAACTGACTTTCACCACTGCCAACCCATTGCTGATGCTATCGCTGAAGGCAATCAACTCCTGTTTTACAGTAGCATCTTTCCAGGCTTTGAGCTTTTGTGGTGTATTGGCGCCAAAATCATTGTCGTTGGGCGCCCGCCAAAAGTTGGGCCTGGTGCGGAAGCCTGTATCCAGCAGGTCAATTCCTTTATGGCTGTATTGTTTGATAAAGCCGGTGGCCTTATCAAATAGTACGGATGTTTTACCGCCACTGATCTGTAAAGTAGCTGCATCCTCCTTTTTAATGATGCTGCCTTCGTTGTTGATGGCGATGGAGGTGGGATAGGGCAGACTGATGGCCAGCTGCTCTGTAGCCAGCACATGCCCTGCGGGCACGAGTGGCTGTGCCTGTTTACTGCGGAAAACAAGGTTGAGGAATGCCTCGCCCGTGGCTGGCTTTTTATAGGGGATATAGAAAGTGTTGGATTGCTGGGGCAATACGTTGATGTCCGTTACTACTCCAGACTGCTGTTGCTTCCCATTGACCACTACTTCCCATTGCAGGGATACGTTGGACAGATCGGTGAAGAATTTTTCATTGTAAATGGACACTGAATCCTGGCCCACCAGTTTGGTATGGATGTCCTGGTACACTTTCTTCATTTCCCAGGCATGCGGATAAGGGGTGCGGTTGGCATAGAAAATACCTTTGGCTGCATAGTTCCACTCGGTGATGGCTTCCTGGGGTTCATAGTCGCCGCCATAAGTATACACAGTATCCCCTTTGGTATTTACGCGTTGGAAACACTGGTCCACAAAATCCCAGATATAACCTCCCTGGAAGATGTTCTTGTGTGCACGTATCACTTGCCAGTAATCGGTAAAGTTGCCCAATGAATTGCCCATAGCATGAGCGTATTCACACATGATGAAGGGACGCTTTGGATGCGGGTTGTTCCTGGCATATTCCAGCAAACCACCGGGAGTAGGATACATAGGGTCTATAATGTCGGAGTTCCATTCCCATACAAATCTCCTGTAATCGGCCACCGCCCTTTCATACTGTATGGGCCGGCTGCTGTCGCGCTGCTTCATCCATAAGTAACAATTGTAGAAGTTATAACCGTTGCCTGCTTCATTGCCCATGCTCCAGAGAATGATGGAGGGATGGTTTTTATCCCGCTCTACCATGCGCTGCACCCTCAGCAAGTGTGCGTTCATCCAGGTAGGACGGTTGGCCATGGTATAGGTAATGTCATAACCCATGCCATGCGATTCTATATTGGCCTCATCCACCACATACAGGCCATACTGATCGCAGAGGTCAAGCCATAACTCACTGTTGGGATAATGGCTGGTACGTACTGAGTTGATGTTGTATTGCTTCATCAACTGTATATCCCTGATCATGGCTTCGCGGGATATGACATGGCCGGTGCGGGGATCTGTTTCGTGGCGGTTCACGCCTTTGATGAGGACCGGTTGTCCATTCACCAGCAATAGGCCATGCCGGATCTCCATCTTCCGGAAACCTACCTGTTGTTGGGTGACTTCCAGTAACCGGTTGCCGGCATCTTTTATTTTTATGATGGCCTGGTATAGTTCCGGCGCTTCTGCACTCCATAGCAGGGGAGTGGTCACCGGTAGGGAAAATGCAAGTTTGGCGGAGTCAAATGTGTGCGACTGCGTGGCCACCACTTTGTTGTCTTTCAGCAATGTTAGTTCTGCTGTTACGGCATGAACAGGCGGCTTATTCAGCAACAGGCTTACCTGCAGGGTAGCGTTTTTATAATCCTTGTCAAGGTCTGGCCGCAGTTCCACATCATACAGGTGCACAGGGTTGCGCGCTACGAGGTAGCAAGAGCGGGTAATACCGCTTAACCGCCACATATCCTGGTCTTCAATATAGTTGGCATCACACCAGCGCATTATTTTCAGGGTAATGAGGTTCCTGCCTTTTTCGAGGTAAGGGGTGATGTCAAACTCCGAGGGCAGCTTGCTGTCTTCTCCATAACCCACATACTTTCCGTTCACCCATACAGTAAGGTTGGATTTAGCGGCGCCAATATGCAATACCACCTGCTTGCCTGTCCAGCCATCGGGAATGATCACCTCCCGCCGGTAAATAGCGGTGGGATCAAAACTTAAAGGAACGGCAGGCGGCTCCAGGCGGCGCATAAGGTACCTGAATTCAAAACCCGATGTGGTATAGAGGGGAAAACCATAGCCATTCAACTCCCAGTTGCCGGGCACTTTGAACAAAGACCAGTTGCTGTCATCATAATCCTTCCTTTCAAAGTTGGCGGGCAGGTCGGCAGGCCGCTCCACCCACTTAAACTTCCAGTCGCCATTAAGGCTTTGGTAATTGCCGGATTGTGTCCAGTCACCTGTTGCGGCCGTTGCTTCCGTTTCGAAGGAAAAGAAAGAGGCGTGCATGGGCAGGCGGTTCTGTTCTATGATCTGTTCATCGAGCCAGGGTACGCCGGGTTGTGCCGACGTGGTATCGTAATGTTTTTTTCCCTTATTGCCCTCACCATTGAGCGTGGGACTCGATTGTCCATAAGAAAGCAGGGCAAAGCTAGCCAATGCCACCATGGGCAGCAGGCTTTTACGGTGTATGTTCATGAAAATGTTATTTAATTTTATCAAACCAGGTCAGGTCCCAGTTGTCCATCCATTCTATCACCACCTGGCCCTCTTTAAACTGTATGGGCAGCCACTGATAACGGCTATCCTTGAGGTTTTGCGGATTCCAGCGGTCGCCCATATAAATGAAAGCATGCTGTTTGCCGGGTACGGGTAGTACATAGGTAGATTGGCCACCAAAGGTTTTATTGGCGCCCGGCCCTGTCATAGGATCGCCGATCAGTTGCCAGGGCCCAAACAGGGAACTGGCTGTATGCAGGCTGGCCTGGTTGGGCGCCCAGCCGGTACAACCGCTGGTGATGAGGTAATACAATCCGTCTTTTTTGAATAAGGCCGGGGCTTCGCGCTGCCGCCTGAAGAGGAGACTGTCCTGCGTGGTGGGAGAGAGGTAGTCATCAGAAAGGCGGGCCATCCGCAGGTCCATGTTCTCATCGGAAGAATAGATATGATAGGCCGCGCCATCATCATCCACAAACAGATTCATATCCCTCGACATGTTGCCATTGGGGCGGAAGCTTTTGAGAAATTGATAAGGTCCCACCGGAGTAGGGCTAACGGCCACGGCAGCCCGTGCTGCTGCGTATCCCTGGCCACGCAATTCCAGGTGTACCCACATGACGTACTGGCGGGTCTTTTTATTGTAGATCACTTTGGGGCGTTCCATCAGGCAACCTTGTGCAATATCGCTGGTGGTATCGGTAACCTGCGCCAGCGCTATACCTTCATATTTCCAGTTATAGAGGTCTTTGGAGGAATATACATTGACGCCTTCCGACCGGCTGCGGCCGCGTTTTTCGCCAAACCAATACCAGGTGCCCTCCTGATACAGCATGCCGCCACCATGCACGTTCATGGGCTCTCCATTGGTATCATACCAAAGCGCGTTGGATCTGAAGGAAGATGGTTGTTCGTTTTTACTTTCACGGACAGGTTGTTGAGGTTGTGCATACATAGTACCTGCGCCCAGGATATATGTCAGCATGCCAAGGACAATTTTTCTTTTCATAGTCTTAGTGTATACTTGATTTTAGTTATCAGTTATATCATCATTGGCAAGGACGTTTTTTCTTAACGGGTGGTTGGACAAGCAACCAACTATTTATTGACTACAAAAGTGGTGATGGAACGGGCAGGTAAAGTGATATTGCCTTTGAGCTTTGTAATCGGATAAGCCTTCAGGTTATCACCGGCTGCGGCCGAAGTCACGAACCGCTGCACAGACTTTACTTTGCCAACATCTTTTATATCCAGCAGGATATTTTTCTCCGTGATGGTATAGTTAATAGCCACCAGTACGAGCTGCTTTTCGCTGGTATAGGCGGAGAGCATGATGTTTTGGGAAGCGGTAAGGTCATCCATTTTATCACTGCGTACAATATGAACGCGCTGCATGCCGGGCCTGATAAATCGGCTGTAGTTGCCCATGGCCCATAACCCTTTTGTTTGATCGTACTCACCATCGGTATGGGTATCATTGGGCTTTAAGGCTACCAGGTAATAGCGGGTATCAAACGCTGCACTGCCGGGTTCGTAACTGTTCCATAATTGCCAGGCGCAGGCATTGGCCACGGCCAGATCGGTATGGATCATTTTGGCCAGGAACAATGCGCAATCTATAGCACTGCGTCTTCCTTTGGCGCCTTCCTTGTAGCCATCGGCCAGCATGGAATACTCCGTTTGCCAGAAATCAATGCCGTATTTTTTAGCGGTGTCTCTGAGCATTTGCCGCACTTTGATGCGGTTGGTATCACCGGCATCGGTAAAATAGCTGTGTCCACCCACAAACCCGGTCATGTGCTTTAACTGCGACAATTGCAGCGGGCTCCCCTGGCCATAGAACTGTTGTATCTGTGTAGAGGCGCTGCTATTGTTCCTGAATAAATAATCCAGCGTACCTGCTTCGGTGATCATGATTTTGGACGACAGGTTCTGGGCAGTCAGGGCACTATCCAATGCGGTCACTACCTGATGGATCTCCCTATTGCGCCAGGGACTTCCTTCCTGGCTGGCCTGGCCCGGTTTATTACTCCAGTCCCATTGTGGTTCATTGACCGGACTAATGTAATTGAAATGTAATCCCTCTGCATCGAAGTGTTTCAACACATCGGCCAGGAAACCTGCATAGGCGCCGTATTTATCGGGCCTGAGGTTGGTAATAAAATCACGTTCAGTTTTAAAGCCACGTCCGTTCTTCGTGAATTGTACCGGCGGTGTGTTGGAAAAAGCGATCAGGTTCTCCACACCATATTCTTTGGCCTTTTTTACAAACCATATATAACCCGATTGCTTGCTCCAGTCATAGCTTCCATCAGGATGCTGAAAACATTCTACCCGTTTGCGGAAATCTTTGATACCGCTACTGTCGCCTTGTTCTGTTGTTCCGCCACCAATGTTAAAGCGCCAGGCTGAGAGGCCAATACCTTTGGGATTGCCCTGCGCGTCAAATTCCTTGCTGAACAGCCATTCGGCAATCTGTTCTTTTTTTTGTGCAGGCCAGTATTTGCCAATGCCTTCAGAGAACCAGCAACCGGAGGCGCCAATGTTGTCAATGGTCTGCACTTTGTCAGCAGTATGGATGGTGAAGCGCACAGCAGTTGGCTGTTGCGCCGGCAGCGCAGCAGGCATGCATAACAACAGCCCGTAGAAAAGTTTCATTCCAGGTATTATTGCTTTCATTGAGCGGAAGGTAACTTATTTTTTTATGGCTGCTCTATAAAAGAGGGGGGACTGCATTAACCCCCCTCCCGTGAACGAAGCATATCATAGTGACGGATTGTTCATAGGTACTATTGCTTATAATAGCTCAGTGAAACACTCTTGACTTTATAATAACTGCCGGTATTAGGCATGCTGGCCACAAACCCGATACATACATCCATAGGAGCTGCTGCGGTAAACTCTATGTAGGGTTTGGAACCTCCTGCCACCGTAGAAAAATTATAGTAGTAAGTGGCGGTAGTAACATCGGCGAAGTCGGGCATGGTAGTGCCTTCATTCACGGCCAGATACTTGGTGCCTGCACTGCCCAGCGCATCCACATGGGCGCCAAAGCGCCATGTTCCTGCATAAGGCAGGTGCACCACCTGGTATATCTTGCCATTGGGAACAGCCGGGAGCCCCCATCCGCCTTCCATGGATAATACGCCTACACCGCTTCTTAATTCGTATCCTCCATAAGTTCCGCTGGAGGTATTTTTTACATCAGGCGAGGTAGTCCAGTCGGCCAACACGCCCCACCGGCTGCCATCCCAGGTTCCCCGCTGAAAGGGACTCCCGTAGTTTTTTACCAGTTGAGAGCTCAGGTCTATCCAGGCGGCGCCTGATATAGGCTGGTAAGCGGTATAAGCTGTAAAGAAAGTGTCTATACAGGTGCTGTCGGGACGATACCAGGTGCGGAAGTTTACTTCGCTGCCATATTTATGGTCAAGCAGGAAAGTATCGGTAGTTGTTAAAGGTACCTGGCAGGAGGCGCTGTCGCCAGTGGTCTTCAGGTAGCGTACTTCTGTATTGAAAACGCCGGTCGCCTTATCCATACCTACCAATGTAATAGCCGTTTGAAGGTTGGAGTTCAATACGCTGTTGATGATCCGCCTGTTCAACAATGATTCCTGGTAGCGGCTACCATAGGAAGCAACATTTTTGAAAGCAGAGATAGATCTGTTGCCCTGCGCATCGAAGGTGATGAACTCAAAAGTTTGTTCACTCTCGGGAATGTTGGAGATGATCTGTTCAATAGCTCCTCCGGATTGCGTCACCTGGAAGGTAATGGAATCCGCTCTTCCGCCCCAGTATACCCGGTAGTGTGTTACCCGCGGGTCGGGGCTCAGGAGCGCTTTGAATTTAACACGGTTCTTACCGGAGAACATACGAATGCTGTCTACTTTACCCGTATAGGTGATCTCTCCTTTGGGTACGTATTTCTCTTTGTATTCATCCATTTTGGAACAAGCGCCTGTCATGAGCAGGATTGCTATCATGCAAAGCAGCATTGCCGGATACCTGTATGTATATTTCATGGAAGACTGTTTAATTGTTTATAGGTTATCGTGGGTCGCCATACACCTGCACTTCGCTCAATGACTGGAAGTAGGAGCCTGCCCAGTTTTGGTTCACTTTAATCCTTATATACCGCATTTTAGACACATCAGACCGCAGGTCCCAATTGAATCCGGCCATACCTGCTGTACGGTCTTCATTGGTTAATTGGCCATAGGGAAGACCGGAAGGCTTTATTTCCTCGCAGGTAGCCATGAGGGTCCAGTTGGCCCAGCTTCCGTCCAGCGGAGGATTGGCGCTGGCCCAGATCTCAAACTTCCGTGGATTACCGGCATAGTAATAGCCCCTGCCGGAATTTAAATACTCTGCATAGTCCCAGATCACGATCCGGCTGAGTTGGGCAAGCTTGCCGATCTCAAAGGTGACCACCGAAGGCTTGCCTTGATCTGTGGTGATATTGCATCCGGGCCAATGTTCCCAGTTCCCGTCCCAAAGGTTGGATACCCTGTTGGAGGCCCAGGCAGAAACTGCATCTCCCGGTAAGGTATACTCCCGGTAACTACTTTTTGCAATGGCCGTTTCATAGAAGGGGGTAAGGGTTTGAAAGAGGGTATCGGTACGGTTCAGGAAGCGGTCCCGCACAAAGAAGGCCAGCTTTTTGGGTATAGTGTCCATGCCCCTGATCGCACTGTTGATAGAATCGGTGGACGTATAGATACCGTTGTAGGGGAACCATTGACCCAATGAGTCCTGGAGTATCTCAATGGCGATGTTGAACCGGGTTGGGTTTTTGGTGATGACCCTGATGCCTGCAAAGTCGGGATATACTTTCATATTCCTGAAAACACCCCAGATAGGATTCTCCAGGGGCTTCACCGTCACCGTAACAGGGGCGGAGGCTACTTCTGCTTTATTCACGGCATACAGCTTCACTTCGTGTTGAAGGGTATCTCCAAAACCATCAAGCACTAAATTGTTGTCGTATACACTGGCCTTTACTTCTCTTATATGGCCGGTGGCGAGGCTGTACACTGCTTTTACATAAGCAATGTCTGCCGCATTGGGCAGGGTATAGGTAAGGATGGCTTTGGCGCTGTCATTTTTCACGGTTACATTGGTAACAACACCCGGCGCACCCAGACTGGGCGTGAGGGGTGAATTGGTGTCTACTTTGGCACAGGAATAAACAAGCCATCCTATGCTTACAGTGAGCAACGATAGTTTGAGATATTGTTTCATAACTTTTAGGTTTATAAGACCTGACAGGTTTCCAAAACCTGTCAGGTCTAAATAGTTTATTACCAGCCCGGGTTTTGTACAAGGTTGGGGTTTACAGAGAGATTGCTCAGGCGGATAGGCCAGAGGTAATCACGTGGCGCTATGAACCTTTGCTGGAACAAGGTCCTTACCTGGTAGTAAGTATCATTGCTGGTGCCTGAGATGGTCCATCCTTTTACAGGCTGGTTCAGCTCATAAGCCGCATCCTTCCACCGGCGCAGGTCCCAGAACCGGCTGCCTTCGAAAGCCAGTTCAATGGCTCTTTCCCGCTTGATGATCTCACGCAGGCCTGCTTTGGTAGTATATTTGGTAGGGTTGGTAGAATAATTGGTCCATGCATCCTGTATGGTGGGCAGGCCGGCACGGGCGCGTATCTTATTCAGATAGTTGTAAGCCTCTTCAGTATTGCCGCCTGCTTCATTGACCGCTTCCGCATACAAAAGATACAGATCGGCCAGTCTCACTTCCGGCCATTCATAAGGCCTTACGGTTACTCCGCTGGCGCTGAAAGAAAAGTTCCAGTCCACCAGTTTCTTGATAAAGTAACCGGTCTGGTTGATGCCGCCGCCGATATCCGTACCACCGTACTGGTTGGCCTTTGCTTTCAATACATACGTGCCGGAATCAGACTGGGTAGGACTGCTGTAGAGGTACCAGGTACCGCCATCGAAACAGAGGTTGGCATAGAAACGTGCTTCCCTGTCGAAGTTGAGTCGGGCAGTGATATAGCCCGGCTCCATCACATAACGTTCGCTGTCTACCGCCATACGGGTGGAATACCTGTTCTCGTAATTCAATGTTTTGTCTTCTGAAATGGGTACGCCATTGCGGGTATAAAAGAGTTCCGCCATTTTCATGGTGGCGCTGAACATGGCCCGCAGGTTCGTATTGGAAGCCACATCGGCGTGTACCCGCCCCATGCAGGTAGTTTGCAGCCTGTTGGCCTGCCGGCCGGAGTTGCCCCATATCTTTTCTATATTCCATCTTTCACACACCGCCTGGCGGATATTCATCTGCGTAATGGTTTGCTGCGATAGCTTGAACGAAGAGGGCGGGAAATAATAAAGCCCGAAATTATTTTGTTCTGCTATATCGATGGCTTCTTTACAAGCTTGTGCCGCCCTTGTCCATTTGGTATCATCTGCTGCTGCAGCATACAGGGCCTGGCCATTGGTGTTTTGGGAAGCAGCGAGATCGCTGTTGCCGTTGAACAGGGGGCTGGCGGCTGTAACAAGCACACGGGCCTTGATGGCTTTGGCAATGGGACTGGTAATGCGTCCCAGTTCATTGTTCCTGTCGGCAATGAAAGAAGGGAGCACAGCAGCCGCTTCATCCAGCAGTTTTACGATGTAGTTTACACAACTGTCAAATGGTACCCGGCTGACTTTTACATCTTCGGGTTTGGCCGATACAGGGATGTTTACATCTATCAATGGTATGGCGCCATACATACGCAGCAGGAGGAAATGATAGTAGGCTTTCAGGAATTTCACTTCGGCCAGCCATCTTTCCCGTTCAGGTTGTGGAAGGTCGGGCACCTTGCTGAGGTCGGATACATTTTCTATGAAGATGTTGCATTGCCGGATGGCCTCAAAACCCTTGATACCGTAGCGGTCTCCATCCCAGTAGTTCACGTAGGGCCTATTGCTGTTCTGGTTGCCCCGGGCTATTTCCCAGTTCCAGATGGTTTCGTCGAACTCACGATACTCCAGCGGGAACCATATTTCATCACCGCCCAGGAAGCCCACACTTGCCTGCGGATCGGTAGAGCCCGGCAGGTAGGAATAGCAGGTAAACAGGAATTTCTGGGCCTCATTGCGCAGGGTGAATGCGTAATCGAGGGTGGGTGCATTATCGGGCACGATGTCCAGGTATTTCTTACAGGAAGGCAGTAAGAAAGTGGAACAAACAGTAAGGAGGAAAATATATTTATGCTTGAACATGTTCACAGTTTTAGAGATTGAAATTGATGCCCACGTTGAACACTCTTTGTACAGGA
Organism: Paraflavitalea devenefica; assembly: GCF_011759375.1. Taxonomy (NCBI): domain Bacteria; kingdom Pseudomonadati; phylum Bacteroidota; class Chitinophagia; order Chitinophagales; family Chitinophagaceae; genus Paraflavitalea; species Paraflavitalea devenefica. The sequence goes on along the minus strand of NZ_JAARML010000004.1, from coordinate 128,489 downwards.
TAGCCAAGGCCATTGCCGCCCATTTCAGGGTCCCACATATCAAACGGGCTCCATACAAACAGGTTGCTGCCATTTATATAGGCCCTGGCTGTTTTAAAGCCTACGCGGTTCAGGAACGTTGAAGGGAGTGTATAGCCCAGTTCCAGTGTCTTCAATCGCAGGAAGGCGCCATTGCGCATCCACCAGGTGGAGGTTTGGTTGTTGTTGGCCACGAAGTAGTTGCTGAGGCGCGGCCAGAAAGCATAACTGTTCCTGTTGTCTTCGCTCCAGTGGTCATTGGCAACCACCTGCAGGAGGCCGTTCTGTGAACCGCCATTGCGTACGAAGGGGGAGATATTCTGCGGGTTGATGAAGAAGGAAGACCGGGCCGATCCCTGGAAGAAGGTGCTCAGGTCAAATCCTTTATAGCCGGCAGAAAAACCAAAGCCATAAATGATCTCCGGCGTAGTGGGATAACCAATCGGCACCATATCATTGTTGGTGATCTGCCCGTCGCCATCCATGTCATGGTATTTGATATCACCGGCCATCACATCACCATAGGATTGGGTGGGGGAGTTGCCTACTTCTTTCTGGTCATAAAACAGTCTTTCGGCGATTAGTCCATAAACCTGCGAGGTGGAACTGCCTGTATGTAGCAAATGCGCGAGGTCGCCGGAATAGGGAGGTTCATCGTACACCAGGATCTTGCTGGTGGCATAGGTGAAGTTGCCCCTTGCCTGTAGCCACCAGTCCTTGTTGATGGTTTTATCGTAGTTGAGCATGATATCCACTCCCTGTGTCTGAGCTTTCCCTACGTTGGCCGAAACGCCTGCCTGCAGGCCCATGGTAGTGGGTATGTAAGAACGGGCCATCAATATTTGCGAACGGATGTTCCTGTAAGCATCTACGGTAATGGTCAGCGCCTTGTACAAAGTGAGGTCCATACCAACGTTCAACTGCTCTGATTTTTCCCAGGTAATATCGGGATTGGCGTACCTGTTGAGTGAAATACCCGGGCGCCAGTAGTTGTAATCGAGGCCGAACCTGTAACCATAGCCATCGTTACTCATATTGGCGCTGGAGAGGTAGAAGAAACGGTCGGTGGAGCGTCCGATCTGGTCGTTACCTACCAATCCATAGGTACCTCTCAGCTTCAGGTTGGTGATGATCTTATTGGCCTTTTCAAAGAATTTTTCATTGGAAACATTCCAGGCCAGTCCAAAGGAAGGGAAGAAACCAAAACGGCTTGCTTCATCAAACCGCTCAGAGCCATTGTAACCAAAATCAAACTCGGCCATATAGCGGTTATCATAGCCATAGGTAAAACGGCCTGATATGCCGAGGTTGCGGGCAGGCAAACTGGCTTCCAGGCTGCCGGCATTGCCGTTGAGGTAATTGCGTACGATGCCAATGACCATGCCCGATACTTCATGCACATTGTTGAAAGTATGGTTGTAGTTGAGGGCGGCTTCTGTATAGAATACGCTGTTCACCATTTTAAATTCGTTGTCCGGGTTATAGGTCACGAATTCAGTGCCGGTAGGGGGAACGGAACCGGTGCTGCCATCGTTGAGCGCCCGCAGACCCGACAGGGTTTTGTCGTCGAGGGTCTGTGCGCTATAGTAGAAAGGGGTGTAACTCCGCTGCATGTCGAAGTAAGCATACCGCCTGGTATAGGCCATGGCCCTGGCCGACAGACCCGGCGTAATAGCCACCAGGTCCTGCTTTACTTCTACCTGCGCCTGCAGGGTAGAGGAGTTCATTTGCGCATAGCCGCTCAACATGGAGGCATAAGGATTGGTGTACATGGTGTTAATCGTACCCGGGATGATCTGGTTGCCGAACAACGGGTGCCTGATATGCGGCAGGTATTCCTGCGGGTAAATGGCCGGGAACATGACCGGGTTGGACCAGATAGCCTGGTTGAATATTTTCTGTCCGCCGTTGGCCATCCTGCCATCATTCTGCCGGTCGCCGATAGGCCCGTTGTAATCATCAAACTGGCCGTACAACCTTACCGAGGCGGTAGTGGTGGCGGTAAACCGGAGGTCAATATTGGACCGGATGGAATAGTTGCGGAGCTTGATGTTGTTATCAAACCCATTGAGCGAGTTTTCTTTTAATAAACCATTGTCCACATTATAGGTACCGGCCAGGTAATAGCGCGCCTTGGGGCTGCCGCCGCTTAAACCAAAGTTGTAGCGCTGGTTCATTGAATAATCCTTGATGAGCATGTTGATCCAGTTGTTGTTGGGATACAACAGGGGATTGTCGCCGGCAATGGTACGGTTGATCTTGGTCTGTGAATAAGGCAAACCGCCGGGAGAGTTCCTGGTCAAAGCGGCCTCATTGGCCAGCTCCATATAAGCAATATTATCGGTCAGCTTGAAGTTGCGGGTATTGGTAGATACGGAATTTTCTATCCGGCCGGTAAGCGAGGTAGAGCCGGCCACACCCGATTTGGTGGTAATGATCAGCACCCCATTAGCGCCCCTTGCTCCGTATACGGCCGCGGCAGTGGCATCTTTCAGTACAGAGAAAGTAGCAATATCATCAGGCTGCAGGCGGGCCAGGTCGGTACTGGATGATTCGATACCATCCACCAGGATCAGGGGATCTACTTTACCGGCGCCGAAAGAACCCAGGCCGCGTATGAAGAAGGAAGCATTGTCCGAACCGGGCTCACCGCTCCGTTGATAAGCAACTACTCCGGATATCCGGCCGGCGATCATGCTGGTCAGGTTGCTGGTAGGGCCTTTGAGTTCCCTGGGCTCCACGCTGGTAATAGAGCTTACCATGCTTGTTTTTTTCTGGGTGCCAAAGCCTACGCTCACCACTACTGTTTCCAGGGCTTTGTCATCAGCGATCAGTTTCACGTCTATCTTACTGTTCCCTTCGATGGGCTGTTCCAGCGTTTGGTAGCCTACGTAGGAGAATACCAGCGTGCCGTTGGCAGGCACTTTTATAGAATAAAGGCCTCCCTTACCCGATTGGGTGCTTTTGGCGGGATTGTTTTTCAGGGATATGGATACGCCTTCGAGCGTGGCAGAATCGCTCCGGATCTTGCCCGACACCGTGATCTCAGACTGGGCCGAAGCGTCCAAATGGGCAAAAACGAGCAAGAGGAGGAAGAAAAGACCACAGCTTCCTAACCTTCTTAACCGGTGTTTTTTTGTCATAAACAGGTTGTTTTGGAAATAAGTTTTGATGAATTGCTGAATGTCAGGACAGGTATAATGGGGTAGTGGCAACTGCAAAATGCCCCTTTAAATGGCCGCTTTATGGGGGGTAAATCGCCAAATAGCAGGGTCTGACTCGTAATTTGAAATTTTAATCTCCCCCCATAACTAATTGCTGGGCAGGCCATCTTTCTTCATCCCCTGCATCACAAGGACATTGGTGATGTAGAGCATCTCCTGGCCGGTATCTTCACTGGCGCCATTGATGCCATAAGGCCAGAAATGCAGGTTGTCGCCCTTCAGGGATTCCGCCGGGTTGCGGGTCATAAAACGAAGCAGCTTGTTGGCCTGTACACCCTGGTACACACCTCCTATGATCAGGTTGCTGGTCCAGTACCAGTGCTGTCCCACACCCATCGTATGAGCTATCTCGTGCAGGGCGGTGCCGGTGCGCTGGTAACCTGCATTGGGGCCTACCCGGATATTGCCGGCAAAATTGGCATCGGCCGTGGCTACGCCGGTATTATAGGTGACTGAGAGGGTTTTGGTATTGGAAGTAAATTCATTGTAGTAAGCTACCGCTTCGTCAAAAGCTGTTTTAATGCGCGCATAGGCGGCGCTTTCTTCAGCAGTAGGATTGGCATTTTGCGCCAGGGTATAGGTCACATTCCCTTTTTGGATGGTGGCCACTTTCACAGGGCTGCCATAAGCGGTGGCGCCATATACATTGGTGCTGTAGGCCCTGATATAATAGTCGGTAGCGGGCTCCAGGCCATTGAAGCGTAAAAAGAGCGATAGCTCATTGCTGCCGGCCGCCACTTTGGTATCGGCAATGGTAGGATTGTTGTTCTTGCTGAGGCAGATACCGGTTTCTTTCAGTCCGATGCCTTTGGTATCTATTACCTTGCCTGCCACAAACAGGGTGGTGGCCCCGGCCGCATACGCCGTATCGGTAAACATCTCCGCTACCGGAACGCCTGTGGTATTAAAGGGTACGTCGGGTGTGTAGGCCGTGCCCTTGCTGTTGATGGCATAACCCCGCACATAATAGGTGGTGTTGGGTTCCAGGTTTTTGATATCGACGATAAACTCGCCATTGCTTTTATAGAGGTTGGCGGTCAGCTTGTTTTGGGTGGGATTGGCTGTTTTGCCCCAATAAATGCCCCTGTCGGTGATCACACCGCCACCTTTATCCGTGATGCGGCCAAAAAAGCTGGCGGTAGAGGTGGTGATACTGCCCACACTATCGGCCACCAGGGTGGGCAGCTTTACCTCGGTGGTGGCAGGCGGGGGCTCCGTTGTATTGTTGTCTTTACTACAGGCCAGCAACGACATCCATAGCAGCATCGCCAGGCAGGGAAGGGGGGTAGCAGGTTTCATTAATGTATATTTCCTGCAAAATGGGGCCGGAATCGCCGCTATTATGGGGGAGGAATCACCAAATAACAGGGGCAGATTGGTAAAATGAGCTGAGCTGTCACCCTGAGCCTGTCGAAGGGCTTCGACAAGCTCAGCCTGACACCGAGTTACGACTCTTCAGTGTCCGGTTTAGTCTTGATGGCTTTTTCATGCACCGTATAATTTTTCTGGAAAGCCTGGTGGTATTTCTTCTTGTATTCCGACGGGTTCATGCCAAACAGCTTGGCAAACTGGATGCGGAAGTATTTGCTGTCGGAGATTCCCACCTGGAAGGCCGCTTCATTCACATTGCAGTCGGTGCTGATCAACAGCTCTGCCGCCCTGCGCAGCCGGATGAACCGGATGAAGCTGTTGATGGACTGACCGGATACCTGCTTTACCCGCTTGTACAAGTTGGAATGGCTCATGCCCATTTCTTTGGCAAAGAGCTTGATGGAAAAATCATCCCGGTCAATATGCGCCTCCACGGTTTCAATACATCTTTCCAGGAATACTTTATAATCTTCTGAAATATTCAGGTCGTTCTTGCGGAGGGTGATCTCATTGTAAAAGTATTTCCGGAGGTTATTGCGGCTTTTCAGCAGACTGGTCACCCGGGCCAGCAGCAGATCCCGCTCAAAAGGCTTGGTAATATAATCATCGGCGCCGCACTCCACGCCCTTCAGTTTTATCTCGGCCGATGAACTGCCGGTAAGCAGGATCACCTGTATATGACTGAGCGCCGGGTCTTCCTTGATAGCCGTACAAAACTCAATACCCGTCATCTCATTCATCACAATATCGCTGATGATGATATCGGGCAGGTGCTGCTTGGCCATCGCCAGCCCTTCCTTGCCATTGCTGGCTTCAAACAGGCGGAAGCTTCCCTGGAATACCTGGTGCAGGTATTCGCGTATACCTTCATTGTCATCTACGATCAACATGGTATGGCCACTGGTGATCAGTGTATCCATACTGGTATCCCTTTGCGGAAAGGGAGTCGTTGCGGGCACTTCCGGCAATGGGGTTGCATCCTGTACATTCAGTTCTTCCAGCATTACTGATTTGGGCGCCGGCACACCGGCTATCTGCCTGGCCTCAAAATGCGCGGGACCTTTCAGCAGGCTGATGGAAAAGGTAGTGCCCTCTTCCAGCTTTGTGGTATAAGTAAGGCGCCCTTTATGGGCTTCCACAAAACTCTTTGCCAGAAATAGCCCGATGCCAAAGCCTGCTTTTAAGGACGACTCGTTGTGCCGGGACTGGTAAAACCGTTCAAACAACCTGGCGCCTACTTCATCGGGTATACCGCAACCAGTATCTTCCACGCTGATGGTAATGGCATTATCCTGCTCTTCCAACTGCATACGGATGGAACCGCCTGGCGGGGTAAATTTCATGGCGTTGGACAGCAGGTTGAAAATGGCGATCTCTATCTTTTCCCGGTCGGCATACGCTTCTATGTATTCAGTCCCACTTACAAACCGGTAGTCTATCTGCTGGGTTTTGGCCTGTTGGGTAAAGCAAAGGAATACTTCCCGGCACACATGGGCCAGGTTCAGCTTTACCACCCGCAGGTCATCCACACCACTCTCCGCTTTTTTAAACAACAACAACTGGTCTACCAGGCTCAGCAGGCGCTTGCTGTTGCGGTATACCATTTTCATTTCTGCCGGGCCTGCGCCGGCATCCGGCTTGTATAAGAAGTCTTTGATAGGATTGATGATAAGGGTGATGGGCGTACGGAACTCATGGGCGATATTGGTGAAGAAGTCGAGCTTGCGGCGGTTGAGCTCACTTTCCCGCTCGGCCTGCAGGTGCGCCAGCTTTACTTCATAAGCCAGTTGTGATTGCTTGCTCTTATACCTTACATAAATAGTGATCAGCCCTACTGCCAGACCGGCGTACAATAACAAGGCCCACCAGCTACGGTACCAGGGCGGCAGCACGGTAATGGCGATGACCCGTTCCTCATTGCTCCATACGCCGCCTGCATTGGTCGACTTGATATGTAGTTTATAATGTCCCTCGTTGAGGTGGCTGTAGTTGGCCGTACGTATTTTGCCACTATAATTCCAGCCTTTATCCCATCCTTCCATATAATAGGCATACGACACCTGGTCGGGATTGTTGAATTCGGGCGAGGCAAAGTCAATAGATAATACTGCCTTATTATAAGGTAACCTAAGCGTCTGTAAAGTGTATAATACCTGCCCTTTGGTAAAACTGTTGTCCTGCGCCACCGGTATATTGTCAATGCGCAGGTCGGTTACCAGCAACTGGAGTGGGGTATAGCTCAGCGCTACGCTGTCGGGATGAAAGAAATTCAGGCCCTTGATGCCGCCAAAGAAGAATTGGCCATCAGGAGCGGCAAAGGCGGCGTTGTAGATGAACTGGTTGGACAGTAGTCCGTCGGACTGGGAGAAGTTCCTGAACTGGCGGGTCTCCAGGTTCATGCTGGAAAGGCCATTGAAGGTGCTGAGCCAGAGATAGCCGCTCTTGTCTTCCAGCATATTCAGTACGGCGTTATTGGCCAGCCCTTCTTCTTCTGTAAAGGCTTTGAACTTTTTGGTTGCCCTGTCAAACAACAACAAACCGCTTCCTTCAGTGCCTACCCAGAGGTTACCGTTCCGGTCTTCATGAATGACACGCACCGGATTTTCCGTGGGGAAATATTCATGGCGTTTGTTCACCCGGTCAATTTTGATCAGCCACCCAAAGTTGCCTCCCCATAGATTGCCTTGCCTGTCTTCCGTCAGGCTTAATATATCGCCCAACTGGTTATCGAATAGATCAAAGCGGTTGGCCTGCCGGTTCAGCCGGTATAAGCTACCGGTTATGGTACCTGCCCACAAGGTGCTATCCTTATCTTCATACAAGGTCCATACATTGTGATCGCTGAGCCTCTCTTTATGATTAATACAACCATAGTTAACAAACCTGCCTGTCTTTTTATCGTACCGGTCAACACCATTGCCATAAGTAGCCACCCACATATCGCCATCATAGGTTTTCCGGATGCAGGTGATCAGGTTACTGGACAGTGAACTGTTGCCATGGTTCAGGTTGTTGAACCGGTTCAGCCGCCGGTCCCAGATGCTGATGCCATGGCCATCGGTGCCAATCCACAGCCGTCCTTCATGGTCCTGTTCAAAGGCGGCTATAAAATTGCCGGGCAGGCTATTGGGATTATTGGGATCGTGGTTCAAGGCCGTGAAGGTCTTTTTGCCGGTGCCGATGCAGTTGAGCCCGCCCCGCAAGGTGCCTACCCACCGGTTGCCCTTCCTGTCCTGGTAGATAGCCGATATAGCGTTGCTGCTTAATTTGGTTTGGAATGCTTCACTGGTCAATGGGGTGAAGGCCGCATTTTTCGCGGTGTCGAGGGTCATAATACCACCGCCATCAGTGCCTATCCAGATGCTGCCATCGTCGTTGGGCAGCAGGCAACTGATGTTATCATTGGAGGGCCTGCCCCGGTAAGCATGCGTATGTTGAGCTGGCCGGTATTCATACAGGTCCCTTCCCCAGGCCAGCCATAACCGGCCGGTTTTATCGGGTTCCAGTAAGGAACAGGTGCCAATGAAATTGCTCACCAGCACCACCTGGTTTTGTCCGTAATCGTACCGGCAAAGGCCCTTTCCATTGACAAAAACCCAAACGGTCCCATCCATCCCTTTGCGCATACCTTGTACATTATAATCATACAGCGCTTCCTGCTCGCCATTCACCACCGGCACCTGGCTCACGATGCCGGTCTTTTGCTGGTACAGCAGGAGGCCTTTGCCGCTGCTGCCGATGAATACATTGCCTTTGCCGTCGGCAATCAACTCATTGGCTGGTATATCAATGAGCTGCGGTGTACGCTGCCCGGCCTGGTTATGCGGATAATAGTACGCGGGGGCGAAACGTTGTGAAGGGTTACACCAGGTGCTCACGCCTTTCTTGGTGCCGATCCATAGCCGGTTCTCTTCGTCTTCTGCAATATTGGTGATGCGGTTATTGACCAGGGTCGTGGAGTCATTCAGGCGGTGGCGGTATACTTTGAAACCGTACCCGTCATACCGGTTGATACCGTCGTAGGTGCCTACCCACAGAAACCCAAAACGGTCCTGGTAAATGCTGGTGATGGAGTTGTTGGAGAGCCCGTTTTCAATACCAATGTATTTAACAGGCTTATTTTGGGCCATACCTGTTATTACCAATAAGGTAATAGTGAGAAAAAGCAATAATGTTAGTCTTGGTTTTGCCAAACAATGCAGACCAGGGGGTATTCTCTCCATTTTCGTACGGCTTTAGGCTGCTTGCTACATATTGCAAATAAATCATTTTTATCCGTAAATAACAGATAAACTTTAAATAGAAATAACCCAGCAATAATCATTTCTTAACCTATCTGGCATTCAATGGCAATGGTAGTGCCTTTGCCGGCTGCGGAAGTCAATACCAGCCGGGCGCCTAATTCCTCCGCCCTTTTGCGCATATTGACCAATCCATTCCCGGGGTAAACGGGCGACGTATCAAATCCCTTCCCATTATCGCTGATGAGGATGGTCAGCTTTTCTGCCTGTACCTGCACGAGCAGGGAAAGCAGGTTGCCGCCGCTGTACTTGATCGCATTGTTGATCGCTTCTTTGGCTATCAGGTAAATATTCCTGCGCCGCTCAAAGCTCAGCCCCGCCTCCGGCAAGGCCGGCGGACTGGTAAATTCCACTTTCATGTTTTTGGCGGTGGCGATGTTCCGGGCATATTCTTCCAGGCGCTGCACCAGTTTGGGCAAGGTATCTTTTTCAGGATTGACCAGCCATACGATCTCATTGAGTTTGCCCACCATTTCTTCTGACGACTGTTGCATAATGGTCAATGACTTTTCAACCGCCCCGGCGTTGTCAGCTTGTACCTGTTGTTTGGTGAGGTGACTGTACATGACAATACCACTTAAGGTGGCGCCTACTTCATCATGCAGTTCCCGGCTGATGCGCAGCCGCTCCTGTAGCAGCGCCTGGTGTTTGGCAGTCCTGTTTTTCTCCCGGTAGCGGTAAATGAGGTAGAGGCCGGCGATCAATATCAGTACAGCCCCTCCGATGGAAAAATTGCGGATGATCTTATACTGCTGTATTTTTTCATTATTGAGGATGTCTTTCTTCTCCTGCGCTGCCTGGTGCGCCATTTCCCTTTTATCGAATTCGTAGGCCATTTGTTTTTTTAGTACTGCCTTCTTCGTTTCTATACTGCTGATGCTGTCCGACATTGTTTTAAACAATGCTTGCATCTCATAAGCCTTTTTATAGCTGCCGGTAGCTGCATAGACTTTGCTGAGCGCTTCGCTGGCCAGGGCCATACTTTTCGGCTCACCGGTCTTTGTGCCGATCTGTAATGCTTCTTCCAGGTACACCGTTGCGGGTGTATATTGCTGTTGCTTTGCCAGTATATTGCCAATGTTGATCAGGGCAATGGAAGTGCCCTGGCGGTCATTTATTTCCTTAGCTATTTGTAAGCTTTTATGGAGGTACTCCAGTGCCTTCTGGTCCATTCCCTGCCTGGCATAATGGGAGCCGATACTGGCCAGCACATTTACCTGCCCTTCTTTGTTATTGATCTGGTTCCTGATGGTGAGGCATTTTTCAAAGTAGGCCAATGATTGGGCGTAGTTACCTTGCATTTGATAGCAATGACCCAGGCCGAGGAGCGCATTGGCCAATCCAAACTTATAATCAATTTTAGTGCTTAATGCCATACATTGCTGCCAGTATTCTATGGCTTTCTCCGTATCGCCTTGTGAGTTGTATATCTGCGCCACATTGTTAAGGCCATTGGCAGCTCCTTTTTCGTCGCCTGTTGTTTCTTTTATTTGCAGGCTTTTTATAAAATATTCCAGTGCTTTTGGAATGGCTCCCTGGTTATAATATACATATCCAATATTGGTCAACGAGACCGAAATACCTTTTTTATCCCCGATCTCTTCTCTTATGGCTAAACTTTTTTGTGCATAGCTCAATGCTTTTGCATAGTCACTCTGAATACTATATACATAGCCGACATTGGTAGCCGCATTGGCAATGCCTTTTTTATAATTGATCTTTTCGGCCAGTTCGAGCGCTGGCACGGCGTATTTTAAAATGTCAGCTTCCTCACAAATTTCGCTGAGCTGGTACAGTATATTCACCTTGTTGGTATCTTCTTTGGCTTTGTGCAACAGGTTCAGCAGGCTATCTGTTGTATTCGATTGAGCGTAGGCGCTGATCTGACAGACAGCCATGCCTAAAATCAGCAATATGCTGAAATAGCCTTTCATCGTATGGTTCTGATCGTTGTTTTAGCAGTTACAGGAAATGATTCCGGGATGAGGATACTAAGATAAAATAGAAAAGTGAATGGATTGGTATAAATGTTTATTGCTTCAGAAAGGGCAATACCGTTTTTCTTACCCCATCTGTTGCCTGCAGGTAATAAATACCCGCCGGCAAGTGCTGTACAGGTATCAGCAACAGGGATTGCCTCTTTGCCTGTTGGTGAATGACCTGTCTGCCCCCGGGATCAAGGATGGAGATCAATACCGTTTTGTCTGTGGAAAGCCTGATGTGCAGCATATCCTTCACGATAGTAGGGTGGAGAACAATAAAGTCCTGTTGCTGGTCCATCACAGCCGTTACGATGGGGGAATACTCAAACCGCCCGTCTATGTCTACCTGTTTTAAGCGGTAATAATTGATGCCGGTAACAGGCAATTGGTCGGTGAAGGGATATTCTTTTCTATAGGTAGTAGCGGTAGATGCCTTTACACGGCCAATGGCTATAAAGTCGGCTCCATTATGGCTGCGCTCCACGTCAAAGTATTGGTTGTTGACTTCATTTTCGGTGATCCATTGCAGCAATACCTGGTGGTTTTGAGGTGCTGCTTTAAAAGCAACCAGCTTCACCGGTGTTACTACCAGGTGTTTGACCAGTTGTACATTATCGGTATTGATGACCAGGCTATAACCGATGGGCAGGTTCACCTGGTCAAAACCGCCGCTCACGGTACCTGTGGTAACACGGATGATCGTGTAGGTACCAGTGGGCACTGTAGTTGATTCTGTTACGGTCAGGGTGCCTGCCAGTATGAGATCGCTGTTTCTGGTCAACTGGTCGTGGCCGGTGCCGGCCCCGCTGCCATCCTGCATTTCAATTTGTAAAGTGCTGTTGTCCGACAATGGCTGAGCACTATTAAAGGATAATAATCCCGGTGAGTGGCCGGGAGCAAGCATCCCGTTATTAATGAAAACAGGATAATTCATAAGAATAGTTCCACTGCCTTTCATGATACCGGTCAGCCCGTTGGTAAAAGCATCGCCCAGCATAAACTCAGTGGTGTCATTACTTTCTTTGTTGATTGTTCCGTTATTGATGAACTCACTGCCTGCACTGCTGCTGCTAAAACGCATGCTATTGTTGCCCCTGATAGTAAACAGGGAATTATTAACGATCACCGTGTCAGCGCTGCAGAAAATAGTTCCATCCTGCCATTCGATGGTACCATTATTGGTGATTAAGCTGGCGCAGCTTTTTGAGGAGGGAGTTGCCAATGTAAGGGTCCGTCCGCCTTCAACCATGAAACGGCGCCCAAGTGTATTGCTGTTCCACACCGTGTTTCCATGAACAACCAATATACCCGGCCCCAAAATGCTGCCCGTTATGGTAAAATCCTGGTTGAGCGTTAAATCACCAGGGCCATCCACGGTGCTGCCCGGGTGCATGGTAAATTCAAGGGCGGCAGGGAATGCCTGGTTTATATTCAGGTCAAGCCTGCTTGAATTCGTAAAATGCCCTATCCCTGTTATGTTGCCGCCATTATGGATAAAAGTGTGTTCAAAAATAAAATAGCCGCTGTTAAAGACAAGATTGCCTGTATTGGTAAAAATATTCCGTGTAATCAGTGTTCCCGCATGCAGGTTAATAACTCCTGTGTTGGTAAAAACATCGCCCAGTATAAACTCCGTGGTATCACTGCTTTCCTTATTAATGGTCCCGTTATTGATGAACTCACTGCCGGCAGAGCTGCTGCTGAAACGCATGATTTGATTGCTCCTGATATTAAACACCGAATTATTAATCATCATCGTGTCGGCACTGCAGAAAATATCTCCACCATTCCAGTCAATGGTGCCATTATTGGTGATCATGCCTCCTACCGAGCTGGAGAAAGCGTCGAAAAAAATCAGGTGACCGCCTGTGGCTACGAATGTGGAGCCCCGGTCGGCCAGGCTGCCATCGATAATGAGAACAGTCCCGCTGATAACAAGGTCTTCGCCTGCACCATTGGCCAATGCGAGTCCGGAGTTGGCTTCTATAACAAGGGTTCCGCCTGCATCCACCACCAATTGATCGGCTGTAGCAGGAGCACTGACCGTAACACTATGCCCGGCGAGGATGTTGATCTGTCCGGCTGCGGTGTCAGGGGCTGCTGCGCCGCCTGCCCAGGCAGTACCATTGTATCTTTCCCAGGCCAGTGCATTCCAGTTGCCGGAACCGGCGCTGCGGTAATCGCCTGTTGACTGTGCTACCAGGGATTGACCAGATAACAGGAGAAAGCAGAAGACGATAGTAGAATATAGTTGCTTCATAGCGCATCATTTGTTGTCATAGCATAAGTGTGGGATATTGGAATAACCCGGTTGGTATCCATCGGAAATGATGCGATAAAGTTGGGAAGAGTGGGAGGGGCGTGCAATACCCCCGGAGGGTGAATTTAAAAAGGGCTGGCAACCGGTTACACCAACCTTTGCCGGATGGCTTTGGCCACTGCTTCGGAAGCAGAGGCTACGTGCAGTTTTTTATAGATGCGCTTCACATGGGTACGCACGGTTTCATAACTCACAAAGATCTTTTCGGCAATGCGGTGGAAGCTATATCCGTCAATCATCAGCGATAGTATTTCTTTTTCCCGGTTGCTGAGCACATACTTCTCCTCATCCGTAGCGGCGGCAGGCGCAAATTGCTGAAACAATTTTAGCACCCGGCTGGCAATATAAGGGCTCATCGGCGAGCCACCGGCATACACTTCCTGGATGGCTTCTACCAGTCGTGCCGGCGATGTTGATTTGAGTATATAGCCCGAAGCGCCTGCGCAGATGGCATGAAAGATCTTGTCATCATCTTCAAAGACGGTCTGGATCAGTATCTTAATATCCGGCCACCGGGCTACCACCTGCCGGGTAGCCTCAATGCCATCCTGTCCCGGCATTTGAATATCCATCAATACGACGTCCGGGTTGCTGCGTTCTATTTTGTACAGCAGGTCATTCCCGTCTGTATAGGTACCACAACAGGTAAGCCCCTGTGTACCATTACAGATGGCTTCAAAGCCATCCCGCATCATCTTATTGTCTTCAAATATGGCGACCCTGATATCCACGGTTTCTTTTTACAAATGAAGGCATTTATACCACTTACCGGTGTCCCCTTACCGGGTGAAAATAGCACAAAAAGGGAAAGCCTGGGGCTGCTTTTACGGTTAAGTAAAGCATTATCCTAAGTCCCTGATAGCCAATGTTAGTTTCCTGGTAAACAGTAGGATAATCCAGAGATAATCCACATATAACCCAGAGATATTTCAGAGATAACCCACATCTAAGTGATCTGGAATATCTCTGGAATATTTGAATAATAATTGTTCTTTATAACCTAAATAAATAAAAGCTTAGATACGGCTTAAATGCCGTTCAATGAAGGAGTTGTCAGGCTAATACGTCAACTGGTTGGCATACCGCTTTAGTTGTATCCCGGCAGCTTTTGCGGCAAAACTGATATTGACCAACAGGTAGCCGGCATCTTCAAAACTTTGCTGGGCATTCTTTTATAATGCAAGGGAGGGTAGGGGTTTACCAGTATAATCATACCCGTAAGGCAACCTTCCTTACCAATATACCGTTTACCCATACTACAGACGCAACCAATCAACTTCCGGCCCTTTCAAAACTGTGGGCTACTTTCTACCATTCCCGGACATCCCTTTGTGCCATTTTTATCAGCATGGTTAACTATCAGGAATAGTTAATCTAAAAACCTTTTTTTATGAGTAATAATACCAACACAACGATCCCCGCAAGGGTAGTACGTTTAGCAGTCGTATCGTTGATAGGATTGATGAGCGTATTAATGATCCCGCCAGGCTGTAAAAAAGCAGTTACTACCTCCGGCAAAGAGGAGGTGGAAACCACAGCCAGGAAAAGACCTGTTCCACCTGCCCCGGTTTATTTTTATTTCAGCAATTGCAGTAACCCGACGGTAACCGGTAATTTCGTGGCAGGCACACCCACCACTGCTACCATCAAACTAAATTACATCAACAGTCCCGGGGGCAATTACCTGGCTTTTACCAGCAGTACAGTCAATGGCATTCAGTTAACCGCACCGGCAGGTACACTGGCCATGGGCAGCGGCAGTATCGTGCTTACTGCTTCGGGCACACCCATCAGTCCCGGCAATATGACGATTCCTGTAAGCATCGGCGGCAGTATTACCTGTAATCTCCCGATTGCGGTATTGAATGCACCGCCTTCCGGTAATTGTGCAGATCCGGGCACAGCGCCCGGCTCCACCGGATGTGTAACGTTTACCTATCGAGGCCAGCAGGTGAATTATGCTACCGTACGGGCAGCAGATGGTAAAATATGGCTGCAACAAAACATTGGTTCACCCCAGGTAGCGATTAATGGCAATGATGCTGCTTCCTTTGGCCATTACTTTCAATGGGGCCGTTGGGACGACGGGCACCAGGTGCCCAATAGTCCCTCCATCACGGGAAGTCTTACCCTTCAAAATCCGGCGCAACTGTCAGCCGGCAATCCTCATTTCATTAAAGGGAATACCACTGCTACTACCTGGTGGGGCACCGGCGGCCTGGCCGGCAATACCTGGAGCGGCACGGTGTCTTCCACTACCAATGGCAAAGACCCCTGTGCAGCTATCGGAACAGGCTGGCACCTGCCTTCTGCGGCCGAATGGACCAATGTGGTGAATGCTGAACTGATCAGCGATGCCAGTTCCGCCTTTGGTTCACGGTTGAAACTGACTGAATCAGGCTACAGGAGCTATGAGAACGGAACATTGGTGCCCAATTTTGTAGGCGGTTATTACTGGACCAGTCAGGCAGCCAATAACAATGTGGCCAGCCATTTATTCTTCGACAATGCCTATAATGTATTCATCAGTCCCATGATCCGGGGATATGGCGTTCCCTGCCGTTGTGTGAAGAATTGATATAAAGCGTTAAAATGACACTAATTATTTGATACCTTTATCCGGTATACTATAATTAGTGTCATTTATGCCAATAAGAAGTCTTTACGCAACCATTATACTACTGGTAGCCCTGGCCAATAGCTATGCTGTCTTTGCCCAGCCCAAACAGAACAAGTTATTATTTGGCGTGGCCTACTACGATGAATACATGCCTTACGACCGGCTGGAGAAGGATGTGAACATGATGAAAAAGGCCGGTATCAATGTGGTGCGTATTGCAGAATCTACCTGGAGCACGATGGAGCCGCAGGAAGGGGTCTATAATTTTAAACACATAGACCGGGTGCTCAACGCCATGCATAAAGCAGGGATCAGCGTCATCATCGGCACGCCTACTTATGCAGTGCCCACCTGGCTGGTCAAAAAACATCCGGATGTACTGGCCATAACGCCACGGGGTCCCAACCAATACGGCGCCCGGCAGAATATGGATATTACCAATGTCCATTACCTGAAACATGCAGAAAGCGCCATCCGCAAACTGCTGGCGCATGTGAAAGACCATCCGGCCATTATCGGTTACCAGGTAGACAATGAAACGAAAGCTTATGGCACCAGCGGCCCCAATGTACAGCAACAGTTTGTGGCGTACATGAAGCAGCAATTTGTTACGCTCGACAGCATCAACCGCGCCTTTGGGTTGGACTACTGGAGCAACCGCATCAACAACTGGAATGATTTCCCTTCTGTCAATGGCAGCATCAATGCCAGCCTCAGCGCTGAATTCGCCCGCTTCCAACGTTTGCTGGTCACCAACTTCCTGGGCTGGCAGGCCAGGATCGTACGGGAGTACAAGAAACCGGCCCAGTTTATTACGCAAAACTTCGACCTGGACTGGCGGGGACATTCTTACGGTATACAACCTGAAGTAGATCATTTCGCGGCAGCCAAAGTACTGGACATAGCAGGTATTGATATTTACCATCCTTCGCAAGACCGCCTGACCGGCGCAGAGATTTCCTTTGGCGGCGATATTACCCGCTCTATGAAGGGCGGACAGAATTACCTCGTCATTGAAACAGAAGCGCAAGGCTTTCCCCAGTGGGTACCTTTTCCCGGTCAGCTTCGATTACAGGCTTTCAGTCACCTGGCGTCCGGCGCCAATATGGTGTCTTACTGGCACTGGCATTCCATCCACAACTCGGCCGAAACTTATTGGAAAGGATTGCTGAGCCATGACTTGGAACCCAATGAACTGTATGAGGAAGCCATTACCATCGGCACCGATTTTGCCAGGCTGAGTGATCACCTCGTCAACCTGAAGAAGAAACATCAGGTAGCGATGCTGTTCAGCAATGAAGCGCTGACCGGCTTCAATGCCTTTCAGCCAGGCGAGAATTATAATGGCATACTGCGGCCCATGTATGATGCGCTGTACAAAATGAACGTAGGCGTAGACTTTATAGATCCCTCGTCTAAAAGCTGGGATGATTACAAACTGATTATTGTGCCTGCCTTGTATGCAGCACCCGACAGCTTACTGCGCCGGCTTAATCAATACATAGAAAGGGGAGGGCATGTGGTATTTACTTTCAAGAGTGGGTTCTCCGATCAATATGTGAAAGTGCGGTCTATACGGCAGCCCGGTATTATCAGTGAGGCTTGTGGCATTCGGTACAACTTGTTTACTGCGCCGGAGAATGTATCACTGAAGGACGATCCCTTCCAGGTGGGGAAGAGCCAGAACTACGTGGAAAAATGGATGGAGTTACTGGAGCCGGTCACCGCAAAAGTGCTGGCTTACTATGACCATCCGGTGTGGAGTAAGTATGCGGCTGTTACACAAAACAACTATGGAAAGGGCGTGGCTACTTACGTCGGCTGCCTGCCCAGCAAACCCATGATGGAAAAGATACTGGAACAGGCAGTGAAGAACGCCGGACTATGGAGCACCGACCAGGAACTAAAGTTTCCTTTAATTGTAAAGTCGGGCACCAACCAGCTCGGTAAAAAGATCCACTATTACTTTAATTATGCTGCCCGGCCACAAACGGTTACCTATCCTTATGGGGCAGGTGTATTGCTGCTAACGGGAAAAAAGATTACACCCAACAACTCTATAGAACTGCCTGCATGGGGCTTTGTGATTGTGGAGGAGGTGTAGAGTGAGGTAAATGCATGACCAGGCAGTAAACCTCTTCGTTTACGGAATACATTTACTTATAGTCCGCGATCTTTATCAATGCAACTACATCTTTCACAATAATCTTTCTGCCCTTCGTTTCCAGGATACCGGCTTCTTTAAACTCGCTCAGTATACGGACAATGTTTTCCCGGGCAGTGCCCACCAGGTTGGCCAGGTCTTCACGTGACAGGTTGATCTCAACAGGCATACCGGGCTGAAAGTCTACTTTATATTTTTCCCGGAGTACTACCAACTGCAGCGCCAGCCTTTCCCGTACAGAGCGTTGGGTAAATAAGGTAAGGCTATTGACTATCACAGCAAATTCATGACTGAGGGTTTTCAATAATCTCCTGCTTAACACGGAAGATCGCTGTAATACTTCCAGGAAATCTTCTTTGGGAAAAAATATGATACTGCTGTCTTCCAGAGAGGCCGCTGAATCGGGATAACGGTCGCCTTCCAATATGGCATGAAAGCCTAACAACTCACCGGTATTGGCTACATAGATGATGTGCTCGCTGCCTTCTTTGGCCACCTTGTATTTTTTAGCTTTACCTTTTTTGATATAAAAGATGCCGGAAGGATAAGCGCCTTCCCGGAAGATGATTTCCCCTTTGCTGTACATGTGCTCACTTTGGTGTGCGCTGAGCAGGGTCAAATCTTCTTCCGGCAGGTCGGCCAGGACCGACTGACTCTTGAAATCCCACTTGTCTATAGGGAAAATGCCACTGATACTCATATTAATATCCAAAGTTACCGGATAAAAAATTGATAAATGTCACTTTTTAGAGTGATAAAGATGCACTGCATACTGGAAATAAAGCTGATAGCTTTGCTGTATGGATATAGGAAAAGCGCAAAAAAGGGACTTGTACTATACGAATGACCATGAATGGATTGACTTCCAGGGCTCCGTAGCCTACGTAGGCGTATGTGGGTTTAAGCTAAAGGGTATTCTCCAGGTAGAGCAATTTTCTTTCGTTGATGCCGAAGGTTTGAAAAAGCAAGGGGAAACAATTGCAACAATTCAATATGATGACTATCAGATTGCTATCCGGATGCCGGTAGATGGTAAAGTGATCAGCCTTAATGATGCGCTGATGGCCGGCCGCCAGGACCTGTTATTGCAGGAGCCTGAAAACAATGGCTGGGTTGCACTGATCGTACCGGATAAACCTTATGAGCGGCAGGGATTGATGCTCCAGGATCAATACAGGCAATACATCAAAAGAAAATACTGAATGAAGAATCCAATTACCGACCTGCCATTGCGCAAAGCAACCTGGTTTGGTTCGGATGAGCAATTTCACCATCTGTATCCACTGGCAATGCAACAACTGGCACGCAGGCACTGGACTTCCCTGGCCATTGCCGAAAAAGTGGTGCAATTCCTTACTCCTTCGCCGGGCGTTAAGGTACTGGATATAGGCAGTGGCGTGGGTAAGTTCTGTCTAACAGGTGCCTATCATCAACCTTCGGCCCATTTTTTTGGTATTGAACAGCGGGAAGACCTGGTAGCACATGCCAACACGGCCAGGGATATATTGGGATTACAGAACGTACATTTCATACACGGCAACTTTACACAGCTTGATTTCAGCCAGTATGACCACTTCTATTTTTACAATTCCTTTTATGAGCATCTTACGGATACCGATAAAATAGACAACAATATCACTTTTTCTACGGCCCTGTATAACTATTATACCCGCTATCTCTATAAAAAACTGGATGCCATGCCGGCCGGTACGCGGCTGGCCACCTTTCACACAATGGAAGACAGGGTGCCACCCGGCTTTTGCCTGGCCGAATCACATGTTGGCACCTTATTGAAATTTTGGGTAAAAACGTGACGTTTACCCATGGGGAGGATAATATACTGCGTAAAATAACAAGATGACAACAGCCAATATAGATATTGATTATGAAAACGGTCTGATCTCAGCAGCGCTAAAGCAGGTGAGCGGATACCTCGATTGTGAAAGGATAATTATCCGGCATATCCGTAAGCATATAGAAAATGGCCTGAGTGATACCGGAATTGAGCATTATCTCAAAACAGTCATCTTTTATCTTGAAGATACTATCGAATCGGTGGAGAACGCTAATGTGCAGATGAACCACCGGTTCGTCATTGGCTTTATTCATACACTGCTAAGAACGCCATCCTGGAAAACCTGGATGCTGTCTTTATAGGTATTATTAAAATATGGCAACAAAAGAAAATAGCGCTCCGGTATTGCTAAGGAAGAAGCCAGGCTACCTATGGAGCCTGCTACATCATAAATGCGCCCGTTGCAGGCAAGGCGATATGTTTCAATCCAGGAATGCCTACAACCTGAAGCAGTTTATGAAAATGCATACCCACTGCCCCGTCTGTAACCAACGGATGGAAATAGAAGTTGGATTTTATTACGGGACCAGCTACGTGAGTTATGCGCTCACGGTAGCACTATCAGTGACCACCTTTGTAGCCTGGTGGGTATTGATAGGGTTTTCGGTACATGACAACCGTTTTTTCTGGTGGCTGGGCATTAATATAGGGATGCTCGTTCTGCTGCAGCCCTATTTGCAGCGGCTGTCGAGAGCGATTTGGCTGTCGTTTTTTGTCCGGTATAATGCCAACTGGGATACGGAAAAGCCGGACAACCAGGAACGGGGTTAAATAGTATAATAATGTGTCAAAATAGTATTGTATGCTTTCCATACCTGATATAAACGCTTTAAGCAAATACTTTGTGGAAGAATCAAGCTTCCGCCACCTTTTTCCCCTCCCTATACAAAAACTGGACGCTTTGCATTGGTCGCCTTTACCGGTGATCAGCAAAGCTGTTCAGTTCCTGGTACAGGATGAGGTGGTCAATGTGTTGGACATTGGAAGTGGTATTGGCAAGTTTTGCCTGGCCGGCGCTTGTTATCGGCCTGCCGCTCATTATTATGGCGTAGAACAGCGTGAAGACCTGGTCATGCAGGCGGCCATTGTAAGAGACAGGCTTGGATTGAACAATGTGCATTTCATCCATAGCAATTTTACCCAACTGGACCTGAAGCAATATGATCATTTTTATTTCTATAATTCCTTTTTTGAGAACCTTTCCGCAACCGACAGGATAGATGACAGCATTGCTTATTCAAGAGAGCTCTACACCTACTATAGTAATTACCTCTATAAACAACTGGAAGAAATGCCGGCAGGCACCCGCATCGTAACCTACTGTAGCTGGGGCGATGAAATACCCAAGGGATATACATTGGCGGAAGCACATTTTGACACTTTATTAAAGTGCTGGGTAAAAAGATAGCCGGTTACGAACCTAAAAAAACGAACGTCATGAACACTACTATGGAGGATTATTGTTACAAGCTTGTTAACAAGATCTTATTTGCAGATTCCCAGGAAGATGTAAAAAGATATATAGATACAGCTATCAAAAGCATGCAAACGCATAAAGTTAATGGTCATATTATTGCGAGGTTTGTAGACAAGGGACTTCTGCATTTAAAGGAATTTAGCCCCATGGATTTTAATGCGCAGCAATGGACCAATATTAAAATGGCCATCCTGCAGTTTAACCAACTAAAACGTGCTTTTAACAGTGGTACCCAGCCTGTAAATTAATGATCATGTTCAGGCCCAAACTGATTGATACGCTCCAGCATTACAGTACTGCACAGTTCGGTAAGGACCTGATGGCTGGCATAATTGTAGGCATAGTGGCCCTGCCATTGGCCATTGCCTTTGCCATTGCTTCCGGGGTTTCGCCGGAAAAAGGGTTGTATACCGCCGTGATTGCCGGCTTTATCATTTCCGCCCTTGGCGGCAGTCGCGTACAGATCGGTGGTCCTACCGGCGCTTTTATTGTAATCGTTTATGGTATTGTACAGCAGTATGGAATCAACGGGCTGATCATTGCAACGTTCATGGCCGGTATTATACTGGTGCTAATGGGCATAGCCCGGCTGGGAACGGTAATTCAATACATTCCTTATCCTCTGATCGTTGGGTTTACCAGTGGTATTGCCCTGCTTATTTTTTCCTCACAGATGAAGGATTTTTTCGGATTGCAGATGGGTGCCGTACCGGCAGATTTTATAGACAAGTGGAAAGGTTATGCGCTCCACCTGTCGTCCGTAAACTGGTATGCCTTCCTGGTGGCGGGTATTACCGTTTTGATTGTGGTGTTATGGCCACGGATCACGCATAAGATACCGGGTTCACTGATCGCTATATTAGCTACTACTGCGGCTGTATCACTGTTGAGGTTACCGGTAGAGACGATTGGCGCCCGGTTTGGCGACATTCCTTCTTCCTTACCGGCTCCCGCCATACCAGCGCTTGATTTTACTACCATTAAAAACATGGTACAACCTGCTTTTACTATTGCCCTGCTGGGAGGTATTGAATCGTTGCTGTCGGCCGTAGTAGCCGATGGCATGATGGGCGGCCGGCACCGGTCCAATATGGAACTGGTGGCTCAAGGTGCAGCCAATATAGGCTCATCCATATTTGGCGGCATTCCTGCCACGGGCGCCATTGCGCGTACTGCCACCAATATTAAAAATGGCGGGCGTACACCGGTGGCGGGCATTGTACATGCCATCACCCTGTTGTTGATCATGTTGTTTGCCGGTAAATGGGCGGCGCTGATCCCTATGCCTACGCTGGCCGGCATCCTGGTGGTAGTGGCGTATAATATGAGTGAATGGCATAGTTTCCGGGCAGTATTGAAAGGGTCACGCAGTGATATTGCCGTGCTGCTTACTACCTTTTTATTAACGGTACTGATTGACCTTACTGTAGCTATAGAGATCGGTATCGTGCTGGCCGCTTTCCTGTTCATGCGAAAGATGATACAAACCTCTGGAGTTAATATACTCACCGGCCGGCAGGATGAACAGGAAACAGGCAACGGAGTTTTTAGCGGATACGATATTCCGAAAGGCGTGGAAGTTTTTGAGATCACCGGTCCACTGTTCTTCGGCGCGGCCTATAAATTCAAGGATGCTATGCGGGTTATTGAAAAGCCGCCTAAAGTGCTTATCATCCGCATGGGAAAAGTTCCTATCATTGATGCAACCGGTGTTAAGGCGATCCGGGAAGTGTACACAGCCTCGAAACAGCGCCATACAAAGCTCATCCTGTCGGAAGTGCACAGTTCCCAGGTGCTGGATGCATTAAAGGATGCCCGGCTATTATTTGCCATTGGCAAAGCCAACGTAACCCCCTCATTTGAAGCTGCTTTGGTACGAAGTAATACTATACTACAGCAATAACCGGACAAGGACCGTAGTCAGGGTCCGTTATGAGTATTATCAGCCTGCAATGACTGATTAAATCATCCTGCAGCCAGCGCAAGGTCAGGTAAACAGCCTTTTGCTTCCCGTAGTTTTGGAGAGCCATCATCAAATACTCAACCAAAAAAGTAAGTGTATGAAAATCCTGATCATAGCTACAGACTTTTCGTCAACAGCAAAAAATGCCACCTCCTATGCCATGGATATGGCCCAGGCGTTGCAGGCAGAAGTGCTATTGTTGCATATCTACCCATTGCCCGTGAATTATGGCGACACAGCGGTCCCTGCAGGCCTGGTTGATTGGGAGAAGCGGACAGAAGACGGGCTGGCCGGGTTTAAAAAACAACTGGAACAAAGGACCGGTGGGCAGGTAAAGGTGAATACAGAACTAAGAATGGGCAACTTCCTGACAGAGCTCGGCACGGTATGCGACCGCGTACAGCCTTATGCAGTAATAATGGGTTGTAAAGGAACTACTGCTGCAGAGCGTTTCCTGTTTGGCAGCCATGCAATCAGCGCTATGAAACACCTGGCCTGGCCTGTTATTACGGTCCCTTTGGAAGCGAAGTTCAAAGCGGTAAAGAAGATTGGTCTGGCCTGCGACCTGCAGGATCCGGAAGCAACTGTTCCGCTCGATGAGATCAACCAGTTGGTTACTGATTTTAATGCATCATTGCATATCCTTAACACCGGCGAACAGACCTATGATCCACAGGCTGTATTTATGTCTGGCTGGCTGGGGAAAAAACTAAGGAATGTAAGGCCCAGTTTTCATTTTATTGAAGGAAATACAGACGATGCGATCCTCAGTTTCGCTGAAAGGAATGAGGTGGACTTACTGGTGGTATTGCCACACCGGCACAACATATGGGATGCGCTCATCCACAGAAGCCATACCAAACAGTTCGTATTGCACAGCCATATTCCTTTGATGGCCCTGCATGATCATGAACAGCCCGTGAATACCAGCAGCAAGGTGTAATTGGTCTTTATCCTATATGTTTTATTACAATAAACCAAAGGGTATGAAAAAGATAATTGTAGCCCTCGATGGCTTAAAACTGGCGAAATCGGCTGTACAGTACGCAGTTGCTATTGCAGCCCGGCAACAGGCACACCTCGTAGGTGTTTTCCTCGATGATGTAACTTACCATAGTTATAAAATTTACGAATTGGCAGGGGCTGAAGGAGTATCTGAGCATAAAAGAGCTATACTGGAAGAGGGAGATGTAAATAAAAGAGAAGAGGCGGTAGCATACTTCAAAGTTGCTTGTGATAACGCTTCGATCAATTATTCCATTCACCATGATCGTAATATTGCTTTGCAGGAATTGCTGCATGAAAGTATTTATGCCGACCTGCTGATCATTGAGGGCCATGAAACCTTAACGCATTATGCGGAGGACCTGCCCACCCGGTTTGTACGGGAATTGCTGGAAGGCGTACAGTGCCCGGTCCTGGTTGTGCCTGGCCAATATAAGCCCATCGAAAAAGTAAGCATCCTGTACGATGGCGAGCCTTCTTCGGTGTTTGCCACCCGGATGTTCTGTTATGTATTGGCCGACCTCAATATAGATGAAATAGAGGTGTTAACTGTCAACAAACCGGGGCATTCTTCCCATGTGCCCGATAACAGGC
Source organism: Paraflavitalea devenefica (assembly GCF_011759375.1). Lineage (NCBI taxonomy): Bacteria > Pseudomonadati > Bacteroidota > Chitinophagia > Chitinophagales > Chitinophagaceae > Paraflavitalea > Paraflavitalea devenefica. The sequence continues at coordinate 103,595 of NZ_JAARML010000004.1, read as the reverse complement.
TCATGAAAGAATTCATGAAACGTCATTTGCCGGCTGCCAGGTATACTGTGTTAAAGGGTGATCCCGAAACAGAGATACTGCGTCACCTGCGCACTTATGGCGGTAATGCCTTGTTGGTGTTAGGCGCTTACCGGCGTGGCATGGTATCCCGGTGGTTCCGGCCCAGCATGGCCGATCTGTTGATGACCGAAGTGAAAATGCCCCTTTTCATTGCCCACAACAAATAACCTGTAATGGACAATACGATCAGCGTCAGAGCCAGATATTTACCAGTTCTTGCAATAATCTGTGCTTCTTACAACCTGTCTTAAAAACCTTAAATAAAAAAATATGAAAAAGATTCTTATTCTAATTATTGGGCTTTTTCTTACTTCCCTGTCCCTGTTCGCACAAACAAAAGCGGGCAAGACGGATACTACAAAACATGAAACCTTTTATACCTGCTCTATGCATCCTGATGTGAAGAGTGATAAGCCTGGAAAATGCTCTCAATGCGGCATGGCCCTCAAATTGTCTGGTAAGGAACGAATAAAAAAGGCAATAACAAAAAATTACATTTGCCCTGTTCATGTAAATGTATCCAAGCATGATCCGGGTAAGTGCCCCCAATGTGGAAGGAAGCTTCAACTTTCGCCTAAAGAACAGATGAAGGCCGAAGTGACAAAGGCATATACATGCCCCATGCACCCTGAAGTGACCCTCACCAAAGAAGGCGTATGCCCGAAATGTGGTAAAGCATTAGTAGAAAAGAAGAATTAACAGTCATGAAAAAGATTTATTTTTTCGGACTCCGGTCCAGCAGTACATTCAGATGACCCAGGAAAGTAGCCGGTAAATGATCGCTGATAATTTTGAGGATACCGGTAAAGGGGATGAAAAGGATCATGCCGGATACACCCCATAAAATGCCGCCGGCAATAATGGCCACCAGGGTGGCCCAGGTGCTTACTTTTAGCTGTGCCGCCACCACGCGGGGGAAGATCACATTTGCTTCGAGGTATTGTACAAAGCCGAATACGGCCACCACACCCATAGGATACCAAATAGAATCCCTGGTGATCCAGGCAACTGATATAGGCAGCAGAGCGCTGATAAAGATGCCTACATAAGGAATAATGGTCATGATCGCTGTAAGCATGCCGAATAATAGGGCATGGGGAATACCCAATGCCAACAGACCAATGCTATTGAGGATGCCCACAATGATGTATACCATCACCATGCCCTTGATAAAATTGAAGTAAGTATGGATCACTTCTTTCAATACATGCTGTAATTGTTCACGGTATTCAGTTCCTGCCAGCCTGGACAGGAATTGCACAAATACCCGCCTGTTGTAAAGGAATAAAGCGGTGTATACTGGTACCAGGAACAGGATCACGATCCCGCCCATGCCGGCCGACAAGGCCCCTTTAATAAAACTACCCATATTACTGCCTGCCTGTTGAAGGGTTTGCTGCCACCACTGGTGCTGGGCAGGCGTGGAAATACCAAAAGAGGTGATCCAGGCCTGCAACTGTAACAAGGCTGGCTTCAGTTTGGCCAGCAGTGCCGGGAAATCTTTCCAGAAAACCTGAAGTTGGATGACCAATAGCGTCAGCAGGGCGGCAAACAATATTGCTACGATCAGCAACCCCGCCGTAATGGCAAGGCTGCGCGGCCAGCCCTTTTGCTCCAGCCATCTGCAAATAGGGTACAAGACAATGGCGATCAGGAGGCCGTAGCACATCGGTATGAACAGCGTTCTCCCAAAGTACAGGATCACCAGCAGGAACACGGTGACCTGCAGCAGCTTGCCGAATGAACGGCTTGTTAAACGATACGTATCCATATTGGGTAAAACTAAATGTCTGTAAAAGGGTTTTGGCTGAGGATGATCAGTGCGCCCGTTGATCCCTGTCATAGGCCAATTGGCAACCGGTAGATAATTTAGCACTATTATTCCACCTTAAAAAGCATAAAAAATGAACAATACCTCCAAAATACTCGCCGCATTTGCCATCGGCGCCGCAGCAGGCGCTATTGCCGGTATCTTATTAGCACCTGATAAGGGGTCCGAAACCCGGCGTAAGCTTGGCGAAGAAGGAAAGAAACTGGCAGAGGGCTTTAAGAGAAAATGCAAGGAAGCCGGCAACCAGTTCGATGAAATCAAAAAGGAAATGGAAGAAGCCGGTAATGGGCTGGCTTAATGGTGAACCTTAAAGCACAGTACTATGGAAGGATCAACGACAGGTATCCGCGGATTGGCCGCTTCTGTAAAAGAATATGTGAATACACGTGTGGATTCGGTGAAGCTAAGCGCCGCGGAAACAACATCGCTGATCATTTCTGATCTCGTCGCCGGAGCTATCGTTGCTGTGGTATTTTTATTTGTACTGGTCTTTGCCAGTATCGCAGGCGCTTTGGCCTTATCGGCCTGGATAGGTAAGCCCTGGAGTGGCTTCCTCATCGTAGCCGGTGTTTACCTGCTTATTGGCGTTATCACGTGGACAGCTAAAGAAAGGATGATACGCATCCCGGTCATGAACAAGATCATTCATCAATTATTTAAAAACGACGCGGGCGATGAAGAAGATTAAAAATATCCGGCATCTCAAAGCAGAACAGCAAAAGCTGCTGCAGAAGCGCATCAGGCTGGAAGAAAAAATGGAACATCAATGGCAGGCGTTGAAGAGTAGCAACAAAGTATTGGTCAATACTGTGTCCTGGGGCTTTTCCCTGCTCTCCGGGCGTTGGTGGGCAAAAGCAGGGAAGAAATGGTTTGATCTCCTAAAATGACTGTTATCATGAGCACCTATATCAGGCAATTAAATGAGGTTACCATGCAGGAGGTAGCTGCAGTGGGTGGAAAGAATGCCTCCCTCGGAGAAATGCTTTCAAGGCTTGGCAAGGCAGGCATTCATGTGCCGGATGGATTTGCTACCACGGCTGCTGCTTTCCGCTTGTTCCTTGAACACAACAAGTTGAATGGACCGCTCGACGAGTTGATGCAGCACCCGAATCGGGTTTTAAAGGCGTCATCTACCTGTCAGGCACGTCAATATAGATACACCGTTGGATAAACGTAAACAATTTGTATTGTCGGATGCTGAGATCGACACGTTTGCCAGATGGGCTTTGCAGATAGAAGATCATTACGGTAAACCGATGGATATCGAGTGGGCCAAAGATGGCGATAGCGGTGAACTATTTATTGTGCAGGCGCGGCCCGAAACAGTACATAGCATGTAAAATACCCGGTAAACAACGCCGTATATACAGATACCAGGTGTTTCCCCTTGCTAAAAGGATCGCCTGTCCTGGAAATAGCCATCACCAGCGATGTGTTGCCGCCCGATACTAACTTTACTATGGTAGTGGCGGTGGGTATCATGTATGGCCTGCTCAGGGACGACAATTAAATTTAGCGCGCACCTTATGTGGGCAGCGCCAAAGTGCTGGAAGTGGGGTAAGGCGGAGTTGAAAACGCATTAGGTTTTTATGCTGAAATTATGAATATTTCCTATATTGCACATTTTATGTGCCATTTATGTGTTTTTTATCACAAAATTGGCACTTAATTAGTGAAAATGGAAATAAAGAGAGCTAATATACAAAGACAATTATCCGCATGGAAGCAGGCCCCGGACCGGAAGCCACTCATTTTGCAGGGTGCAAGGCAGGTAGGGAAGACATGGTTACTGAAGCATTTTGGTGCATCGGAGTTTGATAATGTAGCCTATTTTAATTTCGAAGAGCAGCCGGATTTGAAGCAGTTCTTTGAAAATACCAAGGATGTAAAGCGTATTCTGCAAAATTTATCATTGGTGCATGGACAGGCTATAAAACCGGAAAAAACGCTTATTATATTCGATGAAATACAGGAATGTAATGAAGCGCTCAACACGTTAAAATACTTTTGTGAAAACGCTCCGGAATACCCAATAGCCTGTGCTGGTTCCTTGCTGGGGGTTGCTATGTCACGCGGAAACTCTTTCCCGGTAGGAAAAGTAGATTTTTTACAATTAAACTCTATCTGTTTTTCAGAATTCCTGTCCACTGTTGATCCTAAGTTATTTTCCTTTTTAGAAAGTATTAATCAAATTGAACCACTTCCGGATATTTTCTTCCATCCACTGGTGGATAAACTAAAAATGTTTTTCATTTGCGGGGGAATGCCGGAAGCAGTAGTAGCATTGTTGGAAAAAGAGGACGTGGAAAAAACACAGCGGGTGTTGCAGAATATAATCAATGCTTATGCGTTGGATTTTTCAAAACATGCAGCTAATAGGGATATTCCCAGGATCAATCACCTTTGGTCTTCTATCCCTTCCCAACTGGCCAGGGATAATAAAAAATTCCTGTATCAGTCTGTGAAGAGTGGTGCTCGTGCCCGCGAATATGAAGATGCATTGCTTTGGCTTTCACATGCAGGATTAGTGCACCGGATTTTCCGCATTTCAAAGCCTGGTTTGCCTCTTTCGGCCTATGATGATCTTTCGGCATTCAAGTTATATTTGATTGATGTTGGCCTGCTGCGCAGGCATTCGCTATTAGACCCTATAGCTATAAAAGAAGGGAACAGGTTATTTACTGAATTTAAAGGTGCATTGACAGAAAATTATGTACTGCAACATTTAATCGCGAATTTTGAAGGCATACCACGTTATTGGACTTCAGGAAATCAGGCAGAAGTAGATTTTTTAATTCAGGCGAAGAATGAAATTATTCCCATAGAAGTAAAATCAGACGAAAATATACGCAGCAAGAGTCTTGCCATTTATCATAATCAGTATCACCCTTCTGTCCGTATCCGGTATTCATTAAGAAACTTAAAAAAGGATGATGGGGTGCTTAATATTCCATTATTCATGGTTGATCATACAGAGAAATTACTTGGATATGTTTAATATTAAGGGAGCTGAATTATTTTATAGGTCTTTTTTCCTGAACAACCGCAATGCCCACAAAAAGGGCAGTATAATCCAGGCCAATAAAATGCTCATGGTAAACAGGATACCTATACCGCTGCCAAAGAAATCCTTATACAGCGCGCCGGTATATCCCATTAAGGCGCTTACATCCATCTTGAGCATGATAAAGATCCGGGCAAGATCAATGGGATTAAGAGATGAAAGCACCAGGGTAAATTTTTCCATCGGGTATTCACTGAAGGTGAACAAGATCAGCAATACAAGCCCATCATAAATAAGGGCAAAATAGAACCAGAGCAACAGGGAGGCGCCAATACCCCGGGCCTTGTCGCGCGACCGGACAGCCGCCAGGAATGCCAGTGAGGTAAACACCAGCGTAAGGGCGCTCCCGGTAACCAGGAGCGCCAGACCCGTGCTGTCGGCTGAAAACAGCAATACGGGAATGCCGGTGCCGATCATAAAAGCGCACAGCAGTGACAAGGCCACGCCGCCGTATTCGCTGACAATAATTTTTTTCCGGCTCAAAGGCTGGGATAACATTAATTCTATAAACTCATAGGAGTTGTAATAGTGGATGGTTGTCAGGATCATGGCGATCAACGGCACTACGATTAGCACGATGTTGAGGAGGCTCAGGATGGCCTTGCTGTTGTTTTCTTCGAGCTGGAAAAGACTGAAGGATACAAGGAATAAAAACAGGGTATAGGCTATAACTACCTTGCTGCGTATAATATCGTACAAAACATACCGTGTTAATGTGAGCATAACTTCTTTTTTACAGGTTACGGGTGGTTTGTTTTACGGCCAACACTTCATTGATCCACAACGCGTCTGGTTGTGCTGCCTTCATGACCCGGGCTATCGCCTTGCCCAGCCTGTGTTCGCCGGTTTCCTCCCGCAGGCTGTCTATATCTTTTAAAAACCGCATTTTTCCCTCCTGCATATACATGACATGCGTAGTCAGATCATCCAGGTCACTGAGGATATGTGAGGTGATCAGGATCAGCTTGTTCTTTTTCTTTTCTTCGAGGATCTTCTCTTTCAGTATTTCTGACGATAAAGGGTCGAGGCCGGCTGTGGGTTCATCCAGGATCAGGATGCGGGGATTGAAATAGAAAGCAAGGGCCGCACTTACTTTTTGGCGGGTACCACCGCTGAGGGTGCGCATGGGTTTATCGAAGATGGAAACCAGGTTAAACCGTACCAGCAGGTCAGTATCCAGTTCACTATCCGGCATCCTGCGGATGGCCTTCATCATATCGAATAACTGTCCCACCTTCATATTATCGGGGTAACGGCCTATCTGAGGCATATACCCTATATGAACGCGGTAGACGGGGTTGTTACGAATGGATTGCTGATCAACGAAAATATCGCCTTCATCGGGCGTAACCATGCCCAGGATGGTTTTGATCAGGGTGGTCTTGCCCGACCCGTTGGGGCCGATCAGGGAGATCACCTGACCTTCCCGGAAAAGCGCGTTGATATCATCCAGCGCCTGCAGCTTTTTAAAACGTTTCTTCAGGTGTTCTATCCGTATCATAATTTATTGGGCTTTATCATGGGTTGATAATCGACCAGGTTTTCCGGGGTTAGGCTGGGAATGGCTTTTTCTGCTTTATCCAGCAGGGAAACCAGGAAACTGCGCATCAGGATCAGGGTGGTAGGATTTTGTTCTACTATCATGGCATACATGCTTACAGGGTGATAGGGAACATCGCCCAGATCATCCTTGTTGAGATCATACCCATCATATTTATCCCAGTAATTATTGTTGAAGGTATTGAGCACCAGGGTGCCGTTGGTAGCGATATCGAAGCTGTTGCCGAAAAAATTATTGTGTTGAAAGGTATTGTCATCGCAACTGGCCTGTACTTTTACTGCCCAACCATTACTACTGAAGACATTTTTCTTCACTTCCATCCGGCTGCTGCCTTCCATGAAAATGCCGACTGTATTCTTTTTAAAGGTATTGCGGCTAATATGGCTATCGGTGATTTCCTTGAGCAGGATGCCGAAGGCGGAAGGCCCCCAGTTCTCTTCAAAATGATTGTCCTCCATGATCACCTTTTTGGAATACATCACGGCCACACCGGCCCCGTTGTTTTTAAACGTATTGCCGGTATAGCGGTCACTGTGCGAGAACATGAAATGCAGGCCATAGCGGATATTTCTTTCACTGCGGTTATTGCTGATGACCGACTCTGTTACAAATTCAAAATAGATGCCATCGCGGTGTCCCTGTACCTGGTTGTTTTCAATCCTGGCCTGCTGGCATTTCCAGAGGTGAATACCATTCCCCGTCAGTTGTTCTGATCTGGGCCGGCCGGCAACCTGGTTGTTCCGGATGGTACACTGGATGGTGTTGGAAACATGGATAGCGAAATAGGCATTCAGCACTTTATTGTTATCCAGTAAGATGCGGTTGCTGTTGATTACTTTGATGGCGGCAAAATCATTCAGGGCCGAATAGCCGGCATCCCGGAAAGTGATCCCCCTTACCGTGATGTTGTGGCCGCTGATGGTGAGCAATTCAACCTTGTTTTCTCCATCGAGGATAGTATTGGCTTCACCGATGAGTGTTACCGGCCTGGTGAGCAGGATATTCCCTTCTTTATAAACACCTTGCTTCAGCAGGATGCTGTCACCATCCCTGGCCAGACCCACAGCCTTCTTCAAGGTGCCAATGGGCTGCCCATAGCCGGCTACGATCAGATGGCTGAAAGTGGTTTGATAGAGCAGCAGCGCAAGTATGGAAAGGACCGGTCGCATGGGTTATTGGAGTTTTTCGATCAGTGATGGCCAGGTTAGTATGGCTGCTTCTTTTCCTTCGCAGAAAGCGCTGGCTGCCTGGCTGCTTTCAAAGGCGGCGGTGTGGCTGTCCATAGGACTATTGATGGTAGAACTGATCACAAAGCTTGCCTGACGGTTGTTGAGAAAAGTGTTCTGCTTTTCATAATTGATCACCAATAGCTGGTCAATATCTGTTCCGGTTACTTTTCCTGATCGCAGGAAGGCCGCCACACAGTGCAGGTCATCGAACTTATAGACCTTGCCTTTGGTCGTCAGCAATTCACCTCCAAACCGGAGGTCGCTGATGCCCATGCGGCAGAAATCACAAACATCTTTGCCGGCAGTAAATGGCTGCGGTTTTGCCTGGCAGGCAGGTAACAACCAGCATAATAATAAAAGGATGGCGGGAGAACCTTTAAGTACTGTTGCAGGTACTTTTTTCCGGGCGTGGTACCATTCTGCCAGCCACACGGCAAAGGCCAGTGCAGAAGCTGCTATCACGATCCACCCGGCTACATCCGGAAATGAATATGCATCGAAGTTCAATAGTCTTTTGTGTCCAAACAGGGGCGGCTGGTAAGAAAGGCCGGGCACCTGTATGGGGGCTTTGGGGTCAAGGTCGTGGCCATAATCATATCCCCATTGGTAAAAATCAAATATGGCCAGGGCAGCGCCTATAGCAGATAGAACCAGGTAACCCAAAAGGAGTTTCCTGCTGCCACTCACTGCTATGGTGATGCCCAATAACATAAAGAACCCGACTACATAAGGTAAGAATGTAAACTCCGGGAACATGTCTGCCGAAATATGTTTCATGCCGATGTAATGGTTCAGGCCATTGATCACATCCACGTCTCCCGAAAGGCCATTTATCCAGATACGCATGGTCAATCCTTCCGGATACTGCGGGGCAAAGAGGTCTATCCGCCACGCGGGCAGGAAGAACACTGCCACCAACGCCCCTGCCGCAAAGGCCACCAGTATCCGGGACAGTATGCTCAGTTTTTGCATGATCGTAACTTTAAGAACTTCCGGGGACCAGGTCCCCGGAAGAGAGGGGGACTTCAGAGAACCTTAACCTAATTTTTTACTGTTGAACCATCTTTGGACGGTTGCGCTGCAGCCGGTTCTGTTGAGCCGGTGCTGAAACTGAGGGGCACATTGGCGCCGGGTGCACTTACCCGTATATAACCCTGCATTTCCTGGTGAAGGGCAGAACAGAAGTCGGTGCAATACATGGGGAAGATGCCCGCCTTCTCCGGCACCCACTTCAGGGTTTGGGTTTCTCCCGGCATGATCAGCAACTCTGCATTATTAGCCCCCTTCACGGCAAAGCCATGGGGAACATCCCAGTCCTGCTCCAGGTTAGTAACGTGGAAGTACACGGTTTCTCCCAGTTTTACGCCTTCAATATTATCAGGTGTAAAGTGAGAGCGAATGGAGGTCATGTACACGTGTATATCTTTTCCTACGCGTTCCACGCGCGCGTTTTTATCGCCCAGTGTGGCGTAAGGGTTCTTATTTTCTTCTATCTTGAATATTTTCCGGCTGTTCTTTGCTATCAGCGCAGCGGGAAGGGCCTCCGCATAGTGCGGCTCGCCAATGGTGGGAAAATCTAATATCAACTTCATTTTGTCACCGCTGATATCATAGAGCTGGGCGCTTTGTGTCAATTCAGGCCCTGTAGGCAGGTAACGGTCCTTCGTTATCTTATTATAAGCTATTACGTATTTACCATAAGGTTTGGCAGTAGGTCCTCCGGGAACCGACAGGTGACCAATGGAATAATAAGTGGGTACCCTGTCAAGCACCTTCAGGTCTTTGATGTTCCACTTTATAATTTCAGAAGAAACAAAGAAGGAAGTATAGGCATTGCCTTTGTCATCAAATTCTGTGTGCAGGGGGCCAAGACCGGTTTTTTGCACTTCACCGTGCAATACCGCTTCATATTTCAACACCGGGATGCCATCAAACGTACCATCATAATTTTTGCCGGTAATGGCCTGTTGTATTTTGCTAAAGGAGAACACCGGTATAATGGCCGCCAGTTTGCCACTGCCTACAATATATTCGCCGGAAGGGTCGGTATCACAACCGTGGGGCGATTTGGGACAGGGCATGAAATAAACCATATCCGGGCAATCTTTTGGATCAAGTGTCAGCACTTCTTTTTCAATGGTAGAGATAGCAGTATGGGTTTGCTCATTGTATTTGTTATGGGCATACCTCACAGCTTTCTTCACCCCTTTGCCGGCTTTCACATATTCTTCTGCTTTTTTCCAGTTAACGGCCATAATGAAATCCTTATCTTTCTGGGAGGCATTTACTTCCAGCAGGGTATTGGCTTTTTCTGAATTGTAACAGCTAAAGAAAACCCAGCCTGCTGATTTTCCCTTTCCGGCACGCGCCAGGTCGAAATTAATGCCCGGTGTAAGGATCTGGAAAGCGATGTGCATATCACCCGAGTCCTTGTTGAGGCCAATAAAACTTACGGTGCCTTTGAAGTTATCTTTATAGGAGTTGATGGGCACATCCTGATTGTCGCCAATGGGTACACTAAACCGGGTCCCGGCCACTACGTACTCAGAGTTTTCGGTAATGAAGGGGGAGGAGTGGTTACCCGCGCTGTTGGGTATTTCAATGATCTCAGCGGCGCGGAAGGTGGTAAGATCAATACGGGCTATACGGGGCGTATTATTGGCATTGCCAAAAGCCCAGCGACCATCATGAACACCATTGGTTACTGAGAGGGCTATATGATGCAGATCATCCCAGGGTATGAGGCCATTGGAAGTATTGAGCATGGGTTTTGTTTCCTCACTGTAGCCCCAGCCTTTTTCAGGGTCTACGGAGAAAACCGGGATTACCCGCAACAGGCGGCCTGATGGAAGGCCATACACAGACATTTGTCCGCTGAAGCCCCCGGAAACAAAATTGTAAAACTCATCGTACTTGCCTGGCGCCACGTATGCTTTTGAAGCGGCGTCGCCGGTTACGGCCGACTGTGTCCCTTTGGGTTTGCAAGCCTGCATCCCCGTAAGTCCGGCTGACAGGAACGCTACTGGTAACACCCTTTTCAGGAAAATATGTTTCATATCATTGATGTATTTAAGTATGTAAGTTTTTTATTACTAAATGAGGCCGGCGTTATTTTTCACCATCATTTTCGCGCATGAATTCAAGGATCTGTCTTGCTTCATCCTTTGAGATGTTCTGGTTGGGCATTCTTACCAGGCATTGTTCCAGCAACTTTTGCGCTTCTGGATCGCTGGTCAGCATCGCTTCTGTGTTGGTGATCATGTTCATGATCCAGACGGGCTTTCTTTTTTTAGTAACATCTTTCCATCCTGGTCCTACCAGTTTTTCTTCGTTGAGTTTGTGGCAGGCCTGGCACTTTAATTCATATATACTCTTGCCGGCGCTAACGAGGTCTTTTTGCAAAGGAGAGGTAATAGTGATATCTCCTTCTTTTATTTCAATACCATGTGTTTCAGGTTGGTTGTTGGCTAGCTCCTGGGGCGAGGTAGCGGCCGGATCGGTGGTTTCCGTCTTTACTCCTTCATTACCGCAGGAAGCGGTGAAAAGCAAAGCTCCATAGATGATGGTGGCAGCAGTGATCATTTTGAGTTTCATACAAGTATGTTTGGCTTTAGAGAAAGATCAGCAGTGACTGCTGTGTCTGTGGTATAATTGACCGGACAAAAGTATAACCAGGGGGAAACCTTAAATATGACTTAGATCACAACAAGTAATGAAATATGTCAGGATATAGCGGAATAAGCTGATCTATTTTTGGAGTATGTTGAACGCAGTTACCATTTCCCCTGCCCTGATCGGGAAGTATAACCAGCCGGTGCCCCGCTATACCAGCTACCCAACGGTCCCATTCTGGAATAATGATACCGATCCGCAACAATGGCAGCAACTCTTTAAGCAGGCATTTACAGTGCATAATACTGCCAATGGCATCAGCCTGTACATCCATTTGCCTTTTTGTGAATCGCTTTGTACCTACTGTGGTTGTAATAAGAAGATTACTACCAATCATGCAGTAGAAGAAGTGTATATAAGTGCACTGTTAAAGGAGTGGGACTTGTACAGGCAATGGATGGGTGAGCGCCCGCAACTCCGGGAAATACACCTGGGTGGTGGTACACCTACTTTCTTTTCACCTGTACGGCTGGCCGGGCTGCTGGAACGTATCCTGGTAAATGGCAATGTGCCGCCCGATGCACAATTCAGTTTGGAAGGTCATCCCAATAATACCACCCGTGAACACCTGGACCAGTTATACCGGCTGGGTTTCAGGCGCATCAGCTATGGCGTGCAGGACCTCGATCCCCGGGTACAGCAGGTCATCAACCGCATCCAGCCTTTTGAAAAGGTGCAACAGGCCACAGATGCGGCAAGGGCCGCCGGTTTCACGGCCGTTAACTTCGACCTGATCTATGGTCTGCCTTTGCAAACTGCCGCCAGTATTGAACAAACCATTAGCCAGGTGCTTACCTTAAGGCCCGATCGCATTGCCTTTTATAGTTATGCCCATGTGCCCTGGACCAGCCGCGGCCAACGTTTGTTCAGTGAGGAGGACCTGCCAGGCGCCGAAGCAAAGCTGGGCCTGTACCTGCAGGGGAAAGACCTTTTAACGGCAGCAGGTTATGCAGATATTGGTATGGACCATTTTGCATTGCCGCAGGATGAGTTGTTCAAAGCCAAAGTCGCCGGGAAGCTGCACCGCAATTTCATGGGTTATACCACGCAGCACAGTGGCCTGTTGTTGGGATTGGGTGTATCGGCTATCAGCGACCTGAACAACGGGTTTGCGCAAAACAATAAGTCGTTACATGATTATTATGCTGCTGTTAATGGTGGCAGGCTGGCTATTCAACGGGGCTTTTTGCTCAACGAAGAAGACCTGGCTTTTCGTCAATACATCAAAGAAGTGGCTTGTAACGGCACCACACGCTTTGCCCCGGAACATCTTACTATCCTGGAATCGTTGAGTTTCCCGGTTCTCCAGGAAATGGCAGCAGACGGCTTATTAATATTTAACCGCGAAGGCATGCAGCTTACTGCTGCCGGCCATTATTTTATCCGCAATGCCTGCAGCGCCTTTGACCTCTACCTGCAAAGAAACAGGTCAGTATCCACCGGCCATCAATTCAGTAAAGCAATCTAACAGCACTTATACCTTTCAAAGAAACTACGCTCCAGCGCCTCCCGGTGGTTGGGATGGGCAAGATTGATAAGTGCTTTACCTCTTTGTTTCAGGTTTTTCCCAAACAGGTCTACAGCCCCGTATTCTGTCACTACCCAATGAATATGTCCTCTTGTAGTGACCACGCCGGCGCCTTGCTTCAGGTAGGGTACAATGCGCGATTCGCCTTTTGAAGTGGTGGAGGGAAGGGCAATGATGGGTTTGCCTTCTTCCGACAGGGAAGCGCCGCGGATAAAATCCATTTGCCCGCCAATGCCGGAGAACTGGAAGGTGCCAATGGAATCGGCGCACACTTGCCCGGTGAGGTCTATTTCAATGGCGCTGTTGATAGCGGTCACCTTCGGATTCTGGCGGATGATGCTGGTATCATTCACATACGAAATGTCCATCACCCGGATGCCCGGGTTGTCATGCACAAAATCATATAGTTGCCGGGTGCCCGATACAAAGCCCGTCACCGACCGGCCTTTGTTCAGCCTTTTCTGTGAATTATTAATAACACCTTTTTCGATCAATGGAATAACACCGTCGGAAAGCATTTCTGTATGCAGTCCCAGGTTTTGATGGTTGGTAAGGTTCTGCAACACCTGGTCGGGTATACCGCCGATACCTAACTGTAACGTAGCGCCATCTTCTACCAGGGCAGCTACCCGTTTACCGATCTCCTTAACTGCTGGATTGGTTTTGGCGGCATAGTTCACTTCCGGTAGTTCGTCCGTATGCCATACCAGCGCATCAAACTTATCAACGTGTATGAAACCATCGCCATGGGTGCGCGGCATCCGGGGATTTACCTGGGCAATTACTGTTTTTGCCGTATCTGCTGCTGCGCGGGCTACGTCTACTGAAGTTCCCAATGAACAATAGCCGTGACTATCTGGTGGTGACACCTGTACCAGCGCCACATCGATCGGCAATATGTTTTTCCTGAACAGTTGGGGTATCTGGCTCAGGAACACCGGCACATAATCGCCATCATGGCTGTTAACAATATCCCGGGTATTGGCCGATACAAAGAGGGAGTTGAAAAAGAAATGCCTGCTGAATTCCGGCTTGTCGAAATCAATATCACCCATATTAGTGATGCTCACCAGTTCTACTTCATCCAGCTCGCTATACCTTTCCTGTAATGCTTTCATAAGGCATACAGGAGTAGCGGCCCCTCCATGAATAAAAACACGGTTGCCCGAGGCGACCAATCCAACGGCTTCTGATGCGGTAACAAATTTTCCCTGGTTCATATACAATAAGGTTGTTAAAAGGCATAAAATTACCCGTGGTGAAGACAGGGGCTATTGATTACTGTCACAGAATATTATGATTCCTGTCAGGGGCACCCCGGCATGACTAAAATCAGTTGACCGCCGTGGTCACATCATCTATACGGCGTTATTCAACCAGTAATTTTGCTATAACAGTATGCCGGAAAAGGTAGCTGATTTTTAAAAAGAAACTATATGATCATGCGTATCAACAATAAGAGCCAGGTGAGTGATGTACAGCGGGAGTTTAATGGCTTATTCCCTTTTTTAAAACTCGAATTATTCAAACATAAACATGGATACCAGGGTGCTTCACCCAGGCAGGAAAAATTACCGTCTTTTCTGTACCTGGGCGACCTGGCCAGGCAACTGCCTGAACAGATCAATATACCGGAAAGTATGACGGTGCAGGAACTGGAAAAATTGTTTGAAGACCAGTTGGGCCTTCACCTGCAGGTATTTCGCAAGAGCGGCAACCTGTGGCTGGAAACAACTATGACAGACGGATGGACGCTGAAGCAGCAGAATGACCATGGAATGGAAATCTCCCTGGCGCCGTCTGCATCAATGAATCCGGCTACAATAAAGAGGGATGAATCATAAGCAGGGTAAAATTCAGTACAACAGGTTTTTAAGCTTTTCCAGGTTACTGATAATGATCTTTCCTTCTTTGATCTCAATTAGTTTTTCAGATTTAAAATCACTCAGCGTACGGATCAGCGATTCGGTGGCTGTACCCACATAGTGGGCCAGGTCATCGCGGGAGATGTTGATGGGGCTTTTATCCGTGGCTTCCTTGTTGAATTTCTGGTGAATATCTACCAATGCCTTGGCCACACGCTTGCGCAGGGAGCCATAGGCCAGGTTCAGCAGGCGATCTTCTTTTTCCTGTACATTCTGTGCAATTAGTTTGATAAAGCGGCCTGCAATGCTCATATCGTTGTACACGGCCTGTAAAAAATCTTCCCGCGGTATTTGTACTATTTCTGCTTCTTCCAATATTTCGGCTGAATCTTCATACGACTTGTTTTCCAGCAGAGGCAGGTAGCCAATAAAGTCGCCGGCAGTATACAGGTTCACAATGTATTCTTTGCCATCTTCATGCTGCCTGAACACTTTTACTTTTCCGGATTTCAGGTAAAACAGGTACTTGGGCCTTTTCCCTTCTGTATACAAGGTTGTTTTTTTGGCGCTGTTATAAGCTTCATAGTTGTCAAGCTGCATATTCAGCAGGCCCGATTGGCGCAGGTCATTGATCATCGCCGTAGCGCCCCGTTCACCGCTGGCGTATTTCTTGTGCAGGATGTCGCTTTTGCGCAGCCTTGTTTCCACAGCGTTCAGCAGTTCAATATCATCAAAGGGTTTGGTAATATAATCATCGGCGCCCATCTCCATACCTTTGCGGAAATCAGCCCTTTCTGTTTTAGCGGTCAGGAAAATAAAAGGGATGAACTCCGTTTCCGGGTTCCTGCGCAGCAGGTGCAGCACGCCATAGCCATCCAGTTCCGGCATCATAATATCGCAAATAATGAGATCGGGTTTTTCCTGCAAGGCTTTTTCCACGCCCTTTTTACCGTTCTCGGCACTGAACGTTTTATAGCCTGCCAGGGAAAGGATCTCTGCAATATTTTCTCGGATATCATCGTGGTCATCAATAATGAGCAGCGAGCGCATAAAGAATGTTTGGTTTGCCGGAATGATTTTGCCCTGCAATAGTAAACACTTTTCCGTTAAACCAACGCATAGCTGACCAAAATCATACCTGGTTTTGACCCGTCTCAGCAAGCAGGCACGCAGTGGCAGCTAATTTCGAACATTATTAATTATATGTTACAAACATCCCATACCGGCTTGCAGTGTGCCCATTGCGGAGAGGAATGTTCAGGTGAAAAAAATAGCCTGGGCAATATTCATTTCTGTTGTGCCGGTTGTAAATCCGTTTACCAGTTGATCAACCAGCAGGGCTTATGCGATTATTATACACTGAACCGGCAGCCTGGTGCTACCCGGCAGATCCCGGTAAGAAAAGATAAATTCGCTTTCCTGGACGACAGCCGCATCACACAGCAGCTCATTAGCTTTCAGAATGATGAACAAACCCGGGTTACCTTCTACCTGCCCCATATTCATTGCAGCTCCTGTTTGTACCTGCTGGAACACTTGTACAAATTGCAGCCTGGTATCCTGGCGGCACGGGTCAATTTTAACCGGAAAGAGGTAGAAATAGATTTTAACCACCAGGTAGTCACCCTGCGCAGGGTCGCTGAACTGCTGACGCAGATCGGTTATGAACCTTATATCAGCCTGGCCGACCTGAACCAGGCAAAACCTGGTTACCATAAAAAGTACATACGCCAACTGGGCGTGGCGGGATTTTGCTTTGCCAATATCATGTTGCTTAGTTTCCCGGAATACTTCGGATTGGCTGCTTCCGAACAGCACCTGCAACGTCTGTTCCGTATGCTCAACCTGGCGCTGGCCCTGCCGGTATTCCTGTACAGCGCCCAGCCATTTTATGCATCTGCCTGGAAGAGCCTGCGGCACCGCTTCCTCAATATTGATGCACCGATTGTACTGGCCATTTTCATCACTTTCGGGAGAAGCCTTTATGAAATATTGTCTGGCACCGGCGGCGGTTATTTTGATTCTATGACAGGCATTGTATTCTTTATGCTGGCAGGAAAAGTATTGCAGGATAAAACCTGCCGTCAATTGTCCTTTGAACGCGATTATACTTCTTATTTCCCCGTGGCCGTTACTGTTGTGAAGGAAAACAAGGAACTGGCTGTTGCCCTGCCCGCAGTAAAACCAGGCGATACCCTGCGCATTCACAGTGAGGAGCTAATCCCTGCAGATGGTATTCTCGTGCGGGGCAGCGCCACCATTGATTATAGTTTTGTTACCGGTGAATCCATGGCCGTGCCCAAAGAAATGGGGGAGATCGTGTATGCAGGCGGACGCCAGAAAGGAGGCAACATTGAAGTGCTGGTAACCAGGGAAGTGGCCCAGAGTTATTTAACACGCTTATGGAACCAGGACGCACTCCGGCAGAAGAAAAATAAAGACCAGGACTCTTTTGTGCATGTCATCAGCCGGTATTTTACATGGGTGCTGCTGACCCTTGCCGCCCTTACTGCCCTCTATTGGTGGTTCAATGACCCCGCCAGGATAGTCAATGCGGTGACAGCCATGCTGATCGTAGCCTGTCCCTGCGCCTTGTTATTATCCGGCACATTTACCAATGGCAATATATTGCGCATCCTCGGCCGCAACCATTTTTACCTGCGCGATGCACAGGCTATAGAAGACATCGCCAAAGCCGATCATATTGTATTTGATAAAACAGGTACGCTTACGTCCGCACAGGAAATGGACGTCAGTTATGAAGGAGAAAGACTGACCCAAAAACAATTGCAGATGATAGCGGCGGTGGCCGCGCAAACCAATCATCCACTCACCCGGGCATTGAGCAATTGGTTGCCGGGCGATCCCTCCCTGCAGGTGGCTGCATTTAAGGAAGTGCCGGGCGAAGGGGTGGCCGGTATCGTCAACGATACGTTCATTCAATTGGGCAGTGCCTTCTATGCAAAGGCAGGTAACGCAGCCAATACCAGCGGCACCCGTGTATTCATCAACTGGAATTATCAATTCAAGGGGAGCTTTGTATTTACCAGTCATTATCGTCATGAAGTGCCCCAACTGTTGAAAAAGCTGCGTAACCGGTACGCCCTCTCCCTCGTAAGCGGCGATAATAACCGGGAAGAGAAAAACCTTCGCAGGCTGTTTGGTCCTGAAGCGGTCCTGTTGTTCAACCAGAAGCCGGAAGATAAACTGCATCATGTGGAACAATTGCAAAAGGCCGGCAAGCGGGTAATGGTAATTGGAGATGGATTGAACGATGCGGGTGCTTTGCGGCAAAGCAATGCGGGTATTGCGCTGGCAGAAGATACCAACAACTTTACGCCCGCCAGCGATGCCATCCTCGAGGCAAAACAGTTGCTGAAGCTCGACAGGTTGATCCGGTTGTGCAAAGCCAACCGCTATATCATCATGGCCAGCTTTTTCCTGTCCATCGTATACAATGCTATCGGACTGTATTTCGCTGTACAGGGGACTCTCTCTCCGCTCATCGCAGCTATTCTCATGCCGGCCAGTAGCCTCAGTATTCTCCTGGTCACTTTCGGCAGCAGCAAGCTGGTGGCGAAAGAGCTGGAATTGTGATAAGGTGGGTCGCCCTTTCCGGGCGGCTCACCTTACGATACCTGATTAAAATCAGGTGCTGCAATAAGCTGTGTCAGTCTTATTGCCCGCATTGCAGAATAGTTTTGACCCCGTTAATTCGTTGTATATGACAGTAATTATCATCCTGCTGGGAGCCAGCATATCCGTATCGGCCCTGTTCCTCGCCGGGTTTATCTGGAGCGTAAAGAATAAGCAATATGATGATGAGTTCTCTCCGCCTGTCAGGATATTATTTGACGACAAACCGGGAGCAGATAACTCTTCTGTAAACTCCTGAAAAGAACACTGTAAACAATCACAATATGCCGGTAGAAAAATTCTATTACGACAATAAGACTGTAAAATGGTTTGCTTATGCTGTCCTGTTCTGGTGCATCGTGGGGATGCTGGCCGGGTTATGGGCAGCCATTGCCTTGTATTATCCAAAAATCAACCTTGGCCTTCCCGCCACCAGCTTTGGCCGCATGCGCCCGGTGCACACCAATGCAGTGATCTTTGCTTTTGTAGGCAATGGCATCTTCATGGGCGTGTACTATTCTTTGCAGCGCCTCTGCAAAGCAAGAATGTTCAGCGACCTGCTCAGTAAGATCCACTTCTGGGGATGGCAACTGATCATTGTCGCCGGCGCCATTACACTGTGGGCCGGGTTCACCACCGGCAAGGAATATGCAGAGCTGGAATGGCCGATTGATATTGCGATTACCCTTATATGGGTGGTATTCGGCATCAACATATTCGGCACCATCATCAAACGCCGCGAAAGCCACCTGTACGTAGCTATCTGGTTTTATATTGCCACCTGGGTTACGGTAGCCATGCTGCATATTGTGAACTCTTTTGAGCTGCCGGTCTCTTTGTTCAAAAGCTATAGCTGGTATGCCGGGGTGCAGGATGCGCTGGTGCAGTGGTGGTATGGGCACAACGCCGTAGCCTTCTTCCTTACCACGCCCTACCTTGGCCTCATGTATTACTTTCTCCCGAAGGCAGCCAACAGGCCGGTGTATTCCTACCGCCTTTCCATCATCCACTTCTGGGCATTGATCTTTATCTACATCTGGGCAGGTCCTCACCACTTACTATACACCAGCTTGCCCGATTGGGCGCAGTCATTGGGAGTGGTATTTTCCGTTATGCTCATTGCCCCCAGTTGGGGTGGTATGCTGAATGGTTTATTCACTTTAAGGGGCGCCTGGGATAAAGTACGGGAAGATCCCGTGCTGAAGTTCCTGGTAGTAGCTATCACCTGCTATGGCATGGCCACTTTTGAAGGCCCGTTGCTGAGTTTAAAAAATGTAAATGCCATATCCCATTTCACCGACTGGACCATTGCCCATGTGCACATCGGTGCGCTCGGTTGGAACGGCTTCCTCACCTTTGGTGTATTGTACTGGCTCATACCCAAAATGTGGAATACCACGCTCTATTCCAAAAAACTGGCCGGCACACACTTCTGGATCGGCACCATTGGTATTATACTATACGCGCTGCCTTTATATTGGGCAGGCTTTGCCCAAAGCATGATGTGGAAATCCTTTACAGAAGAAGGACAACTGAAATTCCAGTTCCTCGAAACAGTAACGCATATCATACCGATGTACATTACCCGTAGTGTGGGGGGCGCCCTCTACATCGGCAGTGCCTTTATCATGATCTATAACCTGCGCAAAACCATTCAGCAGGGCAACTTTATGGCCAACGAAGCGGCGGAAGCTCCCGCCTTACCCAAACAGATCCTTACGCATGGTAAAGAATACTGGCACCGCTGGATTGAAAAAAGACCCATGCAATTACTGGTGTTCAGCCTCGTGGTCGTAGCCATCGGCGGTATCCTCGAAATGATCCCCACTTTCCTGGTAAAATCGAATGTACCTACCATCAGTAGTGTGAAACCATATACGCCCCTGGAATTGCATGGCCGTGACATCTATGTACGGGAAGGTTGCTATACCTGCCACTCGCAAATGATCCGCCCGTTCCGGGATGAAGTAGCGCGATACGGTGACTATTCCAAAGCCGGTGAGTTTGTGTATGATCACCCTTTCCAGTGGGGGTCTAAGCGTACCGGTCCCGATCTCGCCCGGGAAGGTGGCAAATACCCGGATAGCTGGCATTACAACCACATGCTCGATCCGCAGTCCATGTCACCCGGCTCTATCATGCCGTCCTATGGATGGTTATTCGATAATAAGATAGATACGGGCAGCACGGCAGCCAAAATACGCGCCATGCAAACGCTGGGGGTGCCTTATCCGCAGGGATACGACCAGCAGGCCAACAAAGAACTGATGGAGCAGGCAGGCGCCATCAGCGCCAGCCTCAAAGGCGATAAAATACAGACCAGTAAAAATGCTGAGATCGTGGCCCTCATCGCTTACCTGCAAAGATTGGGTAAAGATATCAAGGCCACACCCGCAGCAGAAACCGTAAAACAATAGCAGTATGAAATTCATTCACTACCTCGAAAAGATCAGCGGCGTAAGCATTTATGGCCTCGGCTCGCTGCTCATATTTGGTTTATTCTTCCTTATCATGCTTATATGGGTTTTCAAAGCCGATAAGAAGCTGATAGAAGAAGTGAGCAAAATTCCCCTCGATACAACCGTTTAACAGAAAAAGAACCGTTATGTCTCTCTATAAAAAGATATGCTTATTGGCAATTACTGTAAGCTGCCATACATTTTTATTTGCACAGGCCCCGGCGCCTGCTGCGATAGAAGATCCTTTTGTAGTAACGATGATCATTATCATGATCCTCCTGGCCCTCATTATTGGTCTCCTGGCCTGGGTAGTGTTGGGCAGTGCACAGGTTTACCTGGAAAAGTCGAAACAGGAAGAGGCCACAGCAGAAAAAAAAAGCAACCCTGTAACCGCTGCGGCCACTGTACTTGCAGCATTACTGGGTAGCCTGGCTGTGCAGGCTGAGGAAACAGGTGCCGGCGTGGTAGTTAAGGCCCACAACATCAGTGATACTGCTTTTTATACCATGGCAGGCGTTATCTTCCTTGAACTCATTGTTATTGGTGCACTGTTGTACAACCTGCGCGTGTTGCTGGAGATCAGGAAAAAGAAGAAAGCAGTCCTGGCTGGCGCCCCGGTAAAACCTGCGTTGAACTGGTGGGCCAGACTTAACAAGTTCAGGCCGGTGGAACAGGAATCCAGCCTCGACCTCGGCCATGAATACGATGGTATCCGGGAGCTCGACAACCGCCTGCCGCCCTGGTGGCTCTATGGGTTCTACCTCACCATCATTTTTGCCGGTATCTACCTGTGGCGGTACCATGTATCGCATACGGCGCCCTCAAGTGGTGAGGAGTATCAACTGGCGGTAAAGGCGGCCGAAGTAAAGCGCGCCGAATTCCTGAAAAAAGCAGCCAATAACGTAGATGAGAACACGGTAGAATACCTGCCCGCCAGTGACGACCTTGCTGCAGGGCAGAAGATCTATGCCACCACCTGCTTTCCTTGTCATGGTAAGCAGGGAGAGGGTGGAGTAGGACCCAACCTCACCGATGATTACTGGCTGCATGGTGGAAGCGTAAAGGATATTTTTAAAACCATCAAGTATGGGGTACCGGAAAAGGGCATGAAGAGCTGGAAAGATGATTATTCACCCGTGCAGCTTGCACAGCTTACCAGTTATATCAGATCGATCAAAGGCACCAATCCGCCCAATGCCAAAGCCGCGCAGGGTACCATTTACCAGGAAGAAGGCGCCAAAGCAGGTGATTCAACCAAGGTAGCAGCATCGGGTAAATAAAATAATATGTCGGCAGTAAAAGAAACAACACAGGAATCGTTCAGAGACAGGATCGCTACCGTAGATGCCAGCGGCAGGCGCCAATGGGTGTATGTCCAAAAGCCGGCCGGCAGGTTGTACAACCTGCGTACCTGGGTGAGCCTTGGTTTCTTTGGTTTGTTTGTGGCCCTGCCTTTTGTTCATATAAATGGCAGGCCCCTGTTCCTGTTCAATATCCCTTCCGCCCGGTTTATTATTTTCGGCAAGGTGTTCTGGCCGCAGGACTTTTTCATCTTCGGCCTTACTATGATCACCTTTGTCATCTTTATCATCCTGTTTACAGCCGCCTTTGGCCGGTTATTTTGTGGCTGGGTATGCCCACAAACAGTATTCATGGAAATGCTGTTCCGCAAAATTGAATATGTTATTGAAGGAAGCGCTGCACAACAGAAATTGAATAAAACGAAGCCCTGGACAGCCGGAAAGATCACCCGCCGGGCCATCAAATATGGAGTATTCTATCTCCTGTCATTCATCATTGCCAACTTTTTCCTGGCGTATATCATTGGCATAAAAGAATTATACAAGATCATCACAGAACCGGTGGCGCAGCACATCGGAGGGTTAACATCCGTAATATTGTTCTCCGGCGTATTCTTCGCCGTATATGCTTTCTTCAGGGAGCAGGCCTGTACGGTAGTTTGTCCTTATGGACGATTGCAGGGCGTACTGCTGGATAAGAATTCCATGCTCGTGGCATACGATTACAAGCGGGGAGAGCCAAGAGCCAAATTCACCAAAAAAGCTACGCTGGATGCAGGCGATTGTATAGACTGCTTTCAATGTGTAAAAGTATGTCCCACCGGCATTGACATCCGCAATGGCACGCAGATGGAATGTGTAGGCTGCACCGCCTGTATAGATGCGTGTAACGCCATTATGGACAAGACCGGAAAGCCGCAGGGGCTTATCCGGTATGCTTCGGAAAGTGGTATTGCCGGCAAAGAACCCCTCCACTACACCACCCGCATGAAGCTCTACACGGGCCTCTTATCAGTGCTCATTATCTTGCTGGGTATTCTCTTAATGTCACGCAAAGATGTGGATGCAACGGTCATGCGCACGCCCGGTATGCTGTACCAGGAAAGGGGAACTGATAGTGTATCCAATCTCTATAACATTAAGGTGGCCAACAAAACCACTGCTGATATTCCATTGCGGCTGCAACTGGAAGAAAGCAACGGTAGGATAGAAATCATAGGAGGCGCTACGGTAGCAGTGAAGAAAGAGGAAGAAAGCGCCGGTACCTTTTTTATTGTATTGCCAAAGCGATTAATACAGGAAAGGAAATCAACCCTGAACATCGGCCTTTACCAGGGTAATAAAAGAATAGACATAATACATACCAGCTTCCTGGGGCCGGTAAGCGATCAATAATAAAACTACGATGATGAACTGGGGAAATAAATTAATACTGGTATTTATAGGCTTTGGAGCCATGATGTCATTCATGGTATACCGTTGCATGAAAGTGCCGGTGAATCTCGTGTCTAAAGAATACTACCGTGATGAGATCGCCTATCAGGAAGAGATCGACAGCCGGGCAAAGACCAATGCCCTCAGCGGCAAAGTAATACTGTTGGAAAGTAAGGAAGCTATTGGCCTCACATTGCCTGCCGAAATGAAGTACAGGAAGGTGGAAGGGAATATCGTGTTGTATTGTCCGGCTGATGCCCGGTACGACCGGCAGTTTGTGCTGCAAACAGACAGCGCAGCTTCTCAGTTATTGAGCAAAGAAACGCTGGCGCCGGGCAGTTATGTGGTAAAAATATCCTGGAAGACAGACGGGGCCAATTACTACAGCGAGGAACCTTTAACCATCCACTGATGACAGCACCGGTAGTCATAGCGGGAGTCGGCATGGGTATGGTGAGCAGCCTGCATTGCATAGGGATGTGCGGGCCATTGGTGATGGCTTTGCCTTTACCACAGCAGGCCGGTTTCCGGCGGATGCTGGCTGTTATCACTTATAACGCAGGAAGACTTACTACTTATGGCATCCTGGGCGCCCTGTTTGGTTTGGCGGGCAGAAGGTTGCAGGTAGCAGGCTGGCAGCAATGGCTCTCTGTTATGTTGGGAATAACGATCATCCTATGGTGGTTAGCTGCCAGGTCAGGAAAACAAACTTCTTTTTGGCCTGCCCGTGTATTACAACAGGCAGTGACCAGGCTGAACCTCTATCTCTGGAAGCGGGCAGGCAAGGCCGGTTTTTACCTGCTGGGCATGGCCAATGGCTTATTGCCCTGTGGCATGGTTTACCTGGCGGTAGCGGCGGCCATCAGTACCGGTAATAGTGCGATGAGCACACTCTTTATGGTGTGTTTCGGATTGGGTACATTGCCGGCCATGACAGGCATTGGATACTTCAGTGTATGGTTCAACCAATCTGTCCGCTTGTATTTGCGAAAGCTGGTGCCGGTATTCACGGTGTTGGTGGGTATGCTGTTGATACTAAGAGGGCTAAATCTTGATATTCCTTTTATCAGTCCCCGGCTGCCGGTAATTCCCGGCGGGGGTGTATCCTGTCATTGAGGAATAGTGATCGTTACGTGGGTGCCTTCCTGGAGTTTGCTGGTCAGCTCGATGTTACCCTGTAATAATTCCACATACCGTTTTACAATGTGCAGGCCCAGTCCGGTGCCTTCAATGTTCAGTACGTTCTTGCCCCGGAAGAAAGTGCTGAACAGGTGTTGCTGGTCTTCTTCAGAAATACCAACGCCCTGGTCAACAACGGCTACCTGCAGACAATGCCCCGGGTTATCAATATTGAGCCTGATGACGGTGTTCTCCCCGGAGAATTTGACTGCATTGCTCAACAGGTTAATGAGGATATTTTTTAGCAGGCGGCTGTCAGTATCAAACTCATCAGCTCCGCTAAAGCTGGGTTCAATCACCTGGCCTTCTTTCAGGATCGCTTTCATTTCATCCACCACTTCGGCCTGGAACTCGCGTACATTAAAAGGGGCGCATTCTGACCTGATCCTGCCTTCTTCCAGTTTGCCCAGTGATAAGAAGTCTTCCAGCAACACGTTCAGGTGACGTACTGAATCTTTAATGCGTTTAATATGCCGGTCGCGTTTATCCTGTTCATCGCTTTGTGTGTACCGGCCGATCAGGGCTGCGGAAGACAATACCGTGCTTAAGGGTGTTCTGAACTCATGGGAGGCCATGGATACAAAGCGCGACTTAATCTCGTTCAGCTCTTTTTCCTTGTTCAGTGCTTCATTTAGCTCCCGTTGTGAGCGCTCCAGTTCCTGCAGGGCTTCTCTTAAGATCAGTGTTCTTTCTTCCACTTTGGATTCCAGCTCTGTATTCAGCTTCCGCATGTCGGCGGTGATCTGTTCCAGTTGCTTCTTCTGGTCCAATAACTCCTGCTCCGATTTCTTACGTTCCGTAATATCCACCAGGAAGGCGATCACGAAGTTCTCGTTCTTCTGGCGGTAATGGCTGAGGCTCACTTCTACCGGGAATTCGCGGCCGGTTTTGGTTTTGGCAAAAAGATCACGTCCATGTCCCATCGTTCTGTTGGCCGGATTTTTATAAAAACCCTGCCGGTAGTGTACATGCTTGTCGTGGAACCGGGTAGGGATCAGTGCTTCAATGGCAATACCTAATAGTTCATCCCGCTCATATTCAAACAGCCGGGCGGCGGCGGGATTGATCAATACGATCTTTCCCGTGGAATTGGTAAGAATGATGCCTTCTGTAGCATGCTCAAACAAAGCATTCACCTGTCTTTCGTCGGATTCTTTGGAACGGTATAGTTTCTTAACATACAAAACAGCCATGGTGGTAATCATCATGATCATGGCAGAGAATAAATGTTGCATCATCACATGCTGGGTAGTCATGCCGGGATGGTCATAAAAGAAGGAAATCACTACCAGCCCTATACTCAGCGCGCCAAATACCTGGGTATACCGGTCGTTCTTCAGGAATACGGTGAGCAATACAGCAATGATCAGTCCGCTATCGTAAAAGCTTACACCGGGGTTCAGGTATTGCAATACGGCCGACGTGATCATCACGATACAGCAGAACAACAGTACATTCAAAGGCTTCTCAGTAAACATACAACCCTTTAAATTTCCCGGAAGTTAAACCAAACTTTTGCAAACAAGGCATCCTTCCTGTTTTTTGCCTGTCTTTATCAGGCAGGCTTGGCTTGTGGCCATCAGTGATGGGCTATAAATACCGGCAGTTGATGTTCGGTGATAGCATCATGTATAAAGCTGCGTTTGAATAACCGCGACAGGGAAGACCGGCCAAACGCTCCACTTACCAGGATGCCGCCATGCTGCTCACTGATCCAGGTACTGAGGTATTGCCGTGCATCGAGGTGCAGGGTCAGGTAAGCGCATTGCTCAAAATGCTGGCATACCAGGTCTTTGATCTTTTTTTCAGCCGGCATGGTTACATCCACATCCTCATCTACATAAATGACCAACGTTTTGCGGTCGCATAAGGCAGGGAACAGGTAGACAAACTGTTTAATAGCGTAAGTGGAAGCTTCACTGCCATAGTGCTGCATATTCTATCTGTGGCAGGAAAATACCGGTAAGCGATACAGGTTCAAGTCTGTGCATACCTGCAATAAACTGCATGGCCCCTGCTGAGTAATGTGCGCTGTCGAATGCAACCATTATCTTTTTCATACTTCAGTTTGATTTCATCTGTTGTTATTCGCTTTGGCGAAACTCGATCAATGCGATCTGTTGAAAGCTGCTTAATGTGCCCTGGTCCACAAACTCCACATCTCCGCCATCCTTTAATACCTTTTCAATAATATCATCTACCAGGTCTTTCATATTATAAGGATCATCGGCAGAACGTGTAAAGGCAGAAGCTCCTTCCCGTTCCATGCGACAAGGGCTCGTAAAGTTTTCTTCCACTACCAGTAATTGCCCCCTCCGGTGGGTAGCTGTGTTCCAGACTTCCTTGATGCCACAGGATAGCTTCCCGTCTTTATGGGCTTTGTACAGTTTTTGTATTAAGTACCGGTGTTTGTGTTTGTTCCAGTGATGCAGTTCGGATTGTAAAGTCATAAGAATAGCTGTTTCATTTGATGTATCGAAGCTTCCTGGCAGGTAGCCAATAATATTTTCTGTATGGGTGGTGATGTGTTTGAATGGCTCAAGTACCTGTTCCTGCCCCAGGATAAACACGGGCAGTTGATAGGCGCTCAGCATAAAACCAAGTCCCTGGTCCATCTTATGCAAAAAATGGTTGCCATAGCCGCTGGCAGGATCACCTGCTTCCCGGTTTTGCTTAATGCAGGTGAGGGTGGTAGAGGTGCCTGTATACATCCTGGCCCAATGGTTGCCCAATACCATGACCAGGTATTGAGTTTCCCTGCTTTTTGCCTTCACCACTTCCCGGATGTTCAAATATTCACCGGTCTGGATGGTTTCTGTAACCGGGAAATCCAGGTAAAAAAGCCTGGATGCGAAAGGAGTAGCAAGGATAGCAATGCTCTTCCTGTAATTACTATAATTGATGCCGGCAATTAGTTGTTGTACCTTGGTAAGTACGGGTATGGCCTTATGGGTGGAATAAAATTGCAGCAGGCGCCCTTCCGCTTTGGCCAGCATAGTTTTTAAACGGCAGGTGATCGTGCTCTTGTCATAGAGCTGAGGCTCAAAGGGCAAAACAAGGCAAACCGAAGGCGCATGCCCGGTTTCTTTTAAAAATTCTGCGGGATATTGTAACACCTGGTTCATAACGGCTGATTTAGTAGTTATAATAATTGCTTAAGCAAGCAGGGCCGATTGGGTCGACTTTTCAAAGCGGCCCGTTTTTTTCGTTAGCCGGATCCGGAAGACTACTCCGGGTACAGGTTCCGTAATATTGTTCGTAAAGGGCCAGTCGGCCGACTGGCGTACCCGTTCACTGCTGACCATGGGCAATACCCTGTCCCGCAATTTATCCAGCGCCTCCCTGCGTTCCCTGCCTTGCGGCAATTCTTCAAAACTGCCCCACGCGATCACGCTTTTCCAGTTGGCCATATTTTCCAGTTCATCCGTCTGGAAGCATACCTGCGGGTTCTGCCGCATCAGGGTCACCTTCATGCCTTCCTGCGTGTAGCAATACACAAACTGCCCGTCATACGCAAAGCTGATGGGCACTACATAAGTAATACCTTCTGCATGGCAGCCAATACGGCCTACCACTTGCCGGCTCAATACATTTTCAATTTCTGCAGGAGATAAGTTACCAAACATAACAGTGGATTTTTAAGCTAAGTACAGGAATAAGCGAGGCAATTTCCATGATGCCTATCAGCGCGCCATCTGATTATGCTCAATAAAGCGTATGCAGGGTTTCCTGCCTTTTTTCAGACTCCCATGTTTGCAGGGACTGTATCAGGGGTTGGATACGCGCGGCTTCCACACCGTCGAAGTCCTGCAGCATGGCTTTCTTTTCCTGTGGGTCCCTGGCCAGCCGGGCGCCCAGCTTCAACAGCAGGCGGTCTGTCCACGACAGTTTACGCATGATCATCCGGCCTTTCAGGAAGAAAACAGGATTGTTCCTTAAAGAGCGTGGGATGTTATCGGCAATGATCTTAGCCGTTTTTTCTTTGGCGGCTGCAGGGGTGCCACATACAATAAAAAAGAACAGTTTCTTTGATTTCAGCCATTCCTGGTTGCGGATAAGCCAGCTTTGTAACTGCAGTTTACCAATGTACACAGCGCTGCCGATGAGTACATAATCGGCATCTATCAATTGTCCGCCGGTTATAGTAGGCGTAAACACTGGCAGGTTCAGTTCTTTTGACAGCATGTCTGCATATTCACGGGTTGCCCCGTATTTGCCTTTATAAATGATAATCCCTTTCATACATCTTGCATTTGGAACAAAAATATTGTCCCGGTTATAGCAATACCATGACTGATGTTATGGGGCGGGATGATAATGCTCAATAATAAAATTGCTTCAAAAGTTTTTAAGAAACGCAGGCGGGATGGGTGTTTGCATAAAAAAAGGCGTCAGGTAATGACGCCTTTAATGCTGAATCTGTGATCCGGATTGGATTCGAACCAATGACCTACTGCTTAGAAGGCAGTTGCTCTATCCAACTGAGCTACCGGACCTTTTTTGCGAGCCGCAAATATAGACAAATATATTGTACTTTCTTAAAGAAAATCAACTCCTTAGCAAAGGCATAATCCCCTGATCCTGAAACCTTCCCATCTTTCCCTGGCAGCCCTCCCGGAAGCATTATTCACCAACTATGCAAATAAATCATCATCCACCATTCTATAGCCATGCCAATTGATCCAAATACCCAAGCTATTCCGATTTAGCACTACCATTTCTTCCAAAATAAAATTATATTGCGGTCGTTAATTGCTGCAAACCGTGAGCCCCGCTTCGCCATACCACGACCAAAATGACGATGTACTCCAGCAACTCTTCAACGAGTTGTTCCGGGAACATGAGCACAAGCTCTATGCATTTGTGGTAAAAGTCCTGCGCTCCGACGCCCAGGCCAAAGACATCGTGCAGGACGTATTCCTGAAACTGTGGACCATCCGCGAGCAACTGCACGAGATCGGGAACATGGACGCCTTCCTCTACCGCCTCACCGAAAATAAAGTATACGACTACCTGCGCGCGGCCGCCACCCGCGAGAAAACACGCCAGGAGTTATGGCTGCGCATCCGGCAGGCCGGAGAGGCTATGCCCGATCAACTGGAGACCAAAGAATACCATACCCTCATCCAGCAGGCCATCCACCGCTTACCGCCCCAGCGTAAAACCATTTACCTCCTCAGCAAGCAGGAAGGCCTCAAACAACAACAGATCGCCCGGGAACTGCAAATATCCCCCCATACCGTACGCAACCACCTCGCAGAAGCCTTTAAATCTATCCGGAACTACGTAAAAAAGAACCTGCAAAGCCTGCTCAGCTTATAATTTGTAGTAATCCTACTACACGATTTTTCAAATACGCCTACACAGCAGGAACGGAAACCCTTCTATTTTCGCTGGCCTGAGTAAACCTGATCTGGCAGTGTTAACCCCTGCTGATCGCTCCACCTGTTTACCGGTTCCATTGGTAGCTCTGATCTGTATCCCATTGTAAACAATCAACCTTTACAAATCAATAACCTATGCGTAAACCTCTACAACTCACCTTACCGCGCACGCGTAAGTGGTACAGGGCTTTCCTGATCGTATTAATGGGTATGCTGGTGGCGTCGAAGTCCATGGCTACCACCTACACAGTTACCAACCTGCTCAATACCGGGGCCGGTTCACTGCGGCAGGCCATCCTCAATGCCAATGCGGATGCCTCCGGTCCGCACACCATCGTCTTCTCCGTCTCCGGCGTGATCAACATTACTACCACCCTGCCTGCCATTACCCGGCAGGTTACCATGGATGGCGGTAATACTATTACCATCAGTGGCCCCGGTGGGGATAATTACATCGGGCTGATCACCCTGGGCGCAGGCTCCGGCGGCAGTACCATCAAAAACTTAGTGCTACGCAATACCGGACTGGAGCCGGTACTGCTCACTGCTGCCCTGAGTGGCATTACCCTCGAAAAGCTCACGCTGAGCCAAACCGGCACCCATTATGCCAACCACGGCATCATGGCCAATGGTGCGGTAACCAACATGACCATAAAGAATGTGACCATCACCGGTACCCAGGATAATTACTATGGTATCCTTTTCAATAGCACGGTCACCAATATGATGATCGATGGTTATAAACACTCGGGTGGGGGAGGCGGATCGGGCCGCGCCCTGCAGTTCCTCGGGGTGGTGAATGGAGCCACCATCAAGAATTGTTTGCTGGATATGGACGACCCCGCTACCACCGATGATGGCGACTATTCCGTCATCTTCAATAGCAATGCGAGCAACATCACCATTGACAGCTCCACTTTCCGGGATGCGGAGATCTACCCGCTTTACTTTAAAGGTAACGCCACCTTCACCAATATCACGGTAAAGAACTCCACCTTCGATAACCTCGATGGCGGACAAACCACCCAGATGCTGCGGTTTGAAACCACCACCAATGTCAATACCCTTACCATTGACAAGAACGTATTCAATGCCGACTTCCGCAACACCACTAATGATGGCGATTATGGCATAGTGCTGGGCAGTGTGAGCAACCAGAATATCAACATTACCAACAATACCTTTTTAGAGCACGATGGTTCCGGCCTGCATGTGGCCGCCAACCATGCCGCCAATACCGATAACCTCACCATCAAAGGCAACACCTTTACCAGGAATGGCCAGGGAACTACTGCTACAGGTGGTATGCGCATCTATGTACGGAATGCCACATCTGATGTCGACTCAGTCCGCATCACAGAAAATACGTTCAATACCAATAACGGCGAGGCCATCGGCGTTTTTGCCGCCAGCAATGTAGCCTCTACGGTAGCAAAATTCCTCATCAGCAAAAACACCATTTATAGTACACAATCTTCGTTGGGTGCCATCTACGTGCAGCAGGTCAGTAAAGTAGTGATCTCTCAAAACAGCATTTACAACAACGTAGGCCTCGGCATCCAACTGGTGTCCGGGGGCAACTGTAGTTATGAAGGCGCCAATACACCCCAGCTACTTTCTTCTACCGAAACAACACCTGGCGTATACACCATCTCGGTAAAAATGCCCGCCATTTGCGGATCGGGCAACTGCTCATTGGAACTATTTTCCAATGCCGCCAAAGTAACCGGGGTAGGAGGGCAACATTATGTCACTACCCGTACCGGACTGGCTTCCGGCACCCAAACGCTCACCGGCGTTAGCGGCAGCTTCCCCGAAATCAATGCTGCACCGTATGGTACCTGGTCGGCTACATTGAAGTTGAATAACAACTGCGGTACTTCCGAATTCAGCAACAAGATCCGCGTGAAGGTCGTAGGCCCTGCCGGCGTAAACTCCGGCATCAAGCTTTGGCTGCGCGGCGATGAGATACTCTCCGGCGGCACAGTGCCCTCGGCCAGCGGTCAGTTGATCTCCGGCTGGGATGAATTAAGCGGTGGCGGTGGGCCATCGGCTGTTACGATCGTGAACAACCCGCTTACCAAGCTCAATGGGATCAACTTCAATCCGGTAGCCGATATGGATGGGGATCTCATCAGAGGGGTACTTTCTGCTGCACCATCCTGGATCACCAGCAACGCCATCACGTCGGTAGGTGTATTCAACCCCCAATCAATATCCGCCTCCAACGATCGTTTCTTTGTATTGTACTCGCAGTCCGGTGTTGATTACAATACCAATGCGGCACAGATAGAATTCTGGCGCAACGGTACCAACATTCAATCCTACAGGGGTAATACTGTATTGAATCCTCCCACGCCGGGTACTACCGGCGTAAAAGCGTTCGACAGGCCCGGTGTGTTCACGTCGCTCACTTCTGCTACTAACCATACAGCCTATTATAATGGCGCCAGTTTAGGTAGCGGCGCTTACAATAAAGGAAATTTTGCCATCAGTCAGTGGTTTGTAGGCGGTGGCTATGGGCCCAATCCCAGCGGCGCTGCCGGCAACACCTGGTACTACATGGGTGAAACAGATTTTGCCGAAGTATTTACGTACAATCGTACGCTCACAGCCGCTGAGCTGCAAAAGGTGCAGTCCTACATGGCGCTCAAATATGGTATAGCCATGAAACAAAATTACCTGTTGAGCAATGGCACCCTCGTATGGGATGTAACGGCCAATGCAGCGTACAGCAAAGAGATCGCAGCGCTGGTGAAAGATGATGTATCCATCCTGGAACAAAAGCAGGCCAAAGCCTTTCATACCGATGAAGTAGCAACCATTGGCATTGGTTCGTCCATTGCCGCCACCAATAAAGACAATGAAGGGGAGATCACCAACGACCTTTCTGTATTGATATGGGGCAATGATAGCGCTTCCACTGCCTTCACGCAAACCTTTACCGGCACTTTTGCCAATACCCGCATGGTGCGCAAATGGAAAGTGCAAAAGACCAACTGGGCCGATCAGGATATTACCGTGAAGCTCACCAATGGTAAGCTGGGCAATTACCTGCTCATCAGTACCGATCCCACTTTTGCCACCGTAAGCCAGGAGCTGCCCCTGAACAATGAGGGTACCGTAACCCTTTCTTCTGCCTTGCTCACCGATGGTGTTTACTTCACCTTCGGCCGTCAGCAGAAAAGTCCGGGTGGTGTACTTACTAGCCTGGATGTATGGGCAAAGGCCGACAACGGG
Source organism: Paraflavitalea devenefica (assembly GCF_011759375.1). NCBI lineage: Bacteria > Pseudomonadati > Bacteroidota > Chitinophagia > Chitinophagales > Chitinophagaceae > Paraflavitalea > Paraflavitalea devenefica. Next base: position 70,152 of record NZ_JAARML010000004.1, on the reverse strand, counting down.
GTTACCCTGTCTGGCGCCAATGCCGTCAGTTGGGAAGACCAGGGATCTTCCATGCGTATATGGAACAGGATTAATACCAACGCACTTCCCTGGAGTCCTGCGGCCATGAATTATAACCCGGTCATTACATTCCCTGGACCTACGAACGCAAACTATTTTAACTTCCCGCAGTTCACCAACACCTACACACAGGGGGAAGTATTCTCTGTTCAATCTTCAGCGGTCAATAACGTGGAAGGCTTCCCCTGGCAACTGGGCGGCAACAGTGGTACAACCGTAGTTTGGTACCGGTATACCAATGATAACATGTACCTGCATTTTGGTACCAATGCCCGCAGGAACTTTGCGTTCACAGGTAAAAACATGGCATTGCCGGTCATCCTCAATGTGAATACCGCCGCCAACTCCTGGACCGCCTCACTGGATGGAAAAGTGTACAGCGGACCGGCTGCCTATACCACCAGTTTTGCTCAAACAGGTCCCTCCAATGCCCTTGGGGTAGGGTACGGTTCTTATTTCAACGGACCTGTTTCAGAAGTGATCCTGTACAAACGTAAATTGAATGCTACCGAGCGCCAGCAGGTCAACAGCTACATGGCATTGAGGTATGGTATCACGCTGGATCAAACAGTGGCTACCGATTACCTCGCCAGCGATGGCGTCACTACCATGTGGGATGCTTCGGATAATGGCACTTATAAGAATAACATTGCCGGCATTGGCCGTGATGAGAACGGAACCCTGCTGCAGAAACAAAGCCGCAGCATCAATACCGCTGCCAGCGGCAACCTGGTTACTGTTGCCGTGGGCAGTGAACTGGCAGCCAGCAATGCGGAGAATACAGATACCATCACCAACGATAGATCATTCTTCACCTGGGCCGATAACAATGGCGCAGTTACCTATGCTACGCCGGTAACAGGAGAGAAAGTAACCTTCCGGATGGCAAGGGTATGGAAAGTGGACAAGACCAATTGGGCCGACAGGGACATCACCATTAAGTTGCATGGCAGCATATCCAATGGCTACCTGTTGATCAGTAACAGCGATGCCACCTTCGCTACTTTTGATCAGGAACTGCCCATCAATGCCGATAGTACCATTACCATTGGCAGCGACCTGCTGCCCGATGGCGCTTACTTCACCTTTGCCAAAGAATTGAAAGGCCCCGGTTTTGTAAATGCAGGCATACAGCTATGGTTGCGCGCAGATGATGGTACGTCGGTGAATAACACCTGGTTCGATTACAGCGGCAATGACATCGATGCACAGCAGGCTACAGCGGCCAATCAACCGGCCCTTACCGGCAATGCGGCCAACTTCAACCCCGCCTTCCGGTTCGATGGCACAGATGATTATATGGACTTCGCCAGCAACCTCACGCTTACCGGCACCAATCCGTTTACGGTGGTGGGGTTAGGTTTGCGCGAAACCATTGCTACCTGGGACGGTTTCTTATCGCAACAAGGTTCCACTACGGGCGGCTTCCTGTTTGGCATAGATGCTGTCAACAAAAACCAGATCCACCGTACGGGAACAGGTACCACCTTAACAGGTACGGCCACCAATAACCTACCGAACTTCCCTTACCTGGTAACAGGTACCCGCAGTGGCAACAACTTTGCTTTATACAACAATGGCGGGGCAGACGGCACTATTACCTCCACCCACAGCTATAATGTGGCTAATGTAAGGTTGGGTAACCGCCTTGCTTCGGCCGATGTAGCCTTTGCCGGTAAAATACCGGAGGTCGTTGTGTACAACCGCGCGTTGACGGCTGCTGAATTACAACGGGTCCATTCTTACCTGGGCTTTAAATACGGCATTACGCTCAACAATGGCGCCACCGATTATGTCGCTACTGATGGTATTACCAAGATGTGGACAGTGAGCAAGAATACAGGATATACCAATAACATTGCGGGTATCGGTCGCGATGACAAAACTGCCTTATTCCAGAAGCAATCCCGCTCAGCCAGCGATACATTGGTTACGATAGCGGCCGGAAGCACAGTAGCAGCCGACAATGCCTCCAATACAACAGATATCAATGACCTGTCCTTCTTCACCTGGGCCGATAATGGCGGTGCTGCCACCTTCTCAGTAGCAGTGACCAGTGTGGCCAATGCCACTTCCCGCATGGCCCGTGTATGGAAAGTAGACCGCACCAACTGGAACGACCAGGACATTACTGTTAAACTAACACCAGGCGGCGAACGCTACCTGCTGGTACATGCCACCGATCCTGCTTTTGGCGCCGGTACGGTAGAATATGCGATCAATACCATGTCCAGCACCGTTACCATCAATACGGCCGACCTGCCCGATGGCGCTTTCTTTACCATTGGTACCAAAATAGTAGGTCCCGGTTGTGTGAACAATGGCATTGCTACCTGGCTCAGGGCCGACTATGCAGCCGCTCCCAATAGCTGGGTCGACTTCAGCGGCAACCAAACCAATGCAGCACAGGCCACCACCGCCAATCAGCCCGACCTCAATACGGCTGGTCTCAACTATCACCCATCCTTAACGTTCAATGGAACCACGGATAACCTGGTTATACCCAATGCTTCCATCACAGGCAAATATTCCTTTGGCGCCAATGCGCGCACCGTCATTGGAGTAGGGGCAACCAGCGTGGTGAGCTCTACCTATGGCATGATGTTCGCCTATGGCTCCAATGGTGGAGGTACAGGTCTGTACCTGGGTCAGGCAAGCGGCACCAGCGTGGCCGGGTTTGGAGGCTATAACTCGCCCACCTACAATATAACGGGCACCGCCAATTCACTGCCTGTAAACAATACCCGCATCCTCGGCGGCCGTTATACAGGCACTGTTGCCCGTCTCGATGTGAACGGGGCGCTGAATACTTCCCTCACCACCACGTGGAATACAACGGCTGCGCAGCCGGCGTATGTAGGATTGAGCGCTACCACCAACTCCCAATACTGGAATGGCAAATTAGGCGAGATCATCGTATACAACAGGGAGCTCACAGCACCTGAACTGCAACGTGTCAACTCGTACCTCGCCTTAAAATATGGCATCACCCTCAATCAAACAGTAGCTACTGATTATATCGCCAGTGATGGCACTACCCGTATGTGGACGGCTGCCGATAATACCGGTTACAATATCCGCATCACCGGTATCGGCCGCGATGATTGCACCAACCTGTACCAGAAACAAAGTCTCAGTACAGATACCGGTATCGTGGCCATTGCCATGGGCGATTCTGTAGCCACCAGCAACTTCGACAACGCGAATACCATTATCAACGACAATTCCTACCTGGTGTTTGCCGATAATGGTGGTGCTACACAGTATACCACTGCCATCAGCGGACTGGCATCGCTCACTACCCGCATGCCCCGTACCTGGAAAGTGGACAAGACCAACTTTGCCGATACCGATATCAGCTTCAAACTCACAGGTGGCAATGATAAGGTGTACCTTATCGTGAGTGCCACCGACAATGTGTTTGATGGCGCCGATGTGGCTTATCAACTGGATGCCACCGGTACCGTGCTGTTGTCCAGCGCCGACCTACCCGATGGCGCTTACTTCAGCTTTGCCAAGGAACTCAACGGTCCGGGTTATGTAAATGTGGGTGTGCAACTCTGGCTGCGTGCCGATGACGGTGTTTCCACAGTTGATAACTGGAACGACTACAGCGGCAATGACAACCACGCCACACAGGCTACAGCAGCCAGTCAGCCAGTAGCCGTTACGAATTCAGTAAACTATAACCCTGCCTTTGATTTCGACGGCACGGATGATTATATGGACTTTGCTACCAACGCCGGTATCAGTGGTACCAGCCTTTTTACGCTGGCAAGTGTACAGGTAAGAGGTACGGCAACAACTCAGGATGCCATCATTGCACAGCAGGGAGCTATAACCAATGCTTTTTATAATTCTTTTACCGGTGCCGGCAAATATGTTGCAGGAAACTCAAACGTGGGCTCCGTGCAGAGTACAGGCACTTACAGCACAGCCAATATCCCTTATTTGACGGGAATCACCCGGTCAGCAGGTAACCTGTTCAGTCTGTATAACAATGGAAATGCGGATGGAGCACTTGCACAGGCCTATACTTTCCTCACCAATAATCTTCGCCTGGGCAATCGTGCTACATCAGCCGACCTGGCCTTTGATGGTAACATCAATGAGGTGGTAGTATACAACCGGACATTATCCGCCGCCGAACTGCGGCAGGTAAATGCTTACCTGGCCCTCAAATACGGTATTACCATGAGCGGCGATTACATCGCTACCGATGGCACTACGTCGTACTGGACGGCTGCGAATAATACCGGTTACCTGAACAATATAGCCGGTATCGGTCGCGACGATAATACTGATTTGTACCAGAAACAAAGCCGCAGTGTGAACACCACCAGCAACGGCAATATGGTGGCTATGGGATTAACCAGCATAGCGACTACCAATAAAGACAACACAAGTACTTTAGACGATGACCTGAGCTTCCTGGTATGGGGCGATAACGGGCTCAGCAATACGCAAACCACCGAATATCCTGTTACCTTGTTAAACCCCAGCGGATGCAGCAGGATCACGCGCCTGCAACGCGAATGGAAAGTGCAGAAAACGGGTACGGTGAACGACCTGCAACTGAAGCTATTCCTCGCAGGACAGGTACCTTCCAGCACTACGTCCGGCGACCTGAAACTGCTCATCGATGACGATGGCGACTTCGGCAATGGTGGTACCTCCGTGATCGATGCCACTACCTACGATGCGGCTACGCAGCAGGTGACATTCGACAATACCAACTTCAACAATGGTCAGTACTTCACCCTCGTTACCGACCTCACCAACCAGGCCCCGGGTGGTGTGACCACCAATCTCTACACCTGGTACAGGGGCGATAAAGGCGTTACGCTGGGAACCGGTGTAAGCGCCTGGACCGATCAAAGTGCTTCCGGTAAAGATGCAACACAGGCTACCACTGGTGCACAACCTGTGTACAATACCACCAGCAACCTCATCAACTTCAATCCCACACTGAGCTTCGATGGAACCAATGATGTACTGAATAATAATGCCATCAGCTATAGTGGAAGCTCCAGCGATGCCATGTTTGCCGTGGTATTGCCCGATGCAGTGGCCGGTAATCATAATTTTGTTGGGTTAGGAACCAGTGCTTCATCGACGAATAGCACTGAGTTCAGGTTTGTGGCCAACAAATTGGCGTTTGGAGCAGGAGCGCCGTATGCGGAAATTACGAACCCCACTACTTCCAATGGCATTCCACAAATAGCCGCTGTCTCCCGTGCCGCTTTAGGATCTTCCGTCCTGCAAATGAACGGTACCAATGTGGCATCCGGTTCCGTTCCTGCTTTTCCAACAATGGATTATCTGAACATAGGCGCCAGAAGATATGCAGGCGCTACCGATCAGTTCTTTAAAGGACGGATGGCGGAAGCGGTCATTTATATGGGAGCCGTTACCCCTCCCAACCGTGCGAAAATAATCAGCTACCTGGCCATTAAATATGGCATCACACTAGCACAGAATTATGTTGATCCGGCTGGCACGGTTGTTTGGAATACCACTACCAATACAGGCTATGGTTTCAATATCACCGGTATCGGCCGTGATGATTGTAATGGCCTGCACCAGAAACAATCAAAGAGCGTCAATGCAACGGAAGCGTTGGTAACAGTAGGCCATGGCCTGGGTATCAACACCACCAATGCCGGCAATACCAACGTCATGGAAAACAATACGGCCTTGCTGTTGGGGGATGACAACGCCGCACGGGCGACCTTCACCGCCACCGGTGCACCTGCCGGCCGGGAACGTATTGCCCGTACCTGGAAAGTACAGGAAACCGGTACCATCGGTACCGTGACCATACAGGTACCGGCCAATAGCAGCGCGGAAGCAGTCAAATTACCATTGGAAAGAGATGGTATTGTATACTTGCTGGTGAACAGTACCACCGATTTCACCACCGGTGCTATTGAAGTGCCCATGACCCTCAACGGCACTAATTGGGAAACGACCTATGATTTCAGCAGTGGCGATTACTTCACCTTTGCCACCAATGATCTATGCGTTACCACGCAGGCCCTCCTCACCAATTACAATGCAGAAACTATTGCAGCGCCGGATAAATGTTATGTCAATGGCTGGATCTTATTCAGGGACCCTGTAGATGCTTCCAAATACATTGCTGCGATCTATGACCCCACCGGTTTGATCAACAGAACACTCATAACGGCAAGGGTAGATGTGGATGCGGCGTTTGCCGACCTGGGCAAGGGAGATGCCGTCAAAGCGGCCCGCCTCATGCGCCGCCTCCTGCAGGTGGATTGCAGCAACTGCTATGATGCAGTGGCCAATCCCACACCGGGCTTTATCGTCCGCATGTTCTATGCGCCCGATGAAAAGGCCGGCGCAGAAAGCGTGGAGACCAACAGCATGGAATCACTTAAAACCGCCAATGGCCTCACCGATGCGCATTTCTTCAAATGGTTCAAGGCTTCCGGCAAAACTGCTGCAGAAGTGGTGAGCGGACTCACCGCCGGAGGCATTGCTGCCGGCGGCCAGGAATGGGCAGACGGGGTATTGCCTACCGGACTGGTAGATGGTACGGATTATATCGACTTCACCGGCATCAACAGCTTCTCCACCTTTGGCGGTATCTGGCTGGTCAACCTGCAGCAGGCGCTGCCGGTTACCTGGCTCAACGTACAGGCTACGCCCGTGAACAACGAAAAGATCAATATCAAATGGAGCACGGCCATGGAAATGAACAATGCTTTCTTTGAAGTGGAAAGAAGCGATGATGGCGGCAGCTACCGGCCCATCGCCAAAGTCCCCGGCAAAGTCAACAGCAATACAGTATCCCATTATGCCGTGGATGACCAGGACGTGGCGCCGGGCGTACACTACAGTTACCGCATCCGCCAGGTCAACCTCGATGGCCGCGGCAGCTATTCCAAAGTAGTAACAGCTACGCTGGAGGGCGCAGGTATCCAGGTAAGGGTGATGCCCAACCCGGTGCAGCTTACCCTGCAGGTGGAAATAACGGCCGCCAGCCGGCAACAGGGCCAACTGGTCATCACCGATGCTGCGGGCAAAGTGCTCGAACAGCAAAAGCTGACCATGCCGGCCGGCAAAAAGCTCTTCACCACCGATGTTTCACGCTATAGCAATGGCAACTACTTCATCAGGGTCTTAACGGCCGGTGGGGAAGTGGTGCTGAAGAAATTCATCATACAAAAAGGGTTATAAGAATTTTTCTATGTAACAGGTTTTTGGTTCAGAGCACGCCGGAAGGACTTCTCCTTCCGGCTTTTTTATGCCCGCCCTGGTTCGTCTTTATTCCCCGCAGTGTCTCTCCCCGCCAGGCACCCGCGCGCCAGCGGAGGACGCTGCGGCTCTCCCGCCTTGGTTCGTGTCCTCACGAACCAGGCAAAAAAACTTTCCCCCTCACTAGTACTTTCTTTCCCCGCGTACGTCAACTAAACAATGCCAGCCAGGATCGAAATACTATTCAATAAATTCATTGCAGGTACCTGCACGCAGCAGGAATACCAGGAACTCATGGACCTCCTGCAGGAAAACCAGCACGAGGAAACCGTGCGCCACATGTTGGCGCAGGTATACCAGTCTACGGCGCGCTCCTTAAAGTCAGTTACCTATGTAGACAACCAGGGCCTGTTGCAAACAGGTACCAACGAAGAGGTCGCCGCAGAACCAGGCATCATACGTCCCATGCGTCACCGGTACCGCAGGTTGGCGATAGCTGCCGCAGCGATGCTGGTATTGTCGGCCGGGGGCTGGTGGTTCTTCCGTAACCAGCAAGCGCTGCCTTCAGTAGCCCAGGTGCCGGCCAATGCGGTACACAAGATCACCCAGCGGGGAGAGATGAAATACCTGCTCTTGCCCGATAGTACACAGGTATGGCTCAATGTGGCCAGCACGCTCGATTTCCCGGAATCGTTCAGCGGGGAGAAGCGGGAAGTATACCTCTCCGGCGAAGCCTTCTTTGACGTAAAACATGCGGAAGATCATCCTTTCCTCATTCATACCGGCAACGTCATCACCAAAGTATTGGGCACTGCTTTCAACATCAAAGCCTATCCCGGTCAGCCGGATGTGGTGGTGTCGGTCAAGCGGGGCAAAGTGGAAGTAAGCAAAAATGATAAAGTAATGGCCACCCTCACGGTAGGGCAGGAAGTGAAAGTACCTACGGCGGTGCAGGAGGCTGTTGTTGGAAATACGAAGGAAAGCATGGTAGCTGCCTGGACCACCGGGCGACTGAGCTATACCAGCCGGCCCGTGCAGGATATCCTGGACGACCTGGAGCGGAATTACAATGTCAGCATTGAATTGGCCGATAGCACGCTGGGAGCCGAGATCTTCACCACTTCCTTCCGCCGGGATATCGGCGTGGAAGAAGCGCTGGACATCATCTGCAAGGCCACCGATACAAAACTGTCCAAAGAGAACGGGATTTACATCATTAACAAGAAGTAATAAAACGATTGCTATATGAATCCATGTAATGCGCCTTAGCGCCTGTCATCTCTTGTAATAAAAAAACCGTCAGCGGATGCCGCCGCCAACGGTTGCTGTTTCATTAAACTCATTGTGGAATTAAATAAAACGATGTAAATCTATGCATTTAATAGCTAAATGCACAGGTAGTGGTGCCGTTTTTAGCATACCCGCAGCAACGGACCATCTACTTGTCATTAAACGGTTGCTTATGAGGATCTTTCTATTATCCATTCCCCTGGTAGCAGGCCTGGTGCTCATGGCCGGCAGCGGCAGTGGTCAAAGCATGGACCAGGTAAAGGTGGATGTACAATTCAGAGGGGTAGGGATCAAACAGGTGCTTCGTCAACTGGAGACCAAAACCGACTTCCATTTCACCTACCGCGATGCCGATCTCGACAATACCCTCCAGGTAAACTATGAAGCCCGGCAGGTAACGGTAGCGCAGGTGCTCAAAACCATCTTTCAAAACCAGTCGCTCACCTTTTACCAGCAGGATGTAAACATCATCATCAGGAAGCAGGAAGTGGAGTCTGTAATTGCAGCAGCTACACCGAAAAACCTGCCGCCGCGCTCGGCCGTGGTGCGGGGAAAAGTGCTGAGCGAAAAAGGCGACCCGCTCGATGGAGTGTCCGTTACCGAGAAAGGCACTTCCAATGGTACCATGACCAACCGCCTGGGCGAGTTTACCCTCCTGGTAGCGAATGATTCGGTTACCCTGCAACTCAGCTTTATCGGTTACCAGAGTACAGAAATACCAGTGAATAAAAAAGCACAGGTAACAGTCACCATGCAATCGCTCGCCAATGACCTCACCGATGTGGTGGTGGTAGCTTACGGCCAGCGGCAACGTAAAATAGAAACGCTCGGCGCGCAGTCCAACCTTGATGTAAAAGACCTGAAGCAACCGGTGGCCAATATCAGTACCGTGCTGGCGGGCCGTATTGCCGGACTGGTAGGCGTACAACGCTCTGGAGAGCCGGGTCGCGATGGCGCCGAACTCTTCATACGTGGGGTGGCCACTTCGGGCAACAATGCGCCACTCGTGTTGGTAGATGGGGTAGAGCGTCAGTTCAGTAACCTCGACCCCAACGATATTGAAAGCTTCACCATCTTAAAAGATGCTTCTTCCACCTCCGTATATGGAGTGCGGGGCGCCAATGGCGTTATACTCATCACCACCAAAAGAGGCAAGGCCGGCCGCACAGAGATCGGCCTCGACCTCTACCAGGGCTTTACCAAATTCACCCGCCTGCCCGAAACAGCCGATGGCGTTACCTACATGCAGTTGGCCAATGAAGCACTGATGACCAGGGGCAGCGATCCCAAATATGCAGAAGAACAGATCCGCAAAACCTATACGCAGGAAGATCCTTATCTCTATCCCAACGTAAACTGGTTCAAAGAAATATTCAACGACTTTGGTAAGAACCGCAAAGCCAACCTCACCATCCGGGGTGGCAATGAAAAATCCAACTTCTATGTATCGGCCGGTTACTACGATGAAACAGGTTTGTTCAAAGTAGACGGCCTGCAGCAATACAATTCTACCATTAAATTCACGCGCTTCAACTTCAGCTCCGCCCTTACGCTCAAAGCCACCAAAACCACGACGCTCGACCTCGGCATCAAGGGCTGGATCTCCAATGGCAACTACCCGGGCTCCAATACCAGCGACATCTTTTACATGGCCATCAAAACCTATCCCATCTTATATCCTACCATGTACCCCGACGGCAAGGAGCCATTCACTTCTACCGGCGGTGGCTTGAACAGCCCTTATGGCATGCTGGTCAACCGCGGGTATGCTACCACCTATGAGAACCAAACCATGTCCGATATACAGGTGAAGCAGGACCTGGGCTTTATCACCAAAGGTCTCTCGGCCCGCATACTCTATGCCTTTGATGCCATCAACTCCAATACGCTCAGCCGTACCAAAACACCCAGTACCTTCTATGCCCGCAGCCGGGATGCAAATGGTAACCTCGTATATGAGGTATCCGGCCAGGGACAGGATTACCTGTCTTTCTCCCGCAGCAATGGCGGCAGCCGCCAGTTCTACTTTGAAGGCGCCCTCAACTATGCCAATACCTTCGGACGTCACCGGGTAGGCGGCATGTTATTATACAACCAAAGCGACCGGGTAAGCGCTACCGCCGGCGACCTGCTCAATTCCATTCCTTTCCGCAGCATGGGCTCCGTAGGCCGCTTTACGTATTCGTATGACGATCGCTACCTGGCCGAAGCTACTTTCGGCTATAACGGCTCTGAAGCATTCAACCCCGACAAACGATATGGGTTCTTCCCCTCCTTTGCTGTGGGATGGGTGTTGTCCAACGAAAACTTCTATGGCAACCTGACCGAAGTATTCCAGCTCGTTAAACTGCGCGCTTCCTACGGCCTGGTCGGTAATGGTAATATTAACGTGAACAACCAGCGCTTTGGTTATGTAGGTACCGTCATAGGAACTACCGGCTATGCGTATGGTCAGGACAGAGGCAATTCCATCGGCGGGATTGATATCGACAAATACCCGGTGGATGTGACCTGGGAAACGGAGAAAGACCTCAACCTCGGCCTCGAATTAAAAACGCTCAACAATGCCCTGTCCCTGCAGGTAGACCTCTTCAACCGCAGAAGGGAAAACATATTCCGCCCCCGCGGCGTGGTGCCCGATTTCCTCGGCATCAGGAACCCGATCGTCGGTAACCTCGGTATCGTGAACAGCAAGGGCATTGACATGACTGCCGATTACAACAAACGCCTGGGCGATTTCAGCATCTTTGTACGCGGCACCTTCACCTTTAACCAAAATAAGGTGATCGAAGACGATAGTCCGTCCAAGCCTTATCCCTGGCTCGAAACAAGAGGACTGCCCGTATTCCACCGCATGGGCTATGTAGCCGAAGGATACTATACACAGGAAGAAATAGACGATCCCAAAGTGGCGCGCACAACAGGGGTAGTGCAGGCCGGCGATATCAAATTCAAAGACCTGGACGGGGATGGCGTGATCGGTCCCGATGACAAAATGAAGATCGGGCACGACCAGTTGCCGCAGATCATCTATGGCTTTGGCTCTACCATCGCCTGGAAACAATGGTCGCTCGGCGCTTTCTTCCAGGGCACCGGTATGGTGGATTTTTATTTCAACAGCGACTTCATGCCTTTCCGGAACGGATTGACTTCCGGCGGCTTGTATTCCAATATCCACGACCGTTGGACGCCGGAGAATCCCAACCAGAATGCCTTCTATCCCCGCCTGTCTTATGGCACCGATATCAACCAGAACTATGCCACCAGCAGCCATTGGGTAATGGATGGCCGGTTCTTACGGTTAAAGACGCTGGATCTGGGTTATACTTTGAAAAAGGGATCGCTCAGCCGGCTGGGCGTGCAGAACATGCGCGTGTACTTCATCGGGTACAACCTCTTTACCATCAGTCCCTTTAAAATGTGGGACCCTGAGCTGGGCGGTGGTTCCGGCTCCCGCTATCCCAACATCAAAACATTTAGTGTAGGCGTCAATGTCACTTTCTAACTGTTAAAAAGATTCTTATGCGAATGAAAATATTTAGCTATACTATATTGCTGCTGCTCATCATTGGCGGAGTAAGCTCCTGTAAAAAGTTCCTGGACCAGGTGCCCGATGATAAGCAGACCATTGATGATGTATTCGAGAAAAAAGCGTCTACCGAGCAATACCTCGCCGGCGTATACGCCTATATCCGCTGGGAAAATGATCCCTGGAAAGGACTGTCCGATGAGCTGGACATTACCTATACCGACGACGATACCTATTCCATGAACCTCGGAAGCTGGGACAGGAACCGCGGCAGCTTTAACTTCTGGAAACACTATTACCAGGGCATCCGCAGGGCTTCCTACTTTATGCAGCGGGTACACGAATGCCCCGAGATCAGCGACGAACTCAAAACGCAGTACAAAGCAGAAGCTAAAGCGCTACGCGCCTATTTCTATTCGCGGATACTGGCGCAGTATGGTCCGTTCATTATCCTGTCCGATGCGCCCGTTCCGCCCGATGCACCGATCAAAGACTTCAACTTTGCACGCAGTCCCTACGATGCCTGCGTCGATTTCATAGAAAAGGAAATAGACGATGCCATTCCCAACCTGCCCCTTACCCAGGGAAGCTCCCAGGAATATGGCCGCATCAAAAAAGGCATGGCCCTTGCCATGAAAGCCAGGATGCTGCTCTATGCCGCCAGTCCGCTCTTCAATGGCAATACTGATTATGCCGGTTTTAAAAATCCCGATGGCACGCAGCTCATCAGTCAGGCCTATGATGTGAACAAATGGAAAAGAGCAGCCGATGCAGCCAAAGCGGTCATTGATATGCCCGATTACACCCTCTACAAAGAATTGGATGGCACGGGGAAGATCAAGCCTTATGAATCACTCAAGAACGTATTCCTGAAAGACTGGAATCCGGAGATCATCATGGCCAAAGTAGATGGCGATGCACTCTATAACATCGACAAATATGGCACACCCTATAGCATCGGCGGCTGGTCCTCGCATGGTCCTACCCAGCAGGCAGTGGATGCTTACTTCATGGCCAATGGAAGGCCTATTGAGGATCCATTATCCGGTTATACCGAAACCGGCTTCACCAATACCGCCACCAGCTACTATGCAGCCGGCGCTTCCAACATGTACGTAGGCCGTGAGCCCCGCTTCTATGTGGCCATCACCTTCAACCTGAGTAAGTGGATCAACAACTACATCAACAGCACCGGTGGCACCGGCTCAGGACCCATCACCGTGCAAATGTATAAAGGCGGTAACAGTGGCCAGTATACCGGGCGCAACTGGAGCCGTACCGGTTACATCGTCAGGAAGCTCATCAACCCCAATTCCTATTGCCTCACCGGCGATCAGATCAAGATCGCTGCCCGCACGGTGGTCATCTTCCGCCTGGCCGAGATCTACCTCAACTATGCAGAAGCCTTGAATGAATACAGCCCCGGTCATCCGGATATCAAAACCTACATTAACGGTATCCGCGAAAGGGCCGGCATTCCGCTCTATGGCGCCGATGCCGGACAAATACCCGAACCGGCTGGTCAGGACGAATGGCGCACCGCTATCCACAAGGAGAGAAGGGTAGAGCTGGCCTTCGAACAATTCCGGTACTTCGATACCCGCCGCTGGAAGATCGCCACGCAAACAGATGGTGGCCCTTTCTATGGCATGGATGTCAATGCCACCAATACCACCGACTTCACTAAACGGATGGTCTTTGAAACACGCATCTTCCAACCCAAAATGTACCTCTGGAACATCATACAGGATGAGCTCAACAAGGACCAGAATTTAGTAGGCAACCCGGGTTGGTAGGGAAGAAAGGCTAGTGGTGAATGGAGCCACTCGCCACTTACCACTTGCCTCAAGCTAAACATTCATAAAAATGATTAACATGCTTAAAAGAATATTATATATAGTTCTCGTTTTCTCCACCCTGGCTTCGGGTTGCTCCAAAGACTACTGGACCACCGAAGTAAACACCACCATCACCACCATTACGATGGCCGCGCCGGCCAGCCATACTTCGCTCATGCTGGACCCGCTCAGCAATGCCATCGTCACGTTTGAATGGACGTCTGCTAAAACAGGCAACCAAACCCCCGTTTATTACAAAGTCTTATTCGATAAAGAAGACGGCAATTTCTCCACACCGGTCTTTGCATTTACGCCCGATGCGCTCGGCGCCAAAAGCACCTTGCGCTTATCCCACCGCGACCTGAACCGGGTGGCCAACAAAGCAGGCATCAAACCCCTGGAGAAAGGAAAAGTGAAATGGACCGTCGTAGCATCCAATGGAGTGGCCAGCGATACGGCCAAAGACGCGAAAGTGCTGGAACTGCAGCGGCCCATCGGCTTTGCAGAGAACCCGGCAGAGCTCTTCCTCACCGGCAGCGCTACCGAAGGCGGTACCGATCTCTCCAAAGCTATCCGCTTGAAAAAACTATCCGAAGGCGTATTTGAATTGTACACTTCCCTCGATGCAGGGTCCTATAGCCTGGTCAATAAAACCACCGGCGCTACCATGAGCTTTGTGCTCGATGGTACGCTCATCAAAGAAGGGGAGGGAGCCAATAGCCCGGCTGCTGCCAAAACAACGTACCGCCTCAACCTCAACTTCAATACCGCCACGGCCCAGCTCACCGAAATACAGGAAGTAGGCTTGTGGTTTGCGGCACACAACAAGATCACCAATGTACTGACCTATGATGGCGGCGGTATTTGGAAGGCGGCCGACATACCCATCGTATTCAAACAGGAAAGCTGGGGTAAGGATGAGCGCTATAAATTCAGGGTGGTGGAAAAGGACATGACTGGTAATACCACCAACGTATTCCAGGCCAGCGCTACCAAAGACAACAGCAAACCCAACAGCTCCACGGCCGCCAGCTACTTCTACTTCAAATCCAACGACGCTACCCAGTGGGACTATACCTGGAAGTTTGAAAAAGAAGCAGCGAAGGCAGATATCCTCGTGAAATTTACGGGTGATAATTATACACATCAGATAATTTATAAATAGGCAAGTGGTAAGTAGCTAGTGGCGAGTGGGCATCTGCTTCGATGCACCTGCTTAATCAGCGAGCTGCGTACTAAGGCCCACTCGCCATTCACCACTAGCTTTTAAAAAAACAATATGCATTTACCATATAAACTTCTATTAGCAGGCATTGTATTAACAACGGCTTGTGAAAAAAAAGACCGCTATCCCGATAAACCCAACACCCCGCCAGAAATAAAGCCAGTGGTGTTCGACTACGCAAAATCTGCCGATAGTGCCCAGCAATCCCTCAACACCCAGTTCTGGTCGGTCAATGAAAAATATTACAACCAGAACAATGATGGCCATACCGGCTTCAACTACTGGTGGAATGCCCATGCGCTGGATGTATTGGTAGATGGGTACAACCGTACCAAAGAGGCCACTTATACGGCTAAGATGGATGCGCTCCTCGAAGGCATGTACAAAAAGAATGGCAACAAGTGGACCAACAACTTCTATGACGATATGGAATGGATGGCGCTGGCCTGCTTACGGGCCTATGCCGCTACCAATGATAGTAAATACAAAACGCTCGCCGAATCCCTGTGGACCACCATCAAAGGTGGCTGGACCACCGTCAATGGCGGCGGCATCATGTGGGAGAAAAATTCACCGGCTTCCAAAAATGCCTGCTCCAATGGCCCTGCCATCATACTGGCAGTGCGGCTCTACAAACTGAACAATAACCAGGACGACCTCAACTGGGCCAAAAAGATCTATACCTGGCAAAGGGCCAACCTCGTAGAAGCGGCCCGCGGCGTTGTATGGGATGGTTATGGCAACTTCAATGAAGGCATGGTGCTCACCTACAACCAGGGCACCTGGCTGGGTGGGGCGCTGGAACTCTATACCATTACCGGCGAGGAGCAACTACGCAAAGATGCCATCCGCACTGCCAACTATGTCATGAACGACCAGGTGAAATTCTCGCCCAATGGTGTATTGAAAGGAGAGAATACCGGTGATGGCGGATTGTTCAAAGGTATCTTCATCCGTTACTTCACGCAGCTCATCCTGCTGGGTAACCTCGATGACTACACCAAATCGCAATACCTGCAATACCTGAAAACCAACGGCGAAAGCCTGCTGGGCAAGGCCACCCGTTTACCAGAATTCATCTTTCACCCCAACTGGAGCGCCCAACCCACCACCGCCAAACTGGACTGCTCCGTCCAGCTCAGCGGCCTCATGCTCCTCGAAGCCATCGATGAACTGAAAAGGCTGGGCGTGTGGAAGTAGGGAAAACAGAATATAGAATACAGGATACAGAATCCAGAATTCTATTCCCCGCAGCGTCTCCTGAAAGGGACGCTGCGGCAAAAGAAAATACCCAATGAAACAATTATTATTTTTATTGATATTCCCCGCAGTGTCTCTCGCCGACCTTGTCCCGCATCAGCGGGAAGCTTCAGCGGAGGCGACGGACACTGCGGCAAAGGACGCCGCTCTGCGAGACTTGCAGTCTCGCAACTCTATTCCTGGGCCTTTGGCCCAAACTCCACCAGTCGCCCCGCAACAGCAAGAAGACGCTGCGTCCAAGCGCCGCACCGCCTATCTCCAATACTGCGCCGCCAACGACCACACCGGCGGACGCGATGGCGTATTCAGCCAGATCGCCCGGCTGGAGCTGGGACTGCCGGTCAACGAATCCATCATCCGCGAAGGCATTGCCTTTGTGTATACCGGGAAAGACTGCAATGATTTCACCATTGGCGGGCTCGCCCGGTTACTATACCTGCACCGGCGTCAGCCGCAGCTTTCTCCGGCGCTGGTAAAAGACATCGAAAAATGCCTGCTCGATTTCAAATACTGGTGGGATGATCCGCGGCAAGACATTCAATACCGTTGTTACCATACCGAGAACCACCAGGGACTCTACCACAGCAATGAACTGCTGGCCGGACAATTACTGGCCACCCAGCTTTTCACCAATGGCATGGATGGCAGGCAACATACGGCACATGCTAAAGAACGATTGGACCGCTGGCTTAATTTCCGCAGCCGCTTTGGTTTCAGTGAATGGCTGTCCAATGCCTATTATGATGTAGACATCATGATCCTGGCCAACCTATACGACTTTGCCGAAGACGCCGCCATTCGCGCCCGCGCCGGTTTATTGCTCGATGTGTTGATGTATGATATGAGCCTCAACAACTACCAGGGCACATTTGGTTCCACGCATGGCCGCGCGTATTCCATCCCCATCCGCCATGGCACGCAGGAATCCACGGCTTCCGCTATGAAGTTGCTCTTTGGCGTAGGTGTTTTCCATTCACCGGTATCGCTCGGCGCCGTGTCACTCGCTACCAGTGCCTACCGTTGTCCGGAGCTCATTCAGTCCATCGCTACGGATTACACCCAAACCATCCGCACGCGGCAACGCCAAAGCATCAACGTGGAAGAAGCCGCCGGCTACGGACTCAAATACGACGATGAACTGGATACACACCTCTTCTGGGGCATGCAGGAATTTATCCATCCACTGGTCATTAACATGTCTAAACAGTTGTCGGAGAAATACAATACCTGGCCCTATAAAAACTACCAGCACTACCTACAGCAATATGAGAAGCAGGTGCAGCAATATGGCAAGGTCATCAACCCCCGGCTCGACCGCTTTGCCTTGTCCGAAGCCAATATTGAAACCCTGCGCACGCCCGATTATATGTTGAGTTGTACACAGGATTACCGGCCGGGCAGTGCGGGTTACCAGCAGCACATCTGGCAGGCCACCATGGGGGCAGAAGCCATCGTCTTTACCAACCATCCCGGCTCGCGCGATCCCGAAGGCATAGCGCCCAACTGTTGGGCCGGCAATGCCACCCTGCCCAGGGCCGCGCAATACAACAATGTACTCATCAGTATCTATCATATTGCTCCCAATGCGGCCCTGCCTTTCTCGCATGCTTACTTCCCGAAGCACGCCTTTGATGAAGTAGTGGAAAAAGGCCATTGGGTCTTTGCCCGGAAGAACAACGGCTACCTCGCTTTATATTCCCAGCATCCGGTGCAATGGGAGCACAACAAAGAAGGGCAACCCGTTGAGTTAAGAACTACATCGCCTGATAATGCCTGGATCTGTGAAATGGGAGCACAAAGCCAGTGGAAAAGTTTTACAGCCTTCATCAATGCCATCAGTGCCGCTACCGTACAAGGCGATTCATTGGCCGTCAGCTATGCCTCTCCTTCGCTGGGCGCTGTGCAATTTGGCTGGTCGGCTCCCTTTACCGTCAAAGGAGCGCACATCCCGCTGGATAAATATCCCCGCTTTGAAAACCAATATTCCCGTGTTCCCTTTACAGCGCCTCAGCTCACCATCAGCCGCAACAAGGAGGAACTGGTCCTTGATTTTACCAGCGGCAAAAGAATTGTCCGTACACCCATAACGGTACACACGGAGTTGACCGTCTCACAGGAGCGGGGCGGATTAAAGAGCTGGCCCAAAGGTGCTGCGCCCCAGGAAGTAGGTAAGCGGATCACCGATCGGTATCTTGTTACGCCGCATACCAACTTCGGCATGCCGGGGCCGCCGGGTGCTATCACCTATTCGGAAGTTTGTACCTGGTATGGCGCGCTGCGCGTGGCGGGCCTTACAAAGGACAAGGCATTAACAGCAAAGCTGGAAGACCGCTTCCTGCCCTTGTTGTATGAAAAGAACAGGTTGCAGCCGAAACCCGATCATGTAGATCATACCGTATTTGGTACCTTGCCATTGGAACTATACCGGCAAACGGGCAATACCATCTACGGGAGTATGGGCAAATGGTTTGCCGATGAGCAATGGAACATGCCGGCCAACGAGAAGCCTGAATACCGTGCCCTACTGGATAAAGGGTATACCTGGCAAACGCGGTTGTGGATTGATGATATGTACATGATCACGGCCATACAGGCGCAGGCCTTCCGTATTACCGGCGACCGGAAATACATTGACCGGGCCGCGCAGGAAATGGCACTGTACCTCGATAGCATCCAGCAATCCAATGGGCTCTTCTTTCATGCGAAGGATGTACCTTTCTTTTGGGGACGGGGTAATGGCTGGATGGCCGCCGGTATGACGGAGCTCTTGCGTTCACTGCCTAAAGACAATCCGCATTACCCGCGCATCCTGCAGGCTTACCGTACCATGATGACTACGCTCAAACAGTACCAGCGGGCAGATGGGATGTGGGGTCAGTTGGTAGATGATCCCGGTTCCTGGGCCGAGAGTTCCTGTACAGGCATGTTTACCTATGCCCTCATTACGGGAGTAAAAAAGGGCTGGCTCGATAAAAAGGAATACGAGCCCGTAGCCCGCAAGGGATGGCTGGCGCTGGTATCCTGCATCGATGAGCAGGGCGATGTACGGGAAGTATGCGAGGGCACCAACAAAAAGAACGACCGCCAATACTACCTTGACCGCCGCCGCATCACCGGCGACATGCACGGCCAGGCCCCGGTATTGTGGTGCGTCTATGCGCTGTTGGAGAAGTGAGTGGTCCTACCCGCCCTGGTTCGTGTCCTCACGAACCAGTAATAGGAAAAGAAGAATCCTTATCTTAGCAGCTAAAACGGTATAGATAAACCATTCCGTTAAAAAATTAGTAAGCTATACAACCCTTGCATTATGAAAAGAAGAACATTCTTACAGCAAACAAGCCTCGCCAGCGCCGGCTTATTCATCTTCCCCGCAGTGTCTCTCGCCGGAGCTTCAGCGGAGGCGACGGACGCTGCGGCATTGGATCAATTCCCCACTGTCCGCGTCCCTGCCGGCAAACGCAACTTCTCCAGTGCGGCGGTGGAAAAAGCCATCACCGAATTCAAAGCCAAAGTAAAGCAGCCCGAACTGGCCTGGTTATTTGAGAACTGTTTCCCCAATACTCTCGATACCACCGTCTTCCATACCACCAAAGACGGCCGTCCCGATACCTACGTCATCACCGGCGATATTGATGCCATGTGGCTGCGCGACAGCAGCGCGCAGGTATGGCCCTACCTGCAGTTCATGAAAGAAGATAAGCCGTTGCAGTTGCTGGTGGCGGGTGTTATCAATCACCAAACGGCCTGCATCCTCAAAGATCCCTATGCCAATGCGTTTTACAATGATCCCGAAAAAAGAGGGGAGTGGACCAAAGACCATACCGATATGAAACCCGGTGTGCATGAGCGCAAGTGGGAAATTGATTCCTTATGTTATCCCATCCGTCTGGCCTATCACTACTGGAAGCTCACCGGCGATACGGCGCCGTTCGACAGCCAGTGGCAGCAGGCCATCAAGGCGGTCTATGATACCTTCCGCGATCAGCAACGGAAAACGGGCAATGGCAAATACAAATTCCAGCGTACCACGCCTTTTGCTACCGATACCCTGCCCATGAATGGTTATGGTTATCCCGTGAAGCCGGTAGGGCTCATCTGTTCTGCCTTCCGTCCCAGCGATGATGCAACGGTCTATTCCTTTCTCATTCCGTCCAATTTCTTTGCGGTCACCAGCCTGCGGCAGGCGGCGGAGATGATCACGGCTATTGCGAAGGATACCAAAACAGCCGGGGAGTTAAGAGCGCTGGCCGCGGAAGTAGAGAAGGCTTTACTGCAACATGCTATTGTAGAGCACAAGACCTTTGGTAAAGTATATGCCTATGAGGTCAATGGTTTTGGCAGCTACAACCTCATGGACGATGCCAATGTGCCCAGCCTGTTGGCCCTGCCTTACCTGGGGGCGGTGAAAAATACGGATCCGATCTATCGCAATACGCGCCGGTTGGTATTGAGTGCGGAGAATCCTTTCTTCTTCAAGGGAACAGCGGGAGAGGGGATAGGTGGTCCGCACGTGGGACAGGACATGATCTGGCCCATGGCCATCACTATGCGTGGGCTGACGAGCAATGATGCCGCAGAGATCAAGGCTTGTATCAGCTTATTGCAAAAGACGCATGGCGATACGGGTTTCATGCATGAGGCCTACCACAAAGACGATCCCAAAAACTTTACCCGCAAATGGTTCGCCTGGGCAAACACCCTCTTCGGTGAATTCCTCTGGAAAACCTACAAAGAAAAACCGGCATTATTGGTATAGCCGGTCCGAAGGACTCCTTCGGAGGAAGGCGGTAAGACGCAAAGGTTTTTCTTCCTGCCTTTCCGTCTTACCGGCCCTAATACTGGATAACAAAAATACACGCATGCTAAAACACATCATTGCCTGCAGCTGCTTAATAAGCTGCATAAGCCACGCTTTTGCCCAAAAGAAGTACACATTGTCTTCTCCCGACAAAACCATTGTAATAAACCTATCCATCACCGACAGCATCACATATGCCGTCTCCCTCGACGGCAAAGAGCTTATGACGACTGCTCCCATCACCTTCCACACCACTGCCGATAAAAACGCCCAATGGAAAGTGAGCAAAGCGCAAATAACTGCTAAAGATGAAATTCTAAAACCTGTTGTACAACAAAAGTCAGCTGAACTCCACGACCACTACAACCAATTACACATTGACTTCTCTAATGGCCTCAGCCTCGAATGGCGGGCCTACAACAATGGCATTGCCTGGCACTGGATCGCCAACCATAAAACAGCGTATACGGTATTAAATGAGCAAGCCCTCTTTGGCATGGATGCTGATGGCCGTGCCTGGTACCCCCAGGAAGAAAGTTTCTTCAGCCACAATGAACGGCAGTATAAAAACTACCGCATTGACAGCATCGATGAAAAAAAGCTGGCCAGTCTGCCGGCGCTGTTTGACGTGAAAGGCGCCAAGTTGCTCATTACAGAAGCTGACTTGTTCAACTATGCCGGGCTTTGGCTGCGCGGCAAAGGCAATGGACAAGTACAGGGCGTATTCCCCCATTATCCCAAAGAGAAAAAGATTACCAGCGATAGGGATGAGCGCGTGAACAGTCGCGAAGATTTCATAGCCCGCATCAGCGGACCGCAAGCCTTTCCCTGGCGCATCGTCATGATCGCGCGCACGGATAAAGATATGCTCACCAACCAGTTGCCATATCAATTGGGCCGTCCTGCTACCGGCGATTACAGTTGGGTGAAGCCCGGCAAAGTGCAGTGGGACTGGTGGCATTACAACAACGTTTATGGCGTCAATTTCCGCGCCGGCATCAACAATGATACCTACAAATACTACATCGACTTTGCCGCCAAATACGGTATTGAATACGTGCTGCTCGATGAAGGCTGGTGCGACACCCGCGACCTGCTGAAGCAATCGCCCGGTATCAACGTAGAAGAGCTGGTGGCCTATGCCCGCGCCAGGAAAGTAGATATCTTACTGTGGACAAGCTGGCTGGTGCTCGATAAGCAGCTCGATACCATCCTGCCCCTTTTTCAGCAATGGGGCATCAAAGGCATTAAGGTTGATTTTATGCAGCGCGACGACCAGGACATGGTCAACTACTACGAGAAAGTATCCAAGGCAGCCGCAGCGCATCACCTGCTGGTGGATTTCCACGGCGCGTATAAACCAACAGGCTGGTTGCGCACCTACCCCAATGTCATGACTTCCGAAGGCGTGCTGGGCAATGAGATCAGCAAATTTGCCGGTTCTATTGATCCGGAGCATACGACCACCATTCCTTTTACGCGCATGGCGGCGGGGCCGATGGACTTCACGCCCGGTGGCATGCTCAATGCACAAAAAAATGCCTGGGCGGCGGTGCCGGGCGAGCCGCTTACGCTGGGTACCCGTTGCAACCAGTTGGCCATGTATGTCATCTATGAAAGTCCGCTCCAGATGTTGTGCGATATGCCTACGCATTACTACCGCGAGCCGGAGGCCATGGAATTCCTGCAGGCCGTGCCGGCGGTGTGGACCAATACCGTTCCGCTGCAGGCAAAGGTGGGCGATTATGTGGCCATTGCCCGCCAGGCAGCGAATGGCGATTGGTTTGTGGGCGCCATGACCGACTGGACCCCGCGCGAGCTGGAATTAGATTGTTCTTTCCTGCCCGAAGGCCAATACCGCATGCAGGTCTGGAAAGACGGCCCCAATGCCGACCGCAATGCCAAAGACTTTTCTCAGGAAACCATCACCGTCACCAACACCACCAAACTCACCATGCCCCTCACCAAAGGCGGCGGCTACGTAGCAAGGCTGACACGCTTATAGAATTGTCAGAGCATGTCACCCTGAGCTTGTCGAAGGGTTGTAAGGATTGCCGAAGCCGCTTTCATGAGCAATTTAGAAGCTTCAGTTTTAAGTTCGAATATAGCAAGTAAACCTGTGGGTGTATCAGGCTTCAGCCTGTATACACTCCAGGTTTTTTTAACAACGAGCTACAACCAATCAAGAACCCCGGCATAGCAAGATAAAAAGAAGGTTATAACAACGTATCTTTGTGCCGTTTATGAGAACCTACGAAGATTCATACCGCCACAAAGGCCTCCGCATGCAACTGGTAAAGATCCTAAAAGACAAAGGCATTACCGATGAGCGCGTGCTGTCCGCTATCCAACACATCCCCCGGCACTACTTCATGGATTCAGCGTTTGATAAGATCGCTTATGAAGACCGCGCTTTCCCCATTGCCGAAGGGCAAACCATTTCGCAACCGTATACCGTGGCTTACCAAACCCAGTTGCTGGAAGTGAAGCCGTATGAGAAAGTATTGGAAATAGGTACCGGCAGTGGTTACCAGGCCATTGTGCTGGGCGAAATGCAGGCGCAGGTCTATACCATTGAGCGGCAGAAAAAGCTCTTTGATGAGCACCGTAAGTTCGTGCTCCGCAGTAAATACCCCAACATCAAATACTTCTATGGCGATGGCTTTGAAGGGCTGCCCACCTTTGCGCCTTTCGATAAAGTCATCGTCACCGCTGCCGCGCCGTATATCCCTCCCAAGCTGGTACAGCAACTCAAGACCGGCGGCAAAATGGTTATTCCCGTAGGGGAAGGCCATGTACAACGCATGCTACGCCTCACCAAGCAGGCCGATGGCAGTGCTACCCAGGAGATCTTCGAGAACTTTTCTTTTGTGCCCATGCTGGAAGGCCGGAACAACTAACACTTCCTTTGTGGTATGGAAAAACTACCTTCCCTGCGCACCATCACGGCTGGTTTGCAAATAGATTTTTAAATTTTAATCTTTCCCAAACCGGGACAAATAGCCGGGTTAATCGTTTTATACTATGTGATGCTCATCTGCGCAGAATGCTGGCCGTTGGGTAACAATAGCTTTAACTAGTATAATATGGAAAGCACTCCTGATTATGAAGGCGCTCCTGCGCCCAATACTGAAACATGGTGGATGGAATTATACGGAGAATGTCTTTCTGCATTGATCTTCATTTGTCTGAAAAAGACCCGTCATGAAGTAAACGCCGAAGCAATTGCTTCTGAAAGCTTTGCGCGTTTGTTAGAAACAGTACGGAAGGAACCGGGAAAGCTGCGGGATAAACTCTCGATGAAAAAATTCCTATACCGCATTGCCATCAACGCCTGCACAGATCATTGGAGAAAATCAAAAAATAATGGGGGCAATCCGGTAGACGCTTCAGAGCACGATGTCGTGGATGAGGAGGAATTGGTAATGCTATTGGAACAACGGGATGCGCTCTTACACGTAAAGGCGCTGATCCTGGAGCTGCCTTCTAAATTACAGCAGATCATCCGGTTGCATTACATAGAAGGAAAAAGTGTAGAGGAGATAGCCGAATACCTGGGCCGGCCTGTCGACAGTGTCCGGGTTGATAAAACCCGCGGACTCAATAAGCTACGCGAACTGGTAAAAGGTAAAGAACAAACCATATCGCCCGGCGCCGCCTTATTGATATTGTTTTGGATAAGCACAAATGCCTGATCAAAAAAAAATTTTGTTATGATGCTAATGAAATCCTGCTGTTTACGTAGTAATAGGAAAGGCATTTGCCTGCAGACCAAAAACCTTATACAATGAAAAATCATCAATACAGCTTGTTGCGCATTTATCTAAAGCGCAAAGAAGACAAAAAGCTCACGGCGGGAGAACAGCGGATGTGGGAGCAATGGCGCACCTTACACCCCCTGCAGCAGGAAGCTTCGTTTGATGAGCTCAGTTTGTGTCAGTTAACATGGTCCGAGCGGCAGGTGCTTCCCTGGGAGCAATTCAAACAAAAATACAATATTGACTTACCGTTACCCATTGCCTTTCCCGATGATGAGAAGCAATCAGCTACTGTTCAGAGCATGCGTCGGTGGCCAACTTATCGCTTTCTGACAGTAGCTGCTTCTCTTATTGGTGTAATACTGGCCGGGTTAGGATGGTTGCTGTCGCAAAACAAAGGCTTTGAAGAAACATCCACACCAACAGCAGCAGCTACAGTCATTTCACCCGGTAGCAGGAAAGCGACGCTATCCCTTGTCGATGGGCAGAACAGGTTAGGGGTGCCTGCCGGAGGGGAATACAGTATAGAACTGCCAGATGGCACCAACGTCTGGTTAAATGCAGCTACAGCTATCCGGTATCCGGTAGCTTTTGGCAATGGGGAAAGGATCGTTGAACTCGAAGAAGGCGAGGCCTACTTTGAAGTAGCCAAAAAGTCACCAGCCCAGCCGTTCATCGTACGCGTCAAAGGACAAACGATACAAGTATTGGGTACGCAGTTCAATGTAAATGCCTATAAGGAAGAGCCCGCTGTCACCACTACCCTGGTGGAAGGTTCGGTCAGCCTCACCAATGGCGCACGGCAAAAACTGTTAAAGCCGGGGCAGCAGGCAGTGATCAATGCAAAAAGTATTACCATACAACCGGTAATAAGTATAGAAGAAGCTACAGCCTGGAAACACAAACACTTCACTTTCCACAATACAAGGCTTTCTGTGATCATGATGCAGGTGAAAAGGTGGTACGATGTGGAAGAGGTGGTATACATAGACCCATTGAACGATGAGCAATTTGTGATTGACGAATTCCCGCGCAGTGCTCCGCTAACGAGCCTGCTGGAGAACCTGGAAGCATCCAGGCTGGTGCATTTTGAAGTGAAGGGCAGGAAGATCTATGTCAGTAAACAGTAGACAATTTTCATCCTATAGGGAAACTCCTGAAACTGGTTAAGGCTCACACCGTTAACGGGCCATTTGGCCTTCGTTTATCCCGCCAGTTTCATAACGGTGGTTGTTTTCCCCCATTAAACGTTTCATATTCGCTGCCGCGCTGTCATCGTGGCCTTTAAACCTTATGTTGGTGTGCATCGCACAGGGAGGCACACACTGCGTCCTGTTTTATCCTTTTTACTGTACGCAAATATACCTAGTGGTACAGGCGGCTAAGTATGCCTGGCCTGTACTTCCATCACATTCAACCTTAAACCGTGAATGATGAAAGAAAATGCACGTAAGGGATTATTCCTGACCTTGCTCTTATGCATGGTTATGGTAAGGGAGTCAGTAGCACAGAAGGATAAAGTGATCACGCAGAAGGATACGGCGATCAGGCTTTCGCCCGATCTACGAAACGTGTCTGTTGATTCCTTCTTTATCTACATTAAAAAGCATTCCGGCTTCAAGCTCATTTACGGCACAGCATTTACCAGTAATCCGAAGCCCATTACTTACCAGCGCAAAAATATTGAGCTGTACAGGATATTGGATACGGTGTTGGGCCGGATGGGGCTAGGCTATACCTTCGACAAGAAAGAAGGATTTATCCGGCTGTATAAAGACGAACAACGGGTGAACCAGTTCAACACGGCCGATACCCTGCAGGGAAAAGTGACCGATGATAAGGGAGAACCGCTGGGCGGCATTTCCGTGCTCAACAGGGAAAAGGGAATATATGTCTTAACCTCTCACGAAGGCATCTTTGAATTACCATGGCCCGCAGGCAGCGGGCATATTGATCTTTCCCACAAACAGTACGAAAAGAAGTCCATCAGGGTCACAGATCCCGCTGCCTTCCCGCGGATAACACTAAAACCATCTTTCGGAATGATGGATGAAGTAGTGGTCATGGCCTACCACAACATTGCGCAGCGCAACAATACGGCCTCGGTATCCCGGGTACCGGGGAAAGACCTGCAGCGGGGAGGCATCAATTCCATCAAAGAACTATCAGGCAGGGTGCCGGGATTAATGATCACAGAGGCCAGTGGTGCGCCAGGCGCTGCTGTACGGGTGCAGATCAGGGGCCGGCAAAGCATTGGCACCATCCCCGGCATAGATAACCAGCCGCTGAACGATCCCTTATTATTACTCAATAAAATACCCCTCATCACGGGCAACAGGCCGGTTACGGTATTGCCTTCCATCGCAGGCAATCCACAGGCAGGCGGCACGGCTGCAGGAGGCATCAGCGCACAGGGGGCTATTAACCCGAAAAACATTGAAAGTGTGGAGGTGTTAAAAGATGCCGATGCAACAGCCATCTATGGCTCACGGGGAGCCCATGGAGCCATCCTCTTCACTACCCGGCAGGGGAAAATAGGCAAGCCTTCCTTCAACTTCGACATCGAAAAAGGGGCAGTGGTCAGCACGCTGGTGCCCCGGCTGCTCAACAACCGGCAATATACAGCCATGCGGAAAGAAGCCATTGCCGCAGCCGGGGTACAACCCACGCCCGCCAATGCGCCCGACCTGCATTTACTCGATACCAACGACTACCAGAATATCCCGGAACTGTTGGTGGGTGGTACGGGCCACCTCATCAACATCAACGGCTCCATGAGTGGGGGTGATACCCTGCTGCGGTATTATGGCAGTACTAACTTCTACCGGGAAACCAGCATCATGCCGGCCGGTCTGTATCAGCAACGCTTTGCTGCTTATGGCAATCTGCAATACCGGTCGCCCAACCGCCGCTTGCAGGCAGGCCTGTCCCTGCACTATAGCAATCTCTATTACAAAACCATCGGGGCCGATCCGATGTACAGCGCAGAGTTGGTGCCCTTGTTGCCACGTTTAAGGGATGAAGCGGGCAAACTGGTATGGGTGAAGAACGGTTTCTCTTTTGTAAATCCCCTGGGGCAGTTCAGCAATATCAATCATACCCGCATCAACGTATTTACGGCCAGTCTTCAGGTAGAGTATCGCTTGTGGAAAAACTTTCTTTTCCGCACCACGCTCGGCTACCAGTGGCTACCCGTAAAGGAAGATTTGAAATTGCCCATTGAAGGCCGTGACCCATTGGAAAACCCCAAAGGGGAAGCATTCACGGGCAGCAACCAGTTCAAAGGATGGATTGCAGAACCCCAATTGGCGTATTCCCATACCAGTGATCACATGACCGTAGGTGGTCTCCTCGGCGTTACCTTCCAGGAAGAACGGAATGAGTGGAATAGCTTCTGGGGAACAGGGTATGAGAGCGATGCGGAGCTGGGTCAGCCGGGGGCTGCTTCCGGCATAACAGTCAATCAATACGCGGCTGTTTACCGGTACCATGGCGTCTATGGCAGGTTCAACATGGATTGGCGCAACCGGTACTTCCTCAATGCCACGGGCAGGCTCGATGCCTCTTCCCGCTTTGGGTCCGAACGTAACATGGCTTTCTTTGGCGCCCTCGGCGCAGCCTGGATATTTTCAGAAGAGCTGGCCATCAAACGGGCCATCCCGCTCCTCACGCATGGAAAACTAAGGGCCAGCTATGGCGCAGCCGGCAATGATCATATACAGGATTATGGCTACCTGGAAACCTGGAAACGCCCCGACGACCTCCTGTCTTATGATGGCACCTCGGTGCTTTACCCCAACCAACAGGCCAATCCCAGGCTGGGCTGGGAAAAGAACCGGAAGAAGGAGATCGCCCTGGAGTTGGAATTCGGGGAAAGGATCTTTTTGAATGCTGCCTGGTACCACAATATTACGTCCGATCAGCTCATCTCCGTTAAAACGCCCGGTCAGGTTGGCCCTGTGGGTTCCATCATCATCAATTCGCCGGCCCGGGTATTAAACACCGGTTGGGAATTGACGGTAAGGTCCACCTGGCAATGGAACAAGAAATACAGCTTTACCAGCACCTTCCTGCTTACCTTGCCGCGCAACCGCCTGATCGACTTTCCCGGCATTGAAAATACAGCCTACCATACTACGTTGGTGGTGGGACAACCTTTGAGTGTGCAACAGGGGTATCCCTTCCTGGGGGTTGACCCCGATTCCGGATTGTTTATAGTACCGGCCACCACCCCAAAGAAGGACATCATCGGCCACCGGGAGCCTATCGGCTATGCCAGTTGGTTCAATGAATGCAGGCTCGGGCAGTTTCGCATCGCCGTTTTCCTGGAAGCCAGGCAACAGCAGGCCGTGAATCCATTGTATTACGTATATGCCGAAATATTACCAGGCCGTTGGGCGCCGGCCACCCAGCTCACCAACCAGCCGGTAGCGGTATGGCAGCGTTGGCAACAGCCGGGCGACAAGTCGCCTTTGCAGCGATGGACAGTAGCGAATACTGCGGCTGTGAAACAGGCCACGCAATATTACCGGGAATCGGAGGAGGTCATGGCCGATGCTTCTTTCGGGCGCCTCCGGTCGGTTTACCTGTCCTGGGATCTTCCTGCGGGTTGGGTGAAGCAGGTGAAATTTTCCGAAGCGCGTATTTACCTACAGGGCCGCAATCTATGGACGCTCACCAGCTACCGTGGTGGCGATCCCTCCCTGCAGTTTCCCTTCAATTTACCTTCCCTGCGTGCCATTACCGCAGGGGTACAGGTCAGTTTTTAACCCGTTCAATGTAGTTGTATGAAACATAAAACCTTCCTTTTTATCCCGGTCATAAGCCTGTTGGTGACGATAACAGGCTGCAAAAAATTTGTGGAAGTCAAAGATCCCGATTTCGTGGTCGTGCGTTCCCGGGTCTTTAACAGCGATGAAGCGGCCATGGCAGCAAGGGCGGGTATGTATGCGTCCATGGCGCAGGGCGTGAGCATCACCAATGGGCAGGGTACCAAGCTAACGGCTTTGTATGCCGATGAGCTGTGGCCAACGACTAAAGCTACGGTCATCGATCTTCCTTTCTACAACCATGCCATACTGCCATCCAGCATGGTGATAGACAACCTATGGTCCCGTTCCTATACCACCTTGTACCTGGCCAACGCCATCCTGGAAGGGCTGTCGGGTGCTACGGCTGTTTCCGATTCATTGAGGCGGGAAATGATGGGAGAGGCGAGGTGTGTGCGGGCAATGAGTTATAGCTGCCTCATCAACCTATTTGGCGATGTCCCCCTGGTGCTTGCCACTGATTACCATACCACCAGTTGGCTGCCACGCAGCCCGGTGCCGGTTGTTTATCAACAGATCCTGGCCGACCTGCAGGCAGCTATCCCTTTGCTGCCATTGGTCCGTCTCCGGCCGGATACCACCACGCCCGGCAATGTCCGCATTACCCGGTGGGCCGCCAAAGCCATGCTGGCAAGAGTCTTACTATACCAGGGCGATTGGGCGGCTGCCAAAGCAATCGCGGGGGAGATCATTGAAGCCGGACCGTTCAGCTTAAATGCCAACCTGGCCACCACATTCTTGATCCATAGTCCGGAAACCATCTTCCAATTGCAGCCGGTCGTGGAGGGCGTGAACAGTGCCGAAGGGGCTTTATTCCTGCCCAATACCGGCATGCCGCCGTATGTCGCCACCAAAACCTTCCTGGATAGCCTGGAGCCCGGCGATGGCAGGAAAAGCGCCTGGATGGGTGCTTATACCGAGGGCAGTGATACCCTCTTGTATCCTTACAAATACAAAGTGAAGTCGGGCACGCCCGTCAAAGAATACAGTGTGGTGTTGCGCCTGGCCGAGCTATACCTCATCCGTGCCGAAGCAAGCGCCCGCCTGGACCTGCTGCAAGGGCCGGATGGCGCCCTGAGCGATCTGAACAAGGTCCGCGCCCGGGCGCAATTGGCCCCTTTGCCCACAGGATGGAATGGGCAGCAGGTCATGGCCGCCATCGAACAGGAGCGGCGGGTGGAGTTCTTTGCCGAATGGTCACACCGGTTCATAGATCTAAAGAGGTGGCCGGGTGTACAAAACCCGGCCACTTCCCGGTGGCAGGAGGTCATGAAAGGATATAAGCCCACACAGGGTTCCTTCCTGGAACTTTGGCCTATTCCTGCCAGTCAGCTCAAACTTAACGGCGGGTTGATCCAGAACCCTGGCTATTCGTAAGCGCATAGGGCAGGTCAGTCCAAATAATGGCCGCGGGGTAATAATAAAAATACCCGTATTCATACTCTCTCAATCCCGAAGAATGAGAGCTCTGGAATACATTACCCGGGTAAATATCCCGCAGGCGCTCCATTTCGGTGTTAACGTAGGAAACGGCGCCGACAGGATCATTCATGTCTACGTCATAATACCAGGTGTACGGGAAAAAGGCCGAAGAAGTGTTGTTGGCCGCTTGGTGCCGGGCGGTGGAGGGATTACCCAGGCACAAAAAAATAACCAGGGTGATTGTCACCAGTTGCATCACTCGTTTCATAATAATAGAGGTTTTACAGTGTGAATAAATAAGCTCCTTATGGGATCTTATTCATCATTGCTTTTCCCTCCATCATCGCGTTGAATACAAGGTACACCTTATTGTTTATTCAGCCGGGGTTTGCCGGGCGGGAATGGGTTGACTATTATCAAAAATTTGCCAATGTTATCCAGTCGGTAATTTGCTTGACCGAAATCAAAAAAAGTACGGTTTGTAACGAAACCAGGAGCGCAACACCACTTTTCTACATGCCAGCAGGGTATTCCTTTCGTTTAGGATACTAACTTTGCTGTCAGAATCCCGCAATGATTGTCGCAGGCTGCAAAAGTTCAGCAGTCATCCTCCCTTTTTTTAACTTACTCACTACCCGGTGTATTGTATGCCTGATTAGCAGCGTATCTATTTTTTATTCATTTAAACAAATGCTTTTTATGAAAAAGAATCGTATCGCAGCCATTGCGGTCTGCATTGCCTTACTGTTAGCAATCAACGTATCATCCAGGCAGCATCCATCAGCCCCTCCTCCTCCTTCCAAAGAATTCACCGATTATACCTGGTACAAGGATGAAGAGCTGACAGATCCTACCGGCACCACTTCTGCTATTTACATTGAAATTGACAGGCTCGAAGCGCTCTTTCCGGGCTACACCTTTGCTTCTGTCCATAGTAGTGGACTTTATCCTTACGAGTGGGGTGACCACTTCTTCTATCCTACAACGATCATTTGGTCCGACAGGTGATCCTGTCCTACAGTATCAATAACCCGGGTTTTGCGTAAGAAATTTGGATTTTAGCAATTCATCCCCCGGTATCGGGAAATGTATCTTGTAAGAAGCCCAATGCTGGGGGTTGATTTCTTCCATCACATCGTCTGCCCGTCTTTTATGGGGTGCGTTGGCATCATGGCTTTCCCACCGGCGTAGGTCCAGCCAGCGATGGCCCGATTCTGTAAAATACTCCCGCCGGTTTTCAGCTTCTATCGCATCCTTTAAGGGTGCACCAGTCAGGGAGGAGGACAGCAGCGTAGCATTTGCCCTGGCCCGGATCGTGTTTAAGTCTTGAACGGCCTCCGTGGGATGGCCCAATGCCGCTCTTGCTTCAGCCCTGATCAAATACAGGTCGGCCAGCCTGAATAATACATTGTATTCTGTAATAGCCGCCGCTTCGTACACCTTATACTTATAGGGTATTTTATATTTTTTACCACTCATAGTAGCAGTGGTGATCCACTTAACCGCACGTTGGTCAGCAGCTTCAAAACTGTTCCATAAAGCCGGAGTAATTTCAAAAGCGGCTTTGTTGGTAGTGGGGTTTAATCCAAACAACTTTCCCTCCACGGTATTATAATTGTTAATGGTAGGGTGTAAGGCAAAGATCGTCTCGGGACTGTCTTTCAGAAATACCTTATTGAGATCGGGTTCGAGGGTATATTGCCCGCAGCCGATCACCCACGTACTCTGCGTATCTGCATGCGCGTAATCTTTCCTATATAAATAAACCCTTGCCAACAGGGCCGCCGCAGTTCCCTTGTTCACACGTGTCCTGGGTGCAAACAGGAGGCGATTGGCAGGATATTCATTGGATAACAAAGCCTGGGCGTCCTGAAGGTCTTCCACCAGTTGCGCATAAATGGCCGCAGGCGCTGCCCGGGGTAAATGTTTGGTCACCTGTGGATCGGTGACCAGCACAAGAGGAATGCTGTCAAAGAGATTTACCAGGTAGAAATACACCAACGACCGGATAAACTTCGTTTCGCCCTGCAACTGGTTTTTGGTCTCAGGGGTGATCTTTTCACTGTGTTGAAGGGAAGTCAGAATGGCGTTGCAATGAAAAATATAACTATAGCCCGAATTCCAGAATTCCGCTACCTGTTCATTATCGGCCGAAAGTAAATGGTTATAAAATAAACTATCGCTGGCTAATTTGCTGATCCTTTTCAGGTCATCGCCATACAAACTCAGGTACCGCGACAAATTGCCATTGAACATCGATATGCTGGTCATGAAACGGTTTTCCAAACCTACCACAGCCGATACAGCCGTTTGGTCATCTGCATAAAGCATACTCGCATCCACTTCCGTGATGGGCTGCATATCAATAATCTTACGGCAACCCAGGAAGGGAAGCATCAACAATAGCAAAACAATAAATCGTAGGACAATCCTATTTTGCATAAAGGGGTTATTTAAAATTAATTTGAAATCCGAGCGAGTACCTTTTCAGCGGCGGAAGGCCGGCAAAGTTTTGCGAAGAGGGATCAGCGCCTTTATACCTGGTCAATACAAGGGCATTTTCAGCAGCAACAAACAATTTGGTGCAGGCTGCCAGGCTTCGCCGCAGGCGTAGGTCCTGGAAAGAATAAGAAACGCTGATGGTTTTTAACCGGATAAAATGGGCATTGACCAGGTAGTTGTTGCTGTTCCTGTTTCTATCCCAGCCTGCCGAAGCCGGTGATCCGGATTGGGTAGTATACTGTTGGTATTGGGCAACATCGCCGGGACGCTGCCAGCGGTCAAGGAACTCAACCGGAACATTTGAATATCCATTGATAGTCGGTTTCATGGCCGAAAAGGTCAGGAATTGATTAATGCCTTTTTGCAGGGCAAATTCCCAGCAAAAGTCAAGGGCAAACCGCTTGTAACCGATCAGGCCCTGGAGTCCGCCATACAGTTTGGGGTCCAGGTCGCCATTCACTACATAATCATTAATATCCAGCGTACTGTCCTTGTTTTGGTTTACAAAGTCATAGACGCCTGTGGCAGGGTCAACGCCAAGCGCCGTAAAACCTTGCTGAACGCTCAGCGACCTGCCCAATACAAGTTTTTGGGCATGATTCGAAAAGGCCAATCCGGGGAAAGCCGTGAGTTTGGTACGGGGCAACGTTGCTGAAAGCGTAAAAAAGGCATACAATGACCGGGAAGTGTCTCCCTTCAACTGGAGCTGTAACTCGTAGCCCTGGTTATTGACCCTGGCATCAGAGTTAATGAGCATACTTCCAATTCCCGTGAAATTGGGCAACGTTTCAGAAAGCAACAGCTTGCCCGATGTATTGTTATAATAGCAGAAACTAACGTTGAGCATATTCCTGATCGTGAATTCTGCGGCCAGTTCCAGCTTCTTGCATTCCTCATAACCGTAATTGTCGTTCGGATGCCGGGTAGGCATAAAACCTTGTATCCCGGCATAGGGATTGGAATTAGAGACCGGCGCATAAATATCTTTAAACCCGTAATCACCAATTTGGTCATTGCCCGTTACACCGTAACTGCCTCTTATCTTAGCAAACGTGATGAAGGAAGGTAATGTCAAAAACCTGGCTTTTGATAGCACCCAGCCGGCGCCGGTTGCCCAGAACAGGCCATACTTCCGGTTGGCGCCAAACCGGGAAGAGCCGTCTCTTCGCACAGTGATATTCAACAGGTACTTATGATCATATTCCAATTTTGTATTGCCAAAGAAACCCAGGTAACCATACTCGGTGATCTTATTACTGGCTTTTATCACGGCGGCAGCTTGCTGCGTGGGCAGGGTTTGGTCATTGGTATACCCGGTGCCCACTATCTTTTCCCGCACATACTTTTGTTTCACCACGGTGGCGCCTGCCAGCGAAGTGATGTTGAGCGCCTTCCAGCTATACTTATGCTCGGCCATCAGCTCCAGCAATTGATTTTTCACGAATATGGACCCAAACTCAGCAGTGCCGGTGGGGTTGGTGGAAGAATCCTGTGCTTTAATGGGGATCTTCAGGGTCTCGTCCGTATTAATAATATTGAGCCCCAGGTTGGAGATCAGCTTAAGATGGGGATTCACCTGGTAGTCAATACCCGCATGGCACAATTGATTTTCGATGGAAATAGTGTAATTATTCAGTAAATAAGCCATCGGGTTCAACAATCCTTTAGGCCATAGCAGGTTACCCCGCGCATCTACTAATTCAGGCGTATTGGGAGCCAGCCTCACTGCCTGTGTGATGTCATTACCAATAGACACCGTTTTGGCGGAGAAATATTGCCCATCCAGACCAATGGTAAGTTTACCGTTTCTCGATTTTTGTTCCACCCTCCCTTGTACATGAAGGTCCTGGTCATAGAAATCCTGGTTCACCTTTTTGTCGGGTAACACAGTGCCTTCTTTATAATAGCTGAGTGCCAAACGGTAATTTAAATGGTCGGTAATGCCGCTGGTCGATACGGAAGCATTCACATGCGAGGCGCTTCCCCCTAAAAAGAAATCGTTATAATCCTGGTAGCGTAAGCTGTCCCACAAGGTCAGGTCCGGCGCGTTCGATTCAGTAGCCGGTAAGCTATCATTGGCCAGCGCTTCTCTTCTGGCCGCCAGGAACTGGGGGGTATTCAAAAAAGTATAATACTGTCTCACCCGCCCAAACCCATAACGCGCATGGGCGGTAACGGAAGGCATACCGGCTTTGGCTTTCTTCGTATTGATAACAATAACGCCGTTCGCTCCGCGGCTGCCGTAAATGGCGGTGGCGTCCGCATCCTTCAATATTTCTATGGATTCTATATTATCGGGGTTGATCAGCCGTAAAATAGATACACCGCCCATGGCCGGACCGGTGGCATTGGGGCTGCCCCCGATATAATCCAGTTGACTGATGATCATATTGGGCAGCGGCACACGGTCCAGGATGATCAGGGGGCCATTTACTTCCGTATTATTGGCCAGTAAACCATCATAGATCCTGCTGCTGTTCCGGATGCTGATATGGGCGTGGGTGCCATGCGAGCCATTTTGAAGTTGTACCCGCGTCCCCGGCGCCAAACCGGATAGGGCTACCGCCACGTTTTTAGGTCTTACGGGGCCTAGCATCGTTTCATCCAGGTGATCGGCGCCTTCTGTGGTAACCGGTTTTTTGAAAGTTTTATAATTGCTGGTGAAGGAGGGCATCGTCCGGTACTCCAGCGTCAGGGTGATCTTATGCCGGGGGTCCACGGGCAGCGATACCAGTTTAACGCTATACCCCTGGCAGGAGATCTTTAAATGCCGGTGCCTTTCGTTGGTACGCAGGTAGAATTCGCCTTTCTCATTGGTCTTGGTTACACTCCTGTTATCTTCAAATCCGATGCTGGCAAATTCGATAGGCCGTTCTTCCGGATCAAGAACAATACCCGATATTTCTTCCAGGTAACCCATGTCCCCTTGTTTGGCCGCACGGATAATGCTCTTTTGCATGAGATAGTAAAGCTGCCTTTTGAACTCGTACCTGATGGGTTGGGTTGCTAAAATGCTATCCAGCAGTTTGTCAAAGCTGGGCGCTTTGTAGTGGATGGTCACCGGCCTGGCTCCTGCAATATCATTCTCGGTATAGCTGAAATCTACTTTAAATTGGCGTTGCAGATCGCTCAATACCTTTCTGAATGGCTTCTTCACGGCGCTGTATTCAAATACTGCATGGCTTTTCTGATGAACTGGATGCTGAGCACTAGCTATTTTCCCGTTACCAATAATCACGATACTTAACCAAAACGTAGTTTTCAATAATTTGTACATAATTTAAATACTTTAATGGTTACATGTTGGGATTGAATTTGGTTTATGGTGAATGAATAGGATGGTGTAATGGTTACTCCGGTCGGGGTAATAGGCAAATAGTTCAGCACATCATGGGATAAAGCCACGGAAGTACGTTGCATG
Organism: Paraflavitalea devenefica; assembly: GCF_011759375.1. Classification (NCBI taxonomy): domain Bacteria; kingdom Pseudomonadati; phylum Bacteroidota; class Chitinophagia; order Chitinophagales; family Chitinophagaceae; genus Paraflavitalea; species Paraflavitalea devenefica. The sequence goes on along the minus strand of NZ_JAARML010000004.1, from coordinate 32,996 downwards.
ATGCAGCATGCAGTCGTCTGCAGGAAAGATTATAAAAGGTGGGAAACGATTAGTTAGGGCTATAGGGGTTTTTCAGGAGCTGCAGCCAATAGCCATTGCTGCAGGTGAATAAAATATTGGATGCTCATCAATGGCCGCTTTGCGGGGAGGGTGAATACCATCAGCCCTCCCTGGCAAAGGCGGGAGAAATTACCAAGGATTTGGAATAGCACTGTTTAGGACACGGCCATTCGTAGGATTGGAATACATCAATGGAAAAGGCTAATGGTACAATTATTTAGTAATGAAAACATGTTTATTATCCACAGATACACGGTAGGAGAACCGGTCTCCTTCTTTGAGTGCATCCAGGAACTCCGTTAATGACAAACCCCTGGATATTTTGGTAACAGTGATGGGACTTGGATCGGGCTTTTCTTCATAGATCACCTGCACATCGTACCAGCGTTGTACCTGGTACATGATCTCCCGTAAGGGTAACCGTTCAAAACTAAAATTGCCATCTACCCACGACACTGCCTGCTCGGGATTGGCTATTTCCTTTATGTCAATGCCTGTTGCATTTTCCTGGATAATGGCCTGCTGTCCTGGCATAAGCATACGGGGTGTTTGCCCGGGGGTGATGATCCGCACACTACCTTCCAGGAGCGTTGTTTTTACCTTGTTTTCCTCCGGGTAAGCGCTGATATTAAACCTGGTGCCCAACACTTCTATCTTATTGTCATTTTGTTTAACGATAAAAGGCTTATTGGTCTTGGCCACTTCAAAGTAGGCTTCCCCGGTTAAAGTTACTTCCCGTACCGGGCCGGTAAAACTGCTCGGAAAAGTGATACTGCTTTGTGCGTTCAGGCGAACAAGGGTGCCGTCGGATAGTCGTACCTTATACGTACCGGCCCTTTGTAGCACCAGGGTGTTCATGTACACGCCGGTTTCAGGGTTGCTGAATGGTTCGTATGATAAGGAGTCGGGTGCCTGTTTAATAACATTGATACCTCCTTGTTGATTGCTCCAGCCATTTTTTACTTCTTCTAAGTTGATCGTCTTATTACCCCCTAAGATCAACGTGGCCCGGGGAGGCTTGGGAGTAAGGGCAGCCAGTTGCTGGTTTTGATCACCTGGTTGGCTCCCTGGTGGGAGGCTTACCTTGAAATAGTAATACAGGAGCAGGCTACCAACCAGCGCCAGGCAGGCTGCGCACGACCAGATGATAGGTTTTATATACCGGCGCCTGGGAATGGTGGTGGCCGGCAGGGCTGTCACGGAAAGGGCCTGCCGTAATTTAACCTGGTAATCCGGCCAATCCTGCTCTGCCAGGTCACTGGTGGTGGTTAGCCTGCTGATAATTTCCCCTTTAATAGTAAAATGGTCGAGGGGGTGGTTTTTCTCAAATTCAATATAGTCTTTGCGATCTTCTTCCGGCAGTTCCCTGTTATCTGTTAAATGACAGATGGCTGAGATCACATGATTCGGAGTAGTTATGTTGTATGACATTATAGGAAAGTTTAAGTAAGGTTTATGGCGAATGGTGAAATTTGATCAGAAAATGGCATGAATAAATGACCAGATGTACAGGATAATTTTTATAAGCGTATCAACCACTTTCGTATTCGATTCATAGGTTTTGATGAGTTCCCGGAGCTTTTGAACGACCTTATGTTTTTGATTCCGCACATTCCCTTCACTGGTTTCCAGCTTTTCGCTGATCTGCTTAATCGTATAATTGCCACTGATCAGCAGATCTATGATGGCCTGTTGTTGGTCGGAGAGTGATTGCAGGTATTGGGTAATTTGAGCATGTATCTCGTTTTCGCGTACAAACGTGGCCGCCTCGTTAGGATCGGCAACGCACCCATTGAAAGCAAAATATTCCCTGAGGAATTCATCGGATCTCATTTTCGCTTTTAAATGATCAATCGCCTTATTCCTGGCTACCACGTACAAAAAGGCGCGGACATCCGATAAAGTAGCCAGTTTGGGCAGCGTTGGTGCATTAAGGGCCAGGGCTATAAATGTTTCCTGGGTGATGTCTTTGGCGGCGTCTATGGGGTTCGGGACAAACCGTGTTACGAAGACAAGGATTACCTCGTAATACAGGGTAAAGATCTTCTTGTGGGCAAGTTCATCGCCGGCTTTCAATCGTTTAATCAGCTCTTCTTCAGTCATATGTTATCGTTTATGGCTAAGTTTGGGTAGGTGTATCCCACGGTCGCTCAGCTAAGCAGTAATGGTTACAGGTGATGTTCTATAGGTACAACTGGGAAATGATCATTTCGTCACCAAGGTTGTCGAAGTTTTTTTGGGGCGGCAGTACTGATAGTAGTACTGCAATGGTGCGGAATGTCCCGGTGCTGTGTTCAATTATTTTTTTGTGTGCAGGGTACACTGTGTAGGTGAATACATGACGCTTGAAATACCATCCTTGCGCGTCTCACTCCTTTTACAAGAAATCGGGTAGTCATTTTGTTGAATTTTGTGGAATAATTCCGCTGGAAATATCCCGCAAACCACACGGGCATAGGGTATACGTAATTTCATGATAGGCAGGCATCAAGGGCATTGTTTTTGCAGGTAATCCGTAATTTTGAGGTAGTTGGGCCAGGGCACACAGGCAAAAAAAGTGAGCGGGGATTTTAAAATTACCTGTTTTTCGATTATCATTGCTTGTCAGTCAATGTCACCCCATTAATACCGTTAAACCTATTATTCTCTGAACCCGGTCCCCCTTCATTTTAAATAACAGGAATTGGCCATTACCTTTTTTGCCTTTTTGACCAGTGAAAAAGCCTTGGACATTATCCTTTGATGCGTACAGAATTTCCTGTACAGTCATTCATTTTTTAATGGTTTTGATTAATAGCTGAGCCAGCATTATGATTCCTTCTGAGATCAAAAATGAGGTAGAGTTAGCCGCTGCATTTAAAAATGGCGATACGGCAGCGTTGAACCTGCTTTGGAAAAACAATTATAAGGCCCTCGTATATTTTGCCGATCAGTTGGTGCGCAACAACCTGCTGTCAGAAGACATCGTGTCTGAAACCTTTGTCAAACTATGGAAGCTCCGCGAGAACTTCGACAATGTCCCCAGCATCCGCTCTTTTCTGTATGTAACCGTGAGAAATAACTGCTATGATCATCTCCGCAGCCAGGAGATTCATGCCCGCATCCATAAGGAGATCCTTTATACCTCCGATTATGTGAGTGAAATGAACCGGGATGATTATGACATGATGTATGCTGAATACATTCAGCAATTATATGTGCAGGTGAAACAACTGCCCGAGCGCTGCCGGGAAGTATTCAATATGTATTTCTTCGACCGCCTCTCTACCCGCGAAATAGCCCTGGCGCTCAATTTGAGCGAACAAACAGTGCGCAATCAAAAGACAAAAGCGGTAGCTATGTTGAAATCAGCCCTGCTCAAAAAAGACATCCTGCCCGTAGCCACCCTGCTGCACTTCTTTGCCGTACTCTGCGCTGTAGAGGATTAATCATCAATCCGGGACCGCCACCAAACTTTTAACCGCCCCCAATAGTTGCCCTAGTGGACTTATCCGTTTTATATTAGGAAAAATACTGTTGTTCCTGAAAGGGTGCGTCGGTTATTTCCGCACTAAACAACCCATAACCATTAACAAATCAACAAGCAATACCATGCAAGAAGCCGCTGTCAACAGGATCATACAACTAATACTGGCCCGGCAAAAGGGAGAGATTTCCGGAGCAGGGCAGGAGGAACTGGATGCCTGGGCCAATGCCTCGGAAGCCAACCGGCAGTTTGTGGACCGGTGTCTGGACCGGGTGCAGGTAGCGGCCAGCCTGGAGTTGTTAGATAAGATTGATGCAGAAGCAGCCTGGCAGCGCTTATTGGATAAAAACGTTTTTGAGTATACACCGGTGGTCGCCATCCGCAGGAAGCCCTGGCGGTGGATGGTGGCAGCCATCACTATCGGTGTTATAGCCACGGGCGCCTACCTGTTCCTGAACAAAGGCGATAAACAGGTGCAGGAAGATCAGGTAGTGGTTCGCCAGGGCGATGATATTCAACCCGGCAGCAATAAAGCTACCCTTACTTTGGGCGATGGACGCACCATTACGCTCGATGAGGCAAAGGATGGCGTATTGGCCAAAGAGGATGGGGCTGCTGTCAATAAAAAGGGCGATGCCCTGGTATATGACCCGGCCGGAGAAAACGGCCGGAAGGCCGGTAAAAATGCGGCTGTGCGCTATCATGCGGTGACCACACCTACCGGTGGATTTTATGCCCTTACCCTGCCCGATAAAAGCAAGGTATGGCTCAATGCAGAGTCCCGCATCAGTTATCCTACCGTATTTGCCGGCAAGGAACGGCGGGTGGAAGTAACGGGCGAAGCCTATTTTGAAGTAGCCAAAGACCCCTCAAAACCGTTCATCGTATCCACCGGCAATGCGGAAGTAAGGGTCCTGGGCACCCATTTTAACGTGAGGAACTATGGTGATGAAGAAACTATAAAAACTACGTTGCTGGAAGGTAGTGTGCAAGTAAGTGCCGGCGGCAGCCAACCCGGAACACCAAACGCGAAACCCGGAACTATCTTGAAACCTACACAGCAGGCATGGCTTTCCTCTCAATCCAATAAATCCTCCTCAATCATGGTCCAGACGGTTGACGTCGAAAGCGTCATAGCCTGGAAGAACGGCTATTTCGACTTCAAAGCAGCCAGCTTTACCGATGTGATGAAGGAGATCAAGCGCTGGTATGCAGGTATTGAATCGGTTGATATTAAAACCCCTATTAACGATCAATTTACGGCGGGTATACCCCGTAATGTACCTTTGTCTACTATGCTTACTATTTTGCAGGAAACAAGCAAGGTGCATTTTGAGATCAAGGGTAAAACAGTGATCGTAACCAAATAAAGGTCTCTGATTCCCCATTTCTATTTCATAAAAGCCCTCACCGGCAGGCTATTACAGCCTCGCCGGGAGGGCTTTCGCCTTTTGTCCCCCTGAGCCTGTCGAAGCCTCACTGAGTATGCCCCCTGAGGCCGATAGGCGAAACGTCACATTCTTTTGTCATTTCGTAGCGAAGCGGAGAAATCTGCTATCGAAACAAACGCCTAACCGCTAACAGCTTGTTACACCAACCATATTGGGAATCAATTATTCTTAAAAAAACTTCTACAACCAATAGTTGCCCTTTTTCTCTTATTCGTTTTGGTACAGAAACAGGTTTAACAAAACCATGATCGTGTTCGGCATTCGTGTAGTTGAGAATACAAACCAGACATAGGAGCCGCATTGTGTAAGCATGCGCTATCACAGAGATTGCTATTTTTTTCTAACGGAGGAGCTTTCCCTCCTCCGTTTGTTTACGATTCCCAATGTTTTTTTGATATAACACCATTAAACCACCTTAATTTTTTTGCTGATTGAATCCATTAATCATTAAACCAGCTAACAAACTGCAAGCCAGGGAACCAGTAGCTATGAAAAATGTCTGAAGCCACCTGTCGAAAAGACAGTCCCAACGTCGGTTGGGAAAAGAGAATCCAACATTCAAAAAGGCATTCCCTGGCTCCGCAGTAGGCTGTTAATACTTCGCTTTGCTCTACTACATACTGCCTGCGAGAGAAGTCCCTGTAAAATCACGCACTGTAGCTTCCCGTTTTCCTTTCCCAGCTTGTACAGTCGGAAGTGGCCTTGGCCTTCCCATGTGTTTGTAATTCGGTGGTGGCGTACCATCAACTCCACAAATGTCGGCTGGCAGCAGAATCCCGCTTACTAGAGCGAAAAAATAAAGTGATATATTTTCTTGATACTGCTGCCCACCTCGTGTTCCGAACTATAGTAAGTATAGCTGGTTCCCGGGTAAACATGGTTTTTCCAGGAGCCAGGTATAAATTGGTTCTTTTTCCTTACCACGATGTTTTGGTAAGAATAGCGGATATCTTTTTTAGTGTCGTTGATCACAATCACAAAAGCGTAATCTTCAAATTCTGTCAGGTACCCCAGTATTTGAGTAATAATTTTGATCTTTCGCGGGTTCCACCATCCTTTCACTTCCAATTTCAACTCTATATTGTGCACTTTATCATAGGCAACGATGTCAATTCTCCCATTCCCCTTCAATACTTCTACGGATACATGAGCATAATGACCGGACAGGTAGAGGAGCAGAATGTCACGGATATGCTCTTCTCTTTTACCTTTACCTGCCTGGGTCATACGCACACCAGGCTGCCGGATGCTTTGTGTTTGCAACTGCCGCAGGCAATGGATAATATGATTTACAAAAGTGATAATGAATACAGGGGCAGGTGCATTGGAGGGCCTGGGAAATCCCGGAAAAAAAGGAGCTGTATTGCTGGCGCCTGGTTTTCGGGATTTCCCGGTTAGTTTCATGGTTTTTGGGGCCTTAATTTTTTTCCCGGTTGGGTGGCCTGGTCCACCGGTAAAGGGATGGCCATTATGATTTTTGAGGCAATCCAATAGTTCGGTAAGGTAAGCAAGTCGCTGTGTGTGAGCTTCGGGTACAGCCAGGCCACGCTTATTGGTAGCTTTGACCAGACTTTTATAAGCCATTTGTTCTTTCTTACTGAAAAAGGTTTTGAAGTAGAGGTTGAAATGCCGGTGAAAGTCATTCATTTCGTTCTGGAATACAGTCCTCTTTATTGTCAGGTTGTTCACGTGATAGGAGTAGGTTTCCACTTCTTTGGTGAAAGAAGTAATTACCTGGCTTGTCATTCGTTTGCCAAGTGGTGAGAGCGCTGATGCAGAACGCTTTTCATTTTTCATTGTCTGTATTTTTACACTTGTGACTTTTGGGTTAATTACAGGAAATTGACTTGTCTAACCGGCATGGTCCTTTTTATTTTGCGGCACATTTTTCGTATCAATACTGTTCCTTTTAAGTGATGGCCGTTGATAGGCTTGTTTCTTTCTCTTGTATTACTGATGCAGTTTTCTTGCTTTTTCATGGTAGAATGTAGTTAACGAATTTGATGGTTAAGAAATGGAGTTGATGGATAGCTGTAACTACGGTTTGGATGGTAAGGATGCTGGGGGATTGAGAAATGCAATGGCAATCAGGTAAAAGCCGACATGCCCTCATATTAGCAATGCATGAATGGGGAATAATAATGCGTAGAATAAATGAATAAGGCTTGTTGTACACTATAGTAGCGGCTATTACTTTATGGTATGGATGTTAATCATGAAACCCCGGCAAAACAATAGTAATTTATGCCGGGGAAAAATGAGTCGTCGAGTATAGTATGATCATTGTATTAGTGTTCTTGCTTGTAGGCGTTCTTTTACCCGCAAGGATTTATTATTGGTTTCCGGATGAGTAGTATAAAAATGGAAGATCATTTCAAGTAGGTTAAAAAGGTTTTCTTGGTTATTCAATAATGATTCACCCGCGTAATCCCCGCCGCTGGCGTTCCTGTTGTCTTTCCCCTGAATACCAGGGTCACATTCTTAAACCTCGGTACATAAGTAGTTACTGTCGCGCCAGTCATGGTAATAGAAGTGATGACTTTGTTAGTGCTGGGATTGATTATTTGGAAAGTGTAGCTCGTATTAGCAGCAGTGGCCGGGAAAGATTTAAAATCGGTGATTTCTCCATAGCCGATGTTGAAGAACTCGCTTACCTGGGGAGTGGTAGAAAGTACCACATTAACAGGGCCGCTATTGGGCGATAAATGAATAAAGCGGATGCCTGCCGTACTGTCGGCGCGTACTGGTATATTTTCTTTGATCAGTTTGGCAGTAACGTCTGTAGGAGTGCCGCCAAGGAATAAAGAATAGTATTGATTCTCTTCGATTAATACGTCCTTGCTGGCATGATTATACCAGGGATGTAAGGAATCTCCATTTGGATACACATATATAGTACTATCCGGGAATAAGCCGAAATCTGCATGGGCATTATTGGCGATATTAGTGGGATAACTGCCTAATTTGACAATGCTGCCACCGGTAACGGTATTGATAATTTTTAGTGACGCCACGGGAGTGGTGGTAAAGGTTTCTTTTTTACAGGCATAAGCCAGTAGGGTGACAACCAGCAGTCCAATAGGTATATTTCTCATAGTAGTAAATGGCATTGTTTAATAACCGGGGTTTTGAACTAAGTTGGGAGCTCTGTTAATATCTTGTAACGGAATGGGGTATAATTGCTGGTACGATTGCCAGGTGGTGAGCCCCTGGGACTTGTAGGGTGTTGCGATGGTCATTACCGCATCCACCATTTCGGTCCGTTTCAGGTCAAACCAGCGATGCCCCCATTCTGTGAAAAGTTCTACCTGTCGTTCGTGTTGTATGGCGGTGAGGAGCGAAGTTTGGTCGGTGGCGGTAGTTTCTTCAAGACCTGCTCTTAGCCGGATGGCATTCAGGTCGGCCTTGGCTTCCTCCAGTTTGTTGAGCTGTGCCCTGGCTTCCGCCCTGATCAGGTATTGCTCCCCGAGCCTTAGTGCCATCTGGTATTCGGTCATTTTGGAAAGGGCCGTGCTGCCGGAGATGGCGGAGTCAAGGGTCGATTTTTTGTATTTATAAGGATAATAAACAGTGTCATTCACGGTGGCGCTTACTTTATAAATGGTGCTGTCGATCCAGTTACCCGGTACAGCCCGTTCGTCACCGGGTTCAAAGGTGTTCAGCAGTAGTTCACTCAGGTACACAGGTTGAGTATTGCTGGGGCCAGCCGGAAGGATCACAAAGAGACGTCCTTCTTCCGTATTGAAATAAGTGGTGGTAGGTTGTAGTTGCCAGATGGCCTCTTTACTGTTTTTAAGGAAAACATTATTAAGGGGGGGGAGTTCGAACAGGGCCGCATGATCAATTACTAAGGAGGCGGCCGACTCAGCCTGTTGATATTCCTTGATATAAAGATGCACCCTGGCCAGTAAAGCAGCGGCAGCCCATTTGGTAGGTCGTACCCGTTCTCCGGATTCTGTCAGTATTTTAGAGCTGGGGTAATGCTCCGACAAAAGGCTTTGAGCTTCCGTCAGATCGTTTTTGATCTGTTGGTAAACTTGTTGAGGAGGGCTTTTAGCCAATAGGGCATTCACTTGGTAGTCTCTGGTAAGCGCCAAGGGAACAGCGCCATACAAGTTGACCAGTTGGAAATAAAAAAAAGCCCGTAGGAACTTGACCTCACCCAATAATTGTTTTCGAATGGCGGGGGTTAATACTTCGGCGGCCGGAGCGGATAAACCTTCTATAGCACTATTGCATTCGTAAAGGTAACTGTATAAAGGATTCCAATGTTCTGCGCCAAATCCTCCTGCTGCTACTGCATCCAGTGCATTATTATTATAAGCTTGATATTTTGAGGTATTTACCAGCCCATTATGTAATACTAATTCATCGGACGATAAACCTGCCGATACCGATAGGCCGTTGAGGCCGGCAAAACCACCCGTGCTGCTGTTGGTAACCTTACTCATATTGGTATAGAGGCCGATAACAGTGGCAATCGCTGTTTCATCGTTGGTAAATACATTGGCCGATGAAATGGAATCGAGGGGTGCAGGTATTTCTATCAGCTTTTTGCAGGAAATCCCGATCTGTACAAGGCACACAAAAAATAGCAGGGAGAAAGGGAATCTGCCTGTTTTTTTATAATGGATGGGTAATATAAATGTATTCATTTGCTTCATCTTTTTTAAAAATCTAAAAACTTACATTGAAACCCAGGGTCCATACTTGCAGGGGAGGTAAAGATGTTCCTTGCGATTCCGGATCAAGTCCTGTATAATGAGTAATAGTGGCCAGGTTCTGCCCCCTGAAATAGAGAACGCCACTCTGCAAGCTCACTTTCTTTAATAAACCCGGTGGAAGCTGCCAGGAAAGCGATACGTTTTTAAGCCGTATATAAGAAGCATCGTACGAATACCCGGCATCGGATAGTGATATAGTCTTTGCAAAGGATGATGTGCTGTATCGGCCTATAGGGGCATTATCGCCTGGCTTTTGCCAGCGGTTTAATACGGACACGGACTGATTTCCCAGTCCAACACTAAAATTCCCAGGGATTGCTCCGGGGCCAAGATAGAAGGAATTGTTGCCTAGTTGTCTGATGAACTGGAAGAGGAAGTCCAGGGATAATCTTTTGTAAGTGATCGTATTCATCCAACCGCCATAATACTGTGGTTGAAAGGATAACAGAACAGAAAGTGCCTGGCCGGAAGGAACTACCACAGGATTCCCCTTTTGATCTGCAAACAGGTAACGACCTGTTAAAGGATCTACACCCAAATAGTGGAAATAATAAGTAGCTCCTAGCGGTTGTCCAATAATTACCCCACTGGTGCCTGTGGCATAGCTGGTATTTTCGATACCGGGAAATTCGATGAGTTTGTTACGGGGAATAGTAAGATTAAGGCTGCTTGTCCAGGTTATTTTGCTGGTTTTGAGGGGGGTGGCAGATAACGAAAACTCCCAACTGGTATTTTGTATTAAAGCTGGAAGATTTATACGTACACTTGTTCTGCCGGCAATGGCTGGCAAGGCATAATTGACCAATTGATTGGAGCTTCTGTTACGGGCAAAAGTGGCATTCAATAAAATACGGTCATTAAAAAAAACAAGATCGATGCCGCCTTGCAGTTTACGCACTTCCTCCCACTGAATATAGGGGTTTTCGAGGCCGGTAGATTGAAGCCCGGAGACCTCCTGGTAAGGAATGCCCGAGGTTGTGGAGGCATACCTGCTGAGAAATAGATAGTCTCCAATACCATCACTGCCGGTAGTGCCATAGCTGGCCCTGATTTTACCGAAACTAAGCATCGGCAAAAGCTCTTTGATTCCCTTTTCCTCGGTAAATATCCAGGCAGCACCCACACTCCAGAAATTATTAAAGAGGTTATTGGCCCCAAAACGGCTGCTCCCGTCACGGCGGGCTGCTACATTGATGACATACCGGTTATCCCAATTGAGATTAATTCTTCCAAACAGGGCGCTATAGAGGTAAATTGACTGACGATAATCCGAGGTGACGTCAAGTGCTGAAGAAATGTCTTTTAACAGAAGATCGCTGGAAAAACCGGAAGCCGAAATGGTTTGTATATCGTTCACAGTTTTTTGTAAGGTGGTACCGGCAAGCACATCAAGTATTCCTTTCCCCCACTTTTTATTATACGTTAGCTGTGGTTCTATAAGCCAGGTAGTGGCGGTCGAATTACCAAAAATAGATGATCTTGCTGTATTCCGTCGGTTGGCAGGGGATACAGCTTCTGCAGTACTGCCATAGAAGGAGTTTACCAACGTACTGTTATAGCCCAAGCTGCTCTTGATAAGTAAACCCGGTAGAATGGTATAGCTAAGCTGGGCATTACTCAGCAATTGCTTGGAAACATGTTCATAATCCCTGTAAAAGGAGTTGATCAGCGGGTTTTCCCAAGTAGCATTACCTGCTGCATTGAGGGCCCAGTTCAGGGTGCCGTCCGCATTATAAAGGGGGGGGGCATTGGGTGCCAACTGAAGGGCTATAGAAGTAAGGTCTGCGCCAGGTATGCCATTGTCGTTGACTGTATAGTTACCGGTAAGTGATAGTTTGAATTTTTGGTTGGTAGAAGCGGTGTTGATAGTAAAGTGTAGGGTCCCACTTTTACTGGCCATGGCACCTGGGAAAACAGTCGTTTGCTTGTTATAGGTCCCTCCTACAAGGTATTGGGTAGTAGGGCTGCCGCCCGAAACAGAGGTGCTGATATTGGTGTAATTGGCTGTTCCGCCAATCAATGCTTCCTGCCAGTCGGTATAGCGGGTGGTATCCCACAATACCAGGTCAGTGTAAGCTGCTGTATTACCGATAGTTAAACCATCATTCCGGATGGCTTCATAGCGCATATCCAGGTATTGCCGGGTATTGAGTAAGTCAAGTTTGCGGGTTACTTTACTCCATCCTTGCTGAACGCCTACGGTTACTTTTGTTTTGCCTGCTTTGCCGCGCTTGGTAGTAATTAGGACCGCGCCGTTGGCGGCTCTGGAACCGTATATGGCGGTAGCATCGGCATCTTTGAGCACGTCGATGGATTCTATATCTCCAGGATTAATGAAACCCACGGGATTATTACCTCGGCTCTCTGGGGTAGTACCAACGGCTAAAGGTCCTGCCAATAAGGATATTAATAGGTCATTGGATAATGGAACACCATCTACCACAATCAATGGAGAATTATTGGAAGTTGTTATACTATTTTGTCCCTGGATACGGACTTTGAAGGCTCCATTGGCAAGCCCGGTATTTTGAGTAACCAATAGGCCTGGTACCCTGCCTTGTAAGGCAAATAAGGGATTGGAGACCGGCTGTTTCTCAATATCTTCTGCTTTGATGGTGGTGACGTTACCAGTACTGAATCTTTGAGAAGTTCTGCCGTAGGCAATCACCTGCACTTCATCCAGTTTGCTCGATCTTCCTTTTACCCGTAAGTCCAGGTTACGCTGACCATTGATGGGTTTTTCCACTGGTTCTATATTTACGCCGGTAAGAACCAGGGTGGCATTCGATTCCACATTTTTTAGGAAAAATTCTCCTTCTCCATCGGTAGCGGTGCCGGTTTTTGTCCCCTTCACCTGTACGGTAACACCGGCTACGGGATCTTCCCGTTCATTCAGCACCCGTCCTCTTACCTCAATGGGCAGAAATGGGGGCGGGGAGCTTTGCTCCTGGTTTATTTTTTTTTCAACAGTTTTTTGTTTTACCACCACCACCTTCTCGATGATAGTATAGGTAAGCGGCTGGTCCTGGAAAATAGTACGGAGTGCGTCTTGTACACGCGCATTGGTGATATTGACATTGACCAGCTTGGCCCTGGCCAGGTCTGTCTCGAAATAAGCAAAAGAATAACCGGTTTGTTTCCTGATCTCGGCAAATACTTTTTGTAAGGGAGCCTCCTTAAAGGAAAGGGAGACTACCTGCGATTCGCCGGTAAAAAACGATTGTAGATGCAAACTAACCAAGATGAGCAAACAAAATCTAATTGTTCGCCTGAACGGAGCTGTGATAGAGCATACAAAACAGCCCGGGCCTTTACCATAAGCAGAGCGTAGCATAGATGAACCTTTAAGTACCTTAATGTTGTTAGCAGTTTGGTTTTTCGTACGGATAAGCAATGGCTAATAGGCTGGATGAGCGCAAATGATTGAGAAGGTTTAACGGGTTTCTATACCGTGAAGTGACTTCCGGCGCAGATAGGTGATCTTTTTGTGAAGCCGGTACTATAGATAAAAACGAACAACTCGAAAAGGGCAACTATATTGTTGGCGAGTTTTTTTACAATGTTTTACTGTGCCTTGGGGCCGAAATGGCATTTTTCAGCAGGTTGAGGATTGATTATCAGTTTATTTGATCGAAAGAAGCTACTAGAGCAATGGAGCTGTTTTTTTGAATACGTGGTTAAATAAGGAGGGTATACGTTCCAATTTAAACAAGTATATGACAAGATGGTTTGGTTTATGGCTCTTGATGTTGATGTTTTTTTTCAGTGCTGCTGCACAGCAGTTCCCTGGTGGAGGGATCAAATGGACAAATGGGCTTAGCTGGCAAGAGGTAAAGGAAAAGGCCCGTAAGGAAAATAAGTATATTTTCCTGGATTGTTTTGCTACCTGGTGCGGTCCCTGTAAGCAAATGGATAGATCGGTGTATGTGAACGATACGGTGGGTAGCTTTATCAATGAGCGGTTTATTGCCGTAAAGGTCCAGATGGATAAAACCAAAAATGATAACGAGGAGGTGAAAAATTGGTATGCAGATGCCCGGGCCATACAAGATCAATACCGGGTAATGGCATTTCCTACCTATATTTTTTTATCGCCGCAGGGGCAGGTGGTGTACATAGATAAAGGATTTCAGAGAGTAGAGAAATTTATTGCAACTGCCGCTACAGCCGTCCAGCCCGGTCAGGTGTACGTCGATAAATATGAAGAATTTAACAGGCTCGAAGAGGAATACAAGGCAGGTAAAAAGAACTATAATCGCATGTTGTACATGATCCGGGTTAGTCAGGAACTGGGGCAGGTTGAGTTGTTTAAACAATTGCACAGTGATTACATGGCTCATCTCAAAAGTGTAAAAAAAAGGCAGGTTTACACGAAAGAGAATATCGAATACCTCGGAAGTCTGTCCTGGAGCAGCACGGCACAATTGTTTAAAGTATTTTATCCCAATGGGAAAAAGGCAGATAAGGCAATAGGTTTTAAAGGCTATGCCGATAATGTCGTTAGCAGGACGATAGTTAGGGAGATAGCAGTTCCTTTCCTGGGGGTTCAGGCATCATTTAATATGCTGGGAGGAAAAAGAGATACGGCCGAAGCGGATTGGGCAGGCCTGTATAAAAAATTGACAGCCAAATTCCCCCAAAAATATGTGGATAGGGCTTTCCTGGAGGCGAAGATCATGTGGTATGAGCAGCGTTTCAATTATCCGTTGTTGGCCCAGTTCTATCTGGAAAAGCTGGATAAATATGGATTGGACACGGTCAGTGCAAAAAGCAATACCACCTACACCCTAGTGAATCACTATTGCTGGCAGTTTTTTTTGCGGATAAATGATCAAGGGGTATTGGAGCGTGCAGCCAATCATATGGAAAAGGCCGTAAAGGCAAGGCCGGATTTTCAAGCTTACGATACTTATGCCAATCTGCTGTACAAAGCAGGTAAAAAAACGGAAGCCATTTATTGGGAAGAAAGGGCGCTGGGCCTGGTAAAAGAAAAACAGATCACCGATCAAGGTAACAGATATTTCGCTGCTAAGGTTAACAATTTTGCAGCAGTGTTATCCAAAATGCGTTCAGATAAACCCACTTGGCCGGTAAAAAAGTAGATAGTTAGAATTGTATGTGCTTGGTATGTTAAGCATCGGGCTGTTTGTAGGGAAAATACGGACGGCCCCGATGCTTCGTTGGAGTTATTCTTTAACCCCTTCGATAATTTGGTTGGTATAGATTTTTCCGTAATAGGACTTATTGAGTTTTTTGTCTTTGGTGAACAGGGCCATATAGGGTACACCGACTATTTCGTAGTAATCTTTTACAAATCCAGATGTATCTCTGCCTGTTATCACATTCTTGAATCGGCTAAGCTGATATCTATCAATGAATTTTTTCATCTCCTTTAAGGAAGCCGTGGTAACAAAATAAAATTGGATGTCTTTCAGCCGGTCAATATCTTCAGCGATCTCTTTGGCCTGTTCCCGCGAATAGGGGCAATGAGGCCCGAAATAAAACAAGGCAACTGGTTTGTCAAGGGGGGCAGCGGAGGTATTAGCGAAACCAACACTATCGCTCAATTGCAGGCTAAAGGAAGGCAATGGCTTTCCTTCCAGCCCTGTTTTTGCTGGTTCTCTGCTGAAGCAGCCGGCTAAACCGGTGATGAGCGCAAGGGCAATTATCTTTTTCATGGTATTATTTTTATGGTTTGATATTGATGGGCGTAAGTGTTACTGGTTCAGAAATTGCGTTGGTTAGAATAGGAGTGGAGTTTCTTTTCACTGTTAAGCCTGTCGTTGAAACAATACGCTCGATGAGCACAATACAAAAGATAAGGGTCATGATCATAGAAAATAGTTGATACCGGAGTTCTATAGGAGCCGAACATACGCTGAAACACATATTGACGCCCCAGATAAGAAAGATCCACCACAGTAAGCCATGAGCATACCTTAAACTTGTTCTGAATCCTGCTGCAAAAAGGAGAATAAGGAAACCGATAAAAAAAGCTAAATGGAGGATTGGTAGCAGAAGGGGAAATACTTCGGCTGTTTGGATTTTTTTGTCGTTGAAATAACTGGGTAGCTGGTTGTTTTTCCAGCCAAACCACGATACTACCACAGGTGGTACGGTACGTCTTCCCAGGTTGTAATAGCCCATAAAGCCGGTTGGGGGGGAATAATAGCTTTTCAGGTTGGGCCATATAAAGTGACGTAGAAAGGGGGCCGGGTGTTTAGCGATCAGGAAACGGCCATAAGCACCGTACAGGGGCCCAAGGGCTGCCCACTGTTTAAAGGGACTGGTACCGCTATCCTGTTTATGTTTATTTTCCCGTAGGTATTGTTGTAAAGGTGATTGATCATTCCACAAGTAATAGATGCCAATGGATGCATCCGGTCTTTTTTTTAGCCGCCGCAGGGAGTCAATATGCCGGTTGGTGATGGTGTGCAGTGGCCGGAATTTAAAGGGAATACGTTTGGGGGCTGGTTCGGCATAAGCGTATCCATTCAGGGCATTGGCGGCCAATTGCCATCCGCCAAAGGGGGAGTACTGGACTTTGCCCGATAATTTTTCGTATTGAAATTGAGTATACCCGATATAGGTACTTAATAGTAGAACAATGGCGGTGGCTCCTGTACGCTTAAGGGCAGGGGGAACTTGGGTAAGCCAGATGGCAAGCAGGCTGATAACGGGATAGTAGAGCGCGTTATGGCGTATCATGAGGGCCAATAACAATACGAATGCATGGCTGATTAATAGCAGCATGCCAGGTCGGAAAATGATCCAGATCAGTTGGGTAAGCCACAGCAGGCTAAGCGCGGTGAACAGGCAATCGCTGGATACAAAATTGCTGATATGAGGCAATAGGGGATTGATCAGGCTGCACACAAGGATGACCAGGAACGCCCGTTTGTGCAGGCTAAGCCAATACTGAACGGTAAAAAGCAGGTACAATAGGCTGCTTTGCAACAACAGGTATTGAAGGAGCACCAGGATAAAATGAGAGTTGGTAAAACAACTCGCCAGCCGCAGGAATTTGGAATAACCGGTGGGCCATACATTGATAGTTTTATTCTGAGAGGCTGCTTCTATATAGGAATGAGAATCGGGAGGAATGAAATTAGGATAGGGATAAAGGATTTTCAAACAGGTAAATGACAGAATGATGATGGTTGTTGACAGCCATAGCAATAGCCTGTTTTCTTTTATCTGGATTAACCATTGTTGGAAGGATAGGTTTGGTATGGCTTGTTGCCGGATCATTTTTCATTAGTTGGTGCTGAGCATCTTATCGTTGCTGCCAGGATGCAAGGTATTTTGCAGTTGTAATTTGATCAGTATAAAATCTGCTGCGTATGGTAGTATCTGTTGTACCGCATTGGATAGTATACTCCTGGCTGGTGGCTGAGAAAAAAAGCAGGGCTGGCGGACAGCCCTGCTTCATAACATCAAAGGCGAATTAATCTTCTATTAGGTCAAGTGTAGTTAGGGCACAGAATGTGTTGTCTTCTTCGCATGCCTCAACCTCGGTAGTGCAAACTGGAATAGTTTGCTCATTATCAGGCACTAACTCGTATGCGTCAATGTCTTCACAGGTTGCTGTCTGATCAGGTAATACTGGATGGTTTTGGATCTTGCAGGTAAAGACACCTCCCCCTAATGCCAAGGCATCACCTGTACAAATATCTTCACTGAACTTTGCTTTGAAAGCGAGCGTTCCACCGGCGATGGCGATAACGGCAATGGCCAGCAGCATGAATCTTACTTTTTTCATAATAAAGGTGCTTTTTAAGGCGTAAAAAGCTAAACTTTGGTTGGTAATGAATGCCTACTCTGTTATAGTGGTTTTCGGCTTCGCCACATGCTCTCATTACCTTCGGTGGATCCTTCCCGTAAACAATGAGAGAATATTTTTAAGATCAGGCGGATTGTGGTTGCGTGGTGGAATGTTCTATACTGGGATGCTGGGATACCTTTTGAAGCCACCGAATAAAAGGCTTTTCCAGGTAGCGATAAACAACAAGGCCTGTGATCACAACAACGACAAGATGCACAAAAATGCTAACGTCTGGCAACAGTATGGTGTTTGTTTTATATAAAGTGGCAAGTAAAGTAAATATGATGGAATGCGCCAGGTAAATAGAGTAAGAGGCATTGCCGATCAGGCGTGCAGGCTTATAGTTCCATATGCGTTGAAGTTGCTTGTTTTTTTCGAGTAAAACACACCCCGCCAATAAAAAGCTGCTAGGTAGGCCCCAAAGAAGGAACCGTTGCAAGCTCAAAGTCCCATTCAGGATGAGATTAGGGGTGCTGATATGCCCGTAATTATAAAACACAAGTACCATGCACCAGGCTATCCCCGCAAGCAAAAAGGTCACGGGCACGAATTTCGGTAGCATACCGGCTTTCATATAAAGCTGGCAAATGAGCATGCCCAATAGAAACTCGAGAAGTATGATATTAGTGGCAAATGTCAGCCGGAGATCGGTTGGCTTGAATAGAGAACCTGCAATTACAAGTAAGCAGATAGTGACGGTAACTGCGATAGCTTTCTTCCGTAGGTTAGCAAAAATAGTAATGGAAAAAACCAGGTAAAACAGCCATACAAAAGCCAGAGTCCAGCCCGTTGGAAGGTAAAGTTTATACCGAGATAGCTTATCAGTAGTGGGAATAATCCACAGGCTGTCTACGAGGCCGGGTATCATTTTATTATTTAGCAAAAAGCTATTAGGATTATTGGTAGCCCATACCTGGAACCATTGTACACCAAAGAATAGTATACTGGCTATATAGAAGAGGGGATTAATCCTGATAAAACGTCTTTGCAGAAATTGCAGACCCTCCCGGGCGCCGCTGTAACGATGGGCTGTATAAGTGATGATGAATCCGCAGATCACAAAGAAAAGATCAATGCCTATGTAACCTATCTGGGAAAGATAGTAAAAATTTTGCTGATGTGATGGCCCCGTCTGTTTGGAAAGATGGATAGACTGTGCATATACGATCAGCAGGATGGCAATAGCGCGCAGGAACTGTATGGAGCCGAGTTTCATAACTGGATAATATTTAGGCTATGGTGTAATAAATGGTATGTTTTAAATGGATGGCTGTGGTGTGATCATTGGCTTGGGTACCTGGATGGCGGGCTCTGCCTGCGCCGCCAGTTTCCATAGCCAGGCCACCAGGATGATGGCAAAGCTGGTTTCCAGCAGCATGGGGAAAGCCTGCAATCGGATGGCTGCTGGTGAAGCTACGATGGTAAAGGCGGCATTTACCAGCCAAAAGCTGGTCACTAATACCAGTGGTTTACTGTAAATAGCCTGATGTCGGAATCCGCGGAGCCAAACAAAGCAGATGAGGCAGCACAGCAATACCACGTTCATGCTACCTGAAAGTATGGGGTATACATCCAGTATATAGGCTTTTGGGTCCTCGATGCGGCTACTCACCTTCCTGCTTTTGTATCCAAACCAGGAACTGGCAATCGAGCTTACACTATCTTTCCCGTCATTATACTTTTCGAGAAACTCGGTGGGCGGGGCATAATACTTGATCAGGTTGGGCCATAGAAAGTGTTCGGCATATTGTAAGGGATATTGCTTCAGGATATAAGTGCCATATTCCTGGAAATACGGGCCCATCAGCGCCCATTTCTTTAATTCTGTGGCGGCGGTGTCTTTCCTTTTTAGGGCTACCTGGTCCCGGTACCGGTGCAAGGGTAAATGCCTCGTCCACATATATACCGTACTGGCTTTTATATTTTCGCCTGGATATTTTTTTACATCACGATGCGTATCGAAGTAACGGCGCACCATGCTGTCCAGTACTTTGAATTTGGCAGGCACGGGTTTGCGGTCGGCGCTGTCTACATACCGGTAAGTGTACAGCGCATTGTTGGCAGCCTGCCACCCGCTAAATGGTGAAAATTGCCAGGTGTCGGCAAGTGCCTTGTATTTATTGCCGGTATAGAAGATGAACAGACCGATCAGCAAGGCGGGAAGGGCAATGCCAATAGCTTTCTTATACCAGGCCAGCCTGGCCAGTAAAAAAGCGATAAACGCAATGGTCGGATACACCAGCGCATTATACCGAACGGTAAAAGCAAAGGCCAACACCACGGTATGCCAGAAGAGTATGCGGTTGCTGGGGCGGTGCACGACCCACAGCAGCAAGGAAAACCACGTAAAGCTCAGGCTCATAAACAGGCAGTCGCTGCTCACCAGGTTAGCCATGTACAGGAACAGGGGATTAAGTACCAGTACGCCTACCAGGATAAACTGCGTCACCCGGCTGATCTGGTGAAAGAAAAAAAGCGTAAATAAAAAGAACAAACCGCTGGCTTGTGCCAGGAGGTATTGAAAGGCTGTCAATGCCAGGTCCGACCGACTGAATACACTAAACAACCGTAGGAAACGTGAATACCCAATAGGATGCGTATTGATATCTGCATTGTTAGCTGCTGCACGGATATACCCAAAGGAATCGCCATGAATATAGCTGGCAAAGGGATAGAAGTATTTGAAAATAGCAAACTGCGCAATCACCGCTATCAACGCAAACCACAGGAAGCGGCGGTTCAGTTTGTTGTGAAACAGAAAATCTTTGAAGCTTACTGTTGTTGCCAACTCCTGGTTAATAGGGGGGCGTTTTTGGGGAGGGATCGGCTCACTGCTAGCTGGTGTTGCAGTTGTTTCGTCAGGTTCTTTATTTTCCTCATGGTACTCCTGCTCCGTATTGATGGCCCATAAGTTATCCTTGCTGGAGATACCGGCGCAGATATGGTCCACAGCCACCATCGCTGTCAACATGCTATGGTCGGCATTATTGTACTTGTGCATTCCATTACGCCCTACCAGAAAAAGATTTTGCAGCGTATCGGTATAGGCCCGTATTTCATCAAACCGCTCGTAAGCGCCGAAATAAGCTGGATAAGTTTTAGGTACGCGCAACACGGTACTATCCAGTACATCATCCACTGCTATCAGTCCTATTTTTTCCAGTTCCGCTATGGCAACGGCTTTGATGCGTTCATCCGGCAGTTGCCAAAAGGCATCCGTTTCATTACAGAAGAATTCCATGCCGATCCACATGTGGTCAGGGTTGGCCACCATGTGTGGACTCCAGTTGTGGAACAGTTGCAGCCTGCCCACTTTTACCCCCGCATCCTGTATATAGATCCAGTTATCCTTCAGGTTAAGTTGCTCCCAGGTCCCGGTTCGTTGGTGCTGCGTAGCCATGCGTTTCAACAATATCCCCACGGTAATGAAGTCGCGGTACAGCAGCCCGCTGGCTATTTCACGTACGTTGGCCGGTACGGCCCCCTGCATACCGCCGATCAATTCCTTCACCGGCATGGTGCTGAAGAAATAATCTCCTTCCAGGTACAGCGATTCTCCGCTTTGGTTATTCACAGCTACAATAGCAGTTACCTGGTTATTATTGGTATAGATTTCTTTTACATCGTGATGCATGTGAATGATGCCACCCATGGCCTGCACCTGTCGGGCCACCTCTTCCCACAATTGTCCCGGCCCCAGTTTGGGATACAGGAACTGCTCGATCAGACTGGTCTCGGTGTCCTTTTGTGCAATGTTTTCGTCGTTGCTTTTCTTTTTCCGTTTGGTGATCTCCTTCACAGCATGGGCAATGGCCTTACTGATGCTCACGCCCTTGATGCGCTGTGCCCCCCATTCGGCCGAGATGTCCTTACAGGGAACGCCCCATACCTTTTCGGTATATTCCTGGAAGAACAACCGGTACAGCACCTTGCCAAAGCGGTTGATCATGAAGTCCTCCAGGTTTTGCTCCGGCCTGCGGGGAAGAAGCTGCGCCCGCAGGTACGAAAAGAGGATGGCCAGTGTACGCACCAGGCCCAGCTTTTTCAGGGTGTCGATGGATAAAGTAATGGGATAGGTAAAGAATTTACGTAGAAAATAAATGCGTGAAAGCCGGCGGCGTACCAGCATTACTTTATCACTATCCTGATCATTAGTCACGTGTTCGGCTGTAGGCTGAAAGCTGGCAGATTGATGTTGGTATTGAAGGTTGATGGATTTGTCGGCACTGTTTTGCAGCGGCAGTATATTCAGCCACCATTGCATCACCCGGTCGCTCTTGGAAAAGAAGCGATGCCCGCCAATGTCCATGCGGTTACCCTTATAGTTCACCGTTTTGGAAATGCCGCCGATATCGCCGCTTTTTTCCAGGATGATAGGCGTAATGTCAGTTCGCTTTAATAATTCGTAGGCAGCAGTCAGGCCGGCTGGTCCGGCGCCAATGATGATCGCTTTTTTTTGCATAAGGATGAGGTATGATATAGGTTCGCCTGCATGGATATGCTGGTGCACATCCCGTAAAAAGTCGGTCCTATACATGAATGAATAGTAGTGGTACGGTGCTCGTTAGAAAGCTTGAATGTTGTTATTAGTTATGCGTAAAAAGAAATTCGAATGGTACTGTTTAGGTTGAATAATGAATAACGGTCCGGCTATGGTATAGCAATAATTTGCCTGGAAGAGTTCCTGTATAAAAACCGTTCACCGGTAGAATCGTATGCAATGTACTGTAGCGCAATAATGAGATTGGAACGATACGTGCTGCAAGCGGTAGTTTTTTAAAAGGTTGGGTCGCCCTCATAGGGCGGCTCACCCTTTTGCATTGAATAACTATACTACATTGAATACGGAAAGGCCAATGGTTAAACCTTTAGCTGATTCGTTATAATTAGATGGCCGCTGATGAGCCATCTGTAAACAAACTATTAAACTGCATGAGCCAAATGAAAAATGGATGGACAGCGTTATGCCTGCTGGCAGCAATAGGCGCCAACGCGCAAACCTGGAAAATGCAACCCGTTGCCCTGCATACCCGCTGGGCCAAAGAAGTAAAGGCCGGTAAGCCCCACAATGAATACCCCCGCCCGCAAATGGAAAGGCAACAGTGGACCAACCTCAATGGCCTGTGGGAGTATGCTGTTCAGCCAGCGGATGCTGCCACGCCAACTAACTGGCAGGGACATATTTTGGTTCCCTTCCCCCTGGAGTCTGCACTCTCCGGTGTAAAAAAAGTTTTACTGCCAGAGCAACGTCTTTGGTATCGCCGAAGCTTCGATAAGCCGATATTGAAAGCAGGGGAGAAACTGCTGTTGCACTTTGGTGCCGTGGATTATCAGTGCTGGGTATACCTCAATGGAAAAGAAATAGGCACACATGAAGGAGGATATACTGCCTTCAACTTCGATATTACGGCTACCTTGAAAGAAGGCGCCAACGAACTGGTGTTGAAAGTATACGATCCCTCCGATGCCGGCATCGGTCCGTGCGGCAAGCAGGTATTGAAACCGCAAAGCATTTATTACACGCCCAGCTCCGGCATCTGGCAAACAGTTTGGCTGGAGCAGGTGCCGACAGCTTATATAGCCAGCCTACAACTGACACCACAACTGTCTGGCACTACATTAGAGAAAGGAAGTTTAAGCATCAGTAGTCAGATAAAGGGAGAATGCAAGGGCTGTATACTGGAAGTGTCTATACCACAAACCAATACGGCCGCTACGCTTCGCCAGGGACAAAGTGGTCAATATACCGGCGCATTGAATTTCAACCAGCCGCAACTATGGTCGCCCGCAACCCCTTACTTGCACGACCTGGTAATACGCCTGAAGAAAGGTGGAAAAGTGATTGATGAAGTAAAGTCTTACGTTGGCATGCGGCAGGTAAGTGTGGAGAAAGATAAAGAAGGCACAGAACGCATCTTCCTCAACGGCAAACCTTACTTCAACCTCGGCACCCTCGATCAAGGTTTCTGGCCCGATGGACTGCATACCGCCCCCACCGATGCTGCGCTGCGTTTCGATATAGAAGCCATCAAGGCCATGGGTTTTAATACCATCCGCAAACACATCAAGATAGAGCCTGCCCGCTGGTACTACCATGCCGATAAGTTAGGCATATTGGTATGGCAGGATTTTGTACAGCCCAATCCACGCCTGCCCGAAGGGGCCAAAAAGATATTCGAACAACAGGGGAAGGAAATGATGGAGCAACTGCGCAATCATCCTGCTATCACCACCTGGGTATTGTTCAACGAAAAATGGGGGCAGTACGACCAGGAACGGCTTACTAAATGGGTAAAAGCTACCGATCCATCCCGTCTTGTAAACGGTCACAGCGGCGAGATCCTATACGTAAATGAAAAGCTACGTAGCCCCAGTCCAAATGCCTATGTTGCGGCGGATATGACGGATGTGCACAGTTATCCCGATCCCATGATCAGCATCTCCATGCCTGGCAAGGCCCGCGTACTGGGCGAGTTTGGCGGCATCGGCGTATTCATCCCCAACCACCAGTGGAACAGCAGCAGTGCCTGGGGGTATATCAATGAAAAACCTGCCGGTCTCAAAGCCAAGTACAGCATCATGACCAAGCACCTGCAGTTACTGCAAAAGGAAGGTCTGAGTGCCAGCATCTATACCCAGCCTTATGATGTGGAAGGGGAACAAAACGGTCTCATGACTTATGATCGCGGGGTGATCAAAATACCCTTGAAGGAGTTGCGGAAAATACACCAGCCGCTCAATCCGCAAATAGGCTCTTTACCGGAGGTGACCATCGCAGATGCCGACCTCACAGAGCCGGGCGAAGCCTATGCAGCCATGCTGGACCAATACATGAATGGCAAAACCGATCCTGCCTTCCTCAAAGAACTGGCCCTGGCCGCTGCACAAACTGGCGACCGTGCCGGCGTGAACCGCTTCAATATCGCTTTCTTCGCTTCTCTGAAAACGCCGTACTCACCTGAAGACCAGGAATACATTGAGGGCAGCACCAAAAAAGTAACAGATCCTGGTTTTGGTATCTTGCAGCAGCAATTGCAAAGCAATCCCAACCGCCCTCTGCATACCAAACTCATGAACATCATTTACCAGGATGTGATTGCCCCCTACGTACCCAATCCACAGGTAAAGCCCAACTGGAATGAAATAGCCGAAAAAGTAAAACCCTATGGTGCACCGGGTGATGAAATATTCCTACGTGCCAAATCCATCCACCTGCTCAACCAGAAAGACTGGGAAAACCTGAAGCCCGTAGCCAAAGAATACCTCGATAAATACGGACAATACGTAAAGCCCGAAGAAAAGAAAATGCTGGAGGACAAAATATAGGAGCTTTACAAAAGGAATAGTTAGTCCCATATCCTGATACGTTCTAAAACGGACAGGCCAATAAAACGTCTGTCCGTTTTTGTATGCGCAGAATAAACACATTATGGATCATTGTATTTTTTTTCGCGGGTGCTGGCCAGGCGCAGCAGGTGCTGCCCCTGTACACCGATAGCATTCCCAATAGTATCGGCATCGTAGCAGCCAATGAAGTGCCTGCCATTACCGCTTACCTCCCTTCTGCGGCTACCACTACCGGCACGGCTGTGATCATTTTCCCCGGCGGGGCCTATACCTTCCTGGCCACCAATACAGAAGGGACGCCCATTGCAGAAGCCTTTGTACAAAAAGGCATTGCTGCCTTCGTGGTCAAATACCGCTTGCCCAAAGACGCTACCATGCGCGATAAAAGCCTGGCGCCCCTCATGGATGCACAGCAAGCTATCAGGCTGGTAAAAAGCAAAAGCAAGGAATGGAACATCGATAGCAACAAAGTGGGCATCATTGGCTACTCGGCAGGTGGTCACTTGGCGGCCATGTTGTGCACACATTACGATACCAGTTACATCCCTAATCCCGAGCATACAGGGCTGCGTCCCGCTTTCATGATTCTGGTGTATCCCGTTATCAGTATGGAAGCCGGGCTCACGCATCGCGGCTCACGGGTAAAACTATTGGGTAAGGAACCTACAGATAAGCAGGTACGTTATTTTTCCGCCGAAGCCAATGTTACTCCACAAATGCCCCCTACCTATATTACCCATGCGGGCGACGACGGGGTGGTAACGGTGGAAAACAGCGTGGTTTTTTACCAGACCTTGCGGCAAAAAAATGTCAACGCAGAACTGCACATTTACCCCCGGGGCGATCATGGTTTCACCCAGCGCCTGCCGGTAGAGGAATGGCTCGATCCTATGTTGCGTTTTTTAAAACGGAGCGGTTGGTATTAGGGTTTCAGGTTGTGTTATGGCTGAACGTCTGCTTTATCCAGTTCCAATCCCGTTTCAATGCCTTTCAGCCGCGCATCAATACCACGAGTCATCCATACTGGAGCAGGTGCTCCCTTCAGATAATGATCAAAGAATTGAGTCACACGTATCGTGAGGTCTTGGGCATCCTTTTTAAGGATCACACCATGGTTGCCTTGGTCATATTGCAATAACCAAGCTTTTTTTCCCATCCGCCACATAGAGACGAATAATTCTAACGCTTGCAGAAAAGGTACAGCTCCATCAACTTTATTGTGAAACATCAAAAGCGGACTCATTATCTTGTCAACATGCAGGATGGGATTTTCAAGATACCTGTCACGATGTGTCCAGATATCGGAACCTTGTATTGAATCCTCACTTACTTGAGATTGCATTCTGGGGGTTCCAAGATCGGTAAGTTGAAGTTGATTCGTTACCAAATCACTAGCCCCAGCTCCTTCAAATACTGCAGCAAACCGGGTACTATGAGTAAGAATATAGATTGTGAGTGCACCGCCTACACTATGGCCTGATATGGCCATTTTTGTACTGTCCACAAACGGCCGTCTGGCTAACCAGGTGGCCGCGCCTTCCACGGCATTAAGTGCAGCAGCTCCTTTTAAAGCCTTATTAAAATAAATATCAGGTATAAATACGAGATATCCGCGACTTACAAACCAGGGAATATTAATATGAGCAGACTTTGTATAATCAGGCTCGAGGTAATCATGCAGGCGCAGAGTTTCCTGTTTATAATAATAGATTAATACAGGGTACTTCTTATTCTCATCAAAGTTTTCAGGCTTGTAAAGTAATCCTTTGGTTATGCTGCCATCCTGCTGAGTAAAAGATACCAGTTCCGTAGTAAGCCAATTATACCTTTGGGGTGGGGATACATTCGTGAGTTTCTTCATTGTTTTCAAATCCCGGGTCACATACAGATTAGGAGGCTCTGAGTTGGTCATCCGCTGCACCAGCCATACATCTGCATCATGAGCCTTTAAAGGCAATAGCCCTCTTGATACATCTCCATATGCTAACCTGTCAGGTAAATATTGCACGTGAGCACCTATGGATAATGGCTCAGGATCGCCAGGTCTGTCCGGCCGGATCGCATAAAAACCAGTTTCCTTTGTCGTCATATTGACAGCCGACAACAACAAGCGGATATCAGGACGAACTTTAATATTGGGAGAATAAGGTTCACGTTCTCCCTGGCAAGGAATGATATCAAATCGGATATTATTTTTGCGCCCATATTCCCCAGTTATATTTACAGGAGACTTTTTGCCAGTTACATCCAGCTCCCAGATATCATAATAATCATTGACCAATACTGACTTCCTTCCTTCTAACCACCAAAAATTCTGGCTTTCGGGTACTTTAGATTGGATAAATTTAAAAAATTCAAAAACTCCTCCTGCTAAATTATAAGGAATAGCAGCAGAAAGGTTTTGATAACTGTCTGTGGAAAAATTATAACAAAGGTACTGCCGCTCTCTTCCATCAAAACAGAGAATCCAGCTATTATCATTAGGAGGGTAAAAAATATGAGTAATGCTCCTTTTAAGTTGCCGGCGCCCGCCATTCTTCAACGATACAACAAAATAACTTGGTGGCAACTTTTCCCAAAGCCGGCTCGTATTCTCATTTTTTATGGTCAAAGCATAATCTCCTCGGAGCGTGAGTAATGGTTCTTCGGGCGTAGACAATAATAAAGTCTCTTTAGCTCCTTCGGTTGCGATAGCCGCACTGTATATTTTTTCTTTCCATATTCGTGACTTCCTATTTTTCTTTTTAGATGAGATGTTTATATCTTCAAGTTGTGCAGACATCATAAACTTGTCTTTATAATGCCATACATCCAACTGCACCGCATTTGGACTGGTTTTTTGGTTATCATTTTCTGTTTCTTTCAGATCGAATACAATATATTTACCATTCGCACTAAATCTTGGTAACTGGGGAACAAGCTCCAGGTCAGCATTGAGGCTGACAACTGTTCGATGATTGACCATTTCCGCTGCTTGTTCCATACCTTTTTGATAATACCAGATAGTTGGCGTCAATTTACCAGATTGCTTTGCTTCCACAAGAAATACTATTCGGCTACCGGAGGCATCTACTAAGTGCCCGCCTATTCCAATATGCTTGTCGGAGGTTGACCATATTTCCTTTGATTGGCCAGAGGTCGGGTTTACCCATTGCAAGTTTCTTCTCTCACCATCATGTGCTAGTAAAATCAATACCCGCCCATTTTCATCAAAGTCATAACTGCTTACATGATCGTGCCATGTTGTTTTACCAGTGGCAAGTTGCATTACCGACAAGTTTCCGTTTTTATTAAGGTAGCCAAACCAGTCTTTATGGGTGAAGCTTGGTATCCCGGCGTTGTTAAAGTGACGCTCCTTACCGTTTAGGAGGTTTTTTAGGATGCAGGAACCATCCTTCAGCATAATGGCAATCCACTCATTACAGTCATCATTTTGGGGCAACTGGTAAGCAATTACGCCGCTTATCACGGTTTTTGCATCACTGCCCAATGACAGAAAGCAAAGGCTGTCTTTTGACTGGAAAATATACTGCCGGTTATTGCCTGCGAAGAAACCCGGTTTGATGCCCAGCACTATGTGCCGCCAGTCATTTTCTGTCGATTGTACTACTACGCCCTCCTTAGTAGCATAACTGCAATAGCGGCCATCGCGGCTGAGGGTGGCACTGCGGAAGTCAACTGCCGACAAAACTGCTTTCCATTGCTCGATGCCATTGAAATCAATAGGAGTCTTGCTGCCGGTAGCCACAGGTTCTCGGTAAAGGTATTGCTCGGGAGATTGTCCCTGTGTATTAATGTAAAGTACAATGGCTGCAATCAGTACTATAAATAACCGCATGATAAAATGATGGTTTGATACAAAAAGCGAGGTTAATCACTATAGAACGTGTGATACGTTCACCTAACCACTACAAATGGACAATTTTTAATGATACTACCCAATACTATGCAGCAGATATTACCGGTCACAGCAGTTTTTATACTGATCAAATTACAGGAAAAATTGTAGGTTAACAGGGCTGCTGGTTCTAGGTCGCCTGTGGTTGTGCAGACGGAGTAGGAAAGGTTTCCAGCGGCTTGTTTTTCCTAGAAGGTTTCTGCAGCCATTTGAGCAACGGCTTTTCCACCCACCAATAAAAGGCAATACTGATGCCTAGGGCCACCAATACCTGGAAAAAGATACTTAAGTCCGGTGGCAAAAAGAATCCCACTTGCCGGTACAAAATACCAAGCAGCGAGAAGGCAGTGAAATGTACCAGGTAAATAGAGTAGGAGGCATCACCCAACAACATGGAAAAGCGGTTATTCCAAAGTCTGTTCAGCTTTCCGGCTTTGTCCAGGAAAATACAGCCGGCGGCAATGCAACCGCTGGGCAGGCCCCAGTACAGGAATCTGTCCAGGCTTAGGCTGCCATTCATAATAGGCATGATAGCGGCTATCAATGGGTTATTATAAAATACCAATACTACATATCCGGCAATACCCACCACCAATAGTAGCACCGGTATCCACACTGGAATTTTCTTTAGATGCAGGTAAAGCTGGCAAAGCAGTACACCCGTTAAAAACTCCAGCATGATGGGGTTGGTGATAAAAGCAAACCGAAGGTCGGTGGGCCTCAGCACATAGCGCAGCAAGATGAGCACACCGATAATGGCGGACAATAACAGTATCTTCCTTTTAACGCGGGTGAGAATCGTGAGGAAAAACAGGATGTAGAACAGCCATTCAAAGCTCAGGGTCCAGCCGATCATTAGCAGGGGCGAATAACCATCGCCCAATGGAATGACCATCAAGGTATCTAAGGCGGAATTGATAAACTTCTCCGACCAGATAGGGTAGGTTTTATGGGCCATCCAGGATCTGATCATGAGACTGAGAATGTAGACGATGCTGGCGATATAATAAATGGGATTGATGCGGTAAAAGCGTTTCTGCAGGAATTGGGTGCCTTCGCTGGCGCCGGTGTACTTACCTGCTACATAAGTAATGATAAAGCCAGAGATTACGAAAAACAGGTCTACCCCGATGCACCCCACATCGCTTAGGTAGTGGAAGCGTCCCTGCCACGGCTTGCCATACCGCTGCGTCAGATCGATGGAATGCGCATACACCACCAGCGTCGCCGCCATGCCCCGCAAAAATTGTATAGAGCCGAGTTTCATAACCGGGATAGTTTTAATGAGGAATGATGGTGTTATGAAGGTATCCCATTAAAATAATGAGGATGGTAGTTTTTGTGATTGTAGCAGTAGTTGTAAAGTAGCAAACAATGTTACTATTGCGTAGCTTGCCGAAAAGACCTTGTTCGTTCTAAGGAATTCCCCGGTGCCGGGATTGTTTGGCTTTGGTTTGGGAAATATAGTAAGGTTGAACCGGATACATGAAGTAATGAGTTTGTGGTTGATATGAGGGCGCTTTTTGTAATTAAAAATGCATGATATTTAGTCTGCAATGCAGGCCACTATTAAATTTAATAACTGCCATTATTTTATCTTCCTGCTTCCCTCTAAGCTGGATGTTGAAATTATTGTCCCTGTTGTTGGAACTCATCGTTTGCAAACTATAGCTGCCATCAGCGTTTTTAGAATAAATTTTATATTGTACAGAATGCATTTCAGAAAGCATAGTTTCTGCAGATCTGCCCCATTCTCCTTTCGGATTTATAAAACAGTTAACAATGGTATCGCGCTTTGCACTATCCTTTACATAGGATACTTTGAGTTGGTATTTTTCATTTTCTGCAAATTCCTTCCCTGCAGTCATATATACTCCGTAATTGGGGTGCACATAATCAATAAGGCTTATTGTGTCATTCCAGACAGGTTTATAATCAGCCCAATTTGAGAAACCCTTAAAGGCCTTGATGTTTTTTACTGTTTCTGATTTGGCATCCTCAAATATGTTTTGCCAGTTTTTTGTATTGTTTTTAAGGCTTTTTTCCCGGTGCAAAGAGTTTATGAGAGAATTTGTAAAGAAACTTCCGCCTCTTGGATCTGGATAGGAATAATAACCAGGCTGACTGCTTGTAATAATAACCTCACCGGAAACATTTCTGAATAGTTCGGTATAATTAATTCTGTCTATTGAATTTACAATTATCGGAATGCTCGAAGGTTGAATTGTCGATTCAGGTGGTTGTTGGTTTTGAATCAACCCTGGTGTCTTTATATAATTGACTGTTTCTTTGATTTCGTGCGCTATTTTATTACATGCATCAATAATAGTTATTTGAAGGTTAAAACGTACTTGGTTTCTAATGTGTTGGTGGAGTGAATACGAGTTAATTCCTTTAAACGCTTCGTTTTCTATGGCAAGGTTGGGAAATAAGGTGGTGTCTTCAGAAACTCTATAGCCATGACTTGAGAAATACACGATGAGCACATCATATTGGCTGAAAGTTTCACCTTTCCAGGATGTTTTTAGAATGCTGTCGATGGCTTTTGTAGAAAAGTTATTGATTGTGAGAATGTGTTTATTATGATCTTCATATTTTAAATTGGCTGCTACAGCAATATATTCAAACTCCCTGCTTATATTGTTAAGGTCCTGCTGGCAGAACTTTCCAATAGCTGGGTCATATGTATCTGCAAAGGCAATGGTATGCAAGGTTACTACCTTGTGAATTGGTTCTTCATATTGTTGTGCACGAACCTTTACAGCTGTATTTATTAAAAGTGCGATTATAAACAGAAACTTCATTTTCATCTCTCTTAGATGCAAATTTATGTTTTTTGCATAAGTGAGGGGCGGAATTGATTTTCTTGAAAGAGCTGTTCCGACCGGCATCTGCATCATCTATTCACCAGAAACAAAAGCTCCTAACCAGGCCTTAACCCATTTAATAATTAAAACAAAAAAACAATAACGATAGCAATCACTATTCAGCGAATGAGCTGGGTGCTGATCCAACAAATACACAAAAGGATTAAAAAGGCATCGCTGAAAGGGAGATATGGTTGGTGAGTGAGAAAAATAAAAAGGAAGGTCTTGCTGCTAATCTCTGTGAGTTCATTACAACTACCTTGGACCGTAATAAGATCAAATATAAAGGGTTTGAGTGATAATAAACAAATCGCAGACTTTTAAATAAAGGTAAAAATGCATTGGATTGATAATGAGAACAATTTTTATCCGCGTAGGTTGTAAGAACAGAAAAGACTTCACTACTCCTGCTCCACATAGTGTATTTTCCCATCTTCATCAACCCCCAAAACCGGTGGCGAAAGGTCCACGATAAACTCAGACAGCAGATCAATAGGGGCTGTTTCTACTTGTTGTTCTTCCGTCAGCCTGGAGAGCCGTTCCACCACAATACCCGAAATGTCAAGCACAGTGCTTTTTTCTCCCAGTACATTATAGATCACTTGTTCGGTAGCTGCCTGGTATTTTTTGCCGGCCGGCCTGTCGATATCTGTATAAATAGTGATCACCGGTGGTCCATTGTCGATGTCCTTATACAATTCAAGCGGAAGAAAGAGAAGGTCATCAACATCAAACGCCAGGTGGCCGAAACGTTCGTGGATGCAATAGTCCGGCTTACGGGGCGGTTCAAAAGCCATCACCTCCCAGGGCAGGGAAAGCGGCGCTGCGGCTGCCAGTGCTTCTACCCCGGCAAAATGCCGGTAGTCGCCCCGTGCTGAAATAATAATGCGGGGTAAGTTGTCTTCCTGGTTCCATTCCAGGTTGGCATAAAGGCCCTGGCCGCAATATTGATGGAAGACCGTTTCAAATTCTTCCTTAGTAAGGGTAGGTGCAGGGCAGGCATTGGTCAGCAGGCCAAGGCAACGTTCATGGTTGTTGGCAAACCATTGCCAGAAAGTAGGATAGTTGTCGGTCATAAAATAAATATATAAAAAATGATGGTAGGGTAGTTCATGTTTAAAACCCCGCCCGCGAGGGCGGGGTTGTTGGATCAAAGGATAAGGACTAAAACGGGTACATCATTCCTCTTCACGCTCCACCACGGCCTGGCTCACAGCCCCGGCCACCGTGCCGTAGGCTAAGCACCTGTCGCCTTTCCATATTTCTATGACAGGTTTACCTGTGCTCGCCCCCGAACCGTACTTACACGTCTCCATGTATACGGCTCTCCATTATTACCTTCAGTCTATTCCCCAGTA